>DEQS01000075.1:0-23373 GCA_002360555.1 Chloracidobacterium sp. UBA3360
ACGGCGGGGCAGGGGCTGGAGAATCTGTCTGTGGCGGCAACGGCGGCATCGCACTCCAAGGCCGGAACGGCTGGGCTGTTTTCGACGGGGGGCAATGCGTTTACTACGCGGACGGCGAGTTTCATCATCCAGGAACATTTTCCGCCCGGTATCGACAATCGTCCCGGCGGGCCGCTTTACGGGGTGCAGTTTTCGACGCTTGCGTGTTCGGATGTTGCCATTGCGGGATTGCCTTTGGGACTCTCCGGCGATCCCGGCGGCATACCTTTATATAAGAACGGCGTTGCGGTCGGCGGTGTCGGAATCGAGGGCGACGGGCTTTATACGATTGACCGCGACCCTACCGACAACGATCAATCAGCCGAAGAGATCATCGCTTTTGCGGCGGCTCGCGGGTTTGAATCACCCGCACTCATTCGTGCCGATAATATTTTGGTCGAGGGCATCCGTTTGCCGTGGGCAAATGTTGTAAATCCGCCGGTCGTGCCGACGATCGCTTTTGGCAGCCTGCCCGGAGCGGTGACGAGTCCGGTGATCGCGACGCCCGTGAGCGATTTTGTGCCGACGACGCTTAATGGTGTTGGCGGGCAATCGAGCGTGCGTTTTCCGACAGTAGCCGGTTCGAGCCTGACCGTTGCCGAGGTAAACCAAATACTCGGGGCGGCCGCAGGTTATGCAAATATGACGCGAGCCGGCATCCGACAGCCGCTGGGCAGCAACGCCCGCGTGACGATCTCGGTCGTGGATACTAACGGTAATGTGCTCGGTATCTTTCGCCAGCTTGACGCTCCGGTGTTTGGGCTGGATGTCGCGGTGCAAAAAGCCCGGACCTCAAATTTCTTTGCCCGAACAGATGCGGGCTCGAAGCTAACCACCGCCGGTTTTGGCTCATACGTTACGCGTGCAAATGCCGACGGATTATCGCTAACGGGGAATATTGCATTTAGCAATCGCGGCGTCGGTTATTTGCACCGGCCGCTTTTTCCGGACGGGATAGACTTTACGCAAGAGGGGCCGTTTAGCACGTCTTTGACGAATTGGAGCCCGTTTAACGACGGTTTGCAGCTGGATCTGATACGAACGGCTTTGACGACGCCTTGTGCTCCGCGAATAAAGGGTCGTAGCCCGCGAGGTGGAGTTTCAATCCCAGTCGCGTGTCCGTGTTCGGCAATACCCGAAGTCCGAAACGGGATACAGATATTTGCGGGCGGCATACCGCTCTATCGCGGAAATGTGCTTGTTGGGGCGATCGGCGTCAGTGGCGATGGTATCGATCAGGACGACCTGATAGCGGCCGGCGGAGCTAATAATTTTGCACCGCCGCAGGCGATGTGGTCGGATAAGTTTTTTGTTCGCGGCGTGCGGCTGCCTTTTTTGAAGTTTCCGGCCCGGCCATTTCTATAAACAGACCATTGGCTTTTTAATATGCGACTCATCCTGCTCATCTTATTGCTGGGGGCATTTGTCTTTGCAGATGCGCAAGGTGGGTCGGGTGCGATATTGATCCAGGCCAAACCAATTAAATCCGGCGATCAGCTCAAGCTCGCTCGGAAACGATTTTACCTTTTCAACGGCGGTTTGAAAGAAAATGCCGCCCTCCTCGACCGGATCAAATCGGCAGCTTTCACTTCACGCGATTGCTATTACACACAGGCTAAGGCAAGCCCGGCGTTTATGTGCTGGCTACAAGCCGAAAATTGCGACGGCCCGTTTTGCCGCCCGGTCTTGCAGGCAGAGATCGCGGGCGTGCCGGAGTTTGACGCGGCGTATAAGAAGGGTTTGACGCTGTATAAGAGCAAGCCCGCACTCGCTCTTAGCTGGCTAATTAACAATCTCGACGCTCCGCTCGTCGCGGGTTATTACGACCAGCAGCGAGCGTATGTTGAACGTGTGCTTGGCGGACTAAAACCTTTGCAAACGACGCAAGCGACCATCACCGCTGCTGAGGCGTATTTTGTTGATGTCCCGGTCAGCGACAACGGGCAAAAGTATCTCGTCTCAACCCTCATCCCGGTCGAGCTGGGCGATAAGAGTTTTGTCTGGACGTGCGAGGTTACCGATCTCGGGCCAAACAAATTCCTTTCCAAGGTGCCACTGCCTCTCAAGACCAACGCCAAATGTCAGGTCACAGAGGTCAAGCAGCAGATCTGTAAAACGGAGGCGTGTCCGGCAAAATGAAAAATATTTCAAGAATTTTGCTTGTGACCGCCGTCGTCGTGTTTTTTGTGAGCGGGCTATTAAAGACGTCTAGTGCCCAGCGGCGTCTGGGCGTGTTTTCGCACGAGACCAAGGCTCACAAAGACGGCAAATACAGCGACTGCTCTTCGTGCCACTCGCTTCCGACCAAAAACTGGACATCAGCCCGCCGCGACAAGCTTGATCCGTATCCGGATGTTGCAACTTTCCCTTCGCACACTTCATGTTTTGGCTGTCACACACGCGACATTTACAGCAACGGGGGTGCATTTTGCGGCACTTGCCACACGGTACCGACGATGCGAGCACGGGCCGTGTCGGCATTTCCGCAAAAGTCGCACAAGAGCCAGTTCACGACCATTTTTCCGCACAACGTTCACCAAGATTTGATAGCTTCGAACGAGCAAAAGACGCCATTCGCGGTCGCACATTTTGTTAATGCATCGTATTCGCGGCCTGTTGATGATGACAAGGATAAAGCCAAATATTACAGTTGCGCGATCTGTCACACGACCGCAACCGCGATACCAAAATATGCACCGCAGACGCTGCCTTCGCTGACGGCAAAATCTGCTTTGATCGCCGATGTTTTTGACCGTCCCATCGTCGCGTCGTTTTTTAAGAGTTCACCGACCGGACACGAGTCGTGCTTTACCTGTCATTATCAGTTTAAGAATTTGCCAAAAGAAAAGATGAGCTGTGCCGGATGTCATGCTCCGGCAACGCCGTATCTTAAATCCGACGAGATCAAACGCTATTCATTAAAATTTGACCACGAACGTAAGGATCACTCGGTCAAAGACTGTACTAGCTGCCATCAACGGATAACGCAAAATGAGGATGTTAACGCGTTGAAAAAAGCGGATGTTCCGATCTACGCATGTGCGATCTGTCATGTGAACGGGCAGGAAAACGGCGAGAATTTTAAGCGGATACTCAATATAGAGGTGGCCGCACGTGACGCCTCGAAAGACAAACCTGTCGGCTGCACATACTGTCACACATCGGCGATCGGCCGTTTTGACGTGCCGGAGAGCCATCGTGTGATACTTAGCAAATGAGAACCGAAGCGGGCAAAAGAAATGCGATAAAGGCTGCTTTTTTATTGGCGGCCTTGCTCGTATTTGCGGCAAGTTGTCTCAAACAGGGTGAAAAGGCGAACGTTCCGCTGACCGCCGCCGAGACGCCCGAGCCGCCGGTGATCAAAGCCTCCGATTCAACATTTTCAAAATTTTCACACACCGTCGCTGAGCATAAGCAGTTTGACTGCGTCTCGTGTCACCGACGGGAGGGCAAGCAAAAACAGCTCGAATACGCCGGACACGATTCGTGCGTCGGTTGTCATCTGAGCCAGTTCACAAACCCTGGCGAAAAGCCTGCGATGTGCTCGATCTGTCACGACAAGATGGATACGACCCCGCCGACTATGCGTGCGTTTACGACACGATTCAAAGAGGGGTTTAACATGAAGTTTGACCACTCGGCACACGATTCGGGCAAAGGGCGTCCGGCTCAGGGATGTACGGCGTGTCATTCGCCGTCGGGCCCGGGCCAGTCGATCCCGTCTGGCATCGATACGCACAGCACCTGTTACGCCTGTCACACGCCGGAAAGCAAGATCGGCTCGTGCAATGTCTGCCACGCTCTGGCTCCATACAACCGTACGCTGCAGTCGGAATATAACTTTAAGGCTCTTTTCCGCCACGGCGATCATGCTAGGGGCATCGGTTGTAACGATTGTCACAACGTCGTCAACGGAGCACCGATGGGGCGGCAGGTGACATCGATCGCCGTGCTGCAGCATCGAGCCGCTCCGGGCACAAACTGTGTCGCGTGTCACAACGGACGGCGGGCATTTACGGGAAATAACCCGCTCGATGTCGGCAGCTGTGTACGCTGCCACAAAGGCTCTGGTTTCTCGGCACTGCCGGCGGAAACGGTAGCGGACGAAACGGCTCCGCCCGAAAAATAATTTGAATTTATCGCAACTTAAACCGCCATTTCGAGCATCTCTGAAAACATTGACATTCGTTACGAAAAGAGGTTCTAATAAGGGCACATATTTAGGTCTGGTAATGCTATGAAGAATTCGATCAAACTATTTGTTATCACCATTTTCGGTGTATTTGTTTTGGGATTATTGCTGAATAGTTTTGGTCCTTTGGCGGCGGGTGTGAGAGTTTTTGCAAAGGGTGAACCAACGCCTACTCCGGCGGCAAATGCAAACAAGCCTGCTAATACACCAGCGAATACTGCTCCGGCGGCGACCCCGGCATCCGGCGGTGACGGTAAGAAGATCACAAAGTCATTTGTCCTCGGTAAGGACAGTCTTTCGGAATACGGCGAGGCGCCATTTGACCATGAAACACACGCTTTTCAAATGTACAGCCCGGACGGCAAATCGGTCGTCGGCTGTGTCGAGTGTCATCATACCGACCAGCCAAAATCAGCTCTTAAGCCCCCGCTATTAACGTCAGAACGCGACGTCGCTCTGACGCTCGAATCGTGGAGAGCTTCGCCGCAAAAGGTCAATGAGTGCCGTTCGTGTCATTTTCAGGATGGCAACGTACCAGATGGCAAGGAAATGCCCACGGCGACATATACTGACGGTGCCAAATCGACCAAAAAAGATCTGAATAATGAGCTTGCGTATCATATCAACTGCAACACATGTCATGATGCGGCGTTCAAATTGCGGCCCGAATTGAAAAAGAAACCTGGCTTTGCAACGTCTAAAGACTGCACGATCTGTCACAAAACAAACTAGAAGATGGCCCTTAGGCAATGTGACAAATGCAGTGAGATGGTCGATGAGGCAAAAGCATTTTGCCCGGAGTGCGGCAATGTTCTGGTCGAAGAAAAGCAGCGTGAAGAAGAGTCTGCCTACGAGAGCATGGATGGGACCATGCAGTTTGGCCAGACGATGTATAACCAGATGCTGTCGGACATGGGGCTGAATATTTCGGCCGCTCCTGACAAAAAGGTTGAGGAGCCTGTTGCTCCGCATGTCATCGAGCCTGTCGTTCAACCGACCGTGCAGCCTTTGCATCAAATTTTGCAGCCGATCGATACTGGTGCTGCCGCGATACCGACTGCTGCGGCGGAAAAGCCTGAGAGGGGCAACAAATGGGTCATCTTTGGCATAGTCGGGGGGTTGCTTTTGCTGATTTTGATCGTCGCTGCGATCCTGGTAGGGCTTGCCCTTTGGTCGCGTTTTCGTTAAACCTTAATTTTCTAGAACAGTCCAAACTGCGATGCCACGTGTGATCGAAAACCACTCGAAAGTGATCGAGGCGTTTCGAAATGTTGATATCGTTTCTGAGCTTGTCGCCCAACTACCGAATGGCGAGTTTAGGAACGAGCTCGATATGGATATCATCCTGTTTGGCCGCAGTTATCGCGGAAAACAAGTCGGGCCGTACGTCCGTCTGCTCGAATTTGAGCCCGGCGAAACGATCGTTCGGGAAAACACCTGGGAAAGCAGCATTTTTTACATCCTCGTCGAGGGCAGACTCGACGCGTCGATAGCCGACGGCGACAAACAAAAAAAGGTCGGCGAGATTCCGGCAGGGAATTCGTTCGGCGAGATGGCATTATTGTCAGGAACGCCGCGAACCGCAACCGTTTCAGTTGCGGAAGGAGCGGAAACCGCACTCGTTCTCGAATTTACACGCCCCGCGATCCGACTGCTACGCAAACTGCCAAAATTTGGCCGAGCGCTCGACCGCAACTACCGCGCTTATGGGCTCTCGCTTACGCTCAACGAGCTCAAAGACTTCACCAAGACTGACATCGAACCGGCTTTATTACGGCGGTTGGACGATGCAGCCCGCTTTGCGGTGTATGAAAAAGATCATGTTCTTTTCCGCGAGGGCGATCCGGTCAACCGCCTTGTTTTTGTCCGCAACGGCTGGATCCAGCGGGTCAGCGGCGTCGAATTTAATCCGAAAGCCGCCGATCTGCTGCTCGAATCGGACGAATCGGTCGGGCTCGATTTTATCGGAGCGGGCACGTGTCTCGGGCTCGATGCCGTCGATGCTGAGGGCGACTGGAAATATACGGCGGTCGTTCGCGGACGTGCCGAGGTCATCGAGGTTGCGATAAGCCGCCTGCGAGAGGATAAGGAACTTAGGTCTGCCGTCGTGCCGTTTCTAAAAAGCTCGACCGGAAACGAAACCGCGATCCCTGAGCACCCATCGGACGCACGTGTCGTGACGGCGATGACGAAAGAGATCGAAACCGGCGTCGTAGACGGCGTGAATTTGCTTGTGATGGACATGGCAAAATGCATCCGCTGCGGCAATTGCTCGCTGGCGTGTCATCATGTTCACGGCAATTCGCGGCTGGTGCGTCGCGGTATACATATCGAGCGGCCATTCAAGGCAAACAAAGCCGCAACCCAGAGCATCCTCGTTCCGTCTGTTTGTATGCATTGTCAGGATGCCGAATGCCTAACCGGATGCCCGACGGGTGCGATCGCACGTTTTCCGAACGGTGAGATCGACATCAACCCCGTCACCTGTATCGGCTGCGGCGACTGCGCGACCCAATGTCCGTATGATGCCATCTCGATGATCGTTCGTGATGGTGCAAAACCGGGTTCCGAACAAAGCCGCCTTGCGTCGCTTTTGTCGCCTTTCAAACTGACGGAGGACAAAAAACCGCCGCCTGTCACACAGACCGAAAATCTGCTTGCGATCAAATGCAATCTCTGCAACGACACCGGCCTCAATCCGCCAAAAGCAAAAACTGCCGCGTATTCGTGCGAAGAAAATTGCCCGACCGGAGCACTGCTCCGCGTCAACCCGCGTGAGTATTTTGACGAGGTCAACGAATCGATCGGCCTGATACAGCGCAGCAAGACGCACGCGATCGGCGTCAACATCCATAAATTTGATCTAAGGTCATGGATCTGGCATATCCTCGGAACGTTGCTGGTTGTTGGTTTGGGTGGTTTTGCCGTTTGGGCAACTTACAAATATTCTCAGGATATCGCTTTGAGCGAAGGCTCTTGGGTAACGATGCGTTGGCTGACGGGCCTAGCGGGACTTGCGAGCATCGTTTGGGTGATGGCGTATCCGTTTCGCAAAAAGGTTTACCGTCGGCGTGCTGGGGCGTTGCGTTATTGGATGTTGTCGCACATTTATCTCGGCGTAGTGGCCGGAGTGCTTCTGCTGGTCCACGGCGGTACAAAGACCGGCGGGTTGTTGACGACGTGTCTGATGATCTCGTTTGACATGGTGATATTTTCGGGCATTTTCGGGGCGTTGTGTTACCTGATCGTGCCGCGTTTTATGACGCGTATCGAGCGTGAACCGCTCTTGCTCGAAGACCTCGAAGCCCGCCGCGAAGAGCTGCGTGCCCAGATGATCCAGGCCAGTGAACAGACCGACAACGCAGATCTCAAAAAACTGATCGAACGCAAAGTTCGCCGCCGTTTCCTGAGCCTCAGCTATCTATTCCGCCAGTATTTAAGAACCGAAGATCTGCCGTCGATGCTCGCTGCGGCTAGGGCGAGATTCAGGGATGATGCCGACGGACTATCGCGCAATGACGAGGCAAGGCTGATGGAAGCGGTCGAGAATGCCGCGACGCTGCGCCGCGTCGATGCGCTTTGTTATCTGCACAAATTGCTCAAACTTTGGTTGCCGCCTCACGTACTTTTCACGTCGCTGATGCTTGTTTTGTTGGTGGTGCATATTGTGCAGGTCGTATATTTTAATGTGAGATGAATCTGGATTTCCGAAAATTTGCGATCAGCTTTGCTGACGATTCGGTCGAGCCGAAAGAGTTGACCGATGACACGATCATGATCGGGCGTCTCGACACTTGCGCTGTGCGGCTAGACCATCCTGCCGTTTCGCGGATTCATGCGAGCATCAATTTTGTGGATTCAAATTTTACGCTCGCCAATCTATCGACTTCAAACATCCTGACCGTCAACGGACGACTGCTTGGGCCAAAAAAGAGCGATGTGCTCGCCGACGGCGACATTATCCAGATCGGGCCTTTTACGATAAACGTCGAACGCGTCAAGGACGCGCTGTTGTTGGTGGTTAACCGAGCCGCCGCAGACAAGGTGCCTGAGGCAAAGCAGACGAAAGAACGGCCCGCCCTCGATGCTGCGGCCGGCGGTGTACTCGATGTTTTTTGGGAGAAACGGTCACGGGACAAAGAGGACTGGGGCACGCGCCTGCGTCCGACTGAAAAGCCCATACCGGGCAAGGCGATGTTTAACTGGAAACCGACCGGTGACTTGCGGCGTCCGTGGCGAACCGGGCTTTTTGTCTGGGCATTTATCCTTATCGGCGGGATCGCGGCGTTTGCCTATTTTCGATATCCGCAAGTGTATGCCCCGGAGGCTCTCGCTAGCCCCCACGCATCAAAGATCGACGGAAGCCCGATCGCCGCTCGGTCAAACGGCAATTCTTGTACGACGTGTCACAATACACGCGAGCCGCTCGAAAACGCCTGTATCCAGTGCCACACAGCGGAGCAGTTTCACGCGTCTAATACTAAGGCTCATCAGGAGGCGGGTATTACTTGCACCGTTTGTCATCAGGAGCATAAGGGCAGTGACCATTCGCTGATGACATCGGCGATGCAGTCGTGTGCGGCGTGTCATGATAACGGCAACACAAAAACATTTAACGGCAGATCGGTCCGCACGGCTCATGGCGGGTCGTATGGTTATCCGGTCGTTGATGGCGTGTGGAAATGGAAAGGCGTCTATCGCGAGGTCGCCGAGATGATACCTGAGATCAACTCGCCGGCAACGGGCGATAAGGACGAACAGGCAAAGCTTAGCCGCCATTTTCACTCGGTCCACGTTGCGAGGCTCGTGGCACCGCCGGGAGTTGCGGCTGACAAATTTGGCTTAGTCTCCTGTTCGAGCTGTCATAAGAGTTTTACGCCGATCGACCGAACGACGCCGAGGCAGACATGTGCCGCATGCCACTCGACGGCCGAGGGCGACACAAACCGCGATCAACGCTTCGCCGCAGGTCAAACGAATTGTATCTCGTGCCACGTCCAGCACGCTTACAGCGGCAAACGTTGGAGCGAGTTTTTGTCCGAAGAATCTCTGAAACGCAGAAACGATGCGGTCGCCGCGCAGATAAAACGGCTTGAGGAAAAATGAAGGCGTTTCACCTGATAATTTGTCTTGGCATCGTCGCTGTGCTGATCTGGTTAAACCGTATCGACGCGGGTAATGCTGTGACGATGTACGGTGGGCTGTCGTGGATCAGCTGGGCAAGCATAGGCATTGTTGTATTTGGCATCTGCGTTTTGATCCTGGCCAATGACTCAGCGCGTGCGTTCGGCTTTTTCCGTTCAAAAGACACACAGGCCCTGCCGCCGCCGGATATCCGCGTCCTCACGGGGAGCGAGTTGAGGGAATTGAACCTCGACAAATATCGTGGTCCCGCTTATCCGCACCCGATAATTTTTCCCGAACGCTGTATCGGCTGTCAGGCTTGCGTCGATGCGTGTCCGCACGATGTGCTGGCGATCGTTGACGGAGTCGCCGCTGCCGTCGCCCCAGATCTATGCATGGAGGACACAGCTTGTCAGGCCGAGTGTCCGGTCAATCCAAAAGCGTGCATCGTCATCAACACGACCAAAGAGGTCCGCTCATTACCGACTCCGACGCGTGACGGAGCGTCGTTCGAAACTAACGTACCGGGCTGCTACATTATCGGTGACGTTTCGGGAGTGCCGCTTATTAAGAACGCCGTAAAAGAAGGCGCTGATGTAATCTCGCGGATCGCTGCTGACCTGCAGTCTGCTCAACCCGAACCAAAGGCCGACCTGGATGTTGCGATCATCGGTATCGGTCCCGGCGGGGCGTCAGCCGCATCGGCGGCGAGCGACGCGCGCCTTCGATATGTCGGGATCGAACAGGGTAAGACTCTCTCGACCATCGACCTCTACCCAAAGGGCAAATATATTTTCTTCAAACCCGACACCAAAGATTGGTCAGGCGGCATCCCGGTGTTGGGACTTGGCCTTTCTAAAGCAAAATACGCGACTGCGGAAGCGGACGACGATCAGCCCATCATCGATGCATTGGGTGCAGAGCTGACCAATCTTGTTCACGCCGAGGCGTTATCGCTCCATCAACAGCTCGCGGAAAAGATACCTGCCGCACTGCGTGATGAGCTTTCGCCGAAGCTGACCGAAAAGCTCGAAAAGGAGCTCAAGAAACGCATTGTCGCTTTTGTGCGTTCTAGGGGCTCGAGCGATTGGGCGAATAGTTTTCGTACGCATTTTGTGCCTACGAAGGATGAATTGCTAACGGCATACAAAGCCGAGATCACGGATCAGTTGCAGACAAAGATACCGGGCGATCAGCGTGAAAATATCCTCGATATCTGGCTGGGCACACTGAGCGAAAAGGGCGTTACGATCAATGAAGAAGAAAGCTGTAAGGCAGTAAAACGAGCCGAGGATGGTGATTATTTTGTCATCGAGACCGAGCGGGGCAATGAAAAATTGCCGCAGACGTACAAAGCCCGGCGTGTAATTATCGCCATCGGCCTGCGTGGTGCGCCAAATAAATTGCGTCTGCCAAACGAAGATCTCAAGGTGACCATCGACGGCCGCGAAGAGCAAAAGGTGATCTACGGCTTATCAAATCCGATGGATTTTAAGGGTAAACATCTGATCGTCGTTGGCGGCGGAAATGTCGCGGTCGAGGCTGCGGTCGATCTGATAGCGGTCCGTGACGGGGCCTCGATCACGCCGCGAAAACCGGAGGACATGAACAAGGTTACTGTGCTCGTTCGCGACTATTTGGCGCCGACCGTAAAATTTGGTAACAAGTTTCAGCTCTATCAATGCGCCGAAGACGGTCTGCTCGATCTGCATTTTGGTGTCGGCATCAAAGAAATGAGCGAGAGCGAGGTCGTCATCGAAAATGTCACCAACAAAGAGGTTGTCGCCACCATCCCCAACCACTATATTTTTGCCCTCATCGGCGGCGAGCGGCCAAATAGATTTTTAGAATCGATAGGTATTACTATTAAATAAGGTCATTCGCCGGAAGTAGTAAAAGCAGTAATGAAAAAAGATAACGTGATGTTCGTGGTTTTGGGTTTGGTCGTCGGCCTTGTAATAGGCTTTGTAGGAGCTAACAGTATTAACAAAACTGCTCCAGGCCCGTCGGCTCCCGCTAATCAGATGACAGCGAATACGGCCGCGTCGGGCGTTCCCAATCTACCGGCTGACCATCCTCCACTTGGTACAAGCAGCGGCAGCACGACCGGCAGCGGCAGCGATGTTGACCAAACCAAAGCCGCTCAGATGCCGCAGATCGCTGCCGCGATCGAAAAGGCAAAGCAAAAGCCAAACGATTACGATGCGCAGATGACGGCCGCCGACCTTTATTATCAGATACAAAAATTTGATGACGCTGCAGTTTTGTATGAGGCGGCCAACAAGATAAAACCGGGCGAGGTCGAGCCGATGGTCAAGGCGGGCAACGCCTATTTCGACGCCGAAAAATACGAACCTGCGGAAAAATGGTATCTGAAAGCTCTGGAAAAGGACCCTAAAAATATCAATGCCCGTACTGATCTCGGACTGACATTTTTCCTCCGTGAGCCGCGAAATATCGAGCGTGCCATAAAAGAATACAAAGCCGCTCTCGCCATCGACCCAAATCACGAGATAACTCTACAAAATCTCGCCCTTGCTTACACCGAGAACGGCGATAAACATAACCTTGCTCTGACGATGGAAAAGCTCAAGTCAGTAAATCCAAACAATCCGGTCATTCTCAAATCACAAGGCAATTAGCTCACGCCCGACGCAAATCATTTTTGACACAAAACCGAATATTGGTATAACGTAGGGAAACTTTAGTTAACAATAAATAAACGTCATGCAGATATGATGTAAACGCACGGAGGATCGTTTGATGAGACTATCGCGTTCGGTTTTCATTTTGTTGTTGGTTGTCGTGTCCTGCGGTTTGGCGGCCGCTCGAAACTGCTCTGCCAATGATCTATGGTTTGCCGGTTACTCTGCTCCGGTGGTTGCCGCCGCGGCAAACTCCTTTGAGACCCACACCGGGCCGCTCACCATGTCGATAGTCAAAACCCCGACCGATGGTGGTATCAAAGAAGATTTTCCGTTCAGGTTTAAAGCCCGTTTTGAAAAATGGAAAGCCGAGTTGCTAGCAACCGACATTGGCCGCGAGCAGTGGGAAAAATTTGCGCAAAATAAACAGTTTGTCCTGACGATCAAGATAACCGATGGTCGCGGACGCGGTGCCGGCACGGATAATTTTGAGTGGGATGATAAGGGCAACTTTGTCGGCGCGACCATCATGCTCGGAGCCGACCTAGAGGACGGTTTTCCTGACCCTGTATATTATCCGGTACTAAATTCTCTCGCGTCGGAACCCGCTCAGTATCTTATCAGCGGCAAGATCGTCGCCGCTACCAAGATCTCGCACGAAATGGGCCACGTAAATCAGGTTGCTGCTGCGAATGTGGAGTCCGTGCAACTGCAAAACAAACTGATCCCGGTCTATAATTCGATCTTCTTAAAGAATGGACTGAAGACGACAGATCAGAGGCTGATCGATTTAGAAAAGCAGATGGGCGGTACGCCCGTGGGTATATGGGAAAGCCGCGAATATTGGAGCGAGGTCAACGCGATGTTGTATCTCAACGAGCGCATCAGCGGCGAAGAATTTTACTGTCATGTTTTCAAAAAGATAAAACACAATCTCGACTCCTACGCCCGAGATTACGGCAAGCGTTTTGCCGAGAGCGATATTCCCTGTTGGAAATAGAGATCGCCTTTAACGTTTTCCGATCGATCTGCTAACGTTTTTGATGATCTGCCAAGTCGAGATGTCGCTGTCGAATACCGAGTTTAGCCCCTGTTCTTCCATCGGCGGGTCGCCCATCAGTTCGTCTCCTGGTTTCCAAAACAATTGCCCTTTTCTCGGCCTTGCAGTGCCGCCAAACGCCCAAAAATTTGCCCCCGCAACATAACTATTGCCGCCGGTTCGCCCGCCAATTAAAGACAGGATCCCGCCAAAATACTTGTCACGAAGTGTTGTGCCAGCCTCCGTTGAGAACGACTGGCCATCGCGAGGCAGACCAAATTCTTCGATCACCAATGGTTTTTCAAGCTTGACGGCGACACCTAGATTTTCACTGATATATGTGTCGGTTTCGCGTGTAGCGTTATTAAATCCCTGTGCCATCTTCCCGTTCGTAAACCAGCCCCAGTTCTTAGGCCAGATATGGATCGTCAGGTAATCGATATTAGGGTCTGTGTGGACCATTTTATAGAGGTCGAGGCTTTCGGTGCCGATACGCCCCTCGTGGCCGGTTGTGACCAGATGATTCGGGTCGAGTTTTTTTATCATCGCCGCCGAATCCGCGAT
Organism: Chloracidobacterium sp. UBA3360; assembly: GCA_002360555.1. Classification (GTDB taxonomy): domain Bacteria; phylum Acidobacteriota; class Blastocatellia; order Pyrinomonadales; family Pyrinomonadaceae; genus OLB17. The sequence continues at coordinate 13,604 of DEQS01000075.1, forward strand.
CCATTTCGCATAAGCGTCGTTAGCCGCGGGACGCATCGGGCGCGGTTCGTTTGCCAGTTCCCAGGCCATTATTGTCGGGTCGTCAATGTATCGTTTGCCGCTGTATTTGTTTCGCCTTGATAGGACAATCTTGACCTGTGCATCGTAGCCCGCTTTGCACGCCGTACAAGAGTAAAACTTCGCGACATTGTCACGCAGCTCGTCCCAAGTTGGTTTCGCCGTCAGCCATTTATCGCTGATCATGCCGTTCCAGATCAGGTATTGCTGAAAACCGCCGCTCCATTCCCAGTTGTTGCTCAGAAATATGACCGCCGTCATCCGCCGCTTGCTCATCTCATAGAGCATCAGATCGAGCCCGTCCAAGATGCTCTCGTCAAACTTTCCCGCCGACGGCTGCAGCGAAGGCCCGACCCGTGTCACACCGTTGAGCAGCCCTGTCCCCTCGGCACCTGCCATCAGCCGCAAATTCGTCACGCCGTGAGCTTTCAAAAAATCCAACTCACGCCGCAAACGCTCGACCCCGCGTTTCTTGTCTTTTTCTAAACCCAACAGCGAGCCGTACCAATAATTCGCCCCGACAAAGTAATACGGAGCGTTATCTCGATAAAGTGCGTGACCCTTGACCGAAACAAAACCCTTTGGCACGACGGCAAAGCTCGCCACAGATCCCGCGATAAAAACAGCAATTATGATCAAGGGCCGAAATGCCATGAATATGTTTTAGCAAAATAAAAAAGAGGCATCCAGTTGGATACCTCTTTCAAAATGGCTCCGCAGGTAAGACTCGAAGTTACAACCCTTCGCTTAGCTGCATTACTTTCTTATGAAATGGTGTACTAAATGAAGGCTCAAAAGTGGACGTATCCTTTCTTTACCTTTTTGTCTAATACCTTTTTGGCCCTTTACTAGTAACAGAGCGTAACATTGATCAATTTCACGGTCCTAGATAACCGCAATAAGTTGAGTTAAGGGGTCTGGCCCCTCTCATCCTCAACATATCACCTCGTTAACGTAATTTAGTTTAGGTTTACTTTCGCATAGTTCAGAAACATGTTTGTCGAGAGGCGCATGTATACGTCTGGGTGATCTTCCCGTTAGATCAATGACATTTCGGGCGGCGCGAGATCGGATATTATTTTCTAACGGCGTAGAATCAGGTAAGGTTTACCCACCTACGCTACTTTAAAATCACATTTTGGATTACGCGTAAATCCAAGGCCCTTTTCGAATGAAGTTAGACCAGTTTATTTGAATCGCCCAGCGTTGGTATTTGATACAATCAAGACCACATCTAGTTAAATTATGTTGCGTACGCGGATAATACTTGTCGATGACCACAGGATCTTGCTTGACGCCCTGAAGAGCTTAGTTGAGCCTGAATTTGAGGTAGCCGCGATTTTTGAAGATTGTCAAACCTTGCTCGAACAGGCGGTCGAACTTCGTCCCGATATTGTTGTGCTTGATATCGGGATGCCTATGATAAATGGACTTGCCGCCGGCGAACAGCTTAAAAAATTGCTTCCCAAAACAAAACTGATCTTTCTAACGATGAATCACGACAAGGATACAGCGGCCGAAGCTTTTCAACTCGGAGCCTCGGGTTACGTCGTGAAAACCTCGGCCGGCACGGAATTGATAAAGGCTCTTCGCGAAGTCATTCGTGGTGGCTATTTCGCATCTGAGGTCTTGACCGAGGGAATGGTGGGGTCGTTTGTTCAGGCTTTCAAGAAAATGAAGAGTTCCAATACGCTGACCTTACGTCAAAAAGAGGTTCTTCAACTTTTGGCGGAAGGGTTGTCGATGAAGGAAGCCGCCCTTGTATTAAAGATAACGCCGCGAACCGTTGCCTTTCATAAGTATTCGATGATGGAGCGCCTCAATATCAAGTCGAACGCGGAACTAATGGCGTTTGCTAGCTCCACACTGCCTGTTATTGAGTAAAGCTGAGACGGTCTATTGAACCCACTCGAAACACTTTTTATTAAGAAAGTGAAATTACCCTGAAACGACACTATTTGATGTAGATGGGGCAAAAGATCTACTGTCGCACACTGTTATTTCTTACAGTATTTTTATCCCCAACATCAGTTAGTCTGTAATAGGGTCTGAGAATTTCTGATTTTGGCGTTGTGACATCGTCCATTTTCAACAAACCAGGTCGAAACGATAATGGCTACTGATCCAAAAAAACCTGATCGTCTACGCGTTCTCGTAGCCGAAGACAACAGAGAGATGCGAAATGCGATCGTTCGGCTCGTCGAGACCGAATATGAGGTGGTCGGGACTGTAAGTGACGGGCGGGCTCTCGTTAAAGCCGTTGCTGAATTGCGTCCTGACATTGGAGTTTTCGATATCTCAATGCCGGTGATGAATGGTATCGAGGCAGCACTTGAGATCAGGAAGCACGATTCAAAAATAAAAATAGTCTTTTTAACTGTGAACGAAGATACTGATTTTGTATCAGCCGCGCTCGACGCTGGTGCCAACGGTTACGTGGTAAAAAGGCAAATGGCTTCGGACCTGCTCACCGCCCTCAAAGAAGCTCGCGAAGGGCGAAACTTTATTTCTTCTTGCTGCGAATTGTCGGACTAAGTATCGGTTCGGTCATTAATTTTGGGTATCAGATCACCTGTAGGTGATAGGCATAGCCGGTTGCGAGATCCTCTTTACGGGGCCATTTCAGACTGAACATTGATCAAAGGCTGCTGAGAAACGGGCATCAATCGGCCACCCGGGTGATCAAGTGTGGCGATCAGGGCAATAACAAGCGAGAATGCGACAGCAAGGATCGGCGAAACACGGGACCGACGTGAATCGGCGATCGCTGTGTAGTAACCAAGGCTGATCATTCCCATGATCAATAAGCTCATCAGCACTGCCCACATAGTGGTCGGAACCCGAGCTTGCATTCCGATGCCGATACGCTTTGCGTGCAGGTTTGCGATCTCATTCAGCGATTCGACGTATAACGCCCCGATGTCCGAGCTCATATCTGCTCTAAAGTTAGCAACAGCGATCTCCCATAATTGTTGCTGCATCACTAAGCTTTCGCCCTGAGATATTCTTATTGCGTCGGCATCGTCTGAAGCGGCAAGGCTAATGCGTTGGTCGACGTACTTTTTGAGCAAGTTTTTCGATGCTGTTCGATCCGGCTCGGGAAGAAAATCGGCTCGGTGCCAGGCGGAGCGGATTACACTTGATTCTTCTCGAACCAATGATTTCTTTGTTTCGTACCTGTCTGAAACGATCCCAAAGGTGAATGCAAGCATAAACGCCTGCAATCCGAGTATCGAGCCCGATATCGCCGACGCGGGCGACTCCCGCTCGGCTTTCGATTTCCCCAAGATGTTTCGACCGAGCCGATATCCGGTCTCGCTAGCAAAGAGCACAACTCCGATCACTATAAAGAAAAGTAGCCAAGTTGGTACGATATCTATTAACATTTCAAAACCTTCTTGATCCCCTGATCAAATATCCTCGGAAACCGATGCATACTAGGCCACCGCTCTCACAAGTTTAATTTTTTGGCCTGACCGGATACTTCTTAAAGACCTTTGGGATTGTTTTATTGACCAACCCCTGCATCTGCTTGAGATCTTTTTCGAGGTCGCCGGTCGGCGGCGTGACAAAAACGTCCTTAACTACGGCGCGCCATATGGAATATTTGTTTTTCGTTTCAATGAGGTCGATCAACAAAGTTCCGCTGGTGACCGTCATCAACGCAGCAGGGTTGCCATAACCGCCCCAAAATCTGTATCGCTCGTTATTCCAAGTAGGGCCGACACCCTGGAGGTCCATCCCGGCTGCCGCCATTACCGCGATCCGAATATCCGGGGCTGTGTCATTTCTCACGAGTCCCCGCATTGTCAATTCGCGTTCGATTGCGGCAACTAACATTTCGCTGGTCGTTGCTTTAGGCGCTATCTGTCCGTCGGACCAGGCAAAGGTTTTGAATTTTGAAAAGTCGAACGATTTGTCGACATCGACCACCGTTTTTTGAGCCTGGGCAAACGATGCAAATACAAATAGTGCTGCTATTGCTATGATAATTCTTGATTTCATCTGTCACTCCCCTTATAGCTTTTCCAGTCGGTGTCCTTTAACTGCCCCGAACGTCAGGGCATAAAGGTCATGCCATGATCGAGTCTAATATGCCGTTGCACGGAGCGTAACTGTCACAATTAACAGGTTAGCCTAAGCCCCAAAATCGCAGGAAGGGCCTCGGCCGCGTCTCCCACACCGCGTCCAAAGCCCGTTCCCATATTGGGAAAGCTCCGGCTGGCGCCTCGGCTCTCCCAAATCTAATTGTTAGGTAAGACCAGTGGTCAGCGGCAGCCCTTTCGGACTGCCAGCTGCCAAATGCACTTACTGCCGAGCCATTGCCATTGCCATTGCCTTTTCAGGTTCGACGTAGTGATCCGCTTCCTCGGCGTCGTCGGCGACCGCAAGTTGAACGCCCTTGACCTCACCGTTAAATCGGTTTTCCCCGGCAGCGTAGTCCGGTGATACCGGAGCACCGGAATCTTCGCCAATGTCGCAGCCGTCATCAGCCGAATAGACGAACGCGAGAGTTGCACCAATGTCGCCTTCGCCGGTTTTTTCACCGTCGATGAACAACGTCGCTTTGCCGCCCTTGCCCGGACCGCCACCGGCGTATGCAAATTCCATACGCACCTGGTGTCGACCGGAAGGGATCACCTTGTCCGATTCGACGTAGAAGTGCTCAAAGCCGCCCCAGTTGTAGCAATACTTGAGCTTGCCGTCCTTGGCGTAAAGGCTCCATCCGCCGATGTTCGCTCCCTGAGAAATGATGACGCCCTCGGCTCCGCTGTCCGGCACGATGATCTCAGCGGTCACCGAATGAGACTTGTTTTTTATGTTGAGAACACAGTTCTCGGAAAGGCGTCCCATTCCTCCAAACAGCAACTGAGAATTGCCCTTGATCAGGACCGGTCGTCCGGCGGTGTCGGGATTCATCTTTTCCATCATACGATCGTCGATCGGCAGCACCTTGTAGCGGGTCGCCTCGATGATAAAGAGACGCTGCATCTCTGCAAGCTTTTCAGGCATCTCCTTCGCAAGATCATGGGACTGGCTCCAGTCCTCATTGGTGTTATAGAGTTCCCAAACGTCGTCGTTCAGCGGGGTCCTTGCTCCCATACTTGCCCACGGAGTGTAGTGCTTTGTCACGGCGGTCCAACCCTTGTGGTAGATCGCACGATTGCCCATCACTTCAAAGTACTGTATCTCGTGGCGTTCGGGTGCTGCCGGCTCGTTGAACGCGTACATCATGCTGGTGCCCTCGATCGGATCTTGCTGCAAGCCGTCAACACTCTCGGGCTCGGGAATACCCGCCGCCTCGAGGATCGTCGGAGCGACATCGATCACGTGACTGAATTGCGATCGGATCTCGCCCTTAGCCTCGATACCTTTCGGCCAGTGGACAACAGTACCGTTGCGGGTGCCGCCCCAGTGAGAAGCCACCTGTTTGGTCCATTGGTAAGGAGTATTCATTGCGTGTGCCCAACCAACCGCGTAGTGGTTGTATGAATCCGGGCCGCCGAGCTTGTCGATCCTCTCGTTCAAATACTCCGGTGTTTCCTTGGCCTGCAGTTGATTGAAGTAGCTCATCTCGTTATAGCAGCCGTTGATCGAACCCTCAGCTGAGGCTCCGTTATCGCCGATGATGTAATAGATGAGCGTGTCGTCGGTGATGCCGAGTTTATCCAGGCCCTCGAACAACCGGCCGACATGGTAATCGGTATACTCCATATAACCCGCATAGACCTCCATCTCGCGGCGGAGTACCGGCTTAAAATTCTCCGGCATTTCGTCCCAACTCGGGACCTCAGCCGGTCGTGCGGACAATTGGCAGTCCGCCGGGATCACACCCATGGCTTTTTGTCTTGCGAAGGTTGCCTCACGCAGCTTGTCCCAGCCCTCGTCGAATTTTCCTTTGTACTTATCTGCCCATTCCTTCGGTACGTGATGCGGAGCGTGGGTGGCCCCCGGCGCAAAGTAAACGAAGAAAGGTTTATCCGGAGCAAGCGCCTTTTGCTGTGACATCCATCCGATGGCCTTGTCGGTCATATCCTCCATGAGGTGATAGCCCTCCTCAGGCGTTTTGTCGGGTTCGACCGGCGTCGTACCGCAATAGAGCGTCGGATACCACTGATTGGCCTCACCGCCGATAAATCCGTAGAAATACTCAAATCCGCCGCCGCCAGTTGGCCACTGGTTAAACGGGCCGACCGGGCTCGATTCCCAGACCGGTACCTCGTGGCACTTGCCGAATTGGGCTGTGTTGTAGCCGTTGAGTTTGAGTGTCTTGGCTAGCGGTGACATCGTGTTCGGAAGCACCGAGGAGTAGCCCGGAGCACCCGTGGCGATCTCGGTAATGCCGGCCATGCCGGCCGAGTGGTGATTGCGGCCTGTTAATAATGCTTGACGCGTTGCAGAACAGATAGCCGTTGTGTGGAACCGGTTGAATTTCAAACCGCCTGCAGCCAGTTTCTCCGCATTGGGCGTCCAGCACGGTCCACCAAATGCGGTTGATGCTCCGAATCCGGCATCGTCGATGAGGACGATCAGAACGTTTGGAGCTCCCTCGGGCGGCCGAAGCTGCTCGATCGGTTCTGTTTTATGGTCAGGATCCTTCGCGTCATACGCGATGAATTGCGGCCGCGCGGTATTACGCATTGGTAAATGCGAACGATGTTTCTTGTCTGACGTGTACATAGTGTTCTCCTATCCAAAAGTCCGCCACCGCACAAAATTGCCGGTGCTGTTGACTTGATTGACTTTTTGAATGCAAATGAAAAATACAAACTCCTATGTAACGAAACGTCGCACCTTTTGAGGTAGGGCGGTACTGTCATAATTGACAGGTTTTGGGGAATCCGAAAATTTCCCAGGCGGATCGCAAGATATGGTCGAATAACAAAAATTCGCCGGAAATACTCAGAGCATGCCGGGGAAATTGTTCGTTCAAACCAACCGCAGCACGCGGCTCCTTGTTCGTATAATTTTTAACTATTGTTCCCGAACAAATGAACGTTGATGATTTGGTACGTAACTAGCTTAGTTGCCGACATGCCTGCAAATACGTCAGCCCTTTTTTATGAACAGCGAGGCGATACGGTTTATCGGCCCACGCAGTATGAGATATGGCAAGATCGCTAAAATGAGAGCAACTATGACCACCTCAAACGGATATACCCACCGCTCGACGATGAGTTGGTAAACAACATCAAGCACCATCGCAAACACAAAGACTTTGCCCACCGATTTCCATCCGTCTTTCAGCATGTCCCGCCGGTGTTCGGGCTGGGTGAAGAGCGCCCAAAAATATGCCGGCTTGCCTGCCTTTGCGTCCTTAAGTCCAGCGATTATCGCAAAGACCGTGGCCATTATCGGCTGTAAATAAATTCTAAAGTGCATTGGCCCGGTTACCCGAGCACCAAGATTCTCTATTGTTCGTGTAATGATCTCTTCCATTTCAAAACCCTCCCAGGCCAAAGAAAATATTCAACAGTGTCAAAAGGCCGACGATAAGAACGCCGATCGATGCCAGAAGCGAAAACGAAAAGGGCGGCTTAATTTTTGACTCACCGAGGATATTTTTCTTCGCCATTTTGTATTCGAGAATGCCCGTGGTCAGAAGCCCCATACCGAGCAGTATCAGAAATAACCCCAAGTTACGCGGAGCATTTTCTCTAATGCCCGCATTACCTTTTTGAAGCAGAGCGTCCATAAACTTGAATATCGTAAAGCCGAAACTTATCAGTGCAACACCCGTACGGAGCCACGCCATCAGCGTACGTTCGAGTGCCATAATTGTACGGGCTAGCGCCAGTTCGGTGCGTTGCTCAGCCAACTGATTTGAGGTTAGTGGTGTGTCGTTCATTTTATTTGACCTCCGTTTCGCGCTCTACCTTAACGGCTTGCTTGGCCACAGCCCTTCGATCTCAACGCTTAGCGACCAACTTAGGAACGTCCGAATTGCGGCGAGCAGCCCGAGTATCAATACGTTGTTAAACGTCTGATCCAGGCTCATCGGAAGTTAGCCCCCCGCAGCCGATCATATGTAAAATTTAACTGAAAGTTTGTAAAGCGTAACTGTCAGAAATAACAGGGTATTTTTGCCCCCCGCTACTTAACGTGAAAGTCTAACTGGGATTTGTTTGATCTGGTGGTAGCGGAACGCTTGCTTCGATCTTAGTGCCGGACCCAATAACAGAATCGATGGTCACGGTTCCGCTTACTGCTCGAATGCGTTCTTCCATACTTATAAGACCGAGTGACTCGTTAGTCTTTTCCGCCGACGGGTCGAATCCACACCCATTGTCCGAAACCACCAGGCATATCCCACCATCGGAGCGTTCAAGGTTTACGTTTACAATGCCTGCTCCGCTATGCTTGCAGACATTTTGTAGAGACTCCTGAGCTATTCGGTAGAGACACAATGCGACGTCGCCGGGCAGGTCACGCGGAACGTTGCGGGACTCGAACTGGATGTTAATTCCATGAGCATCCCCGATCTCTCGGCAGAATCCCCGCATTGCGGCTACGAGCCCGAGCTGGTTTAGCTTTGCAGGATGAAGCTCGTGCGAAATACGGTGGACATCCGATGAGAGTCGCTGGATCTGCTTAGTAAGGTCGCTAACCTCATCCCGTAGCGAAACCGCGTCGTTCCCGTCGCGGGCCAGTGATTGAAGCTGGATCGAAAGCAGAGCGAGACTTTGGCTCAGATCGTCGTGGAGTTCGCGGGCGAGGCGAGCTCGCTCTTTTTCCTGTGCGTTCATCAGCTTTGCACTTAGTTCATGAGCCTCTTCCTCCGCCCGTTTCCGTGAAGTGATATCGTGGCGGATCGCAACATACTGGTAAACTTGGCCGGTCGGGTCGCTGAACGGCACGATCGTCGTATCGACCCAATAATACGATCCGTTCTTTGCCCGGTTCTTGATCTCGCCCCGCCAGACGTCTCCGTTTGAGATCGTGGCCCAGATATCTTTAATGAATGATTTTGGATGATGGCCAGAATTTATTATCCGATGATCGCGACCCAGCAGTTCTTCTTCAGAGTAGCCCGAGATCTCGCAAAATTTCTCATTTGCAAAAGTGATCTTCCCCTTATGATCGGTGATCGCAACTATAGATGACTTATCAAGAGCCATTTTGATGTATTCCAATTCACCCTTTGACACGTTCAACGCGAGGTCTTTTTCGGTCAATTCACTTTTCCGTTCATCCAGATCCTGAGCAAGGCGGGCGGATCGCCGAACGTCATAGTTAATTTCGAAACCCATTGCGATGAGTAAGATAAGAAAGCTGGGGCTTACAAACGCCGGGATCATGCCAACGTCCCAAATGCCCATCGCTGAGAGTATCACCGTGAATGCGACGAAAAACGCAACTGATCCGCCAAACACGATCGCTTTCCGATGATCGCCCCGCCGCCAGACGGTTACAGATGCGTCAATGCTGAAGATAACAAGCAGTAGCGCGACTACGTAGTGAAGAATGATAAACGGGTTTGGCGTACCGATCGGGTAAGACAAATTCTCGCCAAGTATGGTGGTTTGCCCAATTGCTGTTATTTCCTTAAAGGCAATATTAACGGGGAATACGAAATTAAGGATCAGAGCGGGTACGCGGAGCCCAATGATTAGAAAAAGCAGCCACTTTCGTCCGGCCTCAAGGTGAAAGTAGAGAAATATTCCTATACAAATCATCGCGATCCCGCCGGGGATCTGCGCCCAACGCAATAG
>DEQS01000075.1:23685-85689 GCA_002360555.1 Chloracidobacterium sp. UBA3360
CCAAGCAAAGCGTACTACTTAAATAGGTTCAATGGAAGTGATCTCTGTCATCGGCAAGGTGCCTAAAAAACTTTGATCTAGCCCTGATGAGAAAGCAGCAAGAGGAGGGAAATTGATCCGCTTCTTGCTGCTTTGTTTAATTCCGGTCTTATCCAATTTTCAGAGTATCGTCTATGTCCACAGTTGCGGATCAGAAGGTTTTTCCAATACCCGTCATTACCGTAACGCCTTGCGTGCGTGAACGTGCCCCAAACTCGGGCAGCACCCTTACGAAAAAATTGATCTTTTTCTTTGGGAGGATAACGTCAAATTCCGGACCGACGGCGAAAACACGGTCCTTGGCTCCGACATTGAACGGAACCACAGCTGTGCCTGTATCTTGTGTCAGCTGCATTTGTGCGTATCCGACCAAGCCCAACTGATATATCTGGGCACCCATGTTCTTGACGAAAGTCTTGCCAACGCCATATTCAAACGTGACGTTGTTTCCAACCTTGACGTCTTCGTTGCGTTTTTTGTGATGTAATTCCCAAACGCTGTGGGCCGAGATCTGCCATAGCCCGTGTTTGTCAGGATGGTATGTTCCGCCAAAAGAGATCTGGTGGCCGAGATAGTTCGATGTGACCCGTTTAGCACCCGAAGGCGGCATAAATCCGTATGCTGCCCGAACCTTGCCCTTTTTGAAGGCCCAACTGAGGCTAAGCGGTTCAATATAGATGTCGCCGAACGATGCGCCGGTAGCGGTGTTTGCCCCTATTTTCGGCAAAGTGATAGCAGCGTTCATGACCGGAATCGCGATCGACGCTGTGTAAGTTGCCCCGAGAAACTTTTTCTTTGGCGTATAAGCGAATAAGTTAATATCCGCAACCAAGTCGAGGTCAAAGTTAGTGTTTGCCTTACTGCCGTCGCGATCTTTCAGCGTAGAGGTCGGATACCAGTAAAAGAAGTTAAGATAGGTAAATCCGGCACCGGGCTGTTCAGCAGGGTTAAGTCCCCGAAAGCCGGGTATATATTGCCCTCGTTCCTGAGCGATGGTTACGTTGGCAACCAGTAATATCGCCAAAAGTGATAGGTAAAATAATATATGTCGTTTCATTGTTGTTATCTCCAAAGTGCCGACTCCGGCTACTCTTTGTGCCTCCATTTTGAGACTGCAAATTTCGTTGCAGCCTTATTTATGTCGAAGTGTAAGTCCGTTGAGTGCCCGCCGATACTGTCATTTTTGACAGGGCACCCAATATTCTTATTGAAAGGATCGTTCGGTGCTTAATTCTTCGGAAAAGGCGGCGCCAAAAATGTCTCTTGCTTTGCCTGCACGCTCAATGGTTCCGCAGTAGGTGAGTTCTTGTGAGGCGATCTCCATGCTGAAGATCGCTGGTTTGAATGGCATTTACGTGCCGAGGTTTTTGCACGAAAGGATCTAGCGAACCTTAAAGACCGTGAACTTGAAGTTAAAGTTGCCGCTGCGGCCCGGCCCCCAAGGCACTTCCGGTTTGATCCAGACCCCGTATTTGCCTTTCACCATTCGCCCGAGTTGAACGCCGGTGATCCCGCTGCCGAGCTTTGACTTCCAATCCCACTTGAGTTCCGTGTCACCGACTACCCACCAACCTTTGCCCAACGGGTGAACGATCGCCGGGGCAAGGATGAAATAATTGACATCCGGCTTATTACTTTTGCCGGCGACAGAGACGAAATTCTGTATTCGCAAGAGAGCAAATCGCTTTCGATTAGCAAAGTACCAAACAGGGACGACCGTGGGCGATAAGATAAGTTTTCCGCGTCCGAGGATGTCGTTTGTTGCGGTAGGCAACACGACTCCACTTCCGACCGCGAGAGCAAATTTCCGTGAGATCTTCGGAATATAAAGTGCCTGGGCGTAGAGGTCGCCGAGCCCGGACGTGGTCGTATTGCCGACGTGAAGAGTGTTAAGTGGAATGTCGAATCTGAGGATCAAACCCTTTGCTCCGCCTCTGTTGCCTAAATTCTTGAGCGTGAGCTGATCGAACCGAAATATCGTCGTATTTGCCCAGGCGTCGTTCATTAAGAATCTATGCTCGTTCCGAATGCTGAAAATGATCGGTCTGGTCGGGTCATCTTCGACCTGCACCTTAGGCCCTGGCGGCGGCGGGGTCGGTGAGGCCTCGGGTTCCTGCGCCTTCAAATTCGCAGTCGCGAACAACAAGATGATCGCGGCGACTAGGAAAAATATTGGATTCTTGCTGATCATTTCTTCTTAAGGCTGAACGCGATATTTAGGTTCAAGCCAAATATGTTGGTGTTCGTCGTTGAGCACGTGGTGCAATGCTGCCGCTCGTAGAAAAAATCGAGCGACGTTCGACGGAAGATCGGAACCAGTACACCGGACGTAAATTTGTAGACGTTCAACTTTTTGTATCTTTGATCCCAAAATAACTCCCCGGCGATATAGGGCGTGATCTTTCGCCGATATAACTTGAACGAACGCTCGAGTGCAGGACGATTACGATAACGAACGTGATAGTCGCCGTTGACCCACCGGAACTCAAAACGATTTCGATCGCTCAATAGCAATTTCTTTGGAAGATCATACCGAAGCGTCGCATCAACCATCAGTCGATGCTCGATGCTTGTCTGGTCCTGTTCAGAAGCTTGCGAGTATTCGTAGGCGGTACCCAAAACGAGAAGATGCTGTTTGTCGGAGTCTTCGTCATCCAGTAATCGTTTGAAAATAGGCTTGACGCGAAAGCTGATCCCGGCTCCGACCTTGGTCCTGGCCGATGCTAATTCTTCACTCTTTTCCTGGCCCGTGTACAGGTCAAATCGGAAGTGTTTCGGTAGATCTATCGCGACCACGATGCCCGGATCAAACTCGGTAACCGTGTTGGAAGTCTGAGCGTAGAGAACGGCCGGTGCAACGAAAAGTAAGCAGGCCACGGGCAAGATGAGTTTTCCAATTGCAATCGTCATCTTTCTCGCAGCCTCCTTTTCTGATTTTCCTCCTCGATATCAGCCGCCGTCAGTAAACTCCTCTTATTAAGAATACTATCTACCTCTGTGCTGTTGACTGATCGCCTCTTACTCGAACGAACGTAGCCCCCTATTTCCAAACCCTAATATTCATTAAGTTCCACGGGTTTTGCATAGTTTCGAGTTCAAGGATGCCATCTTTATCGATGTTGAACTTGGCCGCAGGGTACAAGGTTCCTTTGTTTTCTCCCTTCTTCTTGCTAATTATGATCTCACCCATCGAAAGGGAATAGTCCATAGACCGACTGGCACTCCAAAGTTCGCCAAATGTGATCGGCCGGTCTGTTACAAAGCGGATCCTGCGTCCGCCATCCGGCATCGGAAACGATCGAACATAGTTCAAATCAAAACCGAGTGTTCCGGTGATCGCTATTCTTCCTTTTGACGGCATCTTGTGTAGTGCATTCGCGACACCTTCGGATCCCTTTTCTGCGAAGACCTGCAGAAGCACCTGTTGGTCATCTGCTGTTGAATATCCGCTGATACGGATATCAATGCTAATGACCCTTCCCATCTGGGTCATTGTTCCCATAGCAGTGGCGCTGATCTGCTCAGTCTTTTGGGCAAACACGGCCGAGCCTGCCATAAACAAAAACAAAAATGATGCGGCTGCGATCGCCAACCGCTGCTGATTTACGATGATTCTCATAGTTTTTACCTCCATTCTCATGTTGGGACTAGCACCCTGAGCCTCTGTTGAAATTGAATTACTCAGGTCTAATCGGAGGATATTGAATAACCAATAACGTCGTAACTGTCATTTTTTACAGGTAATTTCGTGGAAAAGGTCGGTAAGTGGTAAGAAACCTCGGGTAACAAAGGTACACAGCCAAAAGTCAAAACTCTTGCAACTATTTAGTGCCCGATGATCTAGAGCCGTTTGAAGCCGTTTCTGATATCCTTCGGTATCAAGGTTTATTCTCGAAGTAATTGATGACCTGCGGCATTTCCGCATTTGGGTTGCGCTTACGATCGTGTCGATTTCGAGAGCACTCCTTCAGTGAAACTTTGGTCGCGGCTAGCCCTGAAATCGCTTCGCTGACGCCATCGTTTATCTTAAAATCTTTTGGCGCGGCCCATTGATTGTCGTCGCTTTTTAGCCTGTCAGTTTTGACAGTTTTCCGGAGCATCAGGGCTGTTATTATGGACAAGGTGATCGAAGTTTTGGCTTTTTTCCAATTCCTTGATAAGGCGGGTTCAAGTATGCGTAATAGCGGATCAGATCGTAGGCCATTTAATTTGAAGCCCGACAACTGTCTAACACCATGAATAAAGTCGTCGAGTTAAAGATTCGGAACATGTTTAGTCGCAATTTATGGGTCCTTGGTCTAAGATCCGTAGGGTTTCCATTTATCGGGCGGCGGGTAGTCGACGTCGGCGGAGCACTATGCTTGACCGTTCCTATTCAGCCGGAGAAACGTCTTTATCGGGAAGGTGCAATATGATCATAGAATCACCGCTGGACTTAATTTTTCGTGATCTTTTCTACCGGCTTCGGGCTTTCGCGGGGGAGCACGACCTTTTTTTGAAACTTGAAGGGTTCAATGTTACAGGCTCGATCAAGATAAAAACCGCGATCGGACTTTTTGAAGACCTGGAAAAACGGGGGCTGGCGCGGCCGAACGAAACGGTAATTGTAGAATCATCCTCCGGAAACCTCGGTATAGCCCTCAGTCTGGTATGCGCCGTGAAGGGTTACAAATTCATTTGCGTAACAGATCCGAACGCAAATCGAGTGACTATCAGGGGCATGGAGCTTAACGGAGCTGAGGTGATCGTCGTAGACGAGCGTGACTCCGTCGGCGGATTTTTAGGAACCAGGCTTAAGGTGATCGACGAGATACTGTCGTCAAATCCTAACGCTGTCTGGCTCAACCAATATGCGAATATTGCCAATAAGAACGTTCACTCCGCGCAAACTGCGAATGAGATCGCCCGCGAGTTCAAAAAGGTCGACTGGGTCTTTGTCGGAACAGGTACGACCGGCACCTTTTGTGGAGTTTCCGAGAGGCTTCATCAGGAATTCCCAGAGGTCAAAGTCGTCGCGGTCGAACCCGTCGGCTCGGTAACCTTTGGTGGGGCACCGGCGAAAAGAAACATCCCCGGTATCGGCACCAGCGTGAGGCCAAAGCTTGCAAACTTCGCCAATCCCGATATGGTGGTATACATTGACGAAGAAACGACGATAGACAGCTGCCTTTCATTCGTTCGAGACTATCATTTGCTCGTTGGCGGAAGTACCGGAACAGTTTTGGCCGCTGTAAAACAGATGGCGTCAGAGTTTGCTCCGGGAGATACCATCGTCGCAATTTCCCCGGATCTGGGCGAAAGGTATTTGGATACTGTGTATAAGGAACGTATTGAAGTAAGTCAATCCGCCGCCGCGTACGATCAATCCGAGTTCGCTAATTGGAGAATATTATGAACGCCGCTCCGACATTTTATGTCATCTCCGGCTCGACCGTTAAGAGTGTAATTGATAACAACAAAGAAAAGGTTTTCAATGCCGTTGAGACCGCCTACCGCCTGCATGCCGCCGGCGACGCAGTTAACCCTGACAGCTACTTTCTTAGATATCCTAATGATCCAAGCGCACGGATAATAGCCTTGCCGGCCCATCTCGGCGGCTCGGTACAGAAGAGCGGTATCAAGTGGATATCGAGCTTTCCGGCAAACCGGGCCGAAAATCTTGCGCGGGCCTCGGCGGTACTGATCCTGAACGATGCGACGACGGGTTATCCGCTGTCTTGTATGGAGGCGTCGCTTATAAGTTCTACGCGAACGGCTGCATCAGCCGCATTAGCCGCGGAGCATCTCTCTCCGGATCCATTCACCGGAACGCTTTGTGTTGTCGGCACGGGCGTGATCGCCCGCTCTAGCATCGAATGGCTCATTTTTCGAAACTGGGAATTCAGCAAGGTTCATTTGTTCGATCTCGACCGCGAGGAAGCCGAACGCCTCAGCAAATGGCTTCGGGATGAGCACGGCCTCGAGGCCGAGATCCACGCCAGTTTGGAAGATGCTGTTAGCAGAGCCTCGCTTGTGCTCTTCACAACGACGGCGGGAGAGCCTTATTTCAATGACGAAAAGCTTTTTTCGCACGCTCCGACCGTTCTTCATTTATCGCTCCGCGACCTTGGCGTCGGTGTAATTCTCGCATCGCAGAACATCGTGGATGACGTCGACCACTGCCTGAAAGCGAACACGTCGCCCCATCTAACGGAGATCGCTACCGGCAATAGAAATTTCATTGACGGTACGCTGGTCGATGTTCTAGAGGGCAAGGTAAAACCCGACTTTGAAAGGCCGCGGATATTCTCGCCATTTGGGCTGGGTGTACTCGATATTGGGGTGGGCAGTTTTATTCTTGAAGAGGCGATCGCGTCCGGATCGGCGGTTGAGATCCCTGATTTCTTCAGCAATTCCGCCCGTTGGTAATGTCCAAACGGCCGCGGAACAACAGTTTTAGAGAGGTAATTTATGTCAAAGGTTTGGAGTTGTAACGAGTGGGACCCGCTCGAAGAAGTTATCGTCGGAAACCCGCTGAACGCGCGTTTCCCTTACGCGGATCTGAGCACTCAGGTCGCGGAGTATCCCGACCGCGCATTGGCCGATATCCCGCGTGGAGCATTTCCGCAGCAGATCATCGATGAGACCGAGGAGGACCTCAATGATTTCGTCCGTGCTCTCGAGAGCAACGGCGTAACCGTCAAACGTCCCGATACCTGGCCGCACGAGAAAAAGTTCTCGACAATAAACTGGGAGTCTGAGGGTTACTACAATTATTGCCCCCGCGACATCATGATGGTCATCGGCGACCAAATAATCGAAACGCCGAATGTCATTCGCAGCCGTTCGCAGGAAACATATAGCTATCGTTCACTGCTGATGGACTATATGAGGTCAGGAGCAAAATGGTATAGCGCACCGAAACCGATGCTTCTCGATTCGCTCTTTGAGGGCTTCGATCCGGATAAGCCGAGCCCGCGAAACGATGAACCGGCATTTGACGCCGCCAACGTCCTGCGCTTTGGCGAAGACCTTATCTATCTTGTCAGTGCTACCGGAAACGAAACGGGAGGACACTGGCTGCAGTCGATCCTAGGCGATAAATTTAGGGTCCATTTCATGAAGGACGTTTATTACGGTAGTCACATCGATTCGACCTTTGTGGCGTTGCGTCCCGGCTTGATCCTAGCCAATCCTTCGCGCATCAATGACACTACCTTGCCCGAGATCCTGAAGCAATGGAAGGTGATCTATAGCCCTCCGATGGAGAATCAGGACCGTTACTCAGCCGATTACCTGTCAAAAAGCATTGGCAGCGAATGGATAGAGATGAACGCGTTCAGCATCAGCCCGGACCTGGTCGTCGTCGATCGCGATCAGACAGCGCTCATAAAGCTCCTCGAGTCCGAGGGCGTCGGTGTGGTTCCTCTGAAACTGCGGCATTCCAGAATGTTGGGCGGCGGTTTTCATTGCGTCACACTGGACATTCGGCGAAAAGGGAAGATGGAACGATACTTTGATTTGTAACCGCCGAGACGGCTCTAGCGATCATCTGAGGAGAGGTTTTGGAAGCAGTTATTGTAGCGGCCGCCGTGGCGGTGTTCGTCCTGTTGGCGTTCCTGGCCTGGAGACGATATCTCTGGGCGGCACGAGTTGCGCCGGAAACGCAGGCCGACACCTCTGAATTCAGCCTCACTGACGTTTTCGGCGAACGCTCCCTCATAAACGTTCCGCATCAAAAAGGAATTCTTTGGCTGACGGACGTTTTTAGCCGTTCGGCCCGAAAGTTCCCGAGTCACGTCGCCCTGCAGATCCCGCACACCGGCGAGTCTCTGACCTATTCCGAACTGGACGCACATGCCGAACGGATCGCCGCGTCCATCGCGCCGTTTCTCACCGGCCCGGACCAGGTCGTCGCGGTCGCGATGTCGCAGGACAATTGGCAGATCGTCGCCTCACATCTTGCGGTCCTCAAGGCTGGCGGTACGTTGATGTTCCTCGACACGACATTGCCGGACACGTTGCTCGAGCACATGCTCAAGGACGCGGATCCGGCGCTAATTCTCACACGAGGACAGCCGCGGTTTCGTGATCTTCCGACACTTGATGTGCTCGCTCTGCCGGAGTCGACGCCTAAAAGAACACCGCCAACCTGGCTCGACGATCCAGCCCAGCGACTCGCGACCATCTTTTATACGAGCGGTACGACCGGAATGCCAAAAGGCGTCGAGTGTCCGCACGCGGGATACGTAAATCTCGCGCTGAGCTACGCCGATTATTTCGATCTGATGCCGGGCATGGATGCGACGACTCTGACTTCGTCGTTGGGATACGACGGCAGTATCTCCGAGATGTACAGTGCCTGGGTGTCAGGCTGTTCCGTGGTAATGCTCACCAAGGAGCAGGTCCGATCGGGCCCGGACCTCGTAGCAGTGCTCCGTGAGGCCGAGGTTACCGTGCTGTTCTGCCCGCCGGTATTGCTGACGACACTAACGCCGGCGCCGGAGGTCGATCTTCCTTATCCGATCTGTCGATATATCGTGCCTGCGGGCGAGGCTTTCCCTACGGCACTCGTGGAACCCTGGACGCGGGCTAGGCGTCAGATCATCAATACCTACGGCCCGACCGAGGCGAGCACCGACACGAGTCGACAGAGCTTGCGTCCGGGTGAACCGATCACCATCGGCTCGCCGTTCCCTAATGTTACGTACGTAATTCTCGAGGTCGATGACCTGCGTCCGCTGCCGCATGGTGAGATCGGCGAACTTTGTATAGGCGGTGTTCATGTCGCGCGCGGCTATCGCAACCTGCCGGAACAAACCGCACAAAAGTTCATCACGCATCCCGAGTTTGGCCGACTCTATCGCACCGGTGACAAATGCCGAATCGACATCAAAACACAGCGTGTCCACTTTCTCGGACGCATCGATGCCCAGCTCAAGGTTCGCGGGCACCGCGTCGAAGCACAGGCCGTCGAGGACATACTCCAAACTCAATTCAGCGAGATCGAAGCTGCCGTTCTCGACTACCAGAACGAGGCTCTCGTTGCCTTTGTATCCGCACCAACCGTCCGTGAAGAAAAGATATCGATAGTGGCCCCCGCTCCTGCAGATTGGGCCGCACGCGTGAGAGCGAAACTTGCCGAACAGCTTCCGGGCCCGTCGGTCCCGACAAGTATATTTCTGGTCGAGAAATTTGTCATGAAGCCCGTCTCGGGCAAGATCGACCGCGCATGCCTGCCAAATCTGGCTAAATTGCTACACAACGCCGAGACGTCGGCGGAAAATGACTCTAGCGTTGAGTCCATCGGCACGTCGAATTCGAACATGGTCAGAGCTTCAGACGCGGCCGAGACCGATCCTGAGTGCGATGAGGTGCTGGCGATCTGCCGTTCGGTCTTCGAGGCGCCTTTGGGGCCGGACGACCGCTTCGCGGACGCTGGCGGCCATTCGATCGTGATCGCACGTCTAGCCCAAAAATTGCAGGCAGCGGACTGGTCCGTTTCGGTCCGCGATCTGCTCAGCGACTTCAATACTGCGCGGTTGGTCTCAAAACGCCCCCGCGCGTCACAGGAGAACGAAGAAACCAACAAATTTCCCGCCGAAACCGATAATAAAGTCGTCGAGCGCGATGAGGCCGCGGCCGAGGTTCTATCGGTCCGGTATTTCACCGCACTGCAGATCCTGTTCGCTTTGGTCTTGTACTCTCCGGGCTTGGCGGCAATTATCATTGCATTCGGGATCACCGACCTCGAAGTATTGTTCGAGTCCGCCGGCCTCCTCGGATTCATCACCGCAGGGGCAGTGCTCTACTTAGTCGCCCTGGCAACTCCATTTATCGGCTTGATCTGGGTCAAGATGATCAAATCGTTCATGAGCGGCGACAACTATAGGAACAATGTAACGCCCGGTATCTATCCAAAATGGAGCAGGATGCACCTTCGGGTCTGGTGCATCGAACGAATGGAGAGTCTGGTGCTCCTTTCACTTGTCAGGTTGTACCGCAGCGCTCCACTTATTGCCTTTGCCTTGCGGCAGCTCGGAGCAACCGTGGGGAAAAACTTTCAATGCGCCCCGAACGTCGGACTCTCGGGGCCGCTTGACTTGATCACGATCGGGGACGATGTTGCCGTCCAAACCGGAGCGCAAATACACACGACGAGTTGGCTGGGACAAAATCTTCATATAGGTCCGGTTCGCCTCGAAAGCGGCTGCAAGATCGGCATGCGCGCCGCCATCGCGAACAACGTGTCGGTCGGCAGCGGCACATGGATCACACCCTTCACATCAGTTTTGAAGAGCGTTGGCTTTCAAGAGATGTGGGAAGGCGCTCCTGCCCGTCTCGCGGGCGGATACACTGAATTGAGGCGAACGGCCGAGATCTGCCGCTACTCATATCCGGTCTGGCTGCTCGAGGCATTGAACATTCTGATGCAGATCGTCATATTCTTCGGGCTCAATCTGATTCCGGCCGCCGTCATTGGCTGGTTGGCCCGCGGGATGGCACTGGCAGGAGACAGTGGTATTTCAGCAAACTATCTCAAGACGGCGCCGCCATTGGAGATCTTCTGGCACCTGTCCGTGTACGCCCTGGTGACCACATCGGCGATCATCGTCACAACTTCGGTCCTGACTTGCCTTTTTATTCGATGGACGGCTGCTGCACCGGGCATCTATCCATCCCGTGGTCTAAAGGCAGCCCTACTCATGTACAGAATGTACATGTTGAACGGCATACAGAGGATCTGGACCTGGACCATCACCGGACAGTACCTGCGGGCGCTCGCGGGAGTCCGCTTTTCGCCGTTAGGAGCCTCGGAGTGCGACCAAATGAACAATCTCGTCCCGGAGGCCGCCGCCGCCGATGGCCAGGTGTTCTGGTCCAACGGATGCTTTACTAATATGCTCGATGTCTCGGCGGGCCACTTTGCCTTGCGCCGTCTCGACATGCCCCGCAATTTCTTTAGCGGTAATAACTGCGTCGCGGAATACGGTAATTTGCCGTCCAATTTTCTGCTCGGTGTCTCAACTCCCGCCAGCGATATTAATTACAGACGGCAGATGAGGTCGCGGCCCGGAGAACCGGCTACGATCGTTGGAAACCCGCCCGTGAGATTCGCGAGCACTTCATTTGAGGCGGAAAATGAAGCCCATCAATTGCCCGGATTCCCGATCTTTCTCGCCCGAGTATTGCTGAATGATCTCTCCAGCGTCGTTTTGATCCCAGTCACGTTGGGCATCATCTTCGCGATACTGTATGTAAGTTTCTCGCAGTGGAACGACAATCCAATGGCCAATGCTTTCGCCGCATTGGTTCTTTCGGAAGTAGGTTTGATCCTGTTGAGCATCATTGTCAAAAAGCTGCTTGTTGGCGCCAAATGGGGAAACGATCACTCAACGCCGTTCTGGTCGATCCGTCACTTTTCTTATTTCCTGGCTCAGGATTGCTTCTTTGTCTGGTGCGGCTCTTTTATGGGATTCGTTGCTGGCACGATCCTGTCGAATCCGCTTCTCCGGTGGATGGGATGCAAGATCGGCCGGCGTACGATCGTGACGGGGCCGCTGCAGTGCTTCGACTGGAATGCAGTCAGTGTTGGCGATGATTGCGTTGTGGACGGCATGCTACAGCTGCACAGCTTTGAGGACATGGTCCTCAAGGTCAAGCGAACAGATATCGGCGATGGCTCCACCGTCAGTTTCGGAGCTACGGTCATGGGGGGAGCGGCGATCGAGCGGGAAACGACCCTATTGCCGCTGACCCTCGTGCTCAAGGAAATGACGATGCCCTCCGCCACTTACGAGGGGAGCCCTGCGCAATTGGCGCCAACCATCGAGTCACGATCAGAATTACAGTCAGCAGCAGCCATCAAGAGCGAACCTCATATCGTCGACAATACCGACTGGCTTAAGGCCGCCGCGATCATCCTCGTGATAGTTGACCATTTCGGTTATTTCTTCATGGAGAACGACCTGTGGTGGGGCGTCTTCGGCCGGTTTGCCGCTCCGACGTTCTTCTTTTTGGTCGGCTATGCATCGACTCGTGGAATTCCGCTACACTGGATCGGGCTCGGCGTGGCCTTGACCATGCTCGACAGTTGGAATGCCGATTGGGAATGGGTTGCGCCAAACATCCTGCTCAGTTTCGCGGTAATACGGATCGCGCGGCCATACGTACTGTCCCTCATACAACGCATGCCGTGGGCGGCGTACGTCATCACTTTCGCCATACTGCTCGCCGTTTTGCCCGTTGCTGCAAAGTTGTTTGACTATGGCATCGAAGGATGGCTGTGGGCCATTGTCGGCCTGTATCACCGCCTGTATGTTGACGGAAAAGCGACGGTCGAAGCAAACACAGATGAAACGATACAACCGCTTTCCGCCGATCCCGTGTCGGACAAGGCGAGGCTCGTACGTCTGTTGGCCTGCGTCGCCGCCGCTATCATTTACGTCTGGCAGGAGCAGATCGAATTCCAGTTTCCACAGCCGCATCTGATAGTGTTCGTGATTGGTCTGTGTGTTCTGTCCCTGAGTTTTTGTCTTTTCTTTCGGGGCCGCAGCCGCTTTCAGCCGCCCGCGGCGATCGCCGGAGTCATGGGATTCGTCGGCCGCCACACACTCGAGATATACGCTCTCCAACTTGCCGCATCAGAGATAATTGTTAAACTGCTACCCAATCTCGCAGGTTAAAGCGGACGCCATGAAGGTTCACGACCCAATCAAAAATTTCGAACGCCTCTGGAAAATGTTCAACGAGCGATATCCTTTTTTTGATTTGAGGAACGTGGACTGGCAAGAGCAGTACCCCAAGTACCGGCCAAAGGTCATACCTGAGACGACCGACGACGAGCTATTCGACATCTTTTGTCAAATGCTAGAGCCGTTAAATGACGGCCACGTAGAGCTGATCGCCAAGGCCCGCGGCGGCAAAAAAGCCCGGCAGTTTCGAGCGGAAAAGACGCCGCGTTTTCATCGCGAGTTCGACAAAGGAGAGCTCAAGCAGCTATTCAAAACTACTGGCAAAACCCTTGTCAGCCTTGGATTTGAGAAGCCGGCAAAGACTGAAGCGTGGATGCTTCGTTACTGTAGGTCACGAGAATTTGGCTACATTCGGATCCTCGAGCTTGAGGGCATTAAAAAGCGTAAGCTCACCGCCGCCCTCGACAAGATCGCCAGTGACTTTGGGGCGTTGAAAGGGATCATTATCGATAGCCGTGACAATCCAGGTGGAGACGACGATACCGTGATCCAGATAGTAAACCGTTTTTGCGACCACAAGCGAGTCGCCTTTCACAGAAAGACCAGGATCGGGCCTGGCAAAGAGGACTTTTCACCTTTGAAAACATGGCACATCGAACCGCAAGGTAAGGTTCAGTTCACGGGTCCGATCGTCCTCCTAACTTGTGATTCCGTATTTAGCGGCGGCGAAGTATTCGCTTTAGCAATTAAACAGCTGCCCTATGTGACGATCATCGGTAACCATACCAACGGCATATTCTCGTATCAACTTGAGAAAAAGCTTCCTAACGGCTGGGAATACCGTCTGTCATATCAGGAATATCTCTCGCCCGACATGGTCTGCTACGAAGGCCGCGGCGTACCCGCAGACATTGAACTACTCAACAAAAAGGCTGATATTGAAAATGGCATGGACCCCTTGATAGTCCGCGCACTTGAAGTCTTAAGGTCCGGCAACGGTCGGTGGTGATCATTTGTTTGACGGACAACCGTAAGAGATGACGATATTAGAAAGCGATCGGGTCAAAACCATGTTTACCAAAAGTACGCAGGATTGGACACCTTCGTCGGCCGAACATGAGGCTTTTGTGCTGTTTGCTCCGGTTTCACCAGATCCTGAGACATCGCGGCTCTGCTCCTCGATACTTTCGGATGCCGAACTTAAGAGGGCCGAACGTTTTTTGACATTGGACGGCAGGGAACATTTTTTGCAGCGGCGAGCGTTTCGTCGTCATTGTGGAGCCATAGCTGTCGGAACTCATGAGCCGTTATCACAGATCGTTTTCGAGGAAACCGAGAAAGGACGTCCATACCTTCCCGCTTCGCCGGATCTTTGGTTCAGCTTTTCCTCATGCCGATTTGGATTTCTAGGGGCGTGGTCGTCAACGCAGGCGATCGGCGTCGATCTCGAAGATCGCACGAGGATGGTGGAGGCGATCGAACTTGCCGATCAGTTCTTTTCGAAGCCTGAGGCAAAGATGGTCGAACGGGCGGTTGGGGCGGAACGTCTGCGGACATTCTTCCAACTCTGGTGCCTCAAGGAAGCAGCTCTGAAATCGATCGGCGAGGGCCTGCCCGCAGGCCTCGCGGCGTTCGAATTTGAGCTTTCCCCAGATTTACGTATCGTTAATGCGCCCCGAGAACACGGCGAACCTGAGCAATTCGTTGCCCACCTGATCGAAAATGCTAATACATGCGCCGCACTAGTTGTTCGAACGTTGGCCTAATTCATTTACTGCTGATATTTTGATCTAAATCGACACTTAAGGCTACTAGTCGCCATTCCCAAAACACCTGGATTGTTAAAGGATCTGGTAATTCAAATGAAAACGCTTGGCGACCGGTGGCCGGCGAATACGCTGAGAAGCTAGTGATCTAGAACGCCAGCAAAGTGCGGTGGAGATCTTTCGACCAGCGCGATCCGACCTAGCTCAACGAATAGGATCATGCGGATCATCTCGTGTAGTTTAAGGTGGAAATTTGAGTGGGAACAGAAAAGCCGTCCAATGCTGAACGGCTTAAACTGCCTGTTTAATTGGCTCCGCAGGTAAGACTCGAACTTACAACCCTTCGGTTAACAGAAGGACATCCTCACGGCGTCTGAGTGTCAGGGAGTGTTATTAACGTTAATTATTGCAAGGGGTTGCACATAATCCAGGTGCTCAGTACTACTCAGCGATTTTGTGTCATATCTGGTGCGATTTTCACTAGTTATGTCACAATCCACGTCACAATAAATTCGCGAGGAACATGTGATTACAAATTCTTTTTAGCGAATTATCACAATTGGAAGAATTTTGGGAAGTTGTTGCACCAATGTTGCACACGATTTGTCCAGGGACTCCGAATATTTTAAGCCGTCTGAAAAGGATCAACTTACGATTTTCTTAGTCTTTCGCTCACGACCTTCGAGAAACGGTATTAGGTGCTTCTCGACAGAATATGGCAGTCAGTTTCCGACCCTGAAAAAGCCAATGACACTATTCTTCCTCATTCGCCAGAGCGTGACTTCGGAGACTCTGCAATACGCGGCAGCCTCTTTCGTATTCAGAAGCCCTTGACGTTCAGGTGGCTTTTCAACAAGTGCTGTTGTCTCTTCGCGGGGTTCTAATGCAGACCGGATCTCTTCGCGTATGATTCGTCGCAGCGTCCTTTCAATTTCCTCAAGCAATTCGTGCATTTGAGCTCCGGGTCAAAATCGGATCAATCCAATAGCTAAATGGTAACACCCATTCAGGCGGGCATCCTTGAATGTCCCTTTTTCAATTCACACTCAGATTTACACCAAATATTTTTGTTTTTGGTCAGTCAAGCTGGTCGATGATCGGAGATGTGCGTTCATATTCGATTGCTGTGAGATAGTCATCAGGCTTGTTCACATTTAAGAAAAAACGGTTTGTGCCCCGTAGATCTTCATACTCGGCAAAATTGAGAATTCGTGTATTTAGTCTGGTGGCTAGATTCTGAAGCCGCCAATTGCCCTCTGTTATCATTTTCCTGACCTCGGGCAAACAATGGTGGGGACGGAAAAGCCCACAAAGCGGCTGAATGCGTCCATCGGGTTGTTCTGCGAAAACAGTGTCGGCACTGTTGTCCGGCGAGTCTGCGAATTGCTCGACTATTGATCTCATTCTTATCAACAACTCTTCGTTTACAAACGGGAGATCACAGGCGAGTATCGCGACCCATTCAGTTTTTGCGTGAAATAGAGCTGTGTAAAGGCCAATTATTGCACCTCGCGTGTTCGATCCGACCAGTTCGTCCTTAATTATCGGCAAAGAGGTAACATCGGCCGTCAAATTGCCGACTGCGTAAATAGGATCGGCTATTCGGGACAGAGTGTTCGCTGCTCGGTCAAGGAGCTTTTTGCCGCCGAGCCACAAATTTGGTTTGCTCCGACCCATTCGCCGGCTTTCGCCGCCGGCCAAGACAAAACCTTCGATCAAATTCACGGAATTCCCAGAAATATGCTCATCATGTTGCTTCATTCTTTGGCAAAGTTCTAATGAACCAAAAGTAATTGATCGCAAAACAAATGAGAGCGAATACAGAAAGAAAAACAAAGCCGAGCGTGTAGGTTCCTGTCAGGTCCTTAACAAGTCCAAGCTCGAGCGGCGGAAAGAAGCCGCCGAGCCCGCCAAAAGCCCCGACCAAACCTGTTACTGTCGCAGTCTCATTTGGGAAAAGCTGGGGCACAAGCTTAAAAACAGCCCCGTTGCCCAAGCCCAGTGCTGCGGCACAGCCTAGGGCTCCGATTGTAAACGGGACGATAGAGATAGAACTTAAAAGCAGCGAAAGGACGGCGATCGAGGCGAAAACACCGAGGAGGACCTTAGCTCCGCCAAATTTATCGGCCAAGATCCCGCCGACAGGTCGTAAAAAGGTTGCTACAAGCACAAATCCCGCCGTGCGAGCTCCGGCATCGGTTGGGGTCAAGTTAAAAATTTCCTTCAAAAAAGTTGGCAGGTATAAAGCTAGAGCGACAAAACCGCCGAATGTAAGGAAATAGAATAATGACAATATCCAGGCGTAACCCGAGGTCCTCAAAACGCTTAGATTTTGCTTCAGTGATTTAGGAACGGTCGTTACCGCAGCGTCTTGGGCAGAAAAATAGAACAAAATGCCCCAGCTAAGTGTAACTGCAGCGAAGATAAAGAAAACATTACGCCAGTCACCGAGCCAAATAGCTAGGACAGGGGCAAAGAACACGGCAATTGACTGGCCAATGTTGCCCATGCCGTAAACCCCAAGGGCGGTTCCTTGCTTTTCACGGCTGAACCATTTTGAGGTGAATCCGACTCCGACCGGAAAGGATGTTCCGGCGAGCCCGAGAAATAAGCCGAGGATCAGCAATTGTGTATAGCTTTGTGAAAAGCCGATCGCGATTGCCGGAACGGCTGAAAATACCAAGAGAGCCGAAAAGACGCGTCGACCGCCATATTTGTCCGCCAGCATTCCCGCAAAAAGACGGCCGATCGAGCCAAGCAGGACAGGAATCGCGATCAAAAGGCTCTTTTCCTTTCCGGAGAGTCCATAAAGTTCGGTGAAGGTGGGGGCTAGTGCGGCGATAAGACCCCAGACGGCAAACGTGACGGCGAATGCAGTTGTCGAAAAAAAAAGTGCCCGAGCCGAGCCGGGCTGAAATGTTTTAATATCCATACGTCTTAAACAACGTTTCCTTCAAGCCCTTTAACAATCTGGTACACCCGGAATCCAGAGCCAAGGCATCCACAAGCGTTGTAGTAAACACAATAAGTAAACTCAGCGGGGCACAGCCGGTTTCCACCAAACGATTATGCTAAGTGCGATCAGCCAGCATAAACCAGAGGCAATGACGAGCGGCGTCAGTTGCGAGTAAGCATGTGCAAGAGCAGCCTCAACCGCCGCCGAGAGGATCCAGAGCTGAGCCACATTGATCATAACAAGCATCGCGAGACGGGCCTGCCAAACGGCGGCAAGTCCGCGGCTCTGTGGCCTTTGCGGCTTGGAGTTATCCTTCATGTCCACGTACCTCCCTTTTCACCGCAAAAATCTCACCGTTAATAGTTTCAAGCTCAATTCTGTCGAGCGGACGCGGCGGCGGTCCATATAACACCTCGCCGGTCTTGGAGTTGAATCCACCGTTGTGACAGGGGCATTCGAGACGGTCGTTTTCTTGTGAATAGAAAACCGGGCAAGACAGATGTGTGCATTTCTGCCCAAAGGCAGCGTAGGTTCCGTCGGTTCCGCGTATTAGGATCGCAGTATCTTCCTTAGCCGGGTACGTAAAATTCAGAGCTGTTCCCGGTTCAATGCTCATTGCTCCGTCGATCTTTGCCGGAGCGAAGGGTTTTGGCGAACCGGCATCATAGGCAGCTTTGCCAGCGAATCCGGCTGCGCCGACGAATAATGCGCTCGATGTCAAAAAAAGAAAGTTGCAGAATTCACGCCGGGTGACCTGTGCCTCGCTGTCGCGCTCATACGGAAACTCGGCCTGAAACGGAGCGGTCGCCTCACGGACGTTGTTTTCGTCCGATATTTCACCGTCTCCGGCCAGAATCTTTTTGACTGTTTCTTGATCGAATGCTTTAGAATTCATTGCTCTTATCGGATTCCTCCACTTGAGTATCTATCCACGATTCTTCGCTAACATGAGCGCCATCGAGAGCTATCTGTCCCTCGAAAATGCCGCAGCCGTCGATGGACACCTCATCCGCGTCCGTCGGGAGCATCATATAGACCTTGGTATTGACGCTCTGATTGCCAAAAACGTGAGCATTCACCGGCTTGGTCCTACGCAGCGGAACAATCTGTTCATAGGTGCCGAACGCCAACGCTCCGGTTGGGCAAACGCTTGCGCACATTGGCATCAGGCCCTCACTTGTTCGGTCGTAACACATATCGCATTTCATCTGCAGGTGCATCGCTGAGTTGTACTTCGGCACACCAAACGGGCACGCGTTCACACAATTGCGGCAATCGAGGCAGCGTGGTTTTAGCGCCGACATGACCACACCATCCTCATTTTGTTTGATCGCGTCCGCGGGGCAGACCAGTGCACAAGTCGGTTCTTCACAATGCATGCAGATGGTCGGCATGGTTGCGGTTGTCTCGCTGCGGTCGATGTAATCGACAAAGATCATCGAGTAACCCTTATGCGTCGAACACTCGCGGCACGCTGCGACACAAGATCTGCATCCTATGCATCGCTGCGGATCGATAAACATGGTTTCGTTCATGCTCTATTTTCCTCTCTGCACTTCATTCTGCGACGTTCCCTTTCGCACCTCGCCTAGTATCGGCAATTCTCTCGTGTGTATTTTCTCTAAACGGGCGGCACATGCCTTGAATTCAGGTATTTTTGAAGTTGGGTCGAGCGCGGCGTTGGTGATCTGATTCGCCGCGAGTTCCTCGCCCCAATGATACGGGATAAAAATAGTGTCCGGCCTTATGGTTTTTACGACAAGAGCGGGAAAAATACCTTCACCACGACGCGAGATCACCTTCACCCGCTCGCCGTCGTTGATCTTGTATTTCATAGCGGTTTCAGGATGCATCTCAACGAAAGGCTCCGGACATTGCTGAACAAGAAAGCCGATACGCCGGGTCTGATTACCCGACAAATACTGGTGAACTATGCGTCCGCTAGTAAAAATCAGAGGATACTCTTCATCGGGTTTCTCGGCGGCCCCTTTGTACTCGATCGCGTGAAATTTAGCCTTGCCGTCGTCGTGAGCGAACCGCTCCTCGAAAAGGCGTGGCGTCCCCTTGCTTTCCTCGGTCGGACACGGCCAGAAGACGCCGTCCTGTTTGTCGATCTTTTCGTAAGTGATGCCGAAATAGTCAGCCTTACCACCTTTGGAGGCGACGCGTAGTTCGTCAAATATCGCCCGCGGAGACTCAAATTGAAAGTACTGACCGCGGCCCATCCGGCGAGCGATCTCCTGCAAAATTCGCCAATCGTGGCGGGCTTCTCCCGGTGGGTCTATCGCCTGATTGATTTTTATCACTCGACCCTCGCCGCTGGTCGTTGTGCCTTCGTCCTCGGACCATGTCGTGCCAGGCAGAACAACGTCGGCGTAACGTGCACTTTCGGACAAAAAGAAATCGATGCAGACGTTAAACTCGAGCCCCTCAAGTGACTTTCGCACCTGATTGGTATCAGGTAGCGAGACCATCATGTTGCTGCAGATCGACAAGAGGCCTTTGATCTCGCCCTCGCGCATTTTGTTAAATAACTCGACCGCCGACACGCCTGGTTGAGGTAATTCAGATTCGTCTATGCCCCATACTTCGGCGATGTATTTCCGATGTTCCGGGTTGAGTATCGACCGGTAGCCGGGAAGTTGATCGGCTTTCTGCCCATGTTCACGGCCGCCTTGCCCGTTGCCCTGTCCGGTGATGGTGCCATACCCGCGGCCTTCGGAGCCGATCTTGCCGGTAGCAAGTGCGATATTGATGTAACTCAATACATTCTCCGTTCCGTTTGAATGATGTTCAACGCCGCGAGCGTGCATGATCATGCCCGTCTTTGCACGACCGTAGAGGCGTGCGGCCTGAATGATCTTCTCGGCCGGCACACCGGATATTTCCGACGCTACTTCCGGCGGATAATTTAATGCCGCTGCTTTCGCCGACTCCCAGTCATTGGTACGGCTGTCGATGAATGCCTGGTCAATCAGGTTTTCGGTTATCAGGACGTTTAGGATTCCGTTCGCGACAGCGACGTCTGTCCCTGGTTTGAGTTGTAGATGCAGGTCGCCTTGGCGAGCAGTCGGGGTTTCACGCGGATCGATGACTATCCAGACGCCACCGTTGTCACGTTGCTTCCACAAAAATCCGTTTAGGATCGGAAACGTTTCGGCACAATTTGCTCCGGCAATGATCAAGACCTCGGCATGGGGAATATCGCTCCACGGATTCGCCGCCCGGTCGATGCCGAAGGCCTTATTATTACCGCCTGCGGCGGATGCCATACAAAGCCGTCCATTGTAATCGATGTATCTTGTCTGCAAACCAAGGCGTGCAAACTTCCCAACGAGATATGTCTTTTCGGTAGTCAGCGACGAGCCTGAATAAACAGCGATCGAGTCTTTTCCGTATTTTTCCTGCAGCCCCTTAAATTTCGTAACGATTAGGTCGAGAGCCTCGTCCCAGCTTGCCCGTTCAAAATTGCCTTTCCGCTTTATCAGCGGGTATTCGAGCCGATCAGGATGGTGGGTTTGCAGATACGCCGTCACTCCCTTAGGACACAGACGGCCCTCGTTAACCGGAAAATCATAACGCGGTTCGACGCCGACCACATGATTCTTCTCGACCAGCAGATTCATGCCGCATTGCATTCCGCAATACGGACAGTGGGTGGGCACCATCTTGTCGATCTTACGTTCGGCGCTCCAACCGCCGATCGGCTCATCGTGGATATTAGGGCCGAAACGGTCAATGATGCTTGCGAGGTTTTCTACTTTTGACATGTTAATTATTCGCCGTCAGCACGGGAGCCGTGAA
Organism: Chloracidobacterium sp. UBA3360; assembly: GCA_002360555.1. Lineage (GTDB taxonomy): Bacteria > Acidobacteriota > Blastocatellia > Pyrinomonadales > Pyrinomonadaceae > OLB17. Next base: position 44,925 of record DEQS01000075.1, read on the forward strand.
AGACCTTATCCGGACGGTCCATTAGGACAGAATATGCGAGACCACGCATTACGCGTTTACAACGCGGACAATAATCCTGTAGCGTTTCCCCATTCTCCATCGTGTAGTCAAAACCAACTTTTTCGACGACGCTTTTTAGATCTCCGAGCCACATAACCGATGCGAATTCTACTCCGCACCGCCGGCATTTGGCTTGCTCCATCTCTTTTGCCCGCTGTTGATAAAGCTCCACACCGATCGACGCCGGACGCTGGACTATATGAAACAGTTTTCCAAACGGCAAAAAGAATAGCGTCATTATCACGATCGCCTGATGGCTCAGAGCGATGAACGAGTACATATACCCACCGAAATACGTGCTCGATGCCGTTAGCATAAGGCCTGAAACACAGATCGCGATCAATAAAAGATGGGGGACAAAATCCAAGAGAAACTGCTGAACCGCTATTGCTCCTCGGTCTTTCAGACGTCGGTGGATTGCGATAGCACAGCCAGCAAGGACCATGAGGGCAGTAAAATTGAGAGCCTTGAACGTAAACCAAGCTATCACGCTATAGACGTCCATCTCCTGCATCGGAAAGCCGAATAAATAGATCCGGTACGCCCTTTCGCCTTCAAGTTTGAAATGTATCCAGCCCCATACCAGTGGGAATGTAATGGCGGCTGATAGGATGCAGCCCCACATGATCAGAAAATGCATCAGCCATCTTGATCTGGCCCGTTTGAAGATGAACTTTTGGGCGAGCATATTGATCCCGACCGTTTTTGTAGCGTCTAGCGTGTTGCGCGCAAATTTCTTTCGCTGGAAAAATAGCTTTAACCCTCTGGAAAAATATGCCCGCGTTGCCGGACGCTGCAGCCAAAGTGCATAGCGGAAAAATATTGCACCGAACGCGACGATACTGGCGATCAGATATCCGAAAAGTGCCGAGTCGAAATGTTCAAGATTCCGCGAACCAACAATAACAAGCGCCGTCAGAGCGGCTGACGCCCCGAGCCCGATTAAGGTCGGGTTGCGATAGTTAAGTGGAGTGGCTAGCTTCGTGTTATCTCTGGGCATTCGGATTTTTAAGGCAGTCAATTGTGGTGTGCAAAATGAATGCCAATCTAAAATGGAATTCTAGTTCAAACAACTTCAGAGTAATTAGTTAGTTCTAGAACGTAATCATATATTCGATTCGCTACAGACGAAAGGCTAACTGCGCGTATTTCTGTTTACCATCAACGTGTAAACTCGCACTTAAAGACTGTCGGCATTGACAGCGAGTAAAATTAGAATGAGTAGGAAGCCCCCAAGTTCACGTGATTTGAAGTCTGCCGGCCGCTGAGAAAATAGTATGTTCTCAAACGCCTGAATTCAGCTCCGAGCGAGAACTGAGGAGTGAATTTGTAAATGAAGTTTGCGGCGATAACAAAATTCCTCGTTCGCCAATCACGACTGGAAAAGCTGACAAGGTCTTGGTCATCCGGGTCATCAATGCCGACGGAACCGTATAACGTCAATCGATCTTGCAGGGTCGGCGGCGTTACGCCAAACTGCATCCAACCGCCACGAGTGCCGATCGAGCGGACACCTGATCGAACGAGTGACGAGCCAACACGATATGCAAAATCATTGTTGTAACTTTGAAAGATACCTGCCTGAAAACCTCCAAGATTGCGCCCAATGAAGGCTTCGCCGGATGCTGTGATCCGCTCGCTGAGCGGAATGCTCCAGTCTAGAGCAACGCCGACCGACTCGATGTCATTACGAACATTTGTTGCCCCGGTAAAAACACGTGAACGGCCATAGTGCCCGGAAAGGCCTATACTACCTGCCTTTTTTGCACCAAACCAGTTCTTGCCGGCGTAGGCGATCCTAGTCTGAATAAATGGCAGCTTAGAGGCAGCTCCGCTCGTGGGCTGAACAGAAAAGGCAGCGTTCGTTGCGAAATCACCCGTCTGTGGCTCAAGCAAGGCCCCTTGCCAGGTGATATGATCGCCGATCTTACGTTCGAGCCTGACTTGAGGAAGCCGCGCCCAGTTATTACCCGCAGCCGCCATTTGCGGATTGCCGGCAGTCGCCATTGATGTAGGATTTACCGGAGCAAAGACCATCCAGTCCTGACCGACCGTTACCGATGTGCGTTCCCAATCAAGGCGAACATACGCCAAACGAACCCGAAATACTCCGAAATTCTCGCCGATCCCAACCGACGGGAAGCCACCGAAAAAATCACCCTCAATTACCGCCCCGAGACGCGCTGTTCCGACCTTTGCTCCCTCAAGTTTGAGGCCGAGCCGCGTCTGCCGAACGCTTGCGCTTGAATTTCCGCTGCCGGTTGGTGTAGCAAATATCGGAACGTCCGCATTATTTGTGCCGCCACTATTCCCGAAGGCGTTGAAAAATATTGTCCCGTAAGGCGTCAGGCGTGCACTACCAATATCGACACCTAGGTCTTTCTTCTTCTGAGGCTCCACGTCTTTCTTGGCAGTCGATGTCGTCGGCACGCTTTCGTCAACCTTTACCTTCCCATCCCCAACATTGGTGAGTGCCGGTGGGTTGGCCTCTTTTAACTTGGCAAGCTCAACACCTATTGCTTTGAGTTTTGTTTCGAGTTCAGTGATCTGATTCTGTAGCTCGATCAGGGTAGGTTGAGTTGGTGTTTGAGCATGGTTAGCGGAATAAAGCACAGTCAAAAATACTGTTAATAAAAATGCACGAACTGAATATTTCATTGAGTCGCCTCGTTCTCTACTATTGTTTATCAAATTCGGGTCAGTCGGTTTATGATTTGCCTCATAAAATGTGAATATTAGCTTTGGGGATCGTTGCGGGCCGTACTTTAAGTACATGAATCAAATATCCGAACATTTTAGTGCCGAATTAACAGGAAGTCTTTTTGCAATTGGAAGCAGGCGTTCGTTCGCTGGCGGCGAGCACGTTTTTTTCGAGGGTGATCAGGCCACATTTCTACCGATCATATTGGCTGGAAAGATCAAAATGGTTCGTCATCCTGAACCGGGAAAGGAGATTATAATTGGCATGTTTCAGGCGGGCGAAATATTTGCGATTCCGCCGGCGATGGACGGAAAGCGGTTTCCGGCAACAGCCGTTGCAATTGAGAACAGCTCGCTGCTAATGGTACCGCGAAATGAATTTCTAGCCTTGATGGAATCGTCATCCGAATTTTCTTCGCTGGTGCTGAACCGAATGTGCGGCATTCTTCGTGATCGTGCCGTTACTGTTCAGATAATGGCCTCGCCATCAGCCGAGCAGCGAATTGCGACTGTTCTCTTGCGCCTAACGGGTGAAATAAATGGCAATGAAACGAAGAAAATCACCCATCGACGGCAAGATATAGCTGAGATGGCAGGACTTTCCCTCGAGACCACGATCCGGACTATCCGAAAGCTCGCGGACAAAGGATTTCTGAAGATCATAGGCGGAAGAATATTCGTCGAAACGGCTGAGCATCTTCGCACGCTTGTCCGTTAGGCTACCTGCTAAAAAGTGATCTGGATCATATTTCGGCAACCGTACTTCGTGTTACGTTCCTTATTCTAAGATTTGTGTAAAGAACTGGATCATGAAACTTCGAATTAGAGAGAACACTCTTCGTTTTCGGTTGGGCCGTTCCGAAGTCGAGACTTTTGATCAAACAGGAGCCATAGGGGACAATGTGCGATTTGGGCTAGGTAAAAACGACTTTGGCTACTTGCTCGAAAAGACACCCGACAGCAATTTTTCGGCCTCTTTTGCGGACGGAACAATCGTGGTTCGCGTACCTGCCTCCGACGCCAATAGCTGGGCCAACTCCGACGAGGTTAGCCTTGCCGGAACGTTTCTTGCGGACGAACAAACCGAACTTAGAATATTGATCGAAAAGGACTTTGTTTGCCTAAATGCCCACAACGATGAAGACCAGTCTGACCGCTATCCTCACCCCAAAGGCGACGCCGCGTGCTAAGCCGCATGATACGACCATCTGAGGTTACAACGGATTTTCCCGGTCCGACCATTGCGGCCCGGCGATTGACCGAATTGGGTTTTTACTGACGAGTTTGATTAGTTTTTGCCCGCTTTACGAGCGGTTTCGGATTTCAACCAGAGGGAAATGATCTGATCGGCTAATCGAGTATTTTTCAACTGTCTGAATCTTGATAAAGTTTCGGAGGCAGGTTGGGGGTTTGTCAAAAATGAAGAGAATTTTGTTTTTAACTGTAGTTTTAGGAGTTGCTCTGATGATTACGGTCATCGGTTTTAATGTCAATAGTCAGGAAAGAATTATGCAAAAGTTGAATTTACAAACTAAAATCGGCGACGGCAAAGATAAAGAGGTTACGCCGCTTTTTGATGGTGAACGCCGAAAAATCGTCCAAATTACGCTACGCAATAAGGCGGTTCTAGATGCTCATAAAGCCGCCGAACCGATTACGATTCAATGTGTTGCAGGAAAAGGCTTATTAATTGTCGGCGAAGAAAAAGCAGAGGTTGAACTAAAAGAAGGTGTTTTGGTTACGATCGAACCAAACGTCGTTCACGAAATTAGGGCAATGTCGAAAGTATCAATCTTATTAACTAAATTTAAGGATAAATGACTAAGCGAACGCCATTCGGAGAGTTCGGAGAGTTGTTGTAAGTTCTTGAACATGACCGAGATCATATTTTCCCCTGTAAACATCGGCGACAATTATGCTGGAGTATACATTTGGAGGATTAATTAATGATCAGTGTTCAAGGTAAGACAGTTCGCGAAATAGCACTTGAGATGCCGGTGACAACCCGCGTCTTTGAGGAATTTAAGATCGATTATTGCTGCCACGGAGATACGCCGTTTGACGAGGCCTGCCGAAACGTCGGTGCCAGTCCGGACATCGTATTGCAAAAGATAGACGGCATTTTGGATGGGTCGAATGGTAGTGATCAAGAGTCGTTCTCAAAAATTGATTTGAGCGATCTCATTGATCATATTTTGGATAAACACCATGTTTACACCAGAGACGAAATGAGCCATTTGACCCCGCTGATGGCTAAGGTCGCGAGCCGTCATGGTGATCATTATACATATCTACTTGAGTTGAAAGATCTCTTCCAAGCATTGTGTGATGATCTGGAACCGCACATGATGAAAGAAGAAATGGTTCTGTTCCCTTATATTCAAAAATTAGAGCATAGTTACTCAAATCATCTTAACGTTGCGTTTCCGCCCTTCGGAACTGTTCAGCATCCGGTGAATATGATGAACGTCGAGCATGAAGAAGTCGGCGAACTACTTGTCAAAATGCGTCGAGTTACGAATGACTACACTCTGCCGGCGGAGGCGTGCCCGAGTTTCACCGCTCTGTATCATCGGCTTGGCGAGTTTGAGCGTGACTTGCACCAACATATTCACCTTGAAAATAATCTGCTTTTTCCCCGTGCGATCGAACTCGAACAAAAGGCCCGAGCCTAACACTCGCTCGGAATGAACCAAAATATGTCGACTGCCGCACCGATCACAGCCCCCGTTCGAGCTGTTCGCGTGCGGCAAGTCGCTCTACCTACTGAACACGGCGGATGGGCGTTTTTGTTCGAACCTCTAGTCGTCGGCCTGGCGATCGCGTTTTCCACCGGAGCTCCTTGGATCGCCGGTCTTACTATCGGGGCATTTCTTACACGGCAGCCGCTCAAGGTTCTGATCGCCGACCGCTTTGGAATGCGGAACAGGACGCGTGCGAGCCTGGCCTTTCGATTTCTGCTTTGCTACGGTGCGATATTTTCGATTGGGCTTGCTGGTACGCTCTTGTCGGTCGGAGCCCAATCGCTACTGCCGTTTATTGGAGTCTTGCCGCTCGCTGTTTTTCAGATATACATTGACGCCTCAAGACAAAGCCGCAAGTTAATACCCGAGCTGACGGGAGCGGTCGTGATGTCTGCCTCGATCGCAGCAATCGGACTATCGGCCAATATGCCGTTGGTAAATGCCGCCGCCCTTTGGGCGATCTTTGCGTCAAGGTCACTTTCCTCTATCCTGTATGTTCGCGAGCGACTTCGTCTGGAAAAAGGTAAGCATTATTCCCGGATGATCCCGACACTCGCCCATATCGCAGCGCTATTTATGACCGCAGCCTTGGCCTATTATGGACTCAGTCCGTTTCTAACGATTCTGGCCATGTCGGTACTGGCTTATCGGGCTATCACAGGACTTTCTCCCGATCGCAATAAAATGAAAGCGATGCAGATCGGGGTCTGGGAGATCATTTACGGCCTGATCGTCGTATTATCGGTCGTGATCGGACACTATGCCGGATTCTGATGCAATAGCTACCTCGTAAGACGGCTCCGAGCCCCAAATTTATGCACAACGTAGACATTGATCTTGTCGAGATGTCTCTCGATGTTATTAAATACGCGATAGGTCGTATTTCCGATACCGATCCTAAGCTTGGCTTTCCTAAAAAGGCAGAGGAGTTAAAGGCCCTCGTGGGCGAGACTATCACGCCTAAAGGCATCGGCGGGGAGAAGGCATTTGCTCTTTTTAAGGATGTGTTGGTTAAAGCGAGTGTCCCGATCGATCATCCGCGGCATCTTGCGTTCGTCCCCGCATCACCGACCCGCGCAGCGGTCATGTTCGATCTCGTGACTTCGGCAACCAGTGTTCATGGCGCGTTCTGGCTGGAGGGAGCAGGCTGTATTTTTGCCGAGAACCAAGCGATGGAATGGCTGGTCTCATTGACCGGAATGCCGGCCGGAGCTTTCGGTGTTTTTACAAGCGGAGGCACAGAGGCGAATCTTTCAGCAATGGTCACCGCCCGCGAACATTGGCGAGACAGAGACGAACGCAATTCAAAAACACGCGGCATCGTTATCGCCTCGAACGGGGCACATTCGTCGATCAAGGCAATGGCAAAGGTGATCGACGCCGATGTCCTTCTGATCGAAACGGAGAGTCGGCTCGAGAGCTCTCATTTAGCTGAGACCCTGTCACGGATGTCTGCTAAAGATCGTCGCAGGGTGTTCGCTGTGATCGCAACCGCCGGTACGACAAACGCGGGAATAATTGACGATCTCGCGGGTATCGCAAATATATGTAGATCAGAGGGTATATGGTTTCACGTTGATGCCGCATACGGCGGCGGAGCATTGGCGGCTCGCTCAGTGCGGCATTTTTTTAATGGTATCGAAGAAGCCGACAGCGTAACGATCGATCCCCACAAGTGGTTATTTTCACCATACGATTGTGGTGCGATCATCTACCGCGACCCGGAACTCGCAAAAAAGGCCCACGCTCAGGAGGGTTCCTATCTCGATATCTTCAGCGACGAAGGTGCCCAGGGATTTAATCCGTCGGACTATCAGATACAGCTAACACGCCGCGTTCGAGGCTTGCCGTTGTGGTTCTCGTTGGCAATGTACGGCACAGACAGATACGAAACGGCCATCGAACGAGGAATCGACCTGGCAAGAATCGCGGGAAGGCTGATCTCCGCAACATACTATACAGAACTCGTTCGCGAGCCAAGTCTGTCATGTGTGTTATTCCGCCGATTAGGTTGGACACCCGAGGATTATCGAAATTGGACATATCGAAATCACAAATCCGGTTTTGCATTGGTCGCCCCCACGAAGGTACGGCGACGAAATGAATTTGAAACCGTGGCAAGGTTTTGCTTTATAAATCCCGACACCACTGACCAAGACATTACTGATATTCTGGCAACAATGGCATGAACACTCTCCCAAATAGGCCAAACCGAATCAGTCGGCGAAACTAATTTCGGCGGGCAATTGCGTCCCTTCGCCCTTAAACTTCGTCAACGGCACTTTCGCACAGTGTATCTCCGTCACTTTTCTAAAGTGATAACCCATTGCGGCGAGGGCGATCCCGTTTCCGAGACTGCGCGGGTAAAACCTGACGACTCGGAATAAATACTTCCAGAATCGAAGGCGTTCCCCGTCGCTTACTCCGAGCCTAACAACTATTTTGATGAAGAAGCTTAGAACGCCGATGATGCTGGCTCGCTGCACGGCTGCCGCATCGTTACGTACACGCGATAAGCAATCGAGTGAGCGCTGATAGAATTCCTCCGAACTGTAAATGGTCCTTAAAATGGCTTTGTATCCTTCGACCAGGCGCTCCCGATCCATTTTTGGAGCAAAGTTTAATGAACAATCCGTGTTATTCCCGCTGCTTTCGTGAACGAGTCTGCCTTCACGCTCCAAACGCTTCCAAAGTTGCGTGTCGGGAAGGGCAGTCAAGAGCCCGACCATCGCAAGCGGAATTGCACTTTCACGGATAAAGTTGATCTGCCGCTCGAAAATATCCTCCGGGTCGTTGTCGAACCCGACAATAAAACCGGCCATGACCTCGATCCCATAGCTTTGGATCTTTCGCACCGACTCAAGCAGATCGCGTTTTGTATTCTGAGATTTGTTGGCTTCTTTAAGACTTTCAGCCGCGGGCGTTTCAATACCGAGAAAGACGCGGTGAAAACCGGCAGTTTGCATCATCTCTAGCAAAGAATCATCTTCGGCGAGATTTACACTTGCTTCGGTCAAAAAGGAAAATGGATGATTATTGCGCTCGGACCACCCAATGAGATCTGGTAGGAATTTTCTGACCTCGCGTTTGTTGCCGATAAAATTGTCATCGACGATAAAGACCGTACCTCGCCAGCCGGCGACCCGCATGGCCTCCATTTCAGCCAACATCTGTTCACTTGATTTGGTGCGCGGGACGCGCCCGTAAATCTCGATGATATCGCAAAACTCACACGAAAACGGACAGCCCCTGGAAAACTGGACATTCATCGAGGAGTACTGATTTATGTCGATCAGATGGAAATCCGGCACAGGCGTGGACAAAAGCGAGGGCCGCACTGCTGCTTGATAAACGCGTTTTGGAGAGTCGCATTTCAGATCCTCAATAAACTCCGGCAAAGTCGTTTCGGCTTCACCCACGAAAACGAAATCCGCCTCCGGCACTAGATCCGAGCTGGTCGAGACATACGGGCCTCCGACAGCGACTAGCTTACCAAGTTTCTTGCATAATTTTACGACCTGATCAAGTGATTCCCTCTGGACGATCATCGCGCTGAGAAAGACGATGTCCGCCCATTCAATATCGCTCATGGTTAGCGGCTCGACATTCATATCTACGAGACGCCGTTGCCAGGTTTGGGGAAGCATGGCCGAAACGGTCAACAGCCCTAGCGGCGGAAACGCGGCCTTCTTGCCGACAAAGGACAGCGCGTGGCGAAAGCTCCAGTAAGTTTCGGGGAAAACAGGATAAACAAGCAATACTTTCACAACTGATCAAGCCTCCACGGAAAAGCTGAACTCTGATTTCAGATAAGCTTTTTTTATTTGAAAACGTAAGGCTATTCCGCAAGCGTTTTCTTTCCGTACTCAAAATGTTATCAGCTATTTACGGGAACAGGTGTAAGAGTTGTGTAATAGGTAAAGGAAGCGAAAATGACAAAATGAGCGCGACGGAAGTCCGTTCCCGGCAACCTTGTCGATTGCGATCAAAACCGGCATAAGGTCGCCGCGTTCCGATCGGATCACAGAGTGGCTCCGCCGCATTCGAACAATGTTTCGCCCTCTTCCTCGAGCACCGGCAAAAAAACCTGTTTTGACTTGTCCTTATCAGGCCCCACTCGCTCAAAAAGTGCCGAGCCCGCAAGTTCTAGATAGTCGATCCCGGAGGCTGCAAGTAGTTTGGAAAGTGTTTCGGCATATTTCGACAAGTGATCGTCGATGAATATCCGCGATGCGTCAGCGGTAATCTTAGAGTTTTCGCTGTCGCCGCATTCCAAAGCATACAGTTCTTTGAGCCGAAGGTATGCGATAAACCCCGTTTCCACGGCGACATGATCCGGAACCTCATGCGTCGCCGGCTTGTAAGAGAATGCGTCGTAAAAGCTCGACAATTCCGACAGTAAATAGCCGGGCTGAACCCAGCCCCGGTAGCTGACCTCGCGACCGGGCGCCGGGCCGCCTGGGCCAAATATCGAGTGAAACAGACCTTCGCTTGCATATTTTTGAGCAGCCCTTGCGGCTCGTCTCAATTTCTTGTCTGAAACCTGCCGGCCAAGCTCTCTGACCTGCGCGAACCAATCTCCTGTCGGGCAGTCGAAAAGTAAGCTGATAAGACGCCATTCGGCCGCATCAACTAGATATTGTTTTTGCGGGATCATGTTTTTCATCTTTTACCCTCACATTCAAATGATCAGCGTTGATCATTATCATTACGGATCTGGATCGACGCTGTTTCCGGACTGAGATCTATGTGAGACATAATGTCCCGTTTTTCAGCATCGGTAAGGATCTCCTCAAGGATAGGATAGAGGAAGTCCGCCTCACGCTTGTCATGATGGCTGCAAAGCCGTAAGTAGAAAGCTTCGCGATCTAGAATTTGCAACACCGCCTTGTCTATATCCGGTTGATCCTTTATTTCGACGATCCTTTCCAGGAAAAGCTTTACAAACGAACTCATTTTCTCGTGGTCATCAAAAAAAAGCTTAGGAGCTCCAGCACCCGATTGCTGCGCCCGATCAGCATAGATTGGCAGCAATATTAGCTCCTCATCCTGCATATGGCGGACCAGTGTCGCTTGATACATCTCAAGCAATCTCAGAGCCTTATCAAACTCAAAATGAAGAAGCGCCCGCTGATGATCAAAGAACATCTCGTCTACCAAGGTGTGCACGTTCATTAGATCTTTTATGTAAGTCATAGCTAATGGATTCGATCGTCTATTTTAGGATGAGCGGGACCCAGCCCGTTCTCATCTTTCTTGCCCCAACCTCGACATGGGAACCTTCCCAAATCGCGAACGCTACCTGCGACGGTGTAGAAACCGTAAAACCGGCTGGAATCGGACGCGTGATCACGACTGCCCACCCGTTTTTCGTTCTAACGCCTTTTCCTTTTGAGATCGCATTCGGTGCCGGTGACAAAGTGCTCGGCCCATCGGCGATCAGGTCTTCAACGGGTTGGTCACGCGGGCCAGCACGACGGTTTCCCAGTGCTCTCGCCGGAGCATAACGAGCTGCCGTCTCGGCTCGAGCCTGCGGGTTATTCTCGAGTGATTTTGCATCCTCCGGGTAATGGTCGATCGATGCATTTGGATATATCGCGTTAATATTATCGGCTCGCCCCTCGACTATCGCCTGCCAATCGGCCCGCCAGAATGAGATCTCTACGGTCTTGCCGACCTCGCCCATTTGCGGTGCCGGCACATTTGGGTCGACCTTTGCCGGCAGCTGCACAGCGCAACCATCAATAAAATGTTTAGGCCCGGGCAAGTCGCTCTGACTGTCATCCAGCCATTCCAGCCGAAATGCGATCTCGGTCCCATTCGTGATCGCCTTGACCTGGGTCTCGGAGGTTGATGCCTCCATTAGACGCGGCTCGACCAGATCTTGCAGGATCATTTTCGACACGTGGAGCGAAACCGCATCCCAAACGGGAGAATTAGGGTCAAGCGTGATCTCCTTGACTTGAGCGACGTTGACCTCTGCGGTTGGAACCTGGGCCTTTTTACAGGCAGCCGTGAATAATAGAACAACTAGAATCAGCGATGTAATGGATCGCATATAAAAACCTCCTCACGGACAGTTGGTGCGTGTGATCTGATAAAGCTTGTCGTAGGCCGGACGAATATGGACCGGTTCCTTGAAGGGTACGTTGACTAGCTCTTTTCCGTTCTCATCCATACCGATGGCCTTGTCGCCAACCAGCTTCCATTTCCGCATAATGGCCTCAGTCGAACCGAATAGGCCTAATAGGCTGGTCAGGTCCCGATCGTTCGGTGCATTACGGTAGACCTCAACGGCCTTATCAACGCCGGGTCCGAACATCTGTTTGGTAAAGGCGGTCGGTACGTGAATCGGCGGTATGTAATATACATTTGGCTCAAGTCCGAACTGAGGGAAGAGCGGCAAGGCCACCTTTTTGATATGGACAAGGTAATCGATCGGATTGTCAGCCTCGGCTTTATCCGGCGTGTTTATAAAACCGGCAACACGGATCTTTCCGATGCAATTTGCAAAACACTGTGGCGACAGCCCTTGCTCGATCTTTGGATAACAGGCTATACACTTTTCCGAGGTCGATGTCATCGGATTAAAAAAGACCTTTTTGTAGGGACATCCGCGAACACATTCCTGATAACCGCGGCAGCGGTTCTGATCGACCAGGACGATGCCGTCCTCGGGGCGTTTATAGATCGAACCGCGTGGACACGACGCCAGACATCCGGGATAAGTGCAGTGATTGCAGATGCGGGCAAGGTAATAGAACCATGCCATTTGGTGAGGTATGTCGATGCTCGCGCCATGTTCGATGCCACCGGCACAGTCGTCTTCGCCGACGTTTGGATATGCATAATCTTCGGATTCGGGACGCCAGCCGAGGACGCGTTCGCCGGCCGGAGCGGATTCAAAGATCGTGCTGCCTTTATAGACCGGTTGACCGTTCTCCTCGCCCCAGTTTTGACCATCGAGCAAACTCAACAGATTTAGATCCCAGGCGAGCGGATACGAGCCATACGGCTTGCTTTCGACGTTGTTCCAAAGCATATACTCCTGGCCCTTGCCAGACGTCCAAGTCGTTTTGCAGGCCAGCGTGCAGGTTTGGCACGCAATACACTTATTTGTGTCGAAAACGGCGGCAAATTGCTTTTGCGGACGGCTTTCCGGATACCAGTAGGACATTTCTCGCCCGAGCTGCCAGTTATTTACGCGTGCCATATGTTTGTTCTCCGTGTCGTTGGTTTGTCGATAACTTCATTGTTTTCGTTCAATAGTAATTTCACTTCTTTACTTTGCTATTTGGGCATTCACCAAGTGAATGGACCTGCCGAGGTGCGCTGTTCGAGCCGTGAGACCGACCGATGCGACCGAGAGCAGAAGGACGATAATGAGGAGCCATTGCGTCAGAGCTTTTTTCCGCATCAGGTTGATCAACCCGAAAAGAGCAAAAATGCCGTTAGCCTCGATCACTGCAAAGGCCGGCAGGGCCGATGCCCGGTGGCCCTGAATATTTGTCCACACCTGGCCGATCAAAAGATCAGACCCCTTTCCCGCAGCCTCACCCGTCCCAAAAACAACAATTGTCAGTATAGCCGTCAAGATTACGATCCCGAGGCCTATCTTTTGAGCCTTCTCGCTCCGCCACCGTGTTCCGTAGATCAAAACAATTGGACCGATCAATGTTCCGATCAGAGGGAAATAGTTGAAGATCAAATGCAGTTTAGTTGCGTCCATTTTGCACCTATTTCTTTCCGATAAAATCTCCGGCCAAATACCTCTTCATCGCATCCGACTCGGTCCGCGGGCGGATACCCAATTTTGTCGGCCTCCACAGCGGTTCGTCTCCGATGCCGCCGGGTTCTGCCTTAGTGATCTTTATAAATGATTCACGCGGCGCTCCGGTCGGGCAGTGAATATCGGCAGCAAACCCCTTTCCCATTTCCTGACCAAACATTCCTTTCCTAACCAGCGAATCAGTCATCCATGTCGGCTTTAACCACCCGCGTGTTGCCGATTGGTGCGAGCCGGAGCGGAACATCGCCTGATAGTTAGTTCGCGGATTCTTTGCCAGGCCGTCTTTGCGCTCCTGCTGTCCCTGTTGGGAGCCTGGGGTCGCGCCGTACATGTTGAACCACATACGTGTCACGCCGCGGGGCGTGCCCGGATAATACCTCGCACGACAGAGAAGGCGTGCGAGTGCATAGTTTTTCTTGTCTTTTTGCCAACCTCGGAACGGGCGATCCTCGGGATCAGCATCGATCCAGACGTAATCGCCGTCATTTACACCCAGTTCCTGAGCGTCCGACGGATTGATATCAACGTAGCCCTCGGTAACGAAGGGCGAGCGTTTATCGCGTCGGTAGATATCACCGAACGGCCCAAACAGCATTGCGTTCATATCCGTATCGATCGGCGTAGTGTGCGAACCGTGGCGGAATTTTGGTGTGTGAAAGATGAATTTGTAATCATCTTTGATCAGCGGATGAGCGGTCTGTTTCGCTTCTGCCCAAGTGTAGATGACATTGCGGCCGCACCGCGTTTCGCAGCTCAGGTCGTCCCGTTTTACGCCGTAATCCTCCGGCGTCTTCGGCCGCATCGCTTCGTGTGGAGCTGAGATGATGATATTTGGCTCGTAAAAGGTCGAATCGACCGGTTCTCGGTGAACCGGCAAATTCTCGCCGGCATCGATAAACTCATCCTCTTCGCGATAAAATTCGAGCCTACCGCTCTTCGTGTACCAAGGCGTTGCGTCGACCAACTGATCGTATCCGACATTTTTCGGCGTCGTGCGGCTGTTGATGATGGCCGGCACGCCGTTGATCGCCTTTTCGTGGAGATCCTTGAATGAGTAACCTTTTGTGTTTGTCGAATGGTCGAGTATCCGCTGCAGATAAACATCCGTCCTGTCCTCACGGACAAATTTCCAATAGTCGTTAAAGCGGTTGTCTCCTGTCAGATCGGCGAGTTTTGATGCCACGGTCGCGTAAACCTCGATGTCGCCGATAGTATTGAAGATCCGCGGGATCGGCGTTTTCGGGAACACTAACAAGAACGGGTTTGTGACCGACGCGGTCATGTCCGGATGCTTTAGCTCTGCCCACGAATCAACGCCGAAAACAACGTCGGCATATTCGCATGAGGTTGACCACCACCATTCATTAACGGCTATCAATTCGATCTTAGGCAAAGCATTAACGACCATGTTGTAGTGCCATTTGACGTTACCGAGGATCGAATTTGCATTGGCGAACCAGAGCGATTTTGTCGGACACGGCATGTGTGTCTTACCGGTCAAAAGTGCGTTGCCGACGCGGAGCGGATGGTCCTCGTGATTGTAGTAGTGGGCTGATTCAGCCCGCCAGTATTGCTTTGGCCGAGCTGATTTTGTCTCGTCAAGCTCAATGTCGAACGGATCCTCGTTAATGTATTGCGGTGCCCCGTTAAACAGAGCGGTGCGGTAATTTCCGGCATATGATCCGACGTTCCCGCCGATCTTACCGACATTTCCGGTAAGTGACGCGAGCAGGAATACGTCGCGGTCCTTATTATCGCTGTTAAAGAACTGGTTCGGGCCCATCCCCAAAGCAAAAAGCGTAGTTCCGGGATCCTGGGCAAAATGCCGGGCCAGCTTCTGGACAGCTGCCGCCGGAGCCCATGTGAGTTCCTCGACCGTCTGCGGCGTGAAATGCGCAGCGTACTCCTTGACCAGATCGAATACCGGACGGCACTTGACCTTGGTTCCGTCCGCTAGAGTAACCTCGATCGAACCCTCGAGCATTGCGTCCACGGCCTTGGAATTCTTGCCAACATCGTCACGCGTAAGCGGCTGTGCGGCATTCTTTTTCGCATCCCAAAAAACGTAGTCACCCCATTCAAGCCGGAGCTTTTCGGGCACGACGTTCTGCACCGTCTGCTGGATCGGCGGCGGCGCTTTTTCGCCATCTTTGACGATATATGTTTGTTTCAGGACAGCCGGATCGCCCCCGAAAACCTCTGCCGCCTTGAGATATTTGAGCGTATCCATGCGCACGAGGATCGGCATGTCCGTCCATTGCTGGACATATTCCTTGTCATACAGGTTTTCCTGCATGATCACGTTGGCAAAGCCGAGTGCAAGAGCCGGCGTCGTGCCGGGGCGAACGACTAGGACATCGTCGCCTTTGGTCGCCGTTGCCGAATATTCGCAGGCTATCACTACGACACGGGTGCCTTTCATTCGAGCCTCGGTCAGCCAATGGGCATCAGGCATCTTCGTCGTTATCCAGTTCATTCCCCAAACGACCACCGTCTTGGCTTGCTCGACCGAGTTGAGATCAAATTCTACCGTTTGCTGGCCGGTGACCATCGTGTGCCCCGGTGGCAGATCAGTGTGCCATGAATAGTTGTCAAATCCTTTGGGCCCCATCGCTTGGTCGGGCCCGACACCGCGGATGTGCGAATCGAGCAGTGCGATCGAATTTGCCATTCTATACATGCCGAAAACCCGCGTCATGCCAAGCAACGGCATTCCTCCGCGAAACTTCATAACCTGCGTACCGACACCCTGCGTGGCCTCGATCGTTGCTTCGTCGTAATGCTGTTCCTTTAGCTTTCGCTTGCCTTCATCGCCCGTGTAGGTCTCGGCGATGTTCTTCAGAGCGGCAGCTACAATGACGGCTCCTTCATCGTGGGACATCCGCACCCATTCGTCCCGGGCACGCTGGAAATATTCCTCGGCCGGACGCCCGTCGGCACCGCGGGGGAATCCAGCCTCGTACCATTTTTTATAGCCCGCTCGAACCATCGTTCCATTTACCCGCCGGTCACCGTAAAAGCGTCTCGTCAAAGCAAGACCCTTTTGGCAGACACGCGGGTCCCACCGATGCGAAGTGCCGTTGCCGAGCAGATCGACAGCCTCGCCGTATTTCATTGTCGGGCCAATGCGTGTGATCACTCCTTGGCGGACGTGTGCGTTGAGCAGGCAGTTGTGCGTATCGTTAGGAGCACAGGTAAAGGTATAACGCGAATCGTATGCCCACAGATCGCGATAGACCTTTTCCCAGTCACGGTTTGGGTATGCGGCCAAGGGATTTGTTATGGCTTCCAGTCCCCAAGCGTTTGTGGTTGACGCAACAAGTGCTCCAAAACCCGCGGCTGTTATCCTCGCCATAAATTCGCGTCTTGAAATTTCTTTTTTCATATCATTCCTCGTTAATTGCTCAACTATTTCGCGCTCAATGAACGTATAAAGACCACGATCGACTCTATTTCTGCCTGTGTAAGCTCACGCCGGATCGGCGACGGATTTCCGAAACCCTGCATTACCGTCCCGCTACGTCCGCGTCTGATCGTTTCTACCAAAAACGTGTCCGAAACACTCGACAGAAACACTTTGTTGGCGAGTGCGGGACCGTCAGCCCCGGCACCATTCTTTCCGTGGCAACCTGAACAGTTCGACGCGAAGAGCGTTGCTCCGACAGCGGCATCACCCGTCGCCCATATCTGTGGTTTGGCATCGGGCTGAGCCTGAACATCGCCGCCGAGCCCGCGAATATAGGCAATGACCGCACGCAGCTCATCGTCCTTGAAACCATTCACACGATCGCCCCATGGCAGCATCGGCCTACTTGGCCTACCGTTTCGTATCGTTTGAAATAGAAAGTCGTCCGACGCGAGCTGCAAAAAGTCGGGTCCGGTGATCGATGGATTAGGAACAAGGCCGGGAAAACGAGTTCCGCGACCGTTTGCGCCGTGACAGCTTGAGCATACCGCCGTGTAGATGGTCTCGCCGTTACTCGCAAACTCGCGTTCGCCAAATCGCATCGCTTTGACGCGGTCTTTTGGTAAAAAAATATCCGGGAGCGTTCGGCGCCGAAGCGATAGCGTGTAGAGCGTAAGCAGGTCTATTTGGTTCTCAGATAATCCAAGAGCAGGCATCTGCGACCCTGCAACCGTGGACGCCGGGGAACGGAAATGCTGGACGATCCAATTTGAAAGGGTGTGATCGCCCTGAACTTTTGTAAAATTTAACTGATTTGGATCCTTATAACCCGATAGCGATAGATTCACGCCCGCATCGCCGCCAAAACTGCCGACGGTGTGACAGCCGGCGCAGCCGACCGAATTGAACTGGGCCTTGGCCTCGATCAGTTTCGGTGCTCCCATTTGTGTGTCGAGAAAGATCTTCAACTCCTCTCGGTCGGCCTCATTTACCTCACGGAATGACGTTTTCCAGGCCGGGTCCGTCGCCTGCTGAGATTTTTGCAGGTGAGCTACATACCATTCGGCGTTGTAGCCTTTAAGTCCGATGTGCGACAGGTCGGGGCCTTCCATGCCGGTAACGTTCCCGCCAGGACGCAGCGTTCCACCGCGCCCGTCGAGGCGATGACAGGCGTAGCAGTCAAGCCTTTCGAAAGTTTTGCGGGCATTTTCCAGTGTCGGTAGATTTGGGACATTCAATGGCGTGTGACAAGTTCCGCAACTCGCGTAAGCATATCTCGCGGGCAGCATAGGTTCGGTCCAAAAATGCACGTTGCCGTGGGCGTCGTCTTTCTCCGTTGCCTGGCCCTGTCCGCCGTGACATGTCGTACAGCCGATCTCGGTCGGCGAATGGGCGACCGGTTTGTGAGCCGCCCCGACCTTCTGGTCAGTCGTGATCTGCTCGCCTGACGCCATTCCTACATGGCATGTCACGCAGCGGTCGGTTACCTTGAGCTGCGGATTTACGATCTGGCGTAATCGCAAGTCGATCGGGCCTTCAGTGGTCTTGGCACTACCCTGAATGTCGTGCCAGTCTTTCATGAAGTTTTCGGACACGGCGGCGGCGGCGAGGAGAACAAACACCCCGATACTTGAAACCATCAACAAATATTTATTCTTGTTCATAGCGTCAATGGCCTCCCCAATCTGATGGTGACCAGAAAAAGTCCCAGTTCGGGCCGCGGAAATATGTGCCGATAACCGTCAGCACAATAAAGCCGCACAGGAAACAAGTGAAAAGAGCGAGTGCTCCGGCCCGCGTCGAGTTATATTTGCGGACCGCCCATATCGAATAAGCCGCATATATCGCTGTCAGAACAGTCCCCGGATTGATAAATGTAATGAAAAGCTGCGGAATATCTGGGAACCACTCGCGGAGCCAACCAAAATAGATCGCAAACGCTTCGACGCCTATAGACGCCGCAAAGCCGACAACGACCGACCACTTCACCAGTTTCCATCCGCCCGGCCCCCCAAACCATTCGCCCGTTCCTTCTTTTTCCCGATCAAGGAACGGTATCAAGCCCAGACCGATCACGCACAGCATCGGAATTCCGATTCCGCCCATAAATGCCGAGAACGAGACGATCTCCTGCAGACCGAGGAAATACCACGGGGCCTTTGCAGGATTCTCTGGAACAAGGGGATTTGCCAGCTCTTTTAACGGTGCATCTGAAACAAAAGCCAGCACGACACAGATCAGCGTTGTAAGCATCAGCACGCCAAGCTCGGCATAGAAAAGGTGGGGCATCGATGGAACGGTGTGTTCAGGCCCGCTGCCGACTGCCGCTGTTTTGCCTTTAACGACGGCTGCGAGATGGTATGTTTTCGTCGGTACGTCGGTAAAGACCGGATAAAATTCCTTGGCTTCCTCGGCCACCAATTCATCGGCATTCGCAGGTTTCGCAAGCCCGCCGTCCTTACGTATTCGCCAGAAATGCACAGCCATCAACATGACAAGAGCCAGAGGCAAGATCATCACGTGAAGCAGATAGAATCTGATCAACGCCTCTTCGCCAACCTTGTCGGAACCCAGTAGTATTTCACGCTGCAGGCCGCCGATGTCGGCCCATGCAGTAATACCGAGCGCGTCAGTAATTTCGCGGGGCGATTGTGCAATATTGGCTCCGATCGTAATTGCCCAGTAGGCAAGCTGATCCCATGGAAGCAGATATCCTGTGAATGATAAACCCAATGTTGTAACCAACAGCCCCCAGCCGATAAACCAGTTAAATTCGCGCGGTTTCCGGTACGATGCGGTGTAAAACGCCCTAGCCATGTGCAGGATCACGGCGATCACCATCACATTCGCGGCCCAGCGATGGATGTTTCGCATGAACCGTCCGGTAGGCACAATAAAATGAATATCCTTGATCGATTGATAGGCTACGTCGGGATACGGTTTGTAATAGAACATCAGCAGAATGCCGGTTATCAGAGTGATAAGAAATGCCGCGGTCGTCATAATGCCAAGTCCCATCGTCGTGCTCCAACGCAGGCTCCAGAGATGGGTGCGGACTGAATGAAGATGCAAAAAGACATTGCCAAAGATAAACGACGAACGCGTGCGATCCGTCTTTGGCGGGCCGCCGCGAAACATTGCCCGATAGACGTGATTCGGGATGGCCCGCAGGTTGAGCCAAAATTCGTGTAATGCTGAATAGCCGTCTGCTGCCATAACCTACACCTTTGTTCCGGTCTTAACGTTCGCTTCCTCGTCGATCGTGAGCACTCCACCGTTTTTTGAGACTTTCAGCCACGGCAAAGGCTTTGGAGCCGGGCCTTTTCTAACCGTTCCGTCTTTCTGAAAACCCGAGCCGTGACAGGGGCAGTCAAATCCCGCTGAGCTCGTCTTAACGATGCACCCCAGATGGGTGCAAACTGTCGAGATCGCAAATACTCCCTCGCCGTCGCGAAAGACGGCGACGTTTCTGCCAGGCGGAACAAACGCCTCACCCTCAGGGAGCGTGTCAGGCAGCGCTACATTAAATTTCTTGGCAGGCGAAGCCGATACGGCCGCTTTTGGCAGCTTTAACATTCCAAAGATCGAGAGAGTAAAGGCCGCTATCATCGAGCCGAGGGCGGCAAGCCCTAAGAAATCCCGCCTTGGCATCGGTTCAGGATCAAAACGTGATTTTTTTTCACTTGGATGTGTAGTCATACTGAACTCCAATTTGTTGAAAATGTGACTCTTTCCATTGAGATCGCATCGACTGGGCAGCGAATCGCACACAGGGAGCAGCGAATGCAGCGGTCCTCGTCCTTTAAGATCGCCGAGTTTGCTCCCAGTTCAGCATCTTTACCGATCGATGAGTCGATCATTTGTCCAATATCTGTATCAAACTCAAGATCGCCGAGGGAGATTAGCTTTAGACATTCGGTTGGGCAGACATCTGCGCAGCCGCCGCACAGCACGCACCGGCTACCGTCAAAAACCGGTGTAACTCCGCAATCCAGGCAGCGTGACGCTTCGCGAATCGCTTCTTCTTTGCCGTAGCCGATCTCGACGACGTTGCCGGGATGCTCTAACCGTTCTGATGGCTCGATCGTTGGCACTTCGACACGGCGTATCGATTCGTAGCCGCGTTCACGCCGGTATCGGTCGAGAACGACGTGTGTTTTTATCAGTTCATGTTCGAGTTTGTTACCGGTCAGATATTGATAGACCGACCGAGCCGCTGCTTTACCGGATGCGACGGCGTCGATTAGCAAACGTGTGCCATGGGCCAGATCACCGGCGACAAAGACGCCTTTTGCCGTGGTTTGTAGCGTGGCGGGGTCAACCTTGAGCCAATCGCCGCGCATTCGTTCGACGTCCTGTCCACCGTTCTCCAAAAAAGAAAGGGCTGGCGCCTGCCCGACGGCAAGCAGTACAGTGTCGCAGGGAATTATTCTCTTTTCGTTGTCGTCATATATTGGCGAGAATTTCCGTTCGTCGTCATAAACCCGCAGACATTTCCGAAACGCAACCCCCGTTACGTTACCTTTTTCATCGCGGACCACCTCGGTCGGTCCCCAGCCGTTGCTTCGACGGATGCCTTCTTCGTCACCTTCGACGATCTCGATCGTGTCGGCGGGCATTTCCTCTTCGCCTTCGAGGGACACGAGATGCACGTTTGCGGTCTCAGAGAGCCTGGCTGCGGTTCGCGCGGTATCAAAGGCGATCTGGCGGACAACAGACCGTGCTACGTCATACGCGACATTTCCCCCACCTATCACTACGATTTCGCGGCCCATCTCGAGATCTTCGCCAAGTGAGACCGCCCGGAGCAGGTCGACGCCTCCGATCACTCCGGTACCACTTTCACCTGTCAAACCTAGGCCGCGTGAAGATTTCGCCCCGACCGCGATGATCACCGCCGCAAAATCCTCGCGAAGCTCGGCAAATGTAATATCTTCACCGACTTTAACTCCGCACCGGATCTCGACGCCGAGGGCCTCGATAACCGCAACTTCTTTTTCGATCAATTCACGCGGAAGCCGATATGCAGGTACGCCAACAGCCAACATCCCCGCCGCGACCGGCTCGATCTCGAAGACTACCGGCCTGAATCCCATTAGTGCTAGGTCGTGAGCGGCCGAGAGCCCCGCGGGACCCGCTCCAATGATCGCGACCTTCTTGCCATCCCCCTTCTCAATTGATTTGTTGGTGCCGGACTTTAAGAGAGCGGCCATCTCCTCAGCATCCGCGCCGACAGGTGGGATAAAATTCCTGATCGATTCCAGAACTTCGTCGGTCGGCCTTGCTTCCGGCCCGAACTGATCGCAAGCAAATCGCTTTAGAGCGCGGATCGCTATGGGGCGGTCTTGGCCGACGAACATTCCGTCATCGTTAACTTTTGGAATTTTTCCGCGACGACAGGCGATCTCGCAAGGGGCCCCGCAGATGCGGCCGCAGATCGAAGCAAATGGATTGGGGCCGCGTGCTATTAAATACGCTTCTTCGAACCGGCCGTCGGCGATCGCACGCACATAACCGCGGGCATCAGTGTGGACGGGACAGGCCACCTGACATGAAATGAGGTTTTGATGGTAACTCACGTCGGGGACGTGAACCTTTAGCGGTAACATACCATTCGCGGTCACATTGGTCGTGAACTGTCTCGAATTTTATGTCTACTTTATGGGGGTGAAATATGACTTAGATCATACAATGAAAAAAAATGAAGCAATTTCGACCGTCTGTTGAGGGTTTAACCGCCGATCGCACTCATGGATCTCGATGCGTATTCAAAATGGTTCGTATTTATCGTGTGGCCAAACTCTTTTTTGGCGACAGCAGAGCGAATAAGCCCGATGATCTCGCTTCTCGTTCCTCCGTTTCTGAGTAACCCGCGCAGGTCATATTCGGCAGTCGAGAATAAACAAGTACGGATCTGCCCGTCCGCGGTAAGACGAATTCGTGAACATGCGCCGCAAAACGCGTCAGTGACAGCTGAGATGATACCTATTTCGCCTTTTGCCCCATCGACGAAGCGATATTTCCAAGCAGTTTCGCGTCCTCGCGATGACTCGGCCAAACAGATGGGAAAGACCTTATTGACACGGTCCAAGATCTCGCGGCCCGAAACCAGGTCGCCACGTTTCCATTTACGGCCCGAATCGAGCGGCATAAACTCAATAAACCTTATCGACAGCCCCTTTTGGCGGGCATACCGAGCGAAATCGACTAACTCATGGTCGTTGCAACCGCGAATAACCACGACATTGACTTTTGTATCCACGAAACCCACTGCAAGCGCAGTGTCAATTGCATCAAGCACTTCATCCAATTTATCGACGCCCGTAATCGCTGTGAAATTGTCGTGTTTAAGACTGTCGAGTGAAAAGGTTACGCGATCCAGTCCCGCATTTTTCAACGAGTTTGCACGGTCAGGGAAAGAAGTTCCATTGGTTGTTATTGCTAGATCGCGAAGACCATGGCCGGATGTCGGCATCTTTAAACGGGCGATCTCAGTTATCAGATCTTCAATGCCTTTTCTGAGTAACGGTTCGCCTCCGGTAAGACGAATCTTTTCGATGCCCAGCGACACGAATATGTCACAAATATAGGCGATTTCTTCAAGAGTGAGGATGTTCGAACGGCAGGCAGCTGTCGGCACCACAACATTCCGGCAATAGAAACAACGAAAATTGCATCGGTCAGTTAGTGAAATGCGCAGATCACGAATCGGCCTATTGTATTTATCAACGAGCATCGCCTCTGGTGACTCGAACTCCGTAATCTATCATCACAGAGGGCAAGCATGGGACATATGATCTGGGTCATATTCTTAAAACGGATTTCGGCCGCAGACCGAATCCGATAACAAGATAGTAAGGCGCAAATAAACTAGTGACTTTGAATGGGGTCATAATGAGACAAAATAAATAAAATAGAGTGTCAATAAACGTTAGTTTTTTGACATCGCCGATTTCGAAAAGGGGATTACGGTAAAATCAGCGTTTGCGAAGTACGTTTTTCGAAAGGTTTTTTGACACGCCCTTCTTAGTCACCTTCCAAAGTATGAGAAATAGTTTTTATACAACTTATGTGAGTATTTCCTTACCCAATGATCTATCATTCTCCAGTGTGTATTGAGATTACTTCTTTATGTCTTTCCAGGAATGCGCATCAAAGGTGGTGAGCTGAGGATGCCTCAATCATATAAAAATACTTTCGAATTTATGGCCCCATGCTACGAAAATCATCAATTGTATGATGCTGTTCGCTCGTATGTGATAGCCGCGATTGAATTATCGGCAGAGCGCCTCGGGACAAAATTTCCGTCGTCGGACTGGTCGATGTTTCCGTTCTTTCCATTTGGGCATCTTAAGGACGACATTATTGAGCTGCCAGAATATGCTCAGTGTATGGCAGTGATCGAGAAAGACGACCGTATTTCATCTCATTTTAATGAAATGGTCGGGACGGAGGAATTGTCAAAGCGGTGTTTAGGATCAGAGGATTTGATGCTTCGCCTGCCACACCTTGGCATCTACCAAAACAAGATCGAGTTTAATACGGAATTTTTCGAACGGGAATACAAGCTATTTGAAACGGAAGGGCACGCGCCCGATTTTGGGTACGAAGCCATAATCCCGTTACCCGGCGTATCCTTCTGCGAACCGATCAAACTAGATGAGACGCTTGAGATTTGTCGAGTCGCCCATTCCGACCTGATCGCTCCAATTGAAGATGATCTAAACGATGAACTCTTGTGGTCACCGTTATGGGCGATACGATGCTACTACCGCATCCCTAAGATCGTCGGGGAAAATGACCCGCTCTCTCGTGTTGACGGGTCGAAGCGTAACGAGGAATTTAGGACCGCGGTGAACCATAAGATGGAAGGCGTTATTGCGTGTCTGCGCCTTATCGGTGCACAAAATGTTTATGCGGCTCAGATAGTTCATCGAACCAGATCATGGTTCTTTCACCACAGCCACCCGTATCCGGTACGGTACATACCACAGGCGCACTGGAAAGAGGATTTGAGTAGTAACTATAAGGATGCATTGATTAACTTTTGGATGAAGTTTGAAAGCGAGAGCGTCCAGAATCGGGGGCGAATTGTTACGGCCGCAAGACGGTTTAGCTTGGCGCACGAGCGGTACGATTGGGAAGATCAAATTATCGATTTGCTCATTGCCGGGGAGGCTCTTTTTCTTACTGAAAATAGCGAGGGCGAGCTTACCTATCGCCTGCGGTTGCATTCAGCTTTATTCCTGAGTTCTGAACCTACCGAGCGGAAACGGATTTTTGACGATATGGGACGTGCATACGACCTGCGCAGTGGAATTGTGCATGGTAGTGCTGACCTGACTAAGAGAATCAGAAAGATCGAAACGAGAGAGATAGGTCGGTTTGGCGACGAGTACCGGCTTCGTGAGTTTATCTTCCGAATCCAAACGTACATTCGTCTATCAATATTCAATATGGTCGTGTTGGCATTTGAAAATCCCGATCAACATCCGTTAGTGGATTGGGAAGGTATGGCTTTGAGTAACGCCGATTCGATAGTCAAAAAACCGTAACTGTCGTCACGCCGGATCAGGTGGCTCCGTGAACTCAATTCGCGCAAGCCCGGACTTCTTCTGCATATTTTAGTCGCGAGTTGCCACGGCTACAGGGGATGCGGTAGGTGGTGATTCATCGTTCAGGTTAAAGGGAACGGCGGAAAACAGGGCGATTTAGCCCAGACTATTCATGGTAAAAAGGCAGGTGTAAATCTTTTGGTATAGCTAATTCACCAGAAAATCAGCAAACCGCATGAACCGATCGAAAATATTAATAGCCATTTTACGATCACCAATTTCCGCATAGGCTTGCATGACACTTAGGAAGCCCCGATGTCCCGAATTATGAAACAAGAACTCCTCGGCTTCAGATCGCGTTTCCCTTAATCTTAAGGCAGCAGCCAACCCTAGATGAAAGTATGGAGAATTTGCGGTAAATCGTATTTCAGGAAAGTAATTCGCCTCAAATAAATCCCATAACATCCTCAGATTCCCGGTAAGTTCAAATGTTTTATCAATCAAAATATCCCAAGAGCTACGCTTAGTGAGGACAATCCTTTTCGGCCAGACACCCAATTCAACATAGCGTTTCTTTAACGAACGAATCGTCTTGGTAGCTAAGACTTTCTTGACGTAAATGTCTTCGGAAGGCAATCGTTCTTTCTTCTTGGATTTCACTTTGCGAGGCATCCGTCGACCGTGCAATTTGGACAAACGTGCAAGGGTGCGTTCAACATCACTTACGATTGAGTCGTATCCCATATACGTGCTTACATCCGCCGCCAACATATCTTTATAAAGCTTCATTGCTTTATTGAAGCTATCCGTTTTTTCTGTTCCTATATAGAGGTCACTATCTGCAACCTTTAGATAAATCTCAATTCTTCGATAAAAGTACTCCGACCGCACCTTTCCATCGAAAGAATCCCATTCTCGAAAGGCTGTCATTTGCATTTCTAATTCATTTATCGGTTTTCCGATCGCTACTTTTCCCCTGAGGATCGCCGAAATGGCGATGTCACGGGGATCGTGATGGCTCGAGCCTTCGTAAAGTTTGTCTGTCAAAAGCCCGGCGATTTCTAGATCATTTTCTGCAGCTAATTCAATAATATTGTAAGGTCCTCGCCACGTCTCTTTACCGTCTGCTACCACATTGACCCGGAGGGTCAGGTCAAAAATCAACAAAGCGAACTCCTTAAATTTTTCCTGAGTAATCCAGTTGTTTTTTACGAGAATTGCCAAGGCATCGACCAAATAATAACTAATAAGCACATCACGACGCCATCCAAGTCGGAGCATGCCTTCGATAATACCTTTTTGGATATACGCTCGGGACTTATGCACATTCAGCCGAGCAAATAGAAGAGAGATTTGAAAACAAGTATTTACTAGCATTGGGAAGTCAGCATCCCAGTTTGCAATCTCTTCTTCAAATGGGGCTAGTTGAAGCTCATCTGCGAGTAAAACGTAAGTTTCAGGGCCGAGCCGCAACAACTCAAGATTAAAGGCGACTAAAAATAGACCGTTATCACGAACGACGAGTCGCCGGGCAAGACGTTTTTTCGTCGAGGATTCGTGGTTACCGTAATGGAAAATTTGTGCCCAAAGCTTTGATAGCTTATTGCCTAGGTACGGGCCGTCCCTCTCTGCTATCGTCTGACGAAGGCGAAGAAAATCGCGGGCTATCGCATCGAGCGTTGTGGTCCCTTGAAGAAGATCAATAAGGCTGGTGTAGATACCAGCATAAGTTCCTAACTCATCAGAATAGTACGATCCACTCGCAATTCGTGATTCCGCTAGCGCTCCTAGCTTGTTAGTCTCCGTCGCGAATGAAAGTAGTGCGTAACGTAACGCAGAGTTCTGGCCTCTCCAGTCGACCTTTCGATGTTCGCGAACCTCATAGAGAGATTTAGTAGCAAAATCAATTTCGGTAGGTGAGAAAGGTAGATTGAAGAATTGCTTAAAGAAAAGAAACGCAGAGCTAAACTCATCCAGCTTAGGGGAATATTTCTTTAGCCGTCGTCGCATGGCATCGGAGATTTTGTCATTACGAACAAGAAGTTGGAGGAAATCAGGTGTTGCGCAAACCTCGAGAAGCATTTGAAACTCGTCGTCGTCCAAAAATGGAATTAGCCTTGGAATCTGTGGAGTTCGTTTTGGCAACACGACTCGAAGGAAACCCTTTACAAGCTTTTCTTTCCCATCTTCACGAAATTGCATTCGATACCCGGAGTTGTAATATTTGTATTGAGGACGAACACGAGTTTCCAAGACTTTTTTCGCACTGATTTGTGAACCCGAAACAACCAAGAAAATATAGCTTTCGAATTGGTCCTGGAGGAGTCGGTGAGTGTTCTCACGATCTTCATCCGATACCGGATTATTAAGACGTTCTCGAAAGTCATCGAATTCTGAACCAAGAGATTCCTCTTTGCGACATTTGCGGAAAGCTGCCCATGACCGCAAATCGATCGGAAGCTTCTTCCTAATCTCAAAGTTCTCGTCCGCTAGCAACTCGTTGAATACTTGTTTGTTTTGGCCAGCAAGCGCCGGGACGAAATCTTCGGCCTCGAGGTAATATGGCTCATCCGCACCGTAGCCCCTTCCATTCCCCAAATAAACGTCTATGGTGTTGATTTCCAAAAGTCCTGGAATATCTAAGGTCGACTCATAGTTTCGTCGAGCCATTATGAGAAAAAGATTCAATAAATCACGACTCCCTACCACGCTTTTGGTGCGGAGTACCTTTGGATCTTTTTGATATTCAGCAAACAAACGCCGCAGAAAAAAATATTCTTGAAATCGCCGATGCTTGTAAATATATGTTGTTGAACCAACATTATCCTCATCGTCGGTTCCAGCAGTTTCGAAGAAAATATCAGCGAGATAGATAACGATCAGGTTCGCATCCCGGTAGTCGACGCGAGGGAATTTCTCTAAGACCCGATTCAATAGGTCTTGATGAGACAGGCGAAATTGAAATTTGTCCTGAATATCGTAGGCAATATCCTCATTGAGGCTTAATATTGCTTCGCGTTTAGGAGTTGGAAGGTTCAGGCTCTCAATATTCCTTGAGTGAAATGGACTCGATAACAACAGTCGAATTTTTTCTTCAAACAGATCGATGATGGTGCTCGCTGCGTCTAATGTCTCAATTGTTTCCCAAAACAGTTTGAGTAGCAGAACGTCTTTTATGTCTCCAACGAGACCGGAGTTCTTAATCGATAAGAGCTTTTCAGTCTTGGAAGAATCGTTCTTTGTGGTGAAATAGTCCTCGATTGACTTCGTGTCGAGATCTGAAATGTGAAACTCAATCGCTTTGGGAAAATAACTTTTCGTGGTGATTCGATTCGGATTCCCACTTCGACAAGATATTACGATCGAATGAGTTGAAGCTTTAGCCGCCGTTTCGTAAATCTGATTTAGTATTAGAACAGCTCTATCATCGCTTAGCTCGTCGAGACCATCGAGCAGGTAAATACATCTCGCCGTCGAATCAAGTCCAGCGTCCGAGCGACGCCCCCTCAATAGATGGTCAAAACTATCACTTGCACAGTTTTTAAGATTCATAAGAATAGGCGATGCATCTTGTTCGAGCAGGTGTTTCCTCATCTCGGCTTCATCGGATAAGTCGAGCCCACCAAGTCTCTGCAACAACTTGTGCATGATGAGCGTTTTGCCGGAACCTGGGCTGCCTGTAATGAGAATGGGTTGATGATTAGACTCTTTCATCGCATCAACAACTCCTGCAAAGTCATTTGAGTTGTCGAATGATAGGTCTAGATATTCATTGGATTGAACTATTGCTAGTTTTTCTGGATCTACGCTACCCCTTATAAAGGCTAAGTCATCACGAACGCTAAAATACATTTGGGCTAATACAAAGTTAGCGGGAACGTTAAGTTTAAGAAATATTTCTTTGTCAGTTATGAATTCGACATGTACTTTTTTAGCGGCAGCGAGTTTGTTGATTCGCGTCTCCGAATCAGATTTTGTTACACCGTCTTGCCCGAGCGTCTTAGGCAGGTTCGAGTAGATGAATAGCGTGTCGAGATCATACGTAGCTAGTGCTTTGTTGACGGAGTTTTCAACCTGTGCCCATTTGAAAGTTGAATCGAAATATTTAGCTTGGAAACCGTAGACTTTGCCTTTGGCCTTAAACGGTTCTGTCTCGATGCCGGGTTGATTGCGATACGAATCGATTTTTGAGATTCCCAGTTCGCGACAACAAAGAAACATCGCGAGGTCTTCAAACGACGATTGTTTGTTCTCAAACTGTTGACCAAACATATTCCAGCTTAATGCTTCCATACATTGAGATGTCAGGTTACTTATCTTACAAATAAAGCCATTCGGGTTCTGGCTTTAGGTAATTCCAATGATGCCGAGCAAGTCAAGTTCAATATTCTGCCAATCTTGGTTTAGGTCTATTGTCCTAATGTGGAACGGATAGCCGTCCAGATCGAAACCAAGATTTACGGAGTTGTTAACTAAGGGGTATAACAGCAATCCTTCCAGATTCTTCCAACCTTTCTGTTTTTCGGCATGATGCAGATACGTGAACATCTGATAGAGGTGCGATGGTTTTAAGGACTCCTTTCCCCGATACGAACTTAGAACGCTTTTTGAGAATTTACAGTCAATAAGGATCTGACGATCGTCGCTAGAAAGGCAGATGTCGGTCCTCATTTCGGGTATGAATTTTCGTGCTTGTTCGTCGGAAGATGTTAAATTCCAGTAGAGTTTCGGGGCTTCAACCTTAAACCTCCCCTGTTTAATTCTGTAAAAATTCCGGACGAATTCCTCGAAAAGCGCCCGCATCTGACCTTCATCTCTAAAGAAGTCTCTAAAGCGGCTATGGCCCGTCGACTCGTCAACAAGAAGGTTCTCAAAAACCAGCTCGCACACATTCAATAAAAACCGATAGTAGTTGTTATTGCGATGCAATTGTACCCGGCGAAATATCTGTGCTGAAAGGCGAATCGGGTTCACGTCACGTAGCCATTTTAAGGTTTCCCACAGTTCCATTTTCAGGTCATCGTTTAATCCATCACTGAGCAGCAGCGTTTCGATCGTCGATTTGAGGATGCGATTATGAAGAACGTCATGGCTCAATTCATCAAACTCGCATAACGGGCGTCCGCGACTGATAAGATTTCTTTTGATTGATTCCGGGAAATTTATCCGGCCACGAATTCGAGGAGTCTCCTCTGAAAATGCAAGGTAATCTCTATCAAAGCCACGCCGAATCAGGTGCTTTACGCCGCTCGTCAACACTCGGGCAAACAGATCCGCCAGCTCAGTGGAGTTGATCGAACTGACGTCGATTGTGTCGCGTTCGTCGAGCTTGTTCCACGCATAGCAGAGTAGATAGTAAATATTTTGAATCGGTATCGAATCGTTCATGTCCTATCGTTCGATAATTTCAAGCTAGTAACAATTCAACACGTTCCGCGATCTTGCTGTCGTTGTCGACCCAATACTCTTCGAGGAGGGGTCTAATTTCAGATTCGACCACTTCTCTAAACCAGTCGCTATCAAGTTTTATTCCTTCGGCGGGGCAGAAGTAGCTATGGCCAATACAAAAGCCGGTTCCTAAGTTTCGACTGTCTGCTGAGATATCAGAATTCAGTTTGGTTATTACATCGACTATTTTGTTTACGAGATTGGAGTCGGCGCCGGCGTCAGTTAGCGTCTGAGCAAACTTCTTACTTTCGAACTGCGGTGTAAGGCTCACGAAAGCGAAACGCCGTCGCAAGGCGTAATCGACCAACGAAAGTGATCTGTCCGCTGTGTTCATGGTTCCGATCAAATAGAGATTTTTCGGCACGTAGAACCGCTCCTCTGAGGTTCGGGAATAAGTCAGCGGCACCTGAAATTCCTCACCGCGTTTATCGTGCTCGATCAGCATCATTAACTCGCCAAAGATCTTGCTAAGGTTTCCTCGATTTATCTCATCGATAACAAAAAAGTAGTCCTTTTCAGGGTTCCGCTGGGCTTTCCGACAAAATTCATAGAATAGTCCGGGCTTGATGACAAAATTACCATTTTCATTCAAGCGGTACCCCTGGACAAAATCCTCGTAGGTATAGGACTGGTGAAACTGAACCATCTCCACTCTCGACTTATCCTTTTCGCCCATTACCAGATGAGCTAGTCTTTTTGCGATAAACGTCTTGCCCACACCAGGAGGCCCCTGAAGAATGATATTCTTCTTTCGTCTGAGTCTAGACAGGATGTCGTCCAGCATGTCCTCGGAAAAGAAAAGCTCCTTCAGGGCATCTGATTTAGAATACGTATCCAGAGTTGTGGCCGTCTGGGTAGGATTTAGTTCATCCAAGCTCGAGCGAATGATCTCAAATTCGTCCTCGGTTACCCTAAAAAGGCTCCCTTGATTATTGTTTAACGGTTCGCATTCAGACAGGCTGGCGTCTGCCTTGAGTTCGTCGTAAGTGAGAGGATGATCGAAACGCTCGACAAGTTTGAATTCGATCGATTCTTCTCCTTTGCTTTCGTGTAACCCTTTCGTTATCTCGCAAATTGCTACGATTTCGCGATCCGGGCTCGTCACATAACCAATGACTAGGTCACCTGGCTGCACTTCTAGAAAGTACTTATATTTCTGCCGCTTATTTCCTCGATCGTTATGTGTCGTATAGACCTGAGTGTCCCCGATGTCGAGTTCGTCATAACGCCAAATTCGAGGACTGGCATTTAACCACCAAAACTGCTGCTCGCCAGTGGTGATGGTAACCGATTCCTTGTCGGCCTTTGAGACATCGACGTCATGCGGAACAGGAATATCAATGATCCCAAACAAACGGCGGACAAAGTCGTGGTAATTAGTTATCTCGGTCAGAGTCTTGATTGCGGGATAATTTTCAGGCCCTAGTTCCCATGGCCCATCGACCGTGAGCCACTCGACCTTACGAATATGTCGGTATTCAGCTCTCGTTTCATCAAATTCATAATCACCAGTAATTCGAGCCAAACCGAGCAGGTTATTCTTGCCGCGCTTTGCAAACACATAGTCACCGACCTTCATTTCGTTGGCAAATTGCCAACAGCATCCGACGTCGTTATATTTCGCGCCTTGTTCATCAGGCCATCCCGCGAGTTTCAATTCTTCGCGATTTTTATAGTCCTTTAGACTGTTCTCAATTTCAAAATCGATTGCAATAAGATTATTTGTATAGAAATCCACCCATTGATCGCCGTTCACTCCGACACCCATTGTCCAAACGGCGGGGGCATTTCTTTTTTGTTGCGCCGGGGTTGGAGCCTTGACTTGGCCATCGGTCCAGGCATTAAACGAGATGGTGGGAAAATCAAAATCTATCGTTTCTTTAACTCCGGAAACGAGGTCCACATAGGCCGATGCTGTTCGTACTCGTTCTGCGTCAATGTCAAACTTTTTCAGATATGCACGGTTAATGCCATCGATCGAGAGATATTCGTACGGGTTAAACCAAAACATCGCCATCGAGATCATGCGCAACGAAAAACGATCGACGCAGGCGTGTAGTGCGTCAATTGAAAGCTCAATAAGCGGCTTTTCGTAAACTTCGGAAGCCAGTTTCCATAGATCTGGTATTTCGTCATGGTTTCGGTCCTTTTTCCAGTGAAAGAACCAAGACTTCATGTTGTTAGCAACCGGAATGCCATCAAAGTCTTGAGGTAAGGGGCTTTCAAGCCCCCACTTCTGTTTAAGGAACTCAAGTATGCGCAGTCGTCCTTCGCGGGTGATTCCGCGATTAAATGTCGCAAAGAATGTGAAAGGGTCGATCTCCTGGATTTCAATCGCAACATCCCCCGTATCCCAATCTCCAAAGGGTATGACCGGCACGTTCAGAGACTTAATCTCCCGCAACAAGGCGATCAACTCGTCCTGACGATTTTCGTGTTGCAATACACGGCCAGCAATTTCTCGATAAATCGGTATCCAAGTAAACTCGCTCATTAACAACTGCCTCCATTCATCGTTGCAGACGTGAAATACAATCACCCCGCTCTTGAATCGATTCCAAAAATTGTCGTCCGAACCCTGTGCGCGTCGCAATCCCGAGTTGCCCACCGCCGGATTTGATCTCGACTTTCATGTTGTAGAAAATGTCCTCTTCGAAGAAGTCAGTTTCGTCAACCAGAAGGGCGAGGATGGCGTCCATAAACGTCTTTGGGAAATCTGAATAAGCGTCAAAATCGTAAATACCTAAATCACCAAGTTCCAGCCCGGTATCTTGAGAGAAGACTTCTTTGATGTCCCAACGCTCGCCACCTGTCCCGGGCGTTAGGTCACATTGAATCTCAACATTTATATTCTTAGTTTCAAAAGTGTCCATACTAAGAAACCCAGGCTTCGGAAAGCGTTTCCGCCTGCTCTAGGACCAGTTCGATTGCGGCCTGTTCGAGATCCGGGGGGTATTTGTATTTGCGCAATATTCTTTTGACCATCAGGCGCAACCTAGCACGGACGGTTTCTCGTACCGACCAATCAACTGTGGTGCTTTTGCGAAGATTTTCGGTCAATTCGATAGCTATCTTTTTAAGAGTTTCGTCTGAAAGCTCTCTGACGGCGGCTTCATTATCAGAAAGGGCATCGTAGAACGCGGTCTCGTCTATATTTAGCCCAAGTTCTTCCCCATGTTTCGATGCGGCGGCAAATTCTCTTGCCATTGCAACGAGTTCCTCGATGACTTGGATCGTTTCAATTGCCCGATTATGGTATTTGTTCAGCGTTGCGAGCAGCATTTCCGAAAACTTCTTGCTCTGAACGACATTAGTTTTTAGTCGGGCTTTGATCTCGCCTTTCAAAAGACGCTCTAGTAATTCCACCGCGAGATTTCGTTGCGGCATCAACTTAACTTCTTCGAGAAACTCATCTGAAAGAATTCCAATATTTGGACGGTCGAGCCCTGCAAAAGAAAAAATATCTAATATTTCATCCGAGGCGACCGCCCGGCTAAGAATCTGCTGTATTAACAACTCTCGTTGCTCGTTCTTGTATCGTTTTTCAGATTCTTCCGGTTTTCCAATGAAAACACGAACGGCCTGAAAGAAAGCGATCTCTTCGCGAAAGCCAACGGCTTCGTCGAGGGTGCTGCAAAGTGCAAAGGCTTTCGTTAGCTTATTAACGCTGTCAAAGAATCTTTTCTTACGCTCTTCGCCTAGACCGAGAATATGATCGGCCGCATCAGGCAAAAGTGTGATGGCCTCGGTTTCAAAATCCTGATAATCGAACCCGTGGAACATTCCCCGAATTACTGTCATTTCCTCAACAACGATTGGCAAGGCTTTTTCCGCCGCTTCTTCGTAAAGCTCGCCTTCACCTTCGGCCTCGGTGTATTGCTTCATGGCGGCTCTCAGTTCGTGACCAATGCCGATATAGTCAACGACCAAGCCTCCCTGTTTGTCTCTAAAGACACGATTTACACGAGCGATCGCCTGCATCAGCGAATGTCCGCGCATCGGTTTATCGATATAGATCGTGTTTAGGCTCGGAGCGTCAAAGCCGGTGAGCCACATGTCACGAACGATTGCGAGCTGAAAATCATCGTCCGGATTCTTAAATCTTTTTTCCAAGTCCTTTTTAACAAGCTTTGGATAGATATGCGGCTGCAAACTCTGTTTGTCACTGGACGAGCCAGTCATGATAACTTTCAAAACGCCCTTTGTCGGATCGTCATCATGCCACTCTGGACGAAGTGCGACTATTTCATCGTAAAGGCGAACGCAAATATCGCGTCCCATACAGACGAACATTGCTTTGCCCGGCCCTGCGTTGGTCTTGGACATTTCGGTCTGGCGAGTTTCGAAATGTTTTACAAAATCTGCCGCGATCTTCTTGAGACGTTGTTCGGCTCCGACTACCTTTTCAAGCGTTGCCCAGCGACTGTGCGAACGTGCCCGTTCGCTTTCTTCGTCGTCCTCGGTTAATTCCTCCACTTGTTCGTCTAGCGTCGGTGTTTCGTCGGGACTTAGTTCGAGCTTTGCAAGCCTGTTCTCGTACAGGATCGGAACGGTCGCTCCGTCTTCCTGTGCCTGCTTCATGTCGTAGATGTCGATGTAGGTTCCGAAAACGGCTTGCGTGTCGCGTTCGAGCATCGAGATCGGCGTTCCGGTAAACGCGATGAATGATGCATTTGGAAAAGCATCGTGCAGATGATGTGCAAAGCCGTACTTCATCTTGCCCGTCTTTTGGTCTATCACTGGATTTAGTCCGTAATGAGTTCGATGGGCTTCATCGGCAATGACGACGATGTTAGAGCGGTCAGTCAGGGTTGGAAACTTAACCTCATCGTCAAAAAGACTAAACTTTTGGATTGTTGTAAAGATGATCCCGCCCGATGGACGGTTTGCTAACAGATCGCGAAGCTCTTGCCGAGTCTCGGCTTGCTTTGGTGTTTCCCGCATTAGCTCCTTCGCTTGGCTGAATGTTCCGAAAAGCTGGCCGTCAAGATCGTTGCGGTCAGTTACGACGATTATCGTCGGGTTCTTCATTTCCGGGGCAGTGATTACCTTTCCGGCGTAAAACGCCATCGAGATACTTTTGCCCGATCCTTGCGTGTGCCATGCAACGCCTATCTTTCCTTCTTCTTCCGGTAAAGTCGCTTCCAAAGTCTTTGCGAAAGCTTTTCGAACCAAATGAAATTGATGGTAGGCGGCGATCTTTTTGATCGTTTCTTTTTCTTCTTCAAAGAGAACAAAGTCGCGGATATATTCGAGAAGAAAATCGCGACGGAAAAGCCCTCGTATTAAGGTTTCTGTTTCCCGGCTTTCGCCAAGAGGGTCAAGCTTGACGCCGTCAATCGTTCGCCACAGGCCAAAGCGTTCATAGTCCGCTGTAAGGCTTCCGACTCGTGCTTCCCGCATATCGGCAATGACGAGCAACTCATTAAAAATGAATAGATCGGATATCTCTTCTTTGTATGTCTGAAGCTGTTTGTACGAATCGTAGATGGTTGTGTTCTTATCGGCGGGATTTTTTAGCTCAAGAACGGCAATAGGAAGGCCGTTGATAAAAATAATGATGTCAGGCCGTTTTGTGCTTTTGGCACCCCTGATCGAAAACTGATTGACGGCGAGAAACTCATTCGCATCTACATTCTCGAAATCAATTATCCGCACAAAATCAGCTTTAGTCTCGCCGTCCTCTTGATACTGCACCTTCACGCCATCTCGAAGCTGTCGATGAAATTCGCGGTTGCTTTGAATCAGAGATGGAAAGTTCGGACGGGTTATTTGAGAGATTGCATCGTCTAGCGCGGCCGCCGGAATGTTTGGATTAAACGTCGTCAGCTTTTCACGAAGGCACCCAAGCAGAACAACTTCACGATAATCCTTTCGCTCGGCCCTTTCAGTATCAGGCGCGATCTCGTAACCGTTTTCGTAAACGTAACCGAGTTCAGCAAGAATGCCCAGTAAATGATTTTCGAATTGTTCTTCGTTAACCTTCATTAAAAATTACGATTTTTATTTAGACTACTTTGCTTTCAAATTAGAAATCGTTGAATTTAGCCGGCATTATTAAAAAGGATTAAAAAATTCATTTAGCAATCAAATTGAAATTCACTTCTAGATCCTATTTGCAATAAAATTGGAAGTTGTTGATAACGTGACACTTAAAGAAATAATCAACTAA
Organism: Chloracidobacterium sp. UBA3360; assembly: GCA_002360555.1. Taxonomy (GTDB): domain Bacteria; phylum Acidobacteriota; class Blastocatellia; order Pyrinomonadales; family Pyrinomonadaceae; genus OLB17. The sequence goes on from DEQS01000075.1 coordinate 81,799, forward strand.
AATTGAATTTGTAATCAAATAAGAATTACGCCCAATATGGCACATATCTGGCGTACCTCTTTGAAGTGCTTTCCGGGTCTTCCAATTTAATTAAATTTTCATCTACCGTATTCTTAATGATTCCAGAAATAATATCAGCTTGGGAATCTGCTAAATTGAAACGTTCACGTAAAGACTGATTAGACATCTTTTCATTCATTACATATTTAAGAACACAATGTTGGAAACAAGCCCGAATTTTATCCTTTTTGCCCATTCCTGAAAACGGAGAATGCGAAAAAAGGATTGCCGTAAAATGTTTATCGCTATTTCGAAAGTCCGGGGCGGGCAACTGCCAAGCTTCGACGTTTCCGATTACTTTATCGATTCCGCTACCCTGGCGTTCACAAATACCCAATCGACGCATAAGATCCGCAAGAGTTTCATTTCTCGACTGGTAGCTATCAAGCAATCGATCTGGTGCGACAGGGGACAACCCCGGATTACTGATCTCCATCCGATTTGCATATATCTCGACCGCAACGAAAATTCCTTGTTCTTGAAAATCTTGATGAATTAAAGCATTTGCGACAAGCTCACGTATCGCAATCGGTGGAAACATTTTTACATCTTCCCGAAAAGCTTTGCCAATAATCTCATTAGAAGGTAATCTGGCGTCGATATAATCGATCAAATTTCCAAAACCAACAACGTAACCTCTATTCCCAAATCCGTCAGACTTAACGCCAAACTTGTTAATACCTTCAAAAACCGTTACGCGAGCCGCTTTACCCTTTAATGTTTCAAATGCTTCCAGGTCTTTCGCAAATAAAATTGCCCCCAGGTTTGTAATGTCGTAGGAGTCTTCTCTCTTACGAATTAACTTTTCGTGCTCAAATCGTTCGAGTACCGTGCCCCGCTCAGATGGGTATGGGATTTTAAGAAGATCAAAATATATTTGAGTGTCGAGCAAACGGACGATATCCTCAGGTGTTTGGTCGGCCACGGCAATCTGCGACAGGAAATCCGGTTTACCCTCATCAAATATTTTCCTTAATTGGTCAGCGCTCATAGGCACAAGATCTTCGCCCACGCGCATCAGATAGCTGCCGTCATAATGCATCGCAGAACCTTTGGGTCGGGGAGGGATGTGAAACACAATCACTCGACCTTTGGCATGCCACAACTCGTCTATATCCACCCGAATCCGAAGTTTGTCAAATATCTTGGTTTTCGTTTCGTTTAGATCCAGAAAGGCATTTGTTGCTACCACTTCCCGAGGTTTAGCATCGCTGACGCCGAGGATTAGTTTTCCGCCACCTTCATTACATATTGCAACACAGTAACGATTGAGCTTGGCCTGGTTCCATTCTGACTTCGCGGACTTGAACTCAAGCCTTTCGCCTTCGTCAGACGCCATCCATTTTTCGAGTTGTTCTATCGTAACCGTCAACTATGCAGCCTCCATTTCGAAAGCATTCTCGTAACTATAGCCGTAACCGGATCCGCGAGAATGCCGAGCAGATAATTGACGAATTGTTCTTCGGTTATTTTCATTCACAAGCCCAATTACCAGGAGCCGCCGGAACGCGTAGTCGCGACAACTCTTTCCTTGCCGCCAAACACAATAACTACGTCAACGGAGACCTTGACCTTGCCTAGTAGGTAAGAAAGCATCGAATCCCGGCCATAGCTAGTGTCCTCTCTGATGCCGGCAGCACTCATAATTGCCTTGAGCGTCGATTCGCCCAACCTCTTTGCTTCACTAGATCGGTATTTGTTTCCACCGGTGAGAAGTTGTGTTGTACCGTCAATAACGATATTTGCCGAAAGGTCAGTGTCAGTCGCTGATGTCGAATTAGACAACACCGATTTTGTCTTGACCGAACCCGATATAACCGACGCAGTCGAGGTTTTGAATCGCTCCTCTTGTGCTCGACGATTCGCGTTCCTCGCCTCGATTCTTTCCGCCTCGTCTAGATCCACAAGCTCAGTTGCAGGAACGGCCAGAGAGGATTTTGTCCGCTCATCCTCAAGTATCTTGCGCAACTTTTCACCTTCCTGCCGGATGAGTTCTTCTTCTTGTTTGGAGCGACCTTCGTCATAAGCTCGCTTAAAAAGCATTTCCTGATCGCCACCGATTACTCCAACCGCTCCGACGAGTTCCCATCCAAATTTACCCAAGGTGTCCATCGATTTTTGAGTCGAAAGCCCCTCCTTCGCTATAACAATTCCGGCTTGTGAGAAGGACAAGAGCTTAGAAAGCCCGGAGCTCTTGGCTTCTGGATCTGTCATTGGGTCGGAAAAATAGACTTTGCCAAACGAGACCACCAAATATTCCCATTGTGGCTGGTTGCTTCGTGGTCGAGTCGGAGTTTGTCCGGTCGCTGAGAAAACAATTATTAGGCTCAACAATGTACAAGCGATTATCGATTTGATTTTCATTTTGATTATTCTATCCCCTAAATTCTCCGAGCAGGTGGTTTTCGAATTGTTCTTCGGTTATTTTCATCCAATCTGCACTACAAATATAACTCAGCCAACGCTTCGCCTGCGGACTTCCTAATTATTTCTACTTGTCCAGGTCTTGAGTTACTTAGATTACTAATTTCTCGAACATACGCGATTTCTGTATTTCCAAAGCTTGGATCAACAATCCGCAATTTATGGTCTATTGTCTCGTTGAGCCATTTGGAAACATAAGTATTTACATGCTCGTCGCGCAACGAGTAACCAATTACGGTCAGTAGGTCACAGTTTTCTAGTTCGTTCTGAAACTGCCGTAGTAAATCTAGAAACGGGCCTTCGGCGGTAAGTTTATTTCTTTGCCCAAAAATCACTGCGGGTCTTTCAAAACTGGATTTGAATTGTTCCGTAGCGGTCTGGCAGATTATGCTATGGCTCATTGGCCTTTCATTTGTTCTAACTTTCTGTTTCCACGACCAATCGATCGACCCGTGCAATTTTATTAAATGAAGTCCCTGAGCGGTGAAATCGAAAACGCCCTTTTCCGACCAATTCTCGATGCCGGTGTTGCAGTCAATTGCATTTGCCTGAGCAATTAATTCGACGCCGTTATCATAGTTAAGTGTAGCGATAACTAGCCGACCTTGACTTGCTGTTTTACCGAGAACGGGTTTTAGATACTCGACTTTGATCGGATCTTCAATAAAGGCCAGATCTTTTAGCATCAATATCATCTGCTCTGCCGTGTCTTTAAACTTTCGACCTTGTGCAGGCTTCTGTTCTAACTGTGAAACAAGCTGTTTGAATTCCTTGTCCAGTTCCGAATTACTGCCCGACGAATTGGGCTTGAGATTGTCCGACCATTTTTTTGAAATTTCTTTAACATATTCGGCAACAGCTTGCCCGATCTTATCGCTAGATGAAAGACTCACCGAACGACCTTTTAAGCTAGCCTCAATTATTTTCTTTACGCTATTTTCTAACGCTTTATCGATTTTATCGGCACTGCTGGAAAAACTTGGTTTTTGGCTCAATGCATACTGAACTTGTTTCTCGACCCGCTCCTGAATCAGCTTAAGTAGTTTATCCAAGCGCGGCGGTGACGGTGTGAATTTATCAAACGTCTCGATCATGGAATCCCATGATCCGACGAACGGCGAGACTTCCATTGTGTTTCTCTCAGAAAGAAGAAGCACTGCATTAAATAAGTCCTCGACATTCACTCCATTCGTAAATGGGTTGTAGTTGCGCTTTCCCGCGTCAAAGAGCAATCCGCCAATAACGAAATTTAAGACCTTTGTGTAGTCGCGTAAATTGTAATTATCCTGGTTATTAAAGCGAAGAAGAATCTCTTCGGTCATCTTATAGGCGCTCGGAACTCCGGCCTCGACTGAGGCACCAGCACCTAGTAACAACATTTCATTTCCCATAATGAGTTCCTAGACC
>DEQS01000104.1:0-39046 GCA_002360555.1 Chloracidobacterium sp. UBA3360
TTAATCGTTCGACTTGCATGTCTGAGGCACGCCGCCAGCGTTGATTCTGAGCCAGGATCAAACTCTCGTTGATTTCTGTCTCATAAATAGGATCAATAAATTTATAATTTATTAATCTGCCAACCAAGCTTTTTACAGCCCGTTGGACTTTTTGTTGTTCATACGAATTAACACATGGACACGCATATTCAGTTTTCAAATATCAACTTCTTTTACTTCGCTCTCCTAAAAACTTCTCCAGAGGCGAAACTACTGATTATACAGAACCGTTTCTGTATGTCAACCGCAAAGCGTTATTATTTCAAACTTTTCTCAAAGCCTGAGTCAAACTCAGCTTCAACGGCAATTTATGAGTTTCCTAAATACGGGTAATATTGTCAAACGTAGATAGTGAGAAAAGTGAGAATGTTGCGTTTACCGTGCGAAATGCAGTAGAAAGCCTATTTAAACAGGGCTGTGAGGATCGCAGACAGCCGCCAGCCTGCCTTGTTTATCTCGTCTTTGACGATACCTTGCGACCAAATTGCATACGAATCCTGTCCGCTTACCTGCTTTTCTGTCGCTCGTCCTTTGATTATATCGTTACTTTTTTCGTCGATCTCGACTTTTGAATAGGCGAGACGGCTGTGTGCCTCTCTTGCGATCGGCAATATTTCGTTAGCCATTTGCTCGGCGAGCGAGTCCGGGTTGCCGGTCAGTTTCCACTGCTTGGGTTCCGACGTAGCCATCGCGGCGGCGATCTCTGCGATAGGAGTTTCACCATACGCGGCGTTAAAGATCTTGCTATCCCAATAGCTGTGAAACTTTTCCTGGCTCATCGCCTTGGTTTTACCACTTACGAATAAGAACAGAGTGAGCTTATTACCGCCCTGATCGGCAAAACCCTTGTTGCCGTATGACGGCGTAAACGGTTCGCCTTTAGCGTCAAAATATTCGGCCCCGACGTGCAGCGGCTGGTGGATGTCTCCAAGATAGTGCGCGAGGAGAACGATCGCGACGGTTTTCGTTATCGCACGAGGGTTCGGCTGTGGCTCTTTGTTACCAAGCACTCTGATGCAGTACGCGATCATGTGGACAATGTCTTTGTCCGAACGGCCGATCTTGCCGTCTTTGTACTTTTCCTTGCCCGTGATCGGAACATCGGTGTAGTGATATTGATGATGGTCAAACTCGCTGTCGCATTTATTCGCCGCAACAAACGCTCGAAATTCGGCATTGATCCTTTCTGATGCCCACAACTTGGTCTGTCGAGGCTCTCCGCCGCAATCATCCCATCCCTTGATAATATCAGCCCAATTAGCCACCTTTTCGAGCGTAAGGCCATCAAGGAGTTCTGTAACCTTAGCCGCAGCTTTTTTGTTTTCCCGCAGTTTTATATCCGCGATCGCTCCAACGAGCGAATGCCCTTTTGGCCCGTAACAAAAAATACTGAGAGGCAACAAACAAATCGACCACAATACTACAACGATCTTTTTCACAGCTTCTCCCTTTTAACCTTTTTTAGCGTCGATCAATAGATCGATCACTTCGCGGACCGCACCTCGTCCGCCGTCGAGCTTTGTCATATGATGTGCGGCGGCCTTGACCGCGTCGTGGGCGTCGCCCACGGCCACCGCAAGCCCCACGAACGGGAACACCTCAGCATCAGGCGTGTCGTCACCAACAAACGCCGTCTCGTCCGCCGTAACGCCCGCAATGGCGATCAGCTCGTTAAATGCCGAGATCTTTTCTTTGCGTCCCTGCAAGATGAACTCGATACCAAGCTGTTTTCCGCGCATTTCAACGATCGGCGAATTGCGGCCGGATATGATCGCGGAGCGAAACCCGGCTTTGTGCCACTCGACGATTCCCTGTCCGTCACGGGCGTGAAAAACCTTTAGCTCCTCGCCTGCCGCAGAAAAATAAAGACGGCCATCCGTGAGGACGCCGTCACAATCCATTATCAGCAACTTTATACGCCGTGCCCGTTCTGTAACCGTCATAAATTATGTACCGTTAACACCGATAGACATTCTTCGCACTTTGACGCCGGGAAATTGCCCTGTCGCCTGTACTGTCTTTAAGAATTTGTTCGCCTCCGTCAACGTGCGGCCCGCATACACGCCGATAAAGGCGGTCTGTTCGGCAACGCCGGTGTAATAATTGGTGCCGGTTTCGACGCAGTTTAAGGCGAAAACCTTGTTACGCGGAAAAAGCTCCTGTATAGGCATTCGGTCAGCTTCGTCGAAAGACGGATTTTCACAATCGCCCCAATCCTTTAGCTTTACGCTTTTAAGAACGATGCCGTAAAACTTTTCTGATTCGTAAATACCAAAGTTATTGCCGGTATCAAACGGCAGATCAAATGACTGAAAATTCTCACGGCTCTTGCACGCCGCTGTCGGATCGCCGCAAACCTTACCCAATTTTGCTTTCTTTTGGCCAAACGCAGTTAACGCGCTACCCAGCAAAATACACACGATCAACACGAAACCATATTTCATTTTCATAATTTATCTCACTTCAAACATTTCAACACCTGCTAATTTCCATCCGCTACCAACTTTAATTAGGCGATAGACGGCAGTTCCGGTTTCAGCATTACGGGTAAGGAGCTTTACTGTCATATTCGCCTCGACAAGCACCGTATTGACGTCAAGACGGTCGATCTGCACGATCTGTGTCTGCCATTGCTCCGTCGAGCCCGAAACGCCGCTCGCAAATTTAGCAACCTCACCCGACATTACCATTGAGTCAATATCAGCTTTTCTGTTTGAGGACGCGGCCCTGTCAAACTCAACAAAAAACGCTTTCACGCCCGGATCGCCTGGTGATGCGTAGCCAAGTTTGTTTCGCAGATTGCGTGCTGCAAGACTCGCACCGTAATCGGCATCAGCAAATATTGCTGCCTCCGCGAATTTGATCGCCGCATCGTTTTGATTGTTTTTCGACGCGACCTCCGCAAGTCCAACATTTGCCCATGCAAGACTTCTGGATGTCGGCAGTTTTTCATCGATCACTGCCTTAAATTCCCTCTCCGCATCGGCATTGCGGCCCTGTGCGAGCAGCGAACGGCCTAACAAGACTCGCAGATCATCAAATCTCGGTAACCCCGCAAGCAGAGTCCTAGCCGTCTTTTCAGCATTTACAAAATCCTGCTTGTCAAAATACCGCTTTGCCGCAAGCAGCGGATCACTGTCGGTCGTCTCTCGCGGAGCGATGTCGTCCGAATACTCGGTCTGGGGATAAAGTTTGTCAGCATCGATCTCAACCCTGACGACCTTATTCGGTGATTTGAAAACAACCTCGCCAAAACTCGTTCCTTTGATCGTAGTTGAGGTAGTAAGCCTCTCGCCAGTCGCGGTCGTGCCGACAATGTCGATCGTAACGTCTGTCGCCCCTGTATTCCTGAGAGCGACTTTTGTCTCGGCTCCCGTGGTTTGAGGAATCCCGGCAAGCAAATTCATATCCGTGACCTGGTCAAAGAAATAATCGACCAGTTCTTTATGCTCAACAAATGCCGATCTTAGCTCCGCCAACGTGAGATTGCCGTCGGCGGTATTTGTCTTTATCGTATTAGCAAACTGGGCCGCACCGATGCGTTTGGCGAGGATCCGCCAGACCATCGCACCTTTATTCGCCACCTCGGGATAATAAAAATCATCAAGCGGCGAGACTGTCGCCATCGGGGCATCGCGTTTTGAGACCGCTGCATAGGCGGTACGCTGTCGTTGGCGTTCGATGTCGGCGACATCCTTGCCATATTTACTTTCGAGAAATTGCGTCGCGAGATACCGCGACAAACCCTCGCCGATCACGCCGCTACCCTCGCCCGTAAGTGATATTGCGTTGCCAAGCCAAATCTTAGCGACCGACTCGGCAATGCTCATCGCCGTAAGCGAATCGACTTTAGATCTGCGGAATACGGCTTCGTCAACGAGAACCGTCCCGCCGCTGCCGTAACCGCCGCCGCGACGATTCGAAACTATCCTAAACGGCACATCTGGAGCGTTGCCGAGAACGCCAAAAATATATGTTTTCGCCTCAGACATTATCGCCGCGAGCTCAGCGGCACGTTTCTGTCCCTCGGCGGCCGCGCCTTTTGGCAGATATACCGAAACGCCGTTTTGATTCGACACATCCCAGTTGCCCGCAACAAAGAACGGCTGTCCGTTCAGCTTTTGCTCAAATGATCCAGCGGTTTCTGTTCCTGACGATACGACCGTCGCTCCGCCGGCTGCCATTACTTTGAGCCGCACTGGTGCCGTGTCGGCTCCGCGCGTGAAATACCAACTATTCGGCGTCGGATACCAAAATGACAGCGGTAAAAAATGCCCGCCGCCGCCCGAAAAAGCCGCTACGGCAGAGTTTTCTTTGATACTTAATTTATATTCGACGGCGGCGGTCAGGATCGCATCCGGTGCGAGCGAACCAAATCTCATCCCGACACGTTGCAAGCTGAATGATCCAGCCTTTTCCTCCGCCTTTGTAAAATCTACGACAGCGTCATTGATCTTGATCGACGCTACCTCAGCGGCTGTCGAGATCCTGAGCGTCAGCGTTCCTGCCGGTGCACCCGAGACATTTTTTATGCTGAGAATCGCTCGCGCGGTGACGACACGCGATCTTTCATCTTGCGGCAGCGTCACGTTGAGATCGTACTTCTGCACCCGCCACGTCGCATTAGCCCCGGTCTGGGCAGACGACGAAACGGCAAATCCGCCGCACAATATAAAAGCAACAAATGTGGTCAGTAAAAATCTATTGATCATTATGTAATGTGTCTTACTCGTCCGCCGCTAGTTCGTCGGCGAATTTCTTAGGCAGCGTAATTTTTGAATGCTCGGAATAAACCTGCGTTTTATCCTTTACGTGATAGATGTTGATGTTGTCATTCTCGATATCGACAAACATATAATATATGTTCGCACCGCAATTATGCTGCTCGCACCCGCTCGCCCGCACAACACCGCCAATGATCTCAACGGGTGATTCGACATCCCAGTTTGCTTTCAACGCAGCGAAATCCGGCCCCATCAGCTTTTGCAGACGAGCTTTCATCTCCGCATTTTCCAGCAGCTTTAGTTCATAAGGGTATTTGCCCTCAGCCTTTTTTAAAATGGAAATAACGCCGGGTATTGCAGGCGTCGTAGCAGGTTTGGGCGTTTCGGCTGGTGCTGTTGTCGGGGTGGGTGTCGGTTTGGCGGTGTTAGCGTTGTCATTCTTGCCGCCGTTCACATATTTAGATATGTCGCATCCGAGCACGGCGACCAGACAAACGGCGATCAGCAGAATATTTTTCATCAGTATCGGCTATTTACCGTCGTTGACCAGCTCGTGGATAGCCTTTAGTTTCGTCAGTAGTTTTTCCAAACGGTTGAGCGGCAACTGGTTTGGACCATCACTCGGAGCCACAGCGGGGTTGTCGTGGACCTCCATAAAGACCGCATCGACACCGCAAGCCACACCAGCACGTGCGAAATCTTCGATGTATTCGGACTGGCCGCCCGTTGCCTTGCCAAGCCCGCCCGGCAATTGCAGCGAATGTGTCACGTCAAAAACCGCCGGCACGCCAAACGACCGCATAACCGGAAACGACCGCAGATCGACGACAAGATTGTTATACCCAAAGCTCGTCCCGCGTTCGGTCAGCAAAACCCTTTCACAGCCCGCCGCCTGTAATTTATCGACTATATTCTTTGCGTCCCAAGGCGACAAAAACTGCCCTTTTTTTACATTGACGGCTTTGCCAGTCTTTGCAGCGGCGATCAGCAGATCGGTCTGGCGGCAAAGAAACGCAGGGATCTGGAGCATATCCGCAACCTCGGCGACCGTATCCGCTTGATAAGGCTCGTGAATGTCAGTTATCACCGGCACTCCGATCTCGTCTTTGACCTGAGCTAGGATCGAAAGCCCAAACTCCATCCCGTCGCCGCGAAAACTGTCGATCGAGCTGCGGTTCGCCTTGTCGAACGAAGACTTATAAATAAACCCAACGCCGACATGTGCGCAGATATCCTTGATCTCCTGCGCCATAAACAGCGCGTGCTGTGCCGACTCAACCACGCACGGGCCTAGGATAAACGACAATCCGCCCCCACCAAATTTTACATTTCCTACATCAAAAGCTTGCATAAAAAATTAACCGCAGATGGACACAGATTAACACAGATAAAATCATTCCTGCATCTGCGTCTATCTGCGTTTATCTGCGGTAAAAACTATTCGTCCGCCGTTACCTCAGCCCTCTCAGGCACCTCGATCTGCTTATCGCTCGTTACGTCGTGCTCGAGGTTCTCGCTCCTCAGTTTGTTCTTCCACGCGGCGCTGACAAACGCGTCAAATAGCGGATGAACATCGAGCGGCTTTGATTTGTATTCGGGGTGAAACTGGCACGCGATGAAATACGGATGCACTTCGCGGGGCAGCTCGATCATCTCGACAAACTTGCCGTCGGGCGAAACGCCGCTAAACACAAGGCCTTCTTTTTCGAGCACGCTGCGGTATTCGGGGTTAAATTCGTATCGGTGGCGGTGGCGTTCGCCGATCTCGGCCTGGCCGTGATAAACGTCGCGAGCGAGCGAGCCATCCTCTAATTTACAAGGATAATTACCAAGCCGCATCGTACCGCCAAGCTCGTCAACATCGACGAGGTCACGCAGCTTAAAGATGATCGGGAAGGGCGTGTCCTCATTAAACTCCGTCGAGTCGGCGTCGCGCAGGCCGCAGATATTGCGGGCAAATTCGATACACGCCGTCTGCATTCCGAGACAGATGCCAAAATACGGTGTGCCCGATCGGCGGGCGTATTTTATCGCCTTAAGCATACCGGCGATGCCGCGTTTACCAAATCCGCCGGGCACAAGGATGGCGTCATAATCCTGAAGCGTGGTTTCGTAATCGTCGGCCATCAGATTTTCGGATTCGATCCAGTTGACGTTGACCCGAAGATTATTGGCTACGCCCGCGTGGGTCAAAGCCTCACGCAAAGATTTGTACGAATCCTCAAGCTCGACATATTTACCGACGATGGCAATACGCACACTGCCGCCCGTCGGTTCTTTGATGGTCGATACAAGCTCGCGCCAGCGCTTGAGATCGGCCGACGGAAACCGTTCGGTGAGATGGAGATTGTGGACGATCAGTTCGTCGAGAGCCTGTTCGTGAAACGCGAGCGGCACTTCATATATTGACGGCACATCAAGCGCCGAGATAACGGCGTTATCCTGCACGTTGCAAAAAAGGCCGATCTTTTTACGCAGATCCGACGGCAGAGGTCTATCCGAACGGCACAGCAAAATATCCGGTGCAATACCGATCTCGCGAAGCTCTTTGACGGAGTGCTGCGTTGGCTTTGTTTTCAGTTCGCCGGCGGCCGCGATATATGGGACCAGCGTCACATGGACAAAGATCGCGTTGTTGCGCCCCTCTTCGTTACCGATCTGGCGGATCGCTTCCATAAACGGCAGCGATTCGATATCGCCGACCGTGCCACCGATCTCGACGAGCAAAACGTCCGGCTCGTGCATCTCGGCGACCTTTCGCACGGCCATCTTGATCTCGTCCGTGATGTGCGGGATGACCTGTATCGTCTTGCCAAGATAGTCGCCGCGGCGCTCTTTTTCAATGACCGAGAGATAAATGCGGCCCGATGTCCAGTTATTTGCCTGCGACAATTTGGCGTGCGTGAACCGCTCATAATGCCCCAGATCGAGATCGGTCTCGGCACCATCGTCCGTCACAAAAACCTCGCCGTGCTGAAACGGCGACATCGTGCCCGGATCGACGTTGATATACGGATCGAGCTTCATCATCTGGACGCTCATGCCCCTCGCCTCAAGCAAACAGCCGATCGAACTCGCCGCCAACCCCTTACCCAAACTCGAAACCACGCCGCCTGTAACGAATATATATTTGGTCATAATTAATTCTCCGAGTCTCCTTCTGCCTTCCCTTCGCGCTTCTTTTTTTGAAACGTCCCGTCTTTCATCTGCATTACGACTTCTTTAGCCCTCGCATCCGCCGGATCAGTGATCTCTTGCAGGGCACTCAACGTCGCACCAAGCATCGTCTTTTCCTCAGACGCCCGCCGTTCAAATTCGTCCGACGTGCTTACACGCGGCTTGCTCAACAACTTGAGAGCGACGATTGCCCCGAGGACAAGCAAAACAAAAAATCCAAGTCCGATCCAATCACCCATCTTGTCTAAAAATAATTACTAATTAGTAATTAGATAATTATTAATCATTTTCCTTGGATCAAAGCTCTTACCCGCTCGAGATCTTCCTGCGTATCGACCGCGATCGAGCTTTCGTTCGTATGGATCACGCGGATCTTCGCCCCGTTTTCCATTGCTCTAAGCTGTTCGAGCATCTCGATCTGCTCTAAAGGAGATGGCGGCAACTTAGTAAACTCAAGCAAATACTCGCGTCGGTAAACATAGATGCCGGTATGTTTGCGAAAATTATTTAGCAGTTCAGGCTCGGCTTCGATCGCTTCATTCGGGCCGCCGTGTCGCAGAGCCGCTTCACGCGGAAACGGCATCGGTGAACGCGAAAAGTAGAGAGCGTAGCCGTTTTCGCCGACCACGACCTTTACGACATTGAAATTCAGGACCTCATCCCAGAGGCTTTTGATCGGTTCCGAAGCCGTAGAAATATCCGCGTCAGTATCGTCGATCAATGCCTGAACAGCAGCGTCGATCGTGTCAGGCGAGATCAAAGGCTCGTCGCCCTGAACGTTGACGATGAACGAACCGGCGGGCATCAATTCTGCTACCTCAGCGATCCGATCGCTGCCCGACTGATGCTCAGCCGATGTCATCATTGCCTCGCCGCCGGCCGCGATAACAACATCAAAGATCTCTTGAGAATCGGTCGCTACGATCACACGATCTACGAGCTTGGCCGCACGAGCCCGCTCCATCGTGTGCCAGATCAACGGTTTCCCGGCGATTTCACACAGCATTTTCCGAGCAAGCCTCGTCGAACCGAGTCGTGCCGGAATCACAGCGATCACATTTTGTTGAGGGTTTTTCCCGTGTAGCTCCACGGGATTCTAGACTATCTTGTCTTTGGTCGAAACTCAAGAACGAAAAGACGAACTTGGAACTCTCTCGCCGTTTGGATAAACTCTTTTGGTGCAGAATCCAGATCAAACCGCGTACTACTCAGAGCTGCCTTTGCCGGTCGAACCCGCAATTACGCCGGAACCGCCATCACCGAATAACCCGCCGTGGGGATCTTTGGAAGGCGTAGGGCTTTGGGTCGCAAGCATTCTGGCCATCCTTATCATCCCAACGATCTTTCTGCTGCCCTATCTCGCGACGATGCAGCCGCCAATTACTGAGAGCGAGCAACTCGTCGAATTTGCAAAGACCGATCCGACCTCTGTCTTTTTACAGATCGTCGCGATCATTCCGGCTCATCTGTTGACCATCCTGCTCGCGTGGCTGATCGTTACCAGACGACGTAAATATTCATTTAAGGAAATGCTCGGCTGGCAAACAGGCGGCTTTCGCTGGTGGCATTATCTTATCGTTTTGGGAGGGTTCTTTGTGCTCGCCGCAGTTGTTGGATCGCTCGTTCCCGAACAGGAAAACGATCTGATAAAGATGCTGCAAAGCTCACGTTCGGCGGTTTATATCATCGCTTTCGTAGCGACATTTACCGCTCCGTTTGTCGAAGAGGCCGTCTATCGCGGAGTTCTCTATTCGGCGTTTCAAAGGGCTCTCGGCGTTCCGGCGGCATTTGCATTGGTCACGTTTCTATTCGCCGTCATCCACGTGCCGCAATATTGGCCGAGCTATTCAACGATCTTTCTTTTGGGAGTGCTGAGCGTCATTCTGACAGCGATACGAGTTAAGACCAATAATCTTTGGCCGTGTATAGTTCTCCACACCCTTTTCAACGGCATCCAATCTGTCTTTCTTCTTGCCGAACCGCTGTTGCCAAAACCTGAGGTGCAACAGCAGGCAGCGACGATCTTTCATCTTCTAAAATAAAAAGACGGGAGAATCAATATTCTCCCGTCCCGTAAGTGTTTAGTCCGATCTCGTCTAATTATCCTTTTTCCGGTCAGTGTTTATCTTGTCGGTTGGAAGAGGGGCGATGATCGGTCTGTCATTGCGGACCGGTCTGCGAATATCGAAATCGCCCGGATCATTTTCAATACGTGGCTGGCGTTTACGTTCGATCACCTTAAACGGTAGCTCCTCGTTACGAATTATCCCGCCACGTCCGGTATTTCGCGGATCTTTTCGATTCGGATCGGCAACAGCCACCGGAGGCGACGTTATATACCAAGGCAGGTTATACCAAAAGAATCCGCCGCCAAGTCCAAAGCCGTAAGGCGAACGCCAACCGTAACCAAATGGCAAAAAGCAATACGACATAGAACGCGGATTGAACACCCACAGTCCAAAGGAGTCAAACATGCTCCAACGGCCAATGTCGAATGAACTGATCAAACTATCGCGAACATCCCGTTCTTGCAGCGACGATGTCATTTTAGCCAGATCTTTCGAACGGCTTTTGCTCCAGTCGCCCAAATCGCCGCGGTTGTCACGGTCAAATTTCGTGACGGCGGCAGTCGTCGACCCAATAACGCCCGTTCGTCCTTTCTTGATCAACGTCAACGATGGGTCAGCCAACTGGGCCTTGCCCTCAAAAACTGCGACCGTCGCGAACCCGTTTTGCGGCACATCGACCTTATAGACACCGGTTTCGATCAATGCGAGGCTGCCGGTCGGAGTTTCGACTATTACTTGAAACTCGTTAGCCGCAAAAACCTCAAACATCGCCGTACCGCTATCGACGCGGATCTTTAAGTCGTCAAGTGAAGTGGTTAGAAAATGAAAAGATGAATTAGAACCTAGACGAATATACGAGCCCGGATTAAGAAGGATTTCGGCCTTACCGTTCGCTCCCGTCGAGACACGGTCACCGGTCTCAAGCTGGTCACGTCTGAGCAATACGCCGCTGCGGCCTTCTTTCCTCGCAACCGTCACATCACCTTCGATAAAATTTACGCCACCCGCCTTAGCTGAGATCGTATATTTATCGGCGGTCGCCGAATAGGTCACCTTCTGCTGTCCGAAACTAAAAGATGCAAGGACCAACCCGGCCGCAAATACTGTGAACATCTGAAAAAAACTTCTTTTCATACCAATCTCCCGTTAAAAACCTGTGTCAGTTAAAAGAGTATTCGCTTTCGGTGCGAAACTCAATCGTTTTTCAACACCGTTGACGCTTTCTTAAATTACGCGAACAACCTTTACTAACCATTCGTTATCTAAGTAGATGCCGGAACATTCCGGCGAGGTGCCCGCGACGGGCAAATCCTATGGCTACTCATAAAGATCCAGATCAGTGTTTTGCACCGCTTGAGGTTATCGAGCGGCTATTGAGTATCAGGGCTGAGCTCGGTTTTACCGAAACGCTCTATCTTGATAGATCGCAGGAACTGACGGATTTTCTTGATGCTTATGGGTTTGATGCGTATGCGTTCTCGACTGAGAACGATAAGATCAACTATGACGATTATTCAACCCCCGTTGTACCCGGTGGCGATAATCTTCACTGTTCCTTCACGGCACACTAGTTCACAATTTCCAACAACTGAACGAACGCTCGGGTGTCAGTAGCCCGCAAGTAAATAAGGGCACACGTAATAATTGCGGGTGCCCTTACTTACGTTGTGGCTGGTAATACTATTGTGCTTTGATAATAAAGAGCGTGCCGTCGTCATCTAAGAATTTCCGTTCGGTAAAATCGGCAACCCCCTTTCGAACGTGGTCGATCATTTGTTTGGCGGGTAAGTGGATCCCCGACAGAATGCGTTTGGCGAATCGCTCGTTACCGTACTCCTCGCCGCCCGGATTTGCCGCCTCGGTAATGCCATCGGTGTAGATGACCATCACCTGGCCCTCTTCAAACCGGATAAAATGCTGGTGATAGTGGCTGTCGTGAAACATCCCAAGCGGCATATCTCCGTATTCCACGAAACGATATTCGCCGTCTGGTTTTATGAGCAGCGGCGGATTGTGCCCGGCGTTTGAGAAAACGAATGTGCGGTTGGTCGAATCTAGCAGCCCGTAGATCGCCGTTATGAACTGATTGTCCTCAGTCGAGTCGCTCAATAACGCGCCGACCTTGCCAAACGCGATATGCGGAGCGTAGCCGATCTGAGCACTTACGCGTAGGCTGGCTCGTAAGAATGCCATGAGCAAAGCAGCGGGAATTCCCTTCCCGACGGCGTCAGCTACGACGATGCCGATCTGGTCCTCATATAATCGCACCCAGTCGTAATAGTCGCCCGAAACCTCTTCGGTTGGGAAAATATACGCCGAGATATCAAATCCCTCGACAACCGGATCCGCCGACGGCAGCAACTCAAGCTGTACCTGACGGGCGATCTCAAGCTGTGCCTGCAGGCGTTTTTTCTCGACCACTTGCTCGTGCAAACGGACCTTTTCGATGATGATCGCGACCTGAGACGTGAGGAGCTGCAAAATTGCCAGATCGTCTTCGGAATATGCATCGAGTTGATCGCTTTCGAGGTCAAACGCTCCAATGACGTGTTCATTTGAAATGATCGGAGCAACCATCTCAGACCGCGTCAATTCGCGTGCGGCAAAGTATCGCGGATCCTTGCTGACGTCATGCGAAATTATCGGTTTGCCGGTCTGGGCAACAGTTCCCAGAAATCCCTCGCCCATCTTGAGCCGCGGCTCGATCAACTCAAAGCTGATCTGGTAACCACGGATGGCACTCGACTTAAATATATATGGGCTTTTATCCTCGTCGCTAAATTCGATCAGATAGATACCCGCCGCATCGTATGGTAAAAGCGATCCGAGCGTGTCCATCACGAGATTGAGCACCTCTTCGAGATCGAGCGAGCGGCTGATCGTTTTGGTAATATCGAGCAGCATGCGCAGCTTATCGACGGTCGATAACCGTTCAACCTTGCCGCCTGCCGGTATTTTTTGCTGATCCATTGCTCTACTCGCCCTGAAAAATTCGCTCTTTGTACGCGTCCCACAGCCGCGAAACTTTGATCCTATACTCTACCAAAGCCCGGCTGACATTAAAATGTCGTGCGATCTCCTGCGCCGTCTTGCCAGCGTTGACCATCCGTTTGAGTCCGGTATACGGAACGAGAGCGGCGGCTCCGGTCGAATACGCTTCTTCTTCGATCGAGTGGTTGTAATCGCGGGCAATGACCTTGCCGTCTTTGTTTTTATTTTCGATAGCCAGACGGCTTGGTTTGTGGCCGAGAAACAGGTGACAGACCTCTTCCATCAAGGTTGCGTTTTGGCGCGTGCGGCTGTGCGTCGGATTTAGGATGATAAGCTTTTGCCCGTTTGGCAGCGTGACCGAAGCGGCTCCACCCGACCACATTTCCTTTCCGTCACCCAGCAAATGCTTTTTCGTCTCGTCCGTAAGCAGCGGCTCGATCTGATCAAAAGGTGCTACAAACAATTTAGCGACACGCGCAAGCTCAAACGGATCAAGCCGCTCGTCGTCTCGCTTGAGCCCCGCAAATTGACGAAGCCCGAGAGCACGCAATTCGTGATGTCTTCCTTTTTGTGTTGGCGGGAGTTCGGATGAATCCACGGCTATCTGTCGGTTTTTTCGCCGCCCTTTGTCCTGATCTTTTTGAATTCCGAATCCACATCTTCGCTGGAAAGTGCGACGCGGTAATTCTTTGACTGCACCTGTTTTGTGATAAGCAAGTCGTCTTTTGTCTTCAAAAGGTCGGCACGGTTGTAAACCGAGAGTTCGAAGTTGTAGCCGTGGGTGATCGCGTCTTTTGGGCACGCCTCGACGCAGAATCCGCAAAAGATACAGCGGCCGTAATCGATGTTATAGACCTTAGCGTAACGCTCGTCACGGCCGATGCGTTCGGCGTACGGACGGGCATCATCCTCGGCTTCGATGTAGATGCAATCCGAAGGGCAAGCCGCCGCACAGAGATAACAGGCGACGCATTTTTCTTTGCCCGCTTCGTCTACGTGCAGCAGATGCTGACCTCGATAACGCGGCTGCACCGTCACCGGTTCATCCGGATATTGCACAGTCCAATTATGCCGCGGTATCTCGGAAAGCGTACGCTTCATCCCCTTGAGAATGGCGACAGTTGATTCAATTACGTCGGCAACGACTGACATAAATTCCTATCTAAAACCACCGCTCATGGCGGCAAAACCTATTACAAAAATGATGTAGATCCAGTAGATGATACCCAGCAGAAAGAAAATACCGCCGCATATCATACCGGCCATAGCCAGGCCTTTACCGCCGAATGTATTTGGGTCGTTCTTGATATTTTTCATACCAAGATAACCGGTTATCAACGCGGCAATGCCCGTGATCGGCGAAATATAGCAACATAACGAAATGATACCCAAAACCAGCGACACTATCGGCAATGTTTTGTTCTGTCCGGCAACGCCGGCCGGAGGCGGTTGAAACGGTGTGTTCGAACCGATCTGTTGATTTTGCCAAGCCGCATCGGGTGCGGGCGGCGGCGTCCATTCCGCAACCGGAGCCGGAGCCTCAAACGGAATGTCAACGCTCGGCTGGATCATCGTCGCCGGTTCGTCATAAACAGGTGCAGCCGGAGCAGGCTCCTCATAAGTCTCTGGCTCAGGAGCCGGTTCCTCTGCCATCGAAAACGGTGACGGCGGCGGCTCAGGTGCGATAAATGCGGGCGGCTCGGGTGACGGGATCTCTTCGGCTTCAGGTTCGCTGTCGCCTAAGATCTCTTTCATTTCCGTATCCGACGCATACATCGTCTTTAACGGATCCGACTCCGGCAGATCTAGGACTTCGTCCGGCGGTGCGATCGCGATCGACCCGACCGTCTGGTGGACCTCAGGCTCCTCCGCCGCTGCTTCTTCGACAGGTGCCTCGACTTCTAATACAGGCTCAGGTTCCGTCTCGATGGGCGGTATCTCGATGGGCTTTGCCGGTGTCGAGACTATCGTCGCATACGGGTCAAAAGCCGGTTCGTCGTCCACCAAAGTGGCTCCGTCGAGCTGACAGAACTTCATCGAATCTTCGTATGTCTTATCGCAAGTCGGGCATTTTTTCATAGTTTTATCCTGTCAGAGCCACCTGCGTTAGCGGGTGGGTTGTTGAAAGCGATCTACAAGCGTTAAACTGCTGAAACTTTTATACCTTTACGCCTAAACTAATTCAAGTTTGCTAAAGAAATAGGCGATCTCGATCACGGCGTTCTCGTCCGAATCCGAACCGTGAACGGCGTTTTCACCGATCGACGAGGCAAAATCTTTACGCAGCGTACCGTCAGCGGCCTCAGCCGGATTTGTCGCTCCCATCAGCTCACGCCAAGCCGGAACGGCATCCTTTTTCTCGAGTGCCAGCACGACGCACGGACCGCTCGACATAAATTCGGTCAGCTCGTCAAAAAATCCTTTGCCCGCGTGAACCGCATAAAATCCCTCAGCCTGCTTACGCGTCTGATGGACCAGCTTCATACCGCGGATCGTAAAACCGTTCGCCAGGATACGATCAACGATCTTTCCATGATTCCCTGCCCGAACCGCGTCGGGCTTGATGATTCCAAATGTTAAATTGCTCATTATTGTTTTTTTGTGTTATTTGTGCCTTTTGTGGCTATTTATTTCAAACTTTCTTGTACCGCGATCCCAATATCCGCCGGTGACTGGACAACGCGGATGCCTGCCGCAGTCAAAGCCGCCATCTTTTCTGCCGCTGTTCCCTTGCCGCCTGAGATGATCGCACCGGCGTGGCCCATGCGGCGGCCCGGAGGTGCTGTCTGGCCGGCGATGAACGCGACGATCGGTTTGGTGACGTTATCTTTGGCGTAGGCCGCAGCGTCTTCCTCGGCGGTGCCGCCGATCTCGCCGATCATTACGATGGCGTCGGTGTCCGGGTCTTCTTGGAATAAACGCAGAGCGTCGGTGTGATTTGTCCCGATGATCGGATCGCCGCCGATGCCGATGGCGGTCGATTGGCCGAGCCCGAGAGCCGTTAATTGTCCGACCGCCTCATACGTCAGCGTTCCCGAACGCGAAACGACTCCAATACGGCCTTCCATATGAATATGGCCGGGCATGATGCCGATCTTGCATTTGCCGGGCGAGATGATGCCGGGGCAATTGGGGCCGATCATGCGGGTGTTGCGGGTCGAAAGATATTCGTTTGCCTTGACCATGTCAGCGACGGGGATACCCTCGGTGATACAGACGACGAGCGGTATTCCCGCATCCGCGGCTTCCATTATCGCGTCGGCGGCAAATGCCGGCGGCACATAGATGACCGAAGCATTTGCACCGGTTTCTTTGACCGCATCGGCAACCGTATTAAAGACCGCCACACCCTCATGTGTCGATCCACCTTTGCCCGGAGTGACGCCGCCAACGACATTTGTGCCGTATTCACGCATCGCCAGCATGTGAAATGTGCCTTCTTTCCCGGTGATACCCTGGACGATCAGACGCGTATTTTTATCTACTAAAACGCTCAAGTGTTTTCTCCTGATTTGCTGTAAAAAGCGAAGCAAAAGTATAACACGTCGCACTTATGGCCACACAATTGGCCACCCTCAACTTTTTTTCTGAACTATTTTGCGGGTTATTACGTTTGCAAATTAGTTCAATATCCATCGTGCGAAAGATCGCATGTTCGAAGCCCTCAGTTATGCGCGAAGTTTATTCATTTTATCTTGATGCTTTCTGGATCGCCGTTAAATCGATCCTCGAACACAAACTCCGCGCGTTCCTCACGCTTATCGGCATCATCATCGGTGTCGCGGCTGTTGTCGTCGTTGGTGCGTCGATCAGCGGATTAAAGACATACGTCGTTGATAAAGTGGGAAAAATACTCGGGTCAAACCATTTTATGATCACTCGGATGGCGTCGACAGGGCGAATGTCCGACGAGGAATTTGAACGCAAGAACCGGCTCAACAAAGACGTGACGTGGGCGGAATATCAATACGTCAAAGCAAACTGCAAATCGTGTATGTATGTCGGCGCCGAGATCGGTGCTAACGCCGATATTACTCAGGACGGCGTCGAAATGCCTTCAACCCAGATTCTTGGTTCGACGGACAATATGTACGAGATGACCGACAAGACTCTCGAAGACGGCCGTTTCTTTACCGCCGACGAGGTCACACGCA
The DNA here is from genome assembly GCA_002360555.1 of Chloracidobacterium sp. UBA3360. Taxonomy (GTDB): domain Bacteria; phylum Acidobacteriota; class Blastocatellia; order Pyrinomonadales; family Pyrinomonadaceae; genus OLB17. Next base: position 17,155 of record DEQS01000104.1, read on the forward strand.
CCGCCCAAGTGTGTGTCATCGGTACCGACGTCAGGGATAAGTTCTTTACAAGCGGTTCGCCGATCGGTAAAACGTTAAAAATACGCGGCGTCCCGCTGCAGGTAATTGGCGTTGAGGCAAAACGAGGCTCGTTTTTTGGACAGTCGATGGATCGGCTCGTCTATGTACCCATCACGCTGCACAATCAGATCTTTTCCCGGACCGGTGGGATACAAATACACGGCAAAGCTGAAGATAAGGAAAGCTTTCCGGATGTTATAGACGAGGCACGGCTCCATCTGCGAAACCACCGTCAATTGATCGGCAGTGCCGAAGAAACATTTAGCGTCGTCAATACCGACGAATTTGGCTCGCAAATGGATCAAATTACCGGCGCGATCGCGGCGGTCGTCGTGCCGATCACAATGATCATCCTCATCGTCGGCGGCATTGTCGTGATGAACATCATGCTCGTCTCGGTGACTGAGCGCACATTCGAGGTGGGCCTGAGAAAAGCTCTCGGAGCCACGAAAAAGCAAATTTTGTTACAGTTTCTGATCGAATCGTCCCTGCTCTGCGTCATTGGCGGCATCATCGGGCTAATATTGGCTGTGGGCGTCACACAATTGATAACCGTTCTCGCCGAAATGACGATGACGATCACCATCGGTTACGTGATCTTGTCCGTGACAGTATCGAGTTCGATAGGCGTTATCGCCGGCTTATACCCGGCGTGGAAAGCTGCGAAATTAGACCCGATCGTTGCGTTGACACAAAGCTAAGGTTTTTATGCGATTTACGACATCCCTGCCATACGAAGTACTAAAAATGTCGATGGACTCGATCCGTTCGCATAAGTTCCGTTCGTTTTTAACGATCCTCGGTATCGTCGTCGGCGTCATTACTGCGATCGTTGTCGCGTCGATCTTGACCGGCATGCGCAACTCGATCGTTTCGATCGTTGAGGAATACGGCACCAATAATATTTATGCCTATCACCTCTCGACCGGCTTTGGCCCGCGCAGCCGCGACGAACGCAATCGCAAACCTTTGACCGACGAAGACGCGACCGCTATTTTGGCTCAATCGACAGCAATCGAAGACATTTCGACTCGCGCACCAAACATCGGTTCGTTCAACGGAGGTTTCGACGATAACCTAGTCTATGAAGGCAAAAATTATCGCTGGGCGTTGACCGACGGAGTAAATCCAAACTACGCCCCGATGACAAATATCGTCATTAAACAGGGCAGATTTATCACTGACGCCGACAATTATCAACGCCGCAACGTGCTCGTCGTCGGTGTCAATTGCGTCGAAGCTCTGTTCGAAGGCCACGAGGACGACGTTGTTGGCAAACTGGTCCGTATGAACGGAATGACGTGGGAGATCATTGGGGTCATCGAAAAACGTAAGGCCGGATTCTTTGGCGAAAACGAAGAGGACCGCAAGGTATTTATGCCTTATCGCACCGCTCGAAAAGTCGCCCCGGAACGCGAAGAGACGGTCCACATCATTCAGGCAAAACAGGGCCGCATCACCGAGGCCGTTCAAGAGGTCGAGGGCATCTTACGTCAACGCCGCGGAGTTCAGTTTGGCGAGCCAAACAATTTTGATGTTAAAACCGCCGATAATTTTATTGCTCAATTTGACGGCATCATCGGCGGTGTCGGCATCGCGGCGATCGCGATCTCTTGCCTCGGACTCCTCGTCGGCGGCATCGGAGTGATGAATATCATGCTCGTCTCCGTCACCGAACGCACCAAAGAGATCGGCATCCGCAAAGCTATCGGAGCAACAAAAAACGCCATCGTCCTGCAATTTCTGCTCGAAGCGATGACGCTTACATTTTTTGGCGGGATAATCGGCGTATTCGTCGCCATCGGCATCAGCAATCTGATAATGCTGTTTGTTCCAAGCATACCTGCGCAGGTTCCGCCTTGGGCCGTTATAGCAGGCCTGGGCACATCCATCGGTGTCGGCCTGGTTTTCGGCGTGCTGCCGGCTCGCAAAGCATCAAAACTCGACCCGATCGAATGCCTGCGTTACGAGTAATTATTCACACTTGATCCGTTTGAAAGGAAAGTCGATCGCCATTTCCTTCTCGCCGTTCTTGCCCTCGATACGGGCAGCGAGTTTGTCCGGACCCGCATTGCGATAGATCACGCGTTGTGGAAAATCATTTTGCGGATTCTCGAAAATAAGCTCATCTTTTGTTGCGGCTTTTAGCGAAAAAAACGTCGCTGTTGATGCGTTGGGTAATTGAGCCGAAAACTTTGCCGAATCGCCATCCTGAGCAATACGCATCATTTCCCACGACACGAGTTTGCCGCTTTTGAACGTTCGCCCGATGCCAAACATCGTGCCGCCGTCCGATGTCGTCCACTGTTCCAGCGTAAGTGTCCCGACCTTGTCATTGTCCTTTTGCCAGCAACCGGTCAGCCATTTCACACTCGCGATGTCAGCCTTGCCTTGTCCGAAGGTCGACGATGCGGCGATGAACACAATCATTGTCAATACGATCTTAAACTTCATAAATCTTCTCCCTGACCCGATATTGGGTATGCCGAAAATTTACCGTATCGGCAGTGCAGTTGTATTGTAAAAATCCGACAAAGGTCATGCATCTACAAAGAGTCCCGACAGCATTAGGTCGCGGCCGAAATACTCCATCGGCGTAACGCCTGCAAAGTTGCGAAAATCGCGGATCATGTGGGATTGATCATAGTATCCGGCAGCAAAAGCGTGGTCGAGCAATGCCGACTTGTCCTTGTCGGCACTTGCGAGTAAAGATTGAAATCTGATTATTCGAGCAAATAGTTTTGGCGAGAGCCCGATCTGTTCGTTAAAAGTACGTTCGAGTCGACGCTCGGACCAGCGCAGATCCGCAGCACAATGGGCGATCTGTTTCGCCCCGTTTGTCGAACGAAGTATAGAAACGCACTCAGTGAGTTCTGCAACGACGGGTGGGACGTTTAGCGTAACGAGATATTTTTCAAAGACAGCGATCCGCTCATTAAACCCGTCGGCTGCCGCAAGCTTTTCAAAAAGCTCATCCTCGTCCGCACCAATTACATCATGCAAATCTACAATTTGATCGCGTATCTCAAACATCGAAATACCGAGCAATGAAAACGCCGACTCCGAATTAAGACGCACGCCAAAGATATCCGTTTCGCCGCTTGGCCCGATCACTAAGCTCGAGGTCAACTGGCCCGCAACTATCGATCGCGGTTGGATCTCAGCCACATCACCACGATGGTAAGTCAGGAAACGGTCGCGGAAATCAAAAATGATCTCGACGCAACCATCGGGCAAAACAGGTTCCGGCCCGGACATTTCATTTACGCTGTATGAGAGTTCCCAGTACAGCTTTACAAAACGGGCGGAAAGCCCCTGCGGCTTTGTTTCCGAATAGTTCATTAAGACAGTTCGACTACCTGTTCATAGGACGGCACAACGACGTTCCAACCAAATTCTTCACGAATATGCTCGGCCATAGCCTCAACGGCATCGGGTTCGCCATGAGTGGTAAATACGGTCTTTGGCGTCGATTGGAGTCCCGACAGCCAACGGATGACGGCTTTCCAATCGGCGTGGGCAGAAAATCCCTCGACTTTTTCGATGTGGCATTTTACCGGTATCCAATGCTTCATTATGCGGACCTCGCGTTCGCCGTCTTGGATGCGGCGTCCGGTAGTACCAGCGGCCTGATAGCCGACAAATACAACTGTCGCATTCTCATTTGGCAACAATCGCATCGCATGATGAAGCACACGTCCGCCGCTCAACATCCCCGAGGCGGAGATAATTATCCTCGCACCGCGTAGTTGGTTCAGATGTTTTGATTCGTCGCGGCTCGAGGCTGTTGTCATCGACGCGGTCCGCAGCGGATGCCGCTTGTTTGCGAGGATCGAAGCGTATTCTCGGTCATGCTCTTCGTGCCAGCGGTTATAGACCTGTGTCGCTTGTGACGCCATTGGGGAATCGACAACAACTGGCAGAATCGGTATCCGTTTCTTCTCCTCAAGCTCGCGGATCATGTACAAAACTTCCTGTGTACGCCCAACGGCAAACGCCGGAATCAATATTGGAGCATTACGTTTGGCGGCATCATTGATGATATTTGCCATCTGCGTTTCCGAGTCGATCTCGCCATGCAAACGGTTGCCGTATGTCGATTCGCACATCAGATAATCGCAATCCGGCGGAGTTGCGGGATCATTGACGATCGCCTGATCGTAATGGCCTAGATCGCCGGAGAAAAGAAACTTTATTGACGAGCCGTCGTCACGGGCATTTGCCATCTCGACCAGCACAAGGCTCGCACCCATGATATGTCCAGCGACCATAAAGCTCGCGGTCACGCCTTCGCATATCTCATACGGCTGGCCGTCGTTGGGCACCGGCCGCAGCAACTGCAAAGCCGCCCGGGCATCGTCCTCATCGTAAAGAGGCAATGCAGGCGTATGACTCGTCAGGTCGTGGCGGTTGCGGTAATCAGCCTCTTCTTCCTGAAGGCGAGCGGAATCGGGCAGCAATATCTTTAACAGATCGCCGGTCGCACGCGAGGTGGTAACCTGTCCGTTAAAACCAAGCTTTACGAGCCGCGGCAGCCATCCCGTGTGATCGATATGGGCGTGCGTGATTATCACCGCGTCGATCTCCGACGCGATAAATGGCGGATCTTGCCAATTACGTTCACGCAGCTCTTTTAAGCCCTGAAACAATCCGCAATCGACAAGTACCTTTTTGCCGTTATGTTCGAGTAGATATTTTGAGCCGGTAACCGTGCCGACACCGCCGTAAAACGTTATCTTGGCCATTGACCAAATATACAACGCATTTGGCTAATTTACGAGTTCTTTTGGGAACCAGAGCACCTTGCTCGGGTCGGAATATTTCGCCTGATCTTTTCTGATGCGTGCAATGTTTAGGAGCGTATCGACCGTTTCGCCGTCCTCACCATATGCCGCCCAGCCAAAATTCATCTCGACCTCGATCGAGTCAGTTTCCGACAGTTTTAGCTTACGGCCAAAAAATCCGGTGTGAATTCGAGCGATCACCTCGGACGACATTTCTTTTGACGCGGTCGGTAGCACGGCCAGAAATTCATCATTTTGCGAGCGTGCAAAGAAATCCATCTGCCGCAGATTGTCCTTTATCGTGTGAGCAACAAAATTAAGTGCCCGGTCGCCCGCCGCATGGCCGAATTTTTGATTGATCTCATCAAAGCCCTTGATGTCCATCGCGAGTATCGTTAGCGGACGTGCCTCGCGATTTCGCGATGCCTCGGCGATCTGATTCTCAACGATCAGATAAAACGCACGCTCGTTTGGCAGGTCGGTGGTTGCATCGGTCAATGCATTTTGTTGACTTTGAGCAAGTGCGACCGAGCTTAGTATTAGCGAAGCGACACGCGAGCCTATAGATTCGAACACCGACGGATCAACTTTTTCAAGATCAAATTTCGGCTCAAAATTGAGCCTCAATATTCCAAAAACCTCTGCCTCACGGATCAGCGGTATTGCAATACTCGGCAACGCAACATCTCCACGCGAAAACTCTTCGCGGCCAAGCTCGACGATCTGGGTGTAATAACAGCGGCCAGAGATGCCGGCATCAAGACTAGAAACCTTACCTTTCTGATCAGAGACGCCGATGCCCTCAACCTCAGATATGACAAAATGGGACCGCGACGCGTCGAGCAACAGCAGAGCCAAAGAACGATATTCGACCACGCCTTTGATGCGGTTTGCTACAAGCCTAAACGTATCAGCCGGGCCGAGAGCACCGGTAAAAAATTCGTTCGCTTCGTCAAGAGCCTCAAGCCGCCTATCGAGATCGACCGCGAAACCTTCATCAGAAACAGCCGCACCATGCTTAGCCCGTTTTTGCCAGAAATAGAAAAGAGCACAAACGGCTAGAAAGAAGCCTATGATCGCCGAAAATCCGCGCGTCTTCGGCTCGACCCCGATTGCGGAATTAGCAAGGAAGTACGTCGCAACTATCGCCGCCAGCGAGGCCGCAATTATGATGACGGGAAATGTTGACGCGGTTCGGCCGTTGTTTGACGCCGCAGGCGTTTCGGTGATTTTGTCCATTATCGAGAGAGTGGGTGAGACGTGAGATCAAAGGGCGGGAATTCTTCCCTTTTCAAAGATAACTTTTCCGTTCAAATTAAGTCAAGAATTTATTTTTATAGCCAGTAAACATCGGCATCCCGACTTATCAACAATTTAGCCGAAAAACGGCATAAAAATATCTTTAAAAATAGTGATTTTTTGGTCAAATTTAGGTTGACAAAGCGGTCTGTAATCTCTATCTTAACGTTTGCCTTGAATAAGAAAGAGTTCAGGGCAAAACGGCTGTGTTCGATCAGCCGGGCACCTGGCAACAGGGTTTATATTCTTTGAGAAAGATTTAGGAGTCTTAATAAAATGAAAAAGGTAATTGTACTTTCAACTGTTCTTGGATTGAGCGCTTTGGGTATGGCTTGCGGCGAAGCTGCTAGCAACAATGCTGCTAACAAACCTGCTAACGCAGCTAACACGACCAACGTCGCACCGGCAAACAACACTGCCCCTGCAACAAACGCTCCGGCTGCTAACGCACCTGCTGCTAATGCACCTGCTGCTAACGCAACCAACAAACCGGCTGCTAATGCCCCGGCTGCTAACGCTCCGGCTGCTAACGCAACCAACAAACCGGCAAACAAATAGTTTGGCCTTGTTTGTACTCGAGTAAGCACCTTGTCCTAGGACAGGGTGCTTTCTTTTTATTCTTAAGCGTGGTTTTTACAGCAACAGCGGCGCAAAAAAAATTTAAATTTCGTCATTTTAGGGTTGACTATCACCGCTCAGATGACTATATTGTCGATTGTTCCGAAAATTAGAAAGACTTGGGAACAAGGACTGTGCTTGCACGGTCTTCGGTAAATAAATTAGATCTAATCTTTGAAGAAGACAGGAGAATCATTATGAAGAAAGTAATCGCACTATCAGCAGTTCTTGTTATGGGTGCTTTAGGAATGGCTTGCGGCGAAGCTGCTAGCAACAACGCAGCTAACAAAGCTGCTAACACGGCTGCAAACGCAATGGCTAACGCTGCAAACGCAATGGCTAACGCTGCTAACGCAGTAGCAAACGCTGCTAACACAGCTGCTAACGCTGCTTCGACCGCTGCTAACACAGCTGCTAACGCTGCAAAGCCTGCTGCTAACGCACCGGCTGCTAATGCAAATGCTGCTAACAAGCCCGCTAACAAATAATTTAGTTTTCTAAATTACGAAAAAGCCCGATCGTTCTAGACGATCGGGCTTTTTCTTTGTAATAGTAAATTTCAAATATCAAATTCAAAATAAGTCGTAATGTGATGATAGGCTAACTTATGCCAGCACTGCCTCCAATTCCTCAGCCTCAGTCACCGGCCTCTGACACACGAAATCCTCGCATACAAACACAGCCGTTTTCCCATCTACTAACCCTCGATCCTTAACGAGCGGAACAACGGCCGCATCAGTCTCAGGATCTGACGACAAAGCAATAACCGCATCCGGAAGATACCGCCGCAAAATATCCTGCTCCAACTCATTGCCCTTCGCACGTATGACAACGATCTCCTTCGTCTTACCAATGTGAAATTCGAGTGCAGACAGAGCCCGCCCAAATCCTTGCGGATGCCGCCGTATCTGTGATGCCGCAAGCCTTAGCACAGTCACCGCAAAACGCTCGTATTTGTCATCACCGGTCAGTTTGGCAAGCCGCAGCAACACATCCGCCGCGACCGAGTTTCCCGACGGCGTGGCATTGTCGTAAAAATCTTTGTTGCGAACGACAAGCTCTTCGTGGTCGTTCGAGGTAAAGAAAAATCCGCCGTTATCCTCATCCCAAAACTCTGTTATCATCAGGTCGGCCAACCGCCGTGCTTCGGATAAATATTTCACTTCCCCCGAAACCTGATAAAGCACGATCAACCCGTCCGCGACATTTGCATAGTCCTCAACATAACCGTTGAGCTTTGCCGTTCCATCTTTCCAAGTGCGATATAACCGCCCACCGTTTTGCATCTCCGTCATCAAGAACTCGGCATTGCGTTTTGCGATCTGGAGATACTCGTCGTTACCAAGCACACCCGCCGCATCCGCAAAAGCCGCCAGCATCAGACCATTCCATGCGGTCAAAACCTTCTCATCACGCCCGGGCTTGATCCGCTTTTCGCGCTCGTCAAACAACTTCTTCTTCAGGTCAGAACCGGGAGCGATAGCGACTGGGTTCTTAACGTTTAAGATATTGTGCCCCTCAAAATTTCCCTCGGCAGTAACGTCGAAATACTCACAAAATTCCTTAGCACCGTCACCTAGAATTTCGCCGATCTCCTCCACCGACCATACAAAAAACTTCCCTTCTTCGCCCTCGCTGTCCGCATCCTGAGTCGAATAAAATCCGCCGGATGCATCGAGCATTTCGCGTCTAATGTATTCGAGAGTCTCGACCGCAATGCGTTTGTAGAATTCATTTCCGGTCACCTGATACGCATGCAGATAAACGCGAGCGAGTTGTGCGTTGTCATACAGCATCTTTTCAAAATGCGGCACGAGCCAGATCGCATCGACCGTGTAACGGTGAAATCCGCCGCCAAGTTGATCGTAAATGCCGCCGTTCGCCATCTTGTCGAGCGAGTGCGTGACGATCGACAACGCCATATCTTCGCCGGTGCGATGATGGTATCGCAGCAAAAATTCGAGCGACATCGCTGCCGGAAATTTCGGTGCCCCGCCAAAACCGCCATTCACCGTGTCAAACGTGCGCACAAAACTCGCCTGTGCCGCATCGAGCATATCTGTTGAAAGCGTTCCAGTGGCCGCCTCGACCACGCTCATCCGTCGCAGTTCACTAACAATGTTATTTGCGGAGGTCTCTAATTCGTCACGTTTGTTTTTGTACGCTTCGGAAATACTTATCAAGATCTGCTGCCAGCTTGGCATACCGTAACGCGGAGCAGGAGGAAAATAAGTCCCGCCAAAAAACGGCCGCTTATCGGGCGTCAGAAACACATTCATAGGCCAGCCGCCGCGACCCGTCGTGAGCTGAACAAAGTTCATATAGATCTGATCGACATCAGGTCGCTCTTCCATATCGACTTTGATGTTGATGAAATGCTCGTTCTGCACGGCCGCGACTGCAGGGTCCTCAAACGACTCATGCTCCATCACGTGACACCAATGACACGCCGAATAGCCAATGCTGACCAGCACAGGCTTGTCCTCATCGTTTGCACGCTCAAACGCTTCTGCACCCCACGGATACCAATCAACGGGGTTGTGGGCGTGCTGGAGCAAGTATGGGCTGGTCTCATTTATGAGCCGGTTCGTGTGTTTTTCTGTTAATGCCATATTTCAATTATTTCACGCCGTACCGCAAAGACTGAAATCCTCGTAACAAGCCTTGGATCCGCCTTTTGAATTCATCATTGATTTCGGTTATATTGATAGCACTTTCTATGACCTCACGTTGCATTTCAAAACTCCGGCCTATGAAGCAGCGAGCGAATCTCTTCGCCGGCGACTAATCCCGTTTCTCCGCAATGTAGACGCCTGTGTTTTCGACGCGGGTTTACCCAAACCGTTTTCAACAAAGGAGAAATATCATGACCCCATCAACAGAATTGCAGCGTCCCGTTATCAAAACATCATTGCCGGGACCAAAGTCGCTTGAGATCATCAACGCCGACGCACAATACGTCACGCCCAGCTATCCGCGTCCGGATTACAAGCTCGTTGCCGACCACGCCAGCGGCGTTTGGATCACCGACCCGGACGGCAATGTCTTTCTCGACTGTAACGCCGGCGTCGCCGTCTGCTCGACCGGACATTGCCACCCAGAGGTCGTTGCCGCGATCCAAAAGCAGGTCAGCGAACTCATCCATCTTTGCGGCACAGACTTTTATTACCGCCACATGCCCGAGCTTGGCAAAAAGCTCAATGAGATCTGCCCGATCGAAGGCCCGACAAAAACGCACTTTGCGAATAGCGGTGCAGAGGCTATCGAAACCGCTTTGAAACTCGCGATGTATCACACAAAGAGGCAAAAATTTATCTCATTCTTTGGCTCGTTCCATGGCCGTACGCTCGGGGCATTGTCGCTGACAAGCTCTAAGAAAGCTCAGCGTCTAGGCTTTTTGCGTCAGGCTCTCGATGTGGTACATATTCCGTATCCGAACAAATTCCGCCACTTCGTCACCGATCAGCCGGTTGACGAGGCGACCATAACACGCGATTGCATAAATTGGATCGAAAAGAAATTGTTCCAAACGACGACGCCGCCTGAAGAGGTAGCTGGTATCGTCCTCGAAGTCGTCCAGGGCGAAGGCGGTTACATCCCCGCGCCAAAAGCGTTTGTAAAAGAGCTTCGTCGCATCTGTGACGAGCACGGCATCATGCTGATCATCGACGAAGTCCAGTCCGGCATGGGCCGCACCGGCAAGATGTTTGCCCTCGACCATCACGAAGGTGTCAAGGCTGATATTATGTGCCTTGCCAAAGGCCTCGGTTCAGGTATGCCGATCGGTGCCTGCGTCGCTCGTGCCGACATTATGGACTGGCACAAGGGTGCCCACGCTTCGACATTTGGCGGCAATCCCGTCGCTCTGACGGCCGCTCTAAAAACCATCGAACTGCTCGAAGGAGGCCTCGTCGACAACAGCCGCGATGTCGGTGCCTATCTCGAAGCCGGTCTCAACAAGCTAAAAGATAAATACGATTGCATCGGCGATGTTCGCGGATTGGGTATGATGCTCGGTGTTGAGTTCGTCAGATTGGACGGCTCGATCGCCCCGGAGCTTCGCGACATAGTCGAAATGGCCTGCTTTAATCGCGGCCTCATCATCCTCGGTTGCGGCTCGAACAGCATCCGCTTCTCACCGCCGCTGATCCTTGCAAAAGAGCACGTTGATGTCGCACTAGAGATATTCGACGAAGCCATCGCCGCATCGATCTAAAAATATAGCCCACGAAACACGCTAAAGGCACGAAATAAGAACCGATCTTTTTCGTGCCTTTCGTGTATTTCATGGGCAAATCTTTTTCTTATTTACGTTTTGACTTAATTAAGCAGTCACTTTATTATAAAAGACATGGACACGTTCACCGCACTTGCAGAACCGACCCGGCGAAACATCCTTGAGATGCTCGTCGCCAAAGATGGTATCGCAGCAGGCGATATCTACGGCAAGTTCAAAGCGAGCCCGCCTGCGATCTCACAGCATCTGAAAGTGCTCCGCGAGGCAAAGCTTGTCCGTGTCGAGAAACGTGCCCAACAGCGCATTTACTATTTAAATCCTAAACCCATGAAAGAACTCGAAAAATGGATCAAACAATTTTCAGCCGCCAAGGAAACCGAATTTCAGCGGCTGGACAAGTTATTGAACAAGATGAAACAGGAAGCATCAGACGCACCGATGCTTCCCTTTTCAGAAAATAAATAAAACTGGAGAAAAACAAAATGGCTAAAAAAACAGAGGTAAAAGCCGAGCCCGGCAAACAGGAACTATTTATCATTCGTGAATTCGACGCTCCGCGTGAGCTTGTATTCAGGGCGTATACAGATCCTGATCTATACGTTCAGTGGGTCGGTCCCAATGATCTGACGATGACTATAGACAAATGGGACTGCCGCGAAGGCGGCTCGTACAAATTTACTCACGAACGCGGCGGCCATAAATATGCATTCTTTGGCGTCAACCACGAAGTGCTCTCGCCTGAACGGATCATCGGCACATTCGAATTCGACGGCCTACCCGAACGCGGCCACGTTATTATGGGAAAGACGACATTTGAAGAACTGCCCGGTGGACGTTCGCGGCTCACCCATCAATCAGTCTTCTTTTCCGTAAGTGACCGCGACGGCATGATCCAATCAGGCATGGAACGCGGCGTTAGTGAGGGCTATGACAAACTCGACCAGCTACTTATCGAGCTACAGAATGAGCCGAACGCAGCAACGGCTTGATAATTACTGACAAAAGTGCGAGTTTATTTTCACTCAATATGAGACCTGCCGCCGCAAACGTTGACGAGTATATAGCTGGATTTCCGAGCGAAACTCAGGAGATGTTGAAACAACTTCGCGAAACGATCCGTGTGACCGCTCCCAGTGCCGAGGAATGCATTAGCTACGCCATTCCGACCTTCAAACTCAGAGGCCCGTTGGTTCATTTTGCCGGATATGCTAATCACATCGGTTTTTATCCGGGAGCGGGCGGCATCGCGGAGTTCAAAGATGAGCTTTCTGAGTATAAAACCTCTAAGGGTACGGTCCAATTCCCGCTTGATGCTCCGCTGCCCTTAAACCTCGTAACGCGAATAGTGAAATTTCGCGTAAAGCAAAATTTGGAGAAAAAGAAATAATGCAAAAAGTAACGACCTTTATCATGTTCAACGACCAGAGCCTCGAGGCTCTGAACTTCTATTCGTCGGTGATCCCAAATTGCAGAATCACGTCTACCATTCCCGGCCCGGACGGAAATGTTGCCGGCGGCAGTTTTGAGATCGAAGGCCAACGGTTTCTTTGCTACAACGCGGGTCCGCATCCAAATTTTGTGATGTCACAGGCATTTTCCCTGATGATCGAAGCAAATACTCAAGACGAGATCGATCTGCTTTATGACGGCCTGAGCGAAGGCGGCGAGCAGCAGCCGTGCGGTTGGCTTGTCGATAAATTTGGCGTCTCGTGGCAAATAACGCCGCGGTATCTGATGGAAAATCTGTCTCACCCAGATCGCGAGCGATCAATGCGAGTAACTGAGGCGATGTTCAAAATGACAAAGATAATCATCGCCGACCTCGAAGCCGCTGCGGGAGGAAACTGATATGCCGCCCAAAAAGACCGGCCCGGAGCAGGTAGCAGATTTTTTTGCGACGCTTGATCATCCGCTAAAAACCGCGATGAAAAAGGTCCGCGAGATCATTCTCAGCTCCGACGACAGCATCACTGAGCAGATCAAATGGAAAGGCCCGAGTTTTTGCTACAACGGCGACGACCGAGTGACATTTAATGTCCGAGATAGCTTCATTTTGCTCATCTTTCACCGAGGAGCCAAGGTCAAAGACAGCACGGGACGCGGTCGGCTGATCGACGATCCAACAGGTTTACTGGAATGGATCACGGATGATCGGGCGACTCTCAAATTTACGAGCGAACACGAGGTTGATCAAAAGAGACCCGATCTGACAAAAATCGTTCGGCAATGGATCGCCGCTGCGGGTTAGGTGACTGGAACTCAGTTATACTTGGGGTGTGAAGGAAACTTTTGCGGTAACAGCGGCAATACTCGCGATAGTTGGAAACATCCCGTATATCGTCGATATTTTCAAAGGCCGCGTTCAGCCGCACGCATACACATGGTTCGTTTGGACTCTCGTAACCTCGATCGTTTTCTTTGGACAAGTTGCAAAGGGGGCTGGGATCGGTGCTCTACCGACTGCTGCTGCGGGAATTTTCACATTGCTGATCTTTCTACTTTCACTAAAAAATGGTTTCAAGCACGTAACTAAGATCGATACCATCTTTCTTTTGCTCGCCCTCGCAGGCATCGTTCCCTGGGTGATAACAAAAGATCCGACCATTTCCGTGGTGATCGCCGTCGCCATTGATCTGACCGCTTTTATACCGACATTGCGAAAGACCTGGCTAAAACCATCGACCGAATCACCTTTGCTGTATGGCTCAAATGTGCTTCGCCACATTCTCGCTCTGCTTTCGATGCAGACTTACAATATCGCAACGACACTGCATTCGATAGCGATGTTAATTACGAACACTACGATGTCGATCTTGCTCGTCACCGCAAAGCCGGAAAAGGAGAGTGGCGACTAATGTCGGTTTTGCATTCCGTTGACGACGACGATTACGACCTAAGACTCAAAAGCAGGTAACCGTGGAAACCAATAAAGGCACGAAATTAAGAAGATTCCTAATTTCGTGCCTTTCGTGTATTTCGTGGGTAAACTTCTTACGCTTTTGCTTTCTTAACTTCCTCGATCATAACAGGAACCGCCTCAAACAGATCTCCGACAATGCCGTAATCGGCGATGTCGAATATCGGAGCCTCACTATCCTTGTTGATCGCGACGATCGTGCCGGCGTTTTTCATCCCGACGATATGCTGGATCGCTCCTGAGATGCCGAGAGCAACGTAGACCTTCGGGGCGACCGTTTGGCCGCTTGACCCGATCTGGCGGTCAATGGGCAGCCAATCGCTGTCACAGATCGGACGCGAAGCCGCAAGATCAGCTCCCAGTACGTCAGCGAGCTGCTGCGCGAGGGCGATGTTTTCGAGCGACTTGATACCGCGGCCGATGGCGACGATGATCTCTGATTTGGTAAGATCGACCGACGCTTTAGCTTCTTGAAAAGGAGCCTCGGGTGTCATGCGGATGTCGCCCACAGTAACGTCCATCGTCTCGCCCCCTGCACTTCCCTTTTCCGCCGCATCACCGCGAAACGAACCGGACTGAAACGTAACAAAATGCGGAGCGTCACCATTTAGGCTAACGTCAGCGTCGAGTTTGCCAAGGAAAATACGCCGCGACAAAACGAGCTTGCCGCCATCCGCTTTGTAACGGATACAATCGCCAACGACCTCACGGCCCAAACGAGCAGCGACCTTTGGTGCAAAATCACGCACCTGATAGGTATGTGACATCACGACGTATTGTGGGTTTACCGCCTTGATGACCTGCTCCCAAGCGTCGGCGTAACCGTCGGGCGTGTAAATGCCGAGCTTGTCGTTTTTAGCTACGATCACCTTTTCGATGTTGTAACCGGCGATCTCCTGCGCGAGTGCACAGTCCTTATCGCAAGGCAAAACAGCCGTAACGCTCAGCCCGAGATCCTTACCGATCGACTGAGCGGCCGTCACCGCCTCAAGCGAGGTCTTGTTTAGGACGCAATCTTTATGTTCGATAAATACGAGGATGCTCATATTACACGCACCTCCGTTTTTAATTTTTCTACGAGCTCGACCGCACCGGCCTTCGCATCGCCGTTGCCGAGTATTTGAGTTTGTTTTGTCTTGAGCGGCATATAAACTTTTTCGATCTTTGCGGCGGAGGCAAATGCCTCAACTGACGGCGTGACCTCTGTGACCGGTTTACTCTTTGCGGCCATAATGCCTTTGAGCGACGCGTAACGTATCTGCGAGATGCCCGATTGGATCGTCATTAATGCCGGCAGCTTGTACGTG
This sequence comes from Chloracidobacterium sp. UBA3360, assembly GCA_002360555.1. GTDB lineage: Bacteria > Acidobacteriota > Blastocatellia > Pyrinomonadales > Pyrinomonadaceae > OLB17. The sequence goes on from DEQS01000104.1 coordinate 32,377, forward strand.
AACCACTGATACCAGCCGCTCTCAAGCTCGCGTTTGACACGCAACGTATCGCCGAGGCTTGCACGGTCAACCTCGATCACAATAGTCGCGTGCGGTATGCCGAGCAGCTCAGCAAGAATAACGCCCGTTTGGCCGTAGCTCGCATCGTCTGATTGCAAACCGGTAAAGACAAGGTCGGCATTCTCTTCGCGAATAGCGTCGGCGATGGTCTTTGCGATCTGATACGCCGATAGCGATTTAGCGTCATCGACAACGATGTGGATCGCACGGTTGGCACCGCGAGCAAGAGCGTCTTTGATGACGGTCTTTGCCGACTGAGGGCCAAGCGTACATACGACGACTTCGCCTTCGCCTTTTGCTTCGACGGTGCGTAAAGCTTCTTCTAAAGCGTAGCCGTCAGACTCATTTGTCTGCTGGGCAACATCCGCCTCGTTTATCCATTTCTCGTCGCCCGCGATCCTTAGGACCGCATCCTTATTGGCGACTTGTTTCATTAAAACTATTATTTTCATATCAAAAATGAATGGTCATTCATTTGTAGGATATAAGAAAAGCGTCCCGACCTCAATTGAGCCAAGACGCTTTCGCAAACCTACTATTCACTGTATCGTTTGAAGATCAAACACGCATTCGTCCCGCCAAATCCAAAGTTGTTCGATAACACATAATCGACACTAGCATCACGCGGAGTGTTAGGTATGTAATCAAGGTCACAATCAGGATCGGGCGTTTCGTAGTTGATCGTCGGCGGCAGTTTGTTTTCCATCATCGCTTTGACCGAGAAAACAGCCTCTAGCCCGCCGGCTGCACCGAGAGCGTGTCCGGTCATTGACTTAGTCGAGCTGACCGGGATCTTGTATGCGTGATCGCCAAAGACCTTTCTGATCGCAAGCGTTTCAAATTTATCGTTATACGGCGTCGATGTGCCGTGGGCGTTGATATATCCGATCTGCTCCGGCTCGATCCCAGCGTCTTTGATCGCGCGTTGCATTACGCGTATCGCACCCGAACCAGTCTCGTCCGGCATCGTGACGTGAAACGCATCGCCGCTCATTCCGTAACCGACGATCTCGGCGAGAATGTTGGCACCACGCGCCTTGGCAAATTCGAGTTCCTCAAGGATCAATAAACCTGCACCTTCGCCAATGACAAAGCCATCACGTTCGAGATCAAACGGGCGCGAAGCGTGTTTAGGATCATCATTTCGCGTCGAAAGAGCCCGCATCGAAGCAAACCCCGCAACCGACATCGGCGTGATCGCACTCTCGGCTCCGCCGCAGATCATCGCGTCTGCGTCACCGCGTTCGATGATGCGAAAACTGTCACCGATCGCGTGAGCTCCCGCCGAACAAGCCGTGGCCGTGGCCGAATTTGGCCCCTTGGCACCGTGACGGATCGAGACGTTACCGGCCGCAAGATTAACGATCGCCGAAACGATAAAGAACGGCGACACACGATCCGGGCCGGAATTGAGTAGCTTTTCGTGCTCACGCTCGATCGCCCAAAAATCACCGATGCCGGAGCTTATATACGTCCCGACCATCTCGGCGTTCGATTCGTCGATAACCAGTCCGCTGTGCTTCATCGCTTCGTCCGAAGCTGCCAAAGCAAAATGCGTAAAGGCCCCCATCCGGCGGGCCTCTTTTTTATCGAGAAAATCGAGGGCGTCAAATCCCTTTACTTCGCAGGCAAATCTGGCCGAATATTTCTCAGCGTCAAACTTTGAGATCGCGTCTGCACCACTCACGCCGTTCATCAACGCGTCCCACGTAGTAGGTACGTCATTTCCGACAGGCGTAACCAAACCGAGTCCTGTTACAACTACTCGACGTTTCATATCTTTGTGAATCGTGAAATAGTGAATCGTGAATAGAGCAAATTTCTATTCACGATCCACTCTTCACTATTTACCAACTAAGCAGCTTTGTGCTGCTCAACATAGGCATACGCATCGCGAACGCCCTGGATCTTTTCGGCATCTTCGTCAGGAATTTCGATGTCAAATTCCTCTTCGAATCGCATCACGAGTTCAACGAGGTCGAGCGAATCCGCGCCGAGATCCTCGATAAACCTTGCATTTTCTGTAACTTCAGCTTCGTCAACACCTAGTTCGTCGACGATTATCTGTTTGATCTTATCTTGTACTTCTGACATATTTTCTCCTTAAAGTTTTATAGCGTATCTATAGTATTTCTTAGACTCTCAGAATTCTCAATGTTGGAATAGACTACTTCTTTGTTTATCTGCCTAACCAACCCGGTCAAAACCTTGCCCGGGCCTATCTCAATAAAGTTTGTAGCTCCTGCCACAGACATATTCTCGACCGTTTGCAGCCACCGGACAGGCGATGAAACCTGCTGCGTTAGCTTGCCACAAACCGCTCCGGCGTCCTTGTTTGCGACTGCGTCAACATTATGAAATACAGGGAACATAAATTCGCCATATTCCAGCGTTGCCAGATCGGCCGCTAGCCGTTCCTGTGCCGGCATCATTAATGCACAATGAAAAGGTGCCGAGACGTTCAATCTGATCGCCCGCTTTGCCCCGCGTTCTTTCAATATCTCACACGCCCGGTCAACCGCGTCGCTGTTTCCGGCAATGACGATCTGCGAAGGCGAATTAATATTCGCTGGCGAACAAACTTGCCCTTGTGCTGCCTCAGCACAACCCGCCTCTACTGTTGGAACGTCTAGGCCCAGTATCGCAGCCATCGCTCCGACGCCGACGGGAACGGCTTCCTGCATATACGTTCCGCGTTTTCGCACTGTTCGGACCGCGGCCGCAAAATCCAAAACGCCTGCCGCGACGAGTGCGGAGTACTCGCCAAGGCTATGCCCCGCGACCATATCCGGTTCAGGCAATCCCTCGGCACGAGCCGCAGTATATGCGGCGAGCGACGCGGTCAATATCGCCGGCTGCGTATTTGCGGTCAATTGCAGATCGGCCTCGTCGCCCGAAAAACACATTTCCGAAAGCGAAAACCCAAGAGCATCATCCGCCGCCTCAAACACCTCGCGTGCTGCAGCAAAATTATCAAACAGATCCTTTCCCATTCCAACGGCCTGCGAGCCTTGTCCGGGAAATATATAAGCCGTCTTACTCATTTAGAATCTGATAACCGTTCCGCCCCACGTCACGCCGCCGCCGAATGCGGTGAGCAATACCAAACTGCCCTCGTGAATTCGGCCCGATTGAATACATTCATCCATCGCGATCGGTATCGACGCCGATGAAGTATTGCCCATGTTAGCTATATTTGAATAAACTTTTTCTTCAGGCACGCCCAACCGCGAAGCTACAGCATCGGTTATCCGCTGATTTGCCTGATGCGGGATGACGAGGTCGATGTCATCGACCGTATACCCCGCCTTTTCGACCATTTCCGCCGATATATCAGCCATCGAACGCACAGCGACCTTGAAAAGCTCGTTGCCTTTCATCTTAAAGAAATGCTCTCGGTCGTCGATGGTTTTATGCGTCGTTCCGAGTTTAGTGCCGCCGCCGGGAGCATAAAGCTGTTCTTCGTAGCGGCCGTCGGATCTGATCTTGGTCGCGAGGATTCCCTTGCCTTCTGGAACCGGTCCGAGGACAGCGGCTCCGGCACCGTCGCCAAAGATAACGCAAGTTCCACGGTCGGTGTAATCGACGTATTTGGTCAATACCTCGGCGCCGATGACCAAAGCATATTTGATCTGCCCGGTCTTGATCATCGATTCGACCATCGTGAGGCCGTAAAGAAAACCCGAGCACGCAGCAAATACATCCATCCCGGCGGCATTTACAGCACCGATCTGCGCTTGAATAAGCGCTCCGGTTGATGGCATTATCTGATCCGGCGTGGTTGTCGCGCAGACGATGATGTCAATGTCTTCGGGTTTGAGGTTGGCTCGTTCGAGTGCCTGGAGCGCGGCACGGGAGCCGAACTGCGAAGTATATTCGTTGTCGGCAGCCTTATGACGCTGCTTGATGCCGGTGCGCGAGGTTATCCACTCATCGTTGGTATCGACCATCTTTTCCAGATCGGCATTGGTTAAAATGCCCTCCGGATAAGAGTGTCCCATCCCGATGATTCCCGCGTTGCGTGCTGTCATTGATTAGAATTAGAACTCAAAAATTGGTAATTTTCAACGGACTATTCGGCGTCTTTGACATCGATTATCTGCCGGCCTTTGTACATACCGGTCTTAGGATCGATGCGATGCGGCTGCTTTGTTTCACCCGAATCTTTGTCGGCATAAAACTGTGGCGTTTTCAGAGCATCATGAGCGCGGCGTGTACGCGTGCGTGCATGTGAGTGTCGTCGTTTTGGATTTGGCATAATAAAAACCTCAAAAGGTCGGTCCCTTCACCTGGGACTATTTCAAATTCTTTAGTGCGGCCCATCGAGGGTCAATAACGTTTTCTTCGCACTTACAATCTATCAAATTTCGGTTCCCGCCGCATTGCGGGCACAAACCTTTGCAATCTTCTTGGCAGAGCACCTTTTCGATCATCGCGAGTATCAACTGCTCGCGAACGACCTCGCTCATGTCGATCTGGTCGTCAGTGATGAGCGATTCGTCGAGTTCCTCGACCGTCACCTCGATCTCATCTTCGGTCGGCTCGTCGGCCGCATCAATAAATACGGCCTCAAACTCAAGGTCGATATCTTTCGCGACCGGTTCGAGACATCGGCTGCATTCGGTCGAGACCACAGTTGCAATGCGTCCGGCAACTCGTGTTCGCGTACCGTCGCGGCTGATCTGGCCGTTAAACGCCGCGTTTTCCGCGAGCTGCATTCCATCATCGAGATCTATATCGGCCGGCTCGAACTCTAGTTCGATCGTCTTCGGATTTTTTCCAACACTGGCCAGATCGATGATCATTGTCAATAGTCATGATTTCTGCCTAACACCTCGCGAAAGGCAAAGGGTTAATTATAGCTTTTGGAACAGGGGTGTCAACCAATTGGCGGTCAATTACACCTTAGCCGTGTTGCCCAAATAGTGCTTGGTGAAAGATGTAAAGCCTTTGCGGCACCTTTGCGTTCTTTGCGGCTTTGCGTGAGACACCCCAATTAAACGCAAAGTCGCCAAGTCAGCAAAGAAAGACTAAAAGAAGACAAGCCAAATATCTTAGTTTCAAGCAGCCGACCCAACCGCTTCGTCTAATTTCGCAAATCCTCTTTCTTTCAAAATGGTCGCAAGTCCTACGGTAACGTCACCCGCGAAAGTCGGCCCGCCATAGACAAATCCGGTATAAGCCTGTATCAGCGACGCTCCAGCCGCTATCTTTGCAAACGCATCTTCGGCAGTAAATATCCCGCCGACACCAATTATGGGTAACTTTCCTTTTGAATATCGGTAGATAGTTGAGATGACATCGTTCGATCTCTTCTCCAAAGGCTTTCCACTCAATCCGCCAGTTTCGTCAATATCTGATCTAAGTCCCGTCCGCGAAATGGTGGTGTTAGTCGCGATAATTCCATCGATCTCATGCCGCAGGCATATATCGACAATTGCTTCGATCTCAGCTTCGGTTAGGTCAGGAGCGATCTTTACTAACAAAGGTTTGCGTCCAAGCTCTGTATTTCGAGCAGTCAAAGCTCCCAGCAGTTCTTCAAGATTGTCGGCCTTCTGCAACTCCCGCAAATTCGGTGTATTTGGCGAAGATATATTGACCGCAACATAATCGGCGACCGGATATACGAGATCAAAACTCTTTAGATAATTCTCTGTCGCGTCCTCGTTCGGAACATCTTTGTTCTTACCGATATTCACGCCGACCACGCATCTCCTGTTGATAGTTTTCAGTCGTTCGGCCACCGCGACCGCACCTTCATTATTGAACCCAAGACGGTTTATCAATCCCTGATCTTCCGGCAATCGAAACATACGCGGTTTTGGATTTCCGGGTTGCGGTTCATACGTAACGGTTCCTACTTCGACAAAACCAAATCCCAACGAAGCGAGTTGATCGGCCGCGATACCATTCTTATCAAAACCGGCCGCGAGCCCAAGAGGGTTTGCAAACTTTAGTCCGAACCGCTCTATCTCACTAAAACCCTCAACCCTTGCATCAGAATAAAACGGCGATGCAAGCCCCATTTCGAGGGCTTTTATGCCGATCTCGTGCGCTCGTTCGGCGTCGAGGCCAAACATTACGGGACGCATTATTTTCTGCCAGAGCTTAGACATCACGCTTTAGATTTTAGTGAATGGCGGGGTTTATACAAACTTCGAACCTTAAACTTTGAACTTTAGACTAGCCTTTGTTACTTTTGTACTCGAATGGGTAACGAAATAAATTTGGTTGAAAAGTCCAGGATCATGGACGCGGCGGCGATGAAACGCGCTCTGCGGCGGCTCGCGACTGAGATCGTTGAGAAAAATCAGGGAGCAAAGAATCTATATCTGGTCGGTATCCGCCGGCGCGGTGTACCGCTTGCCGAGCGGCTCTGCGACAAGATCGAGGCTCTCGAGGGCGAGCGTCCGCAGTACGGCATCCTCGACATTACGCTCTACCGCGATGACCTCTCGACCGTCGGTGCAAACCCGGTCGTCAACCGCACCGAGCTTGAAGACGACATTGATGGAAAAAATATCATCCTCATCGATGACGTTCTCTACACTGGCCGCACGATCCGGGCCGCTCTCGACCAACTGATGGATTTTGGCCGCCCGAAAAAAGT
>DEQS01000104.1:39217-45424 GCA_002360555.1 Chloracidobacterium sp. UBA3360
CTCAAAGAGTTTGACGATGTCGAGGCCGTTGGAATTTTTGAAAGACCGTAAGCAGGCTGTATGGCCTGCTTTTTTTTGAATGGAAAAACCATTTCGCAGAAGAGATCTCCTCGGGATCCGCGGCCTGACGGCAGCGGAGATAACGGGCATTCTCGACACGGCGGAAACTTTTGGCGAGATATCGACCCGCGAGGTTAAAAAGGTTCCCGCTCTTCGTGGCAAGACCATCATCAATCTGTTTTTCGAATCCTCGACCCGCACTCGCACTTCATTTGAGCTGGCGGCAAAACGCCTCTCGGCCGACGCCGTCAACATCAGCGTCTCATCATCGAGCCTGTCAAAAGGCGAAACCTTGCTCGACACAGCACTCAATCTCGACGCGATGGCTCCCGATTGTATCGTCGTCCGTCACGGCTCGGCGGGCGTGCCTCATCAGCTTGCCAAAGTGAGTAAGGCCGCGATCGTCAACGCAGGTGACGGAGCAAACGAACATCCGACTCAGGCCCTGCTCGATGCGATGACCATCCGCGAACACAAAAAGCAGATCGCGGGCCTCGAAGTCGCCATCGTCGGTGACATCCTCCACAGCCGCGTCGCCCGGTCAAATATTCACTTGCTAACAAAAATGGGAGCAAAGGTCCGCGTTGCCGGCCCCGGAACGCTCGTTCCAACTGATTTTGCTCACCTAGTGGAGAATGGACTTACGGTTTGCCCGCATATCGAAGACGCCATCGACGGTGCCGATGTCGTCATGATCCTCCGCATCCAACGCGAGCGTCAGGACTCGGCATACTTCCCTACGCTGCGCGAATATTCGATACATTACGGCCTGACGAACGAACGCCTCGATCTCGCAAAAAAAGACGCCATCGTCCTGCATCCGGGCCCGATGAACCGCGGCATCGAGATCGCATCCGAAGTCGCCGACAGCTCGCGTTCGCTTATATTAGATCAGGTAAAATACGGCGTCGCCGTTCGAATGGCGGTTCTTTATCTCGCGACCGGAGGCACAGCGACCGGCTCATAGTTTATGAAGTTGTTGATCAAAAACGGACATCTTATCGATCCTGCTGCGAATGAAAATACCGGCATGAATGTGCTCATTGAGGACGGCAAAGTCGCGGCGTGGATAAAGCCTAATGACGACCAGCCGGGCGATTGCGAGATTTTTGACGCTGCCGGTTTGCTTGTCGCTCCTGGGTTTATCGATATGCACGTCCATCTGCGTGAGCCGGGGCAGGAGCACAAGGAAACGATCGCAAGCGGTTGTGCGGCGGCGGTTGCGGGCGGCTGGACGAGCGTATGTCCGATGCCAAATACACATCCGGTCAACGACAACGCCGCGATCACTCGGTATATGATCGAGCAGGCGGAGCGGGCAGGTCTCGCGAATGTCTTCCCTATCGGAGCGATCACAAAATCATCGGACGGCTCAGAACTTGCCGAAATGGGCGAGATGAAAGCCGCCGGTGCTGTCGCCGTTTCAGACGACGGGCGTCCAGTACCGAATGCCGGGATCATGCGGCGTGCGATGCAATACGCTCGTGATTTTGATCTGCCGGTCATCGATCATTGCGAAGACAAATCGCTCTCATCCGGCGGCGTCATGCACGAAGGGAAAATTTCCCTGCTCCTTGGTCTCAAAGGAATGCCCGCCCTTGCCGAAGACATCGACGCCGTCCGTGACATCATCCTTGCAAAGGAGACTGGCTCACATATTCATATCGCCCACGTCTCTACAAAAGGTGCGATCGAAGCGGTCCGCCGTGCCAAATCCGAGGGGATCAATGTCACCTGTGAGGTCACGCCTCATCATTTTACCCTGACGGATAAGATCGTTGAGGGCTACGACACAAACACAAAAATGGCACCGCCATTGCGTTCGCAAGAGCACCTCGAAGCGATCATTGAGGGTATAAAAGATGGCACGATAGACGCCATCGCGACCGACCATGCTCCGCATCACGCCGACGAAAAAGCTCTCGAATACGACCGTGCCCCGTTTGGCATAACCGGCCTCGAAACCGCCATCGGATTAGCGTGCAACGAGCTCGTCCACAAAGGCGTCATAGACCTCGTTCGGCTAGTCGAGCTTTGCTCGGCTAACCCGGCAAAGATATTTAATTTAACAGGACGCGGTACGCTCGCACCCGGCTCGATAGCCGATGTGACGATAATTGACCCCGAACTCGACTGGACGTACACTAACGCGGAGTCACGTTCGAAATCGCGAAATTCGCCATTCGACGGCTGGAAATTTCGCGGAGCCGCGGTCACCACCATCGTCGGCGGCAAGATCGTCTATAAAAGATAGAGTTCACAAATAACGGAGAGAATATGAAACTGACCATTTCGATAGCTATTGTTTTGTTTACATTCACCGCCTCAGCCCTCGCCCAGAACGCGAGCGTTTACACCAGCACCAAAACCGGTGCCTGTCGCACAATATCTTCAAATCCAAACGAAGCAGGCTCGTACGAAGGCGAATGTCCTGGCGTCGGTGGATACAAGGTCCGTCTGATCGAGGGCGACATACGCCAGACGATCAACGTAATCACACCTGCGAAGAAAAAGTTTGAGCTTAACTTTTGGGGCTTTTACAGCGGATTTTCAGCGATCGGCGAAAAGATCGAATGGCGAACCAAAAAGGGTGTCCCTATAGCGTTGATCGCCCGCTACAATGTCGCTGGATCGGACGACGAGCAGAAGAGCACCTCGTATCTGATGATCTCAAAGATCAGCAAGACCGAATCATGCGTGGTCGATGTCATCATGCCGGGGCCAAAACAGAACGAAGAGGCTCGAGTTTCCGCTGACGCCGCGTCAACCAAACCCTGCAAGACACAGGACTAAATGATTTAGAAAATCGAATAAATAAACGGCGCTAGTGCCGATGACTGGGCGAAGATCAGCAGGGCTCCCATCAACACCAAAACCAGCACCATCGGCACTAGCCAGTATTTTTTGTTTTGCCTGAGGAACAGCCAAAACTCGTATAAAAGTTGAAATCGTTTCATTTACTTGTCAGCTATTCTATCAAAATAATCTTTCAAATTGCTCAGGCTCTTGGTGCGTCTTTTCGCGTTTGTGCCAATAGCTGTCGCCAACTGGCTGGCGTAGATTTAACGGATCACGACCGACAATTCTCGAAACCAGTTTATACGGTACAAACATCAGAAAATAAACCAGCGTGAGTAATATCCGGCTGTTTATCCACCCAAGCTTAACCGCGATCCACATCCAAACGCGGTGAAATAATTTGGCAAGCGGCGGCACAAATAAACCAACAATAACGAGCGCCAGTGCGACACCGCCGAATATCCACGCATTCGTCGTTCGTCCGCGATAGAGCAAAAACGCCCCAATAGCCGTCAGAACGGCCGCCACGATCAACGCGGTTTTGCGGGCCTCGCCGCTCGTGACTGTTTTCGGGTCTTTCTTTAGCATTTAACTAGTCCATCGGAAATATCTCATCGATATCCCCGCTATCGGCCTCAGCCGTTTGCTCAGTCTTGAGCAGCATGAAATCGCCGACCACAAGCACATCCATCTCTGTCCGCATAAAACATCGAAATGCATCCTCAGGCGTGCAGACGATCGGTTCGCCGCGAACATTGAACGAAGTATTGATCAAAACCGGCGTGCCGGTGATCTCCCCAAACCGCGCGATCAGATCATAAAATCGCTCGTTATCACCACGCTCCACCGTCTGAACCCGAGCCGAAAGATCGACGTGGGTCACAGCCGGAATGGTCGATCGCGGCACCTGCTATTTATCGAGTCCGGCAACGTTGTGGCCGGTCTCATCCACAACCCTAACCTTTTCACTGACCGGAGCGACAAGCAGCATGTAGGGCGATGCATCGGTGATCTCAAAAAAATCCGTGACACGTTCACGCAAGACCGCCGGAGCAAACGGGCGAAATGATTCGCGATATTTTATCTTGAGATTCATCTGACGCTGCATTTCCGGAGAACGCGGGTCGCCTAAGATGCTGCGGTTACCCAATGCACGCGGGCCAAATTCCATCCGTCCCTGAAACCACCCGACCACTTTTCCCTCTGATAGTTGGTTCGCGGTGCGTTCGACGATCTCCATCACGTCATGTTCGTAGTAAACCGCACCGGCCGCATCCAGCGACGAGCGTATTTCGCCAGTGGAAAAGGACGGCCCGAGGTACGACCCGCTCATTGCGTCCTTACCCGTTCGGTGTTCGATCGACTGTTCGTTGCCGAGATATTGATGCCAAACGGACAACGCCGCCCCAACCGCTCCGCCTGCATCCCCGGCCGCGGGCTGGATCCAAAGATTTTCAAACGGCCCTTCGCGTAAAATGCGTCCATTGCCGACACAATTTAGAGCGACACCGCCCGCGAGGCATAGGTTCTTTTCGCCCGTCTCGCGATGGGCGTAGTCAGCCATCCGCAGCATCGCTATCTCAGTCACCTCTTGAACCGAACGTGCGAGGTCCATTTCACGCTGCGTTATCTCGGACTCTGATTTGCGTGCCGGACCGCCAAACAACCCGGCAAAAGCATCATTTGTCATCGTAAGTCCGGCGGCAAAATTAAAATACTGCATATTCAGCCGCAGCGATCCATCGTCGCGCAGGTCGATAAGTTCATCGAGTATTTTCTGCGTGTAAATGGGCTCACCGTATGGAGCGAGTCCCATCAATTTGTACTCTCCGGAGTTGACCTTAAACCCTGTAAAGTAAGTGAATGCAGAATATAACAGGCCCAACGAATGCGGAAATCTCAGCTCCGACAAAAGCTCAACCCTATTTCCCCGCCCTACGCCAACGCTCGACGTCGCCCATTCGCCGACGCCATCAATTGTCAGGATCGCGGCCGATTCGAACGGCGAGGGATAAAATGCCGACGCGGCGTGTGATTCGTGGTGCTCGGTAAACAGGATCTTGCCCTCAAACCCTGTCTCTCGGGCGAGCGTTTCTCGCGTCCAGAGTTTTTCGGTCATCCAGACGGGCATTGCCTTTAGAAAAGACCTGAATCCGCTCGGGGCGTAATCGATATAGGTTTCAAGCAGGCGTTCGAACGTCAGCAAAGGCTTGTCGTAAAAAGCAACGTGATCGATCTGTTCGCGGTCAATCCCGGCGTGGTCCAGGCAAAATTGGACGGCATTTTCCGGAAATGACTCGTCATGCTTTTTTCGCGTAAAACGTTCCTCTTGGGCAGCAGCAATTATCTCGCCGTCTCGCACGAGACAGGCGGCAGCGTCATGATAAAAAGCTGATATTCCGAGTATGTAGGTCACTATTTAACGATCCCCTCGCAGAGTTTTTTACCGATCGTTTCACCGGCGACCTTATGCCCGCGTTGATTCCAATGGCCGTATCCGATGTTGCCGTCAAATCCGTGTAGAAAGATATTTTCTCGAGCGGAATACTCACCGAGCGCCGGTGCGAGCGTGATAACGGGAATCGATCTTGACGTGCAAAACTCCGCTATCCGCCGGTCAGGATACAACAGATCATTAACACCGATAAATTTTGCGTACGAGGCTCGATGCGAAACATCCGGCAAAACCTGCACGCCATTGCTTGCGGTAATGACGACGAACTTGGCCCCTTTATCCGCGACTTCCCTATTCATTTGCACGATTATCGCTTCAGTCACGCTCCATGCATTTTTCCAATTATCGTCGCTTGGAGTGCGATAGATCTGATTATCAACGCCGATATCAGCGGCAGGTGCAGTCGCAGCAGCCGATTGCTCGGCGGATTGCCCTTCGGTAGCGGGCTTCTTGTTTTTCCAGGCTTGATATTTGTATTTGATACTTGTCGATATTGCCCCGACCGCTTGTACGGCTCGGATATGGTTCTTTAGCCAAATGCCAAGACGGCTCAGTGCCGAATTTCTTGCCAAAAATACCTTGTCTTGCCGAAACCCCTCGTCCAAGACACCATCGGCCGTAAAATACGGTATCGGGAGCTTTTTGAAGTATGGTGAATTATCCGTTATGTCGTTGTTGGTCGTCATAACGAGCATCACGATGTCCGGCGAATATTTCCAGACCTTTTCCCTGATCGTGAGCAATTCTTGTGCCGTGCTGTAGCCGGAAACGCCAAAACTGAGCATCTCTACCTGTTTTCTGCCCGCTCCGCCGCATTTGGTGATCTCATCGCGGACAAAATTGGTAAATGATTCGCTTTGTTCGACTTGAAACGCCTCTACGTACGAATCACC
>DEQS01000109.1 GCA_002360555.1 Chloracidobacterium sp. UBA3360
ACGCTGCCGATCGTGCCGTCGGCCGAGACCGTCTGGCTAAACACCAAAAACGCAAACATCACCATCATCGCCAGCGGAGCCAGCTGCGGCACGGATATCGGGAACTTGATGCTGTCGATCCATTCGCCCAGACGTGCGGCCCACGAAACTTTCAATTCTTTGACCTCGACAGTGCCCAGCGTCGTTTCCAAGATCCGCTCGTGCAGGCCTGCAGGAACTGGCATTTCTTCCATCTTGTAGGTGTAACAGGCACCGATCGACCGCACCACCATGCCGGGCAGGTCTTCGCAAGTCGTGCACAGTGCAGCGTGGCGTTCCCAGCGGTGAAATGTTTGTGCGGGCAAAAATCCGTCAAGATAATCCGTCAGATGCCACTCAAAATCTTCGCAGACCATCGCCGTTTCGGGCATGGTCATCGACAACACGCGGGCTTCTAATTTCGTGACCGACACGCTCGGCACGGCCATGTTGCGGCAAGCATCGAGCGATTCCTTAACGTCGTTGAGCAAAGCGTGGCAGAGCGGACAGGAGAGAGCGTGCTCGGCGACGGAGCTATGCACACCGTTTACGAGCGTCTTATCAAGATAATCCGTCAGCAGCTCTTCGAACTGCGAACAATTGATAATGTTGTTCTTCTCCTTATTCATAAATTCAACCCCTTGATATTAACTTTGCGATCAATTGAACGCGTCAAACAAACCTCCGAGCAGATCGCCCGCACCATCTAAAATCGTTTCGCCGACACCGCCGGCAACATCTACCGCAGTGTCGATAGCACCATCAATGGCGACCTCTGCCGCAATATCGGTACCGATATCTGCTACTGTCCCGCCTACATTGGCGACCGTGTCGCCGATCGTGGCCTGCTGGCTCTGCGTTTGGTTTGCGATCTGATCTGCTATTTCGTTTGGATCGTTCATCAAATTGTCACCACCCTCATCCTTCTTAATATTTTTGCAAGCTCAATACGTCCGCGGTTGATCCGCGATTTGACTGTGCCCTCGGGTATTTTGAGGACGTCAACTATCTCCTGGTATGTCAATTCCTCGATGTCACGCAATATCACACAAGTCTTCAGATCCTCGGGCAGCTTATCGATGCCTTCTTGCACCTGATTTGCCAGCTCCTTACGCTCCATCTCGCGATGGGCCGAGGTTCCGGCGGCTCTCAGGTGATACTGGTGATCGTCAACCGCGTCCGCCATCGAATTTTGCGGATTACGCTGGCGGTGCCGGTAATCGTCGATTATCAAATTGCGTGCAAGCCGCATTAACCAATTCGCCAGATCTCCCTGTTTGGAGTCATATTGGTCGAGCGACCGATAGACGCGGATAAAAACGTCCTGCGTCAGGTCCTCGGCGGCGTCCGGGCTGGAGGTAAAACGGTACGCGAGGTTAAAAATGCGTCGCGAAAAGCTCGAGACAATATCTTCCCACGCCGCGCCGTCGCCTGCCTTAGCACGCTTGACGAGTTCCGCTCCATTAAATTCGGCAACAGCCTGTATCGCTTCCAAAAACGTTCCCCTCTCGAACCTTTATTAGGCCCGTCGGCCAAAAGCAACAAAGCACGAAACCTCGCCTTGTCAATGAGAGTTTACGAGGCACTTTGTCCAAAAGTTCCAACAAAAAGATAGCAGAATTGCCCACAAAACACACTAAAAACCCGAAACAAAGAGGCTACTATCTCTCTTTTAGTATATTTCGTATATTTCGTGGGCAATAGTCAGCTTTGAGATCTCAAATTTCAAATTTCAAATTCCGGCTCCCCGCCTTGATTAGGAGGGGTGCGGCTTTCAGCCGTGGGGTGGTAGCTCTTAATTCTCCATTCTCCACTGTGCATTGTGCATTCTGCACTGGGCCATCGACCGCTGACTACTGGCTTCCGGCTTCTGACTTCTGATATTCTGACCGTATGTGCGGACGAATATCACAAAAAGACGTTAGAAAGTACGGCCCGTTTATCGAAGGCTGGTTAAACCCCGAAGGCGAGTTTGACGAGCGGCCCGGACGCAACGTCCCGCGCAACAACATCAAACCGACGGCTCCCGCCTGGATCGTCGCACGTCACGGTGACGGGCTTGTAAAAACGGTAAGTGCACGATGGTGGTGCCAGTGGGACGGCTCGTATAAATGGGAGGCAAAATACCCGACCTTTAACGCCCGCGTCGAGACGATGCACGACAAAAAGCTCTGGCCCGCCCTGCTCAAAAAAGGCCAACGCTGCATCCTGCCGATCGACAGCTTTTACGAGTGGCCCGTCAAAGGCAAAGGCCTGCCGCCGGTCGAGATATTTGTGGCGGACCGCGTACCATACGCTCTCGCCGGGCTCTGGAGCCGCTATTACGAAGAAAATGAGATGCGATATTCGTTCACCGTATTTACCTGCGACCCAAACGAGTTCATGAAACCGATCCACCCAAAAGCAATGCCCGTCATCCTTACCAACAAAGACGAGCAACGTCTCTGGCTAAACGAAGGCGACGAAGCCCTCCTCCGCCCCTACGAAGGCAAAATGGAGTTTGTTGAATTAGGCGACACCCTTGAACACCTGTATCCTGAGGAAAATCGAAATATTAATATTGCAGACTGATAAGTATAGTTGTCCATGATTAGTGTCGCAGAGAGAAAATTTAGCCAGCCATTTCTCCCGATAAATCTCGGTACATTTGGAACTGCCAGTGCCGAGGTTCGAACCGAAACGTGGCTAAAGCCCGATACTTTTCAGAGCTTTGTACACCCTTCGACAAGCAAGTCGGTCTCCGCCGATCCAGATGAGGACTTTGACTTCGTATTTGTAGTTGAAGAGTTCGGTGTCACGTTTCCGTTTTACATTACGGACGTAGATTGGGCTCTTGAACGCAATGAGATCAAACTACTTTTGGACCACGCTGGACTATTCTCTGTCGACGCCAAGCTTGTCGGAGTTTGGCAGGAAAGAGATGACGACGAGCCATTGTTCAATCTCGAGAGTTTTAACTTTGAACTAAAAGAAAAGCTCGACACACCGCTTGCAAACTTCGTTACTTCCAATCTATGGCTGATGGTAGGCCTTGCTTCTAAGGTAACAATTCAGATACCGATGATGGAAGGCTACCACTTTTCGTTATCCTATAAGACTCCCCTAGATCAGCTAAAATCTATTTTTGCGGAGCGGCAGCTTGCCGAGAAGGCATTAATCGTCGAATCCACATTTGGCGTTGATCTTCATTTTCCTAAAAAACATATTTCCGCCGATGACGTTGAAGCACTGTCCTTCGCGTTCTCTGCAGTAACTACTGATTCATTCGAATGGATGGCTAGGGAAATTACCGTATTCCCGCCCGCCCTCGCAGAGTTTGCTTGGATGGTTCCTGATACTCCGATACCGATCCCGATTCACTTTCCGACTCAGGACGTTCTCAAGACTATCTTTGGCAAGCAAATCGACCTGAAGCAATTCGTTATTCACATACGGAAAGCTTTAATAGTCAATCATTCAGAGGCTCGTGAACACATGAACCGGCGCGACGGATCTCCGGTCAAACTCGTGCTCAGGCCAGTCGATGGCAAACTTCATTATCAGCGCTTCAGTTCACCGAGATGCCAGCTTGCCGAGATTGGGCCCCGCTTAGGTCGATTACTTAGAGCGGGTCCAGATTTAGAAAAACGTCTCGCTGCCAAATATACCGAGTCCTTTGTAGCCATTTACCAGGGAGTTGATAAATCAACCCTTGATGGTCTTTTGGAACGACCGACCCGAATGGAGGAGGAGTGACTTATGGCCGCAGTGACTCCGGTTCCTTCCGTACCTCTTGCAATGGACACTGACGTGTTTTCTGACCTTACGCGTGGTGTCGCGGCTACGCGAGATTTCATCCAACAGCACCTTGCAAATACCGGCAATTTTCCATCGATTACTTCAATAACGATCTTCGAAAGGTTGATCGGAATCGAAGCCGAGCTAAGAAAGAGAAAAATCACGACGGAACAGGCAGAGCAATTCAGAGGTGGAATCCTTCAAATCGCGGCAACTTATCGAATTCTCGATTTCAACGCTGAAGCTGCGTCCATTGTCGCCCAGATAATGGTCAGCTTAGGAGAAAACAAAAGTAATAAACTCTGGTACGACATAATGATTGTGGCGACCGCGATGGCTCATAAGCATGGGGTTGCGACTCGGAATAAAAAACATATGGAGTTAATTGCCGATAATCTCCCCCCCGAGTACGATCCCCTTCCACTTGCAATATGGAAGCGGTAAATCAAGTCGCACCGTCAGACGCCGATATTTCCAAATAATATGCGGACATTATTTACAGACGAGTTTATTCACGCGTTGAAAAAGCGATATGATCGACCGGGAACCGTTACACCTGCTCTCTTCAATTTTGTTACGGGGGAATTCCAAGAGCTACGGTCCGACGTTGATCGAACTCTAAATGCGTTGTCCGAAGAATGCCGCGAGAAGTTTCTTTTGAGCTTTACTAACCCCGATACGTTCCAAACGGCTTATAATGAACTCGCCGTAGCTGGATATTTCGCCGGCTACGGATACGACATTGTCTACGAAATAGAGATTGACGGTCTTACGCCAGATTGGTTCATCACAGCGTCAAACGGATTCGTTCTTTTCTTAGAAGTCTTGAGTAGGTCGACTTCGAAGGAAGTGAGAGCTAAGGAAACCCAAATCACCGACTTATGGAATCGTCTCAAACAAATCGAGGTTCCAGCTTGTTTATGGATTGAATATGAAGATCGACACGCTCCGCCACCACTGGATTCCGCCGTCTGCAAGCGAGTGACAATGGATGCTCGTCGTTGGCTAACCTCGGAACCGAAACCGGATAAAGGAGAGACGTTGAACACGAACGGGCTCGTGCTGCGGGTTGCTTATTACCATGATAGACGGGCACATGTGCAGGTTTCTGGACCGAGTAGCGGGACCTACACGGTAAGCACTGATGCGGTAAAGAAGGGCATTGACGCGAAGGCAAAAAAATATGACCAATTGTGTGTAAATAACGGAATTCCCCTTGTGGTCGGTATTGCTCCGAGCTTTGCGGCCTCAATCGATGATGAAGATCTAACCAATATTCTTTATGGAGATGAGGTGATGACAGTGGCCAGAGACGGCTCAACATCGACGCATATTGAAAACAACGGAATTTTTGCGAAAAGGAAAAGTCTGAGTGCTGTCATTGGCTTCTGGCGAGATCATCATCCTGACGAGAGAACTAGGATTTATTATAATCCGGGTGCCGCGATTCCCATTTCGAAGTCCATTCTCGAACCCAGTAACTCATCGCCTGACATAGAAAATGGATAAAAGGGAAAAGATCTGCGTCAGGCCTGCGATATGCAATATATCTATCCGTAAAGCCGTGCGATGCGGGTGTTCCGATTAGTAACGAAGTCGATAGTTCTTTCTCTGAAGAACTGGTAATTCTCTAACGTTTCCGGTCGCGGAGATTTGTCAAAATCAATGGCCGGTGTGAAAGAACTGACGGTTGTATAGTCTTCCGAAACCAAGTCCTGCAATAGAAAGAAATCTACATAACCTTTGAAGTCGCCAAACAATTGAAAGAAATTGGTGTATCTTGCGAGATCATTGTAGAGCGGGCTTTCTTCGCCCAGGTAGTACCGTCTGATGCATTCGACCGTCAGGTCAAATCGGTCTGCGATCTTTGAATTGCAGCCTCGTGCGCCATTGATGGTCATCTTGCCGTCGATCTTGTTGCCCGGAAAAATCATCATTCCGCCGATCGTATACGTAATATAATCAAAATAATCAACATGTTCTTGTTGTATCTGGCTGATAACGTGGGCGTATCGCTTGTGACGATTAAACGTTGGCAGCACCGAATCGCTCGTCAAGACAAACTCGCCGAGTTCGGAATTATGATAAAGATAACCTTTCCCCGATTTGGCATCTAGATCAAACGGCCTGCCGTCCGGGAGAGGCTTGCTCCATAAAAGTTGGTGGTACCTTCTCAATTTCGGGCTTGTCTTATCCGGATCCCCGCCATTCGCGTCCTCTCGAAAATCAAAACTCGTATTGATCAATGACTCGCTCCTATTCAAGACCCTACTTAATTAGGAAGACGTCCCATAATTCAGGTATCTCCGCAATTGTCCGCTTAAGTTCATTATCATGCACGACAGGGACTTTATAGAGTGCCTGAAAGTACCTAGCACCTTTTTTTATAGTTGCTGTGTAAAGGTCGTTCCGTAGCTGATCGTTTTGTAAGATCGTCGAGAAAGCCTTATCTCCTTGCCCGTGAAGATCGGCCACGTCTATTATGGCATTCCCGGCAGCACTGTCTTTAATGATATTGGGAATGTGCGTTATGAGAAGCCAATCATGAGTTAGAAAGCCCGTTTCTGGATCTTTTGTAGCAGATTCCTTGCCAAGCTTTCCGGGCCGATCGCGGTCAGCCAAATACTTCTGCCGCGACTCGATCACGTCACCATTAACGTAACGGCGAAACCTTTGACCCTTGCTAACCTCTGGATACATAAATTCCCAACGCAATGCGGATCGAAGTTTTCCGTCGGATCGAAGCACGCCATTATTTAGCTCGAATCCTCTCCAACACCTACTTAGCTGATTCGAAACGGGACCTCCGATAAGTAAAAGATGAGCATTAGGATTTGGTTTTGGAAGTTCCTCCAGCCGCAGTTGCATAACTTGTTTTGGTTCCAATAAGGGCAAGAGCCCCATTTGGGCGTCAACAATGTCAGGATGAAAGCCGAAATTTGGATGAATCTCGCCTGGCACGATCTGCATATTCCTCCAGCCAGAAAAAAGCCGACCGATGTCCTTGGGAGATTTTCCTATTGTATCGAGTTGAAAATAATCCCAAATTTTGACCGCCACATCAGAACAAGCAACAGAAACCACCCCTGCACCAATACCAGCAATAAAACTTCGGCGTGACCAGGGATCGATAGTCGATGGTTGAACCGAAGGTATGTCGCTATTCGATGGCTGAGCCGCAGGTATTAAACTAGAATCAATTTTGACAAATTTGCGACCGTCGATCGTTTCGGCTTCCAATTCGCCTCGCTTTATCCGTCCGCGCACCACCGCTTCGGAAATACCTAGATGTCTTGCCGTTTCTGCGATGGATCTGTACGACCGTTCCATTTTCTCACCTCTATCTCGCTAACGTAGCACACATTCAATTAGGTTTTAAAGACATATTTTCTTCAGGAACGGGGTCATTCTGGAACGAAGTCAGGCCCGGGATATTACGATATCCGCAAGGTGTTGGATCGAAGGTCTACACAATTAACCTTAATCAATAAACTCTTCTAACCTTAATCAATAAACTCTTCATTCAAGATCCTGTTGTCATCGGCTACGGCAATAAGCGTTTTATATTCGGTCTCGGTCAATTCGATCCGCCGGCCTAAGCAAAAGTGGCAAACGTGTCCGCGAATGACTCCATGACCGTTACACATTTCACACGGCTTTTCTTTAGCTTCTTCCCGTCGCTCGATCTCAGTTAATATTTCCCGCTCCGTAGCGTCCATAAGATAAGAATTTAAGTCGAGCAGAGGAACGGGGTCAAGAACCGGGCTAAAGCATTTTTCATTCAATTTTCCTCCTGCAAACATCCTTTCACATCTTTGCCGGGATTGAAATGCTATTTTGCGGGGTTTGTATGATCATGCGGATCTTTCGCGAAATAACGTATTTTTCCGATCTTGTCGTAATTTGCGGGTTTTGCTGATTTGGGGAAATATTGGCCCGTTTGTGGAGCTCGTAAAGTTAAGCGAGGATCTGTCCAACGAAGAGATCAGGAAAAGGGTACGGCGCTCATACCTGGTGAGCGAACGGTCATATTCGATGAGCAAGGACCCATTCCCACTACGCGTCGATCTGTCCAGCCAGCGGTCACAACTGCGTACGGCGGTCGTACCTGGTGGAGAAACGGTTTTTTGGGTGAGCAAAGAGTGTAAAAAAGGAAAAAGGCGAACCCTTAAAAGAGTCCGCCGATTCGTTTCAATTAAGAAACTAGGTTTGGCACCTTGTAGCTACTATACAGCAACCGCTCACGATCTGGCTAAAGTCGGCGGAGCAGACGTCAAATTTGTAGCCCACAGTACCAACTGTGGGTACGCGGAAAAACAAACCCTAAGCCGTCCGAGACGGCGGCATAATAGATCAACGTATTGTTATGCCACCGTCTTCGACGGTTCTGACGGACGGATCATCCCCACCCGCATCTTGCGATGCGGGCTACAAATATATCACCGTCTCCGACGGTTGGTAACAAAACCCGCCATTGATGTGATCGCTATCATTGGCGCGAGAGCGGCTAATGCTGTATCTTTTGTGTTTATTGTCCTGATGGGCGGTAACCGAAAAGCATTTTGCGTAAATACATCAAATTTTTGATCCTGCTGGCTGTCGCGATCCTCATATTGTGGTTCTTTGGCAGGAATCTCAACTGGCAAGAGGTCAGCTCTAGTCTGCGTGCTGCCGATCCTTTTTGGTTGACATTGGCCTTTGCGGTTATCTCGTTGGGTTATTTTATCAGGGCCATACGCTGGCAGGTGCTGCTCAAACCGATCACTCCGGCCAGCCTGCGTGACCTGTTTGCGACGACGACGGTCGGTTATGCGGCGGTGCTGATCGTTGGGCGAGCCGGCGAGATCGTGCGGCCGATGTGGCTGCCGATGCGTGACAAACGCGTGCGTCCGAGCGCCGCTCTGGTGACGATATTTGTCGAGCGCGTATTCGATCTGGCTTCGCTCATCATTTTTTTCTCTGTCAGTCTCATCTGGTTCAAACCACCCCCGGGGATGGAATCAGAGTTTAACTCGGTCAAGCTCGCGGGCAATATTTTGCTGGCCGTGACGCTCACCGGCGTGGTGTCGCTGGTGGTTTATCATTTTAAAGCGGCGGCGATCATTGGTTTTTTTGAACGCCTGACCGACCGCAAATTTATGCCCGTCAGGCTGCGGGCAATATTCATGAGCCTGCTGCGGCAGCTTGAGGCTTCGCTTGCAATACTGAAAAGCCCAAGCGGTATATTCTGGTCGATGTTTTGGACGCTCGCCCTGTGGTTGGCGATCGCCGTGCCGACTTGGTTCGTGCTCAAGGCTTTTGGGCTGCAGATGAGCTTTTTCGACTCGACGTTCGTGATGGGTGTCGCGAGCCTTGGGTCACTGATACCGACTCCGGGCGGAGCGGCAGGTGCTTTTCACGCAGCAACGGCGGGGAGTTTGATATTGTTGAGCGTCGACCGCGACCAGGCCGCCGCCGTTTCGATCGTAATGCACCTCGTCTATTTCGCCCCGGCGGTCGTTTTTGGTTTATACTATCTTCTCCACGGAGATATCAGCATCGAACGTTTTCGCAGCTTACTGTCCGGCGAAAACGCCGAACGCGAGATCGAGTCTGATTCGCCGGATTTTGAACGAGAAGACTAAGGTAATGCACAATGGACAATGCATAATGCACGATCGGCGAAACCGGTAGTTCACTATTCACTGTTCACTGTTCACTGTTCACTACTTTATGCGTTGCCCATTTTGCTCACATATCGAGGATAAGGTCGTTGACTCGAGAGAGGCCAAGGATGGCGATTCGATCCGCCGACGGCGTGAGTGTCTGGAGTGCGGACGGCGTTTTACTTCGTACGAACGCATCGACCAGATCCCGTACATGGTCGTCAAAAAAGACGGCAAGCGCGAGGCGTTCTACCGCGACAAGGTTCTGTCCGGCCTACTGAGAGCCGCGGAGAAACGCCCCGTTTCGACCGGCCAGCTTGAAAAGATCGTCGATGAGGTCGAGAAAAATGTACAGGATTCGCTCGACCGCGAGCTCGCCACCACCGAGATCGGCAAGATCATCATGCGTCGGCTAAAGGCTTTGGACAAAGTCGCTTATGTGCGTTTTGCATCTGTCTATTTAGAGTTTGCAGATGTGTCAGAATTCATGTCAGAACTAAAAACGCTCGTCACCTCCCGCACGGCTGCGACACCTGCCGAGAAAAAGAAAAAGAAGAAATAGCCTCTGCGACTTAGCGTCTCTGCGGCGAGATCCACTCTTTGCCCTTTCATTTTAATTTCCCTAACATAGAACTATGGTTGATATCGACGAATTTCCAGTCGCTCTAGCCGAGGCCGAGGCTATCGAACCGATGGTTCAGATCCCTGATGTGCTGCCGGTGCTGCCGCTTCGCGACATTGTTATTTATCCGTTTATGATCGTGCCGCTATTTGTGTCGCGTGACCGGTCGATCCGCGCGGTCGAAGAGGCGCTCAACAATGACCGGATGATCCTGCTCGTCTCGCAGAAAGACGTAAACAAGGAGGAGCCTGAGCAAGATGATCTTTACACGGTCGGGACGGTCGCTATCATCATGCGGATGCTCAAGCTGCCTGATGGGCGTATCCGCATCCTTATCCAAGGGCTTTCGCGTTGCCGTGTCGATAAGATCGACGGCGGCGGAAAATATGTGACATCGAGCGTAACGCCGATAATCGAGCCGCTGGGTGCAGAAAATAACTCACTGGAGATCGAGGCCCTGATACGAAATGTTCGCGGATCGATGGATCGTGCTGCCGGGCTTGGCAAAAATATTTCGCCCGAGGTGCTCGCGATAATCGCCAATCTCGACGACGCCGGACGCCTTGCTGACCTTGCAGCTTCCAATCTCGAACTCAAGGTCGAGGACGCTCAGAGTGTGCTCGATATCGAAGACCCGATCCCGCGTCTGCGGCGTGTCAACGAGCTTTTGAGCAAAGAGATCGACGTGCTCACTGTGCAGGCGGAGATCAATTCGCAAGCTCGTGCCGATATTGACAGATCACAGCGTGAATACTTTTTGCGGCAGCAGTTAAAGGCGATCCAGGGTGAGCTTGGAGAGGGAAATGAGCTGTTCGAAGAGATCGAGCAGTATCGCGACAAGATCCTCAAGGTCAAAATGCCTGAGGCGGCGGAGGAAGAATCACTGCGTCAGCTTAAGAAACTCGAGCGTATGCATCCCGACACCGCCGAAACAGCCACGCTGCGAAACTGGCTCGACATCATGACCGATCTGCCGTGGTCAAATGCATCTAAGGATAATCTCGATCTGAAAAAAGCGGAGCGAATCTTGGACCAAGACCATTTTGGGTTGGACCGCGTCAAAGAACGGATCATCGAATCGCTCGCCGTTCGCAAGCTTCGCGAAAAGCCAAAAGGCTCGATCCTCTGTCTTGTCGGCCCTCCGGGCGTGGGTAAGACTTCGCTTGGGCGCTCGGTTGCAAGGGCTTTGAATCGGAAATTTGTCCGGCTCAGTCTTGGTGGGCTTCACGACGAAGCCGAAATTCGCGGACATCGCCGCACATACGTTGGAGCCATGCCGGGCCGTATTATCCAGGCGATCCAACAGGCGGAAACTAACAATCCGCTCATCATGCTGGACGAGATCGACAAGGTCGGTGCGGATTTTCGCGGCGATCCGTCGAGCGCTTTATTAGAGGTTCTTGATCCGGAGCAGAACTCGACATTTCGCGACAACTATCTGGGCGTTACGTTTGATCTGTCGAACGTGATGTTTATGACGACGGCGAACATTCTCGACACAGTACAGCCCGCTCTTCGCGACCGTATGGAGACCATTTCTCTGTCGGGTTACACGGAGGAAGAAAAGGTCGAGATCGCAAAACGCCATCTGATCCCAAAACAGATCGAAGAGAACGGGCTCGAAAAAGACGATGTTAAGTTTGACCGAAAGGCCATCGCCAAAACCATCAGCGAATACACTCAGGAAGCAGGTCTGAGGCAGCTAGAACGTGAGATCGGCAAGGTTTGTCGAAAGGTCGCCCGTGCTAAGGCTGAGGCTGAAAAGGCATTTAAACCGGTCCGAATTACGGCGGATAATCTGAAAGATTACCTTCGGGTTTCGCGGATCTTTAACGAAGGTGCCCTCAAGAAAGACCAGATCGGGACAGTTACGGGCTTGGCCTGGACGGCTGTCGGTGGCGACATTCTGTTTATCGAGGCGCTCAAGACTCGCGGCAAGGGCAAATTGCAGCTTACCGGTCAGCTCGGTGACGTGATGCAAGAATCTGCCCAAGCGGCGTTTTCGTATGCAAAAGCGCGTGCGACCGAGCTTGGTATCGACGAGAAAATATTTGACGAATACGACATCCACATCCATCTGCCCGAGGGGGCGATACCAAAGGATGGCCCGAGCGCGGGGATCACGATGGCGACGGCGATGGTTTCGGTGCTGTCTCAGCGTCCGGTGAGAAAAGATGTGGCGATGACGGGCGAGATCACTTTGCGCGGCAACGTCCTGCCGATCGGAGGCGTCAAAGAAAAGCTACTCGCGGCGCGGCGTGCAAAGATCAAAACGGTCATTTTGCCTGCGCCAAATGAGCGTGATCTTGAAGATCTTCCACAGGAAGTTCGTGACGATTTGACGTTTATATTTGTTGAGAATGTGCTCGAGGTTTTCGAAGCGGCACTTCGTGAAAGCAAATTGCCGGGCGCGGCATTAAACACCCGGGCCAAGGCAAAGACGCAAAAAGCGTCGTAAAATGGGCGGATGTCCTTATTTTACAAAGGGTTTGGGCGTTGACAGGGGTTCGCGGCAGATGGTATCCTTGAAGGGTTAGATTGCCGATTTCTCTGCCAAGCCGAGAAGCCGGAACTTTTGGTTTTTAGCAGCGTTAAAATTAACTGATGAGATTTATTAAAGTTTTTAGTTTTATAGCATTTATATTTTTGGTGACTGGCTCGTTTGCGAATGGCCAGATCACCAGTTCGCGTTCGAGCAATGACACGACCACCTCGCAGATCGACGCAGCTCAAATTGCCGCAAATAAGGTCCTTTTCGATGCGGGCGTTTCTTTTAGAGAAGGCCTGTTGGCATACACCGACGGAAATCGTCCGGTTGCCGGTGAGAAGTTCAATAAATCGGTCGAGGTGTTCCTTTATTCGGCTCTAAATATTCAGAAAGACCAAAAATTGCTTGGTTGTTACAACCAGTTGATCGAGACGGTTTATCGCATCGAATTTCCGTATGAAGCCCAGTTGCCTCAGGTCAGTAATTTGTCATTGACGTGCGGCTGGGGCATTGATACAACGCTTGCGGATGCTGTGACGAAAGTTTCAAGAAGTGCGGCGTCCAAGACCCCTGCAGGTTCGACCGTTGCGATGACCGCGGTCAACGGTACAGGTTCGACGGGTGGGCCGAAAACGGGGTTCAATTCACAAGAATTTGAGCCATCACCGCTCGATGAGCTTTCAAAAGTTGAACTTACCTCGGATGAACTGCAGATAGAAAACAATCCGGTCGCCCAGCAGCAGTACCAATATATTCAGACGGCGGTCGCTAACAGATCGCTCGGGTTTGCCTTTCAGGTTCATCCCCTGATCCAGCAATATATCAATTACTTTCGCGGCCGCGGACGCACAACGATGGAGGTCGGCCTATACCGCTCGGGAATGTTTATGCGTATGGCCCGCCGCATCTTTAAGGAAGAAGGCGTGCCGGAAAATGTAGCTTGGCTCGGCCAGGTCGAGAGTGCCTGGAAACCAAGCGCTTATTCGTCGGCTGCAGCTTCCGGGCTGTGGCAGTTCATACCGGGAACCGGGGCTCGTTACGGGCTGCAGCGAAATGCGTACGTCGATGAGCGAAATAGTTTTGAGGAAGCTACGCGTGCGTCGGCAAAATACCTGAAATTTCTCCATGACCGTTACAACAACTGGGAACTGGGCATTGCGGCTTATAATTGTGGTGAGGGTAATGTAGATAGAGCGATCAGGCGTGCGGGGGTCACAAATTTTTGGGCTGCGTACGCCTATTTGCCATCAGAAACCCGTGTTTATGTGCCGATGATCCTTGCTACGATCTTGGTTGCGAATAACCCTAACGAATATGGTTTTGGGCATATCAGGCCGGCGGCTCCGCTTGTTTACGACCGTGTCCGCATTCCCGCATCGACAAATCTTAGCCTGATCGCACAGTCATCTGACACAACCGTTCAGTATCTTCGTTATCTTAATCCACATCTTCGCTCCAACTTCACGCCGCCAGTGCCGTACATCATCAATGTCCCGGCCGGAAAGGCTAATGAGATCGTTGCTGTGTTTCGCCGCATCCCCGCCACGAAACTTAATAACACTAATCTCGCAAATACTTCGTCCGGCGAAACTTGGCAGACGATCTCAAACCGAACTGGCGTAAGCGTTGCGGATCTGATGGCGGCAAATCAGGGAATGGCCACGCCAAGAGGCAAGGTCTTTGTTCCGGTCGCCGGCAACGGTGTAAATAACATCGTCTATCAGCGTCCGACAACCTCAGGTGCGGCTGCGGTGCCGAGCTCGGTTCGGGTCGTTAAGGCAAAAGCCGGTGACACCGTCCAGAAAGTTGCGGAGCGTGCCGGAGCGGACGCAACGGTGGTAGCCAAGTACAATGGTTTGCTGCCAAACTCCGTTTTGACCGCTGGCCGTGAGATCAAAATACCGGCCAAGTAATACAAATATTTGGTGACATTTATCGGATCAAGTCGGGCATTTTATATTGCCCGGCTTTTTTGTTGACATAATCATAAATAATTGTAAACTTGCCGCAGGCTGTTGATTTTCATATCACACACAGGCCGGCTAAGAGCGAAATTTGCGTTTCTGAAACCCGATCTAAATTTTATAAGGCAGATATAAATTTTTCGTATTTTACTACGAATTATGTCAATGAGTATGTCCATCACTGATCTAAAATTCGCGACGATAGCGTGTATTGTCGCCTGTTTGGCCTGTTTTACGGCTTGTGGTTCCAAGCCCTCCGAAAATGGAGCGGCTAACAAGGCTGCGGAAAATTCTAATGCCGAACTGACTGCCAGTTCTCAAAAGCTCACCCAGCCGCTCAAGTTTTTGCTTATCGGCGATTCGCTGATGCGCGAGGGATTTGGCCCCGGCCTGGAAACGGCTCTGACAGGTTTCAAGGATGTCAGCGTGGTACGCGAGGGGCTTTATTCGACCGGACTCAACAAAACTGATTTTTTTGATTGGACTGCGAGAGCAGAAGAAATGATCGGGCAAAATAAACCCGACGTTTTGATCGTCACCTTTGGGGCAAACGACGGCCAGGGAATACTCGACGATCAGGGCAAAGCACACGATCTGGGAACTGAAAGTTGGAAAGAAGTCTATGCCCAGAGAGTCAACCGGTTTTTGACACGGGTCGCTCCCAAGGTGAAAAAAATATTTTGGGTCGGACACCCGATTCCCGGCAACGACAAATTTGTTAAAAAGTTTTCGGCGATGAATCCGGTATATAAAGCCGAAGCTGCCAAGTTTCCAAACGTGGTATATGTAGATACTTGGGATTCGCTGGCACTGAAAGGCGTTTACAGTCGATCGCTTCCTGACGAAAATGGAAAGATGCAGGTCGCACGGCAAGGTGACGGTGTGCACGTGACCAATTTTGGCGGAAAGCTCGAGGCCGCCGCTGTGATGAAAGTGGTGCTGCAGAATATTGATCTAAAATGATGTGGGCTGGTTTTGAGGAATTCTTTTTTTGCATCCTAGATATAGGTGATGAATATTAAGCGGCCAGTCTCATCGTTGTGGTCAATAGGTCTGGTCTTGGGGTCGGCCTTGACCTTTTCTACTTGCTCCGGGGAAAAATCACCACCTCCTAATTCGTCATCGACATTACCTGCTAACAACGATACAAGTCCCTATATCAATTACGGCCGTCCTGGCTCAGATGCAAAGGCTCAACAAACCGGTAAAGAGGCACAATACAGGATTTCCAGCAGGTTAATGACGACGGAACTGCCTTATAGAGTTGTGCTTCCTATTGATTACAATAGCAATCCGAGTGAGCGGTATCCGGTAATTTACCTCCTGCATGGGCTGACAGGACATTTTAACGATTGGACCGATCGGACGGATCTCATCCAAACCGCCTCAAAATATAAGTTCATCATTATCACTCCCGAGGGGAATGATAGTTGGTATTCAGACAGCACAGCCGTTCCAAACAGTAGATACGAGAGCTATATCATCAATGAGTTGATCCCGGAGGTCGACAAGCGATTTCGAACAATGCCGGACCGCCAGCATCGTATACTCGCAGGGCTTTCGATGGGGGGCTACGGAGCTCTAAAATTCGGGTTAAAATTCCCTGATAGGTTTTCAGTAGCAGGTAGTTTTAGCGGAGCACTTAGGATCGCTGACTGGAGCGAATCAGCAGGTGGAAATAGGTCGATCGGGAAGAGTATAGATACTGTTTTTGGCCCAATAAATAGTCCTGCACGCAAAGCCAATGATATTTTTCGAATGGCAAATGAACTTTCTCCGGCTAGAGCGTCGTCGCTACCGTATATATATATGTCCTGTGGAACTGAGGATATTATGGCGGAAGGAAATCGTGCATTTGATCAGATCTTGACCGGAAAAAATGTCCAGCATGAATATCGCACATCGCGCGGAGGGCACGATTGGACGTTCTGGGGCGAGCAAATGCATGCGTTTCTAGAATTTTGTAATAGCCGCTTGGGTAAATGACCGTATTGCTTTAATTAGCAGAAAACGAAACCCGCCTCCCGTTATTGGCTGTCCAAACTCCCTTGATCGAACCATTGGAACTGATACGGCCACGCCAAAAACCGGAAACACCATTGCCTTGATTGTTACCTTTCAAACTAAAGTTGCCATCGGTGTCGATAGTCCCATCAAGGTAGTCAAAGTCACCGGGAGTTTTTGCAGTTCCAGTCAACGATGAGCCGTTTCGGGTTAAATACAATGTAAGAGGGACGTTAGAATATCCAGTGAATACCTTTTCTTTTCCATTAGGCAAAGATGATGGATAGGAGGGCGGAATCACGTCACTGTCTTCATCGTCTGATGTGGGCTTGTTGCTCTTGGGTTTATTCTTGTTGGTTTGAACTAATTCGACATTACCATTATCAGAGTTGGAATTATTGTTAGTATTGCTTACTTGTATTTTTTGATCGGCGTCTGGTTTTACAAATATCCCTCTTCCGCTTGCCATAAATAAAATGATCGCAACAAGGATCAGCGAAAGGACCGCAAGGATCGCGATCATTAGATTTTTGTTTGTGTTAGAGACAGAAGTCGTAACTGGTTGTGCTGCAAATGCCGGACCGGTACCTGTAAATGAATAGGCATTTTGTAGAGTCTCAAAATTTTTTACCGGATCGGTAAAAACTGCTCCGCACCGTTGGCAGAACTTCGCACTCGCCTGATTTTCTACGCCGCAAACCGAACATGCAACACTTAAATGCGGCGGCGGCGGGTAATTCTGTTTCCACACAGTTTCTTGCTCGTCATCGTCGGCAATTAAGGGAGTTCCATCATTTAGGCAATATAAGACCTTGTCGAGATATACCTTTTCACATTGGGGACATTTCATCATAGAAGCACAAAAGATAATGAATACAGTGGGGTTAGGTCATCCGCTGATGAATTTCATTTCATGTGGGCTGCAAATCTCTGTTGTTGTCTTTGAGCTAAAACCTTACGCCAATTTATTAAAAAACACAAGGAATTGTTTGGCCTGCAGGATTAAAGTCAAGATCGCAGTTATGGAACGATAATTGATTTCGAAAATTTCTATAGTGCCCCAACAAGTTTAATAAGAAGTCTCAAATTGGGATATAGTAATTAATATCGAAAGAGGCGAATCTAGTCTCGCGATCTCGGAATATTTAAAGCTTTAAGGTGCGTGTAATTAATATAATTGCGTGGAGGCGAAATTGAGTCAGACTGACGACAATTTGAACAATGGTGAGGCCGTAAGGCCATCAGGATCAGGCGGACGTATTGAGGGGCTGGACGGGTTGCGGGCGTTTGCAGTGCTGTTCGTTTTGGTATATCACCTCTGGCCTAAGACACTCCCGGGCGGGTTTTTGGGGGTTGATGTCTTTTTTGTGATCAGCGGTTATCTGATTACGACACTGCTTTTGCGGGAGAAAAAGAAGACCGGACGTGTCGCCTTGTCGGCTTTCTGGATACGCCGTGCTCGTCGATTATTGCCCGCGCTGTTACTGGTGGTGGTTTCTGCCGTCGCAACAGCTTGGCTTGTGAATTACGATCTGCTCGTGAATATCGGACGCCAAGTCTTTGGTGCTCTCACGTTTAGTACAAATTGGGTCGAGATCGTGGCGGGAACAGATTATTTTGCCGATTCTGCCCGATCGCTGTTTATCACCTTTTGGTCGCTCGCGGTCGAGGAACAGTTCTATTTGTTTTGGCCTATATTGTTCCTCGGATTGATTACGCTGACGACTTCGCGAGTCTTAAGAGTGGCGTTCGCTTTAATTGCCGCTGCAACATCGGTTGTCTTGATGGCGGTATTGTATAACCCGCAAATGCCCACGCGGGTATATTACGGTACCGACACGCATTCATTCGGGCTAATGATAGGTGTTGCCTTGGCTTTTGCGTTATCTGAATCAGATAAGCTGCTTTCAAATAAATTGTGGTCGGCTCTACGTCCCGTGATCGGATTTGCCGGTCTGGCAGGCATGATGGTGCTCGTCGTGTTCGTCGAGAGCGAAGCCCCTTTTACCTACCGCGGTGGACTGCTGCAGGCATCAATATTGAGTGCGGCTACCGTTGCGGTGCTGCCGGGCCATGCGACCATTTTTACCAAGCTTTGTAAGATCCGCGCGCTGGCGTGGGTCGGTGAACGCTCGTATGGCATCTATTTGTGGCATTGGCCGGTCTTGCTCGTGGTGCTTACCTTTATTCCGCCGTCTCCCGACAGCGTTTGGTCGGGTTGGGTAGCGGCGGCCATCGTTATTTTCACGACATTCGTATTGAGCGCTGCTTCGTTTCGCTGGATCGAGGTGCCGATCCGCAACAACGGATTTAAGGCTACCTGGGCCGCTATACGAGGCTCTTTTCAGCCGATAAGCAAAGTATTTGGCGTGCCGGGCATCTCTGCGGCATGTGTTTTCGCGGTATCGATCATGGCGGTGCTGGGCCTCGTTAATGCTCCGGAAAAGTCGCGGGCACAGATCGCGGTCGAGCTTGGTGAACAGGCCATCGCAGAGCAAAACGCCAAAAATCTTCCGCAAAATATCAAGGCTCCAAATGGTTTGGCGAATTTAGACTCGGAACCAGCATGGCCCGCCGACCAAAAGATACCGACGGGTGACAGGATCGTTGGGTTTGGAGACTCTGTAATGTCCGGCGCTGCCCCGGCCGTTTACGAGCGGTTCCCCGGAATTATTGTCAACGCCAGGCCAATTTTGCAGTGGGCCGATGCTCCCGGTTTAGTTAAGGATATGATCGACAAAGGAACCATGCGTCGCGTCGTTATCCTAAATTTTGGCACGAATGCCGGTTTTAAGGAGCCTGCATCAGAACAAGCCCTGCGCGACATTCTGAATATGCTAGGCCCAAAACGCCGCGTAGTGCTCGTCAACACGGTTGGTGTCAGCTACTGGGTACCCGACGCCAATGCGAGACTGGCTGAGATCAGCGCAGAATATCCAAATACGATCGTGGCAGACTGGTATTCGGTCGTGAAAAAAACACCCAACATCCTTCATCGTGATCGCACGCATCCAAATGAAGCCGGCATTGTTCTTTATGCCGGTGTGATCGCCGACGCTTTGGCCGCTTTGGGTCCCGGCTAGAGAGTGAAAAGGTAGGGAATTTGAATATGAAAAGCAAGTATTTGGCATTGTTTCTATTGCTACTGACGGGATCGGTAGCCGCGCAAAAGGAAATTTTGCTGCCGACGCCGCTGGCTTCGGATCTGTCGAAATGGTCACAGCCGGAACGCCGATACGTTTCCGAAAGCTGGCAAGCTGAGGTTATTACCAACGTGAGCAAGCCGAGCTTGTTTGTTTATCTTCCAAAGCGAGAGGTCGCAAATGGGACGGCCGTGATCATCTGCCCCGGCGGCGGATTTTGGGCACTCTCGATCAATGGTGAGGGAATAGATCTTGCGAAATGGCTGAACGAAAGAGGGGTCGCAGCGTTTGTCCTGAAATACCGGCTAGTGCCCAGTAAGACAAATGATGCAGTTAAAGAAGTTTCCCCCATACTTTTTGGTGACGTCACGAATGGGAAATACGAGGAAGCCTCGTATCCGTATGTTCCGCTGGCAATTTCAGATGGGGCGACTGCGATCGAATATGTGAGAAAAAATGCCAAAAGCTTTAATATTTTGCCTAACAAGCTCGGAATTATTGGCTTTTCGGCCGGTGGAACGATCGCTGCTAATATGGCATTTAACTATACTGCCGCCAACCGCCCTGATTTTGTAGCTCCGATCTACCCGCTGTTAGGTTCGGTCAAAGGAACAAATATGCCGCGTATTAGCACTCTCACGGATGCAAAAGTCCCGGTTGATGCCCCGCCTTTATTCATAGCGGCGACCTCAAATGATGGACTTCGTTTCACATCCGATGCGATCGAGATGTATAAAAAATGGTTGGCTGTGAAAAGACCCGCTGAGATCCACATCTACGCCAAAGGCGGTCATGGGTTTGGCATGCGAAAGCAAAATTTGCCAAGCGATAACTGGGTCGAATCGTTCTACGCATTTTTAAAGCAAGAGATAATTAAATGATCGGATTAGGTAGCTACTAACGACGCATCCCGTTGCTTATGCTTGACAACTAGTTGAACTGTAACTATACTTGTTACAGTTATGGCGGCTAATAGTCAATTTGCAATGGCGATACATGTTTTGACGCTGCTTGCCAGGTCGGGCGAGGAGGCAGTCAAGTCCGAGTATGTCGCAGGTAGCGTTAATACAAATGCCGTCGTGATACGGCGGTTGTTGAGCCAGTTGAACCAGGCGGGCCTTGTGGCGTCGCAGACAGGGGCATTTGGCGGGACGCGTCTAGCGAAAACGCCCGATGCGATCAATCTGGTTGACGTATATAAAGCTGTCTGTTGCGGCGAGGTTTTTGCCCTGCACGGTTCGCCAAATCGGGATTGTCCGGTCGGAAGAAATATCGAAGCCGTGCTTTGTAATCTGCAAAAAGAGATCGACAGCAGCGTGACGGTCGCTCTTGCTCGTTATACGCTCGCGGACGTAATGGAGAGTGTCGAACACGCGTGAAGGCTTACGAAATAGAACAATTTGGCATCGATAACCTCCGCATCGTCGAGCGTGAAACGCCGCGTCCGGCTGCGGGTGAAGTGCTCGTAAAAATGCACGCTGCATCGCTAAATTATCGCGATGTGATGGTCGTCAGCGGCACATATAATCCGCGAATGAAATTGCCCGCTATTCCGTTCTCTGACGGAGCGGGAGAGATCGTTGAGATCGGCGAAGGCGTTACGAGGTGGAATGTCGGCGACCGCGTTTGCTCGACGTTTATTACGGGTTGGCTAGACGGTGGGGCGTCGGCAGAGACAGCAAAAACCGCGATCGGTGCGGGTGGTTATGACGGCGTTTTGAGTGAATGCCGTGTGTTTGATGAGAGTTCGCTCGTTTCAGTGCCGGATCATCTTTCGTTCGAAGAGGCAGCGACGTTGCCATGTGCGGCAGTCACTGCGTGGAACGCCCTAGTGGTTTCGGGGAATATTAAAGCGGGCGATACGGTGCTGACGCTCGGCACGGGCGGAGTTTCGGTCTTTGCGATACAGATCGCCAAGGCGTTTGGTGCGACGGTTATAGCGACATCGAGCAGTGACGAAAAGCTCGAAAAGGTTAAGACACTCGGTGCCGATCACGTCATTAATTACCGGACGCGGGAAGACTGGGATAAGGCTGTGCTTGAGTTGACAGAAGGTCGCGGGGTCGATCACGTTGTCGAAGTTGGCGGCACGGGCACGCTGCCAAAGTCAGTGAAAGCGGTTTGCGTTGGCGGACACATTGCTCTGATCGGAGCACTCGACATGGCAGGGGAATTTAATCCCATCCCTGTGTTTATGAAAGCTGTCCGTGTACAGGGAATTTTTGTCGGGTCGCGGGCGATGTTTGAAGACTTGAATAATTTCATGGTTAAAGAAAATATCAAGCCGGTGATCGACCGCATATTTGGATTTGACGGAGCCAAAGAGGCTTTGCGTTATATGGAAAGCGGGTCACATTTTGGCAAGATCGTTGTAAAAATAGGGGAATAATAAAAATATGTCTAACAAAATATACGAGATACCGGTTCGCCGCATCGACGGCACGGACACGACTTTGGGTGAGTTTCAGGGCAAGGCGCTGTTGCTGGTCAATGTGGCTTCGAAATGCGGTTTGACGCCTCAGTATGAAGGGCTTGAGAGCCTCTATAAGGAGTACAAGGATCTGGGATTTGAGGTGCTCGGCTTTCCGGCGAACAATTTTCTGGCTCAGGAACCGGGAACTAGCGAAGAGATCCAGGATTTTTGCCAGACGAATTACAATGTTTCGTTTCCGCTTTACGAAAAGTTATCGGTAAAGGGCGATGATCAGCATTTGCTCTATCACTATCTGACTGACGAAAAGGGCGAGGCAGATATCACTGACGGCAACGCATTTGAAGAAAAGCTTGCCGGATTTGGTCAAAAGCGTGAAAAGGCAAACGATGTGCTCTGGAATTTTGAGAAGTTTTTGATCGCCAAAGACGGCTCGATCGCGGCAAGGATCGCACCGGATGTCACCGCTGAGGACGAACGTGTTGTTGCCGCCGTGCAGGCTGAGCTTGCGAAATAGTGTATTTAGGCACTAGAGTTAATGTAAACACAAATTTGCGGCGATCGGCCGCAGACAATTTCAAGGAGCTATAATGGGAAATTTTGCAAAAGAAGTAACAGATACAGCGTTTGAAACGGACGTGCTTGGTTCGGATAAACCGGTCTTGGTCGATTTTTGGGCCGAATGGTGCGGGCCTTGCCGTATGATCGCTCCGTCGGTCGAAGCGGTCGCCGAGGAATATGAAGGCAAGGCGAGCATTTTTAAGATGAACGTTGACGAAAACCTCAACGTGCCGCAGCAATACGGTATTCGCGGCATTCCGACGCTTGTCCTCTTTAAGGGCGGGCAGGAAGTAGAACGCATTGTCGGTGCGGTTTCGCGTGAAGCGATAGCCAAAGTGATCGAAAAATACGTCTAAGCAGACGCAAACTGAGGAGGAGGGGCCGGGGCATTAGTTCCGGCCTTTTCTAGTTTAAATTTATGCGGTTAACTGCATCGATTTTGTTACAATTGCTAGTACTCAGAGAGGTTTTACTGTGACGGCGAAGTTGTTTTTCATCATAACGGTTTTGTTTGCTAC
Source organism: Chloracidobacterium sp. UBA3360 (assembly GCA_002360555.1). GTDB lineage: Bacteria > Acidobacteriota > Blastocatellia > Pyrinomonadales > Pyrinomonadaceae > OLB17. The sequence continues at coordinate 23,172 of DEQS01000109.1, forward strand.
GGTGGCATTTGTTGCGGCTCAAGGCAAAGAAGACATAATCCGTGTCGACACGCAGCTAGTCGATGTGCCTATCGCCGTAAGTTCCGCAAACGGGACGCCTCTTCGCGGGCTAACCAAATCCAATTTTATTATTTACGAGGACGGCAAACGGCAGGAAACGGTGGATTTTTCGACAACAGCCGCACCCTTTGAAGTTGCGTTATTGCTCGATACATCCGGCTCGGCTCGAAATGACCTGTTGCTTATTCAGCGGGCGGCGAAGAGTTTTATCGCAAGCCTGAGACCCGGAGACCGTGTTGCAATTGTCGCATTTAACACGGGTCGAGACAGTAATAGTGCATTTGCCGTAAGCGAGATCTTGATGGGGCTGACGAGCGACCGCGATATACTCGGCGGAGCCATCGACAATCTCAAGACGAGCAACGGCACGCCGTATTACGACTCGGTGATACAGGTTGTCGAGAAGGTTTTTCGCGATAAGCCAAAAGACGAGTTTCGCGGTCGTCGTGCGTTGGTTGCGTTGACGGACGGCGTCGATTCGACCAGTGCGGAGAGTTTTGCGACCGTCAAAGAAGAACTCGGACAGATCGGTATCATTTCGTTTTTTATCAAGGTTGATACGCGTGAGTATTTTGAGTCGAACCTGCTCGGCGATTGCCGTCTGTCGATCCGTTTTTCTCAGGCTCAGATACGGCGTTATTACAAGAGCTTTAACCCAAAAGCAAACATGGAAAAGGCTGTCGATTTTTGTGGGCTTGGCGAGTTTGAGCGGCTTGCTATCAGCAAAAAACTGTATGAGATCGCCGATGCTGAGATGAATGAGCTTGCGAAAAGCTCCGGCGGTAAGGTGTTTCCGGTCGCTGATCTGAGCGAGGCGCGAAATGCGTTCAAAAGTGTCGCAGATGAGATCGGGACCAAATACACGCTTGGTTATTATCCGTCGAACGACAAACGGGACGGCACCTATCGAAAGATAAGGGTCGAGGTTACGGGCCTGCCAAAGGGCACCACCGTTCGTGCCCGCGAAGGCTACACCGCACCGGTAAATTAGAAATTCCCCCAGATCGCTAGCGTCAGGCCGGGCGTTTGAATATTAACAAACAACGTCACCCCGTCGGGGCTAAATGTACACCCGGCAAATTCATAACTTTCGAATCCGGGCACTATGTTCTGTGCGAAATCTGACAGCGATCCATTAGCCGACAGAACGCGGACATAGTTATCGACGCTACCGTCCTCACAGATATACATATTGTTTTGCGGGCCGAAACAAATATTATCTGGGAAATCTAGCACCGCTGAGCTCGGCGATTCAAAGATCAGAGCGAGCGTTCCGCGTGCCGGATCTGCTCCCTGGGTGTAACGCCAAACCTGTCCCCGTCCCTGATTGCCGCCATTTGTCGAAGTGAAGTCGATAGTTCCAGCGTTGGCGAAGCATCCCTCAAGCCTGGTAAATTTTGCTCCACCAAGAGCCGCACCCTGCAGGTAAACTGCGGCCGCATCGGTATCGGCCAACACGGGATCGGGGTCTGCGATATTTACCCATTCGACGGCGATCGATGCGTTTAGGGTTTGTCCGGTCCTGAGGTCCGCATTCGGACGACCGGTGACGGCAAGCATCTGCAGACTTCCCCCAAGAGCGAGTTGGCCTCTAACATTGGGAATGTAACGATAAAACCCGGCGGGCGTATTGTCTTCGGTCAAATAGACATTTCCAGACGCGGCGTCAACCGCCACAGCCTCATGGCGGAATCTACCCATTTGTTTTAGGGCAATCGGCTGTCCACGAAGACGCCGGCCAACTTCAAAGCAGTAACCATGTGGTTTTGCGAAACCGCCCAGGGTTCCGACGGTCGTTTCTTCGCAACTGATCCAAGTGTTCCACGGTGTTGGCCCGCCGCCACAATTCCGAACCGTCCCGGAGAGACTTGGGAACGTATTCGTTACAAGTCGCGTTTGTTTATCGACAATTAGCGTAGTCGTACCACCCGCGGCGTTTGCGTCATAGGGTGTCGTGCCTGTGACGGCTCCGCCGGAGCCGGCAAAACCACTATTTTCGTGGTTTCGAATAAGAGCCAACGAGTTAGGAAAACCGCGATACGGAAATGCAGCCATGCCGTCGTGCAGCGTCGGTGTTGGCATACCGTTCGACATCAGCGAACCGGCCCGTCCGATCACGTTATATTGAAATCCCGCGGGCAGTGCGAGAAATGTTTCGCCTGTGTTCGCTGACGCGGTTGGCAGCAGCGGGCCAAACAACGACTTTTCCGTCGAGAATGCGTCGGCACCGTATGCGTTGAATCGATCGAGGCGGTTGATCAGGCCGGTGAACCCAAGAAATGCCCCGCCTGCAAGCGAACTTCTTAGGAAATTACGGCGATTAATGTCGGTCATCTTTATTAACGATGTTAGCCGAGATGTCGTGACATTGGCAAGATGTTTAGTTGGCGAGTAAACTAAATAATATTATGGCACGAAAGTTTGGACGCGTTTGTTTGGTGGTTTTGGATTCGGCGGGTATCGGCGAGATGCCGGATGCAGCGGCTTGGGGCGATGCGGGTTCGAATACGCTTGGGCATATATTTGAATCGCGAACTGTTAACGTTCCTAATCTGCAGGCGATGGGTTTGGGGAATATTACTCCGCTAAAAGGCCTTGCGCCAGTTGAGAATCCCACCGGGGCGTACGGAAAATGCACTCTCAAATCCGATGGTAAAGATACGACGACGGGGCATTGGGAGATGGCCGGGATCATCCTGAAGCAGGGTTTTCCAAAGTTTCCGGATGGTTTTCCGCCACGGATCATTGATGAGTTTGTCGCACAGGCAAAAGTCCCCGGCGTGCTCGGCAATGTGCCGGCGAGCGGAACCGAAATTATCAAAGATCTTGGCGAAGAGCATATTCGCACGGGCAAGCCGATCGTTTACACATCGGCCGACTCGGTCTTTCAGATCGCGGCTCACGAAGAGATCGTGCCTATTGAGCGTCTTTATGAGATCTGTGAGATCGCTCGCAATATCCTGCACGGCGACGACGAGGTCGCACGTGTCATCGCTCGTCCGTTCCTAGGCTCAACCGCTGATAATTTCAAACGCACCGAGAATCGCCACGATTACGCAGTGCCGCCGCCGGCCGGGAATCTGCTCCCGCTCCTCAAAGACGCCGGTCTCGACGTTGTCTGCATCGGCAAGATCGCTTCGATCTACGACGGAATGGGCGTGACCGAGGATCTGACCGCTAAGAACAACGATCAGATCATCGATGTGACCATCCAGGCCCTTAACAACGATTCACACGGTATTATTTTCAGTAATCTTGTGGATTTTGACATGCTTTACGGCCATCGCCGTGATGTTGAGGGCTATGCGACAGCTCTCGAACACTTCGACGCTCGCTTGCCTGAGATCATCGACGCTCTAAACGACGATGACTTGCTCATAATGACCGCCGACCACGGCAACGACCCGAGCTATCCCGGCTCTGACCACACCCGCGAATACGTCCCGCTGCTCGTTTACGGCAAAACGGCGACCGGCGGCGCCCAACTCGGCACCCGCCAATCTCTTTCTGACATCGGTCAGACAATTGCGGAGAATTTTGATCTAAGGATCGAAGACGGCGTTAGCTTTTTGAATGATGTAGCTTGATCGGCGGGCGTCTGTAGCGGCTTATCTGACTTTTTTATTGTCCCAGAAATTTGGGTTCCTTGGGCGGGGCGGATTTTGTCGGGCGTGTTCGATTTGACGGGCGCGGAGTTTTAGCTCTTCTTGGTGTAGGCGGCGGCGCTCTTCGCCGGTGGCGGGTGGTTTGCCTCGTTCGCCCCAGTAATACTTTAGCGTCACGAACAGCAAAGCCCCGCTACCGATCAGCGTGAGCAGCAGGACCAATAGCACTACCGACACAAAACTCGACATATCTGTAATTCTAATTAAGATAGTAGAAATAGTGAACAGTGAATCGTGAATAGTGAACAGGGTAGGGGACAAGTGACGAGTGACAAGGGAATAGTCAAGAACATCAAGATTATTATGAAGCTAATTTGCGTGTGTGTTGTTGTGTCGATGTTTGCCCAGATGGCGGTGGGGCAGCGGGACGAGCTGGCGGGGTATAACGATCCGCCGTCGCGGCTGCGTGGGGTGATCGAGCGTTTTGATGCGGATGTCGGGATACTGAACCGGTTTTATTCGGCGGGAACTTCGCCCAAGAGGGCGTCGAGGTTTACGCAGCTGTATTCGGACGAGCTAAAAGTGCTGGCGGGGCTGAGCTTTGATTCGCTTAATCACGACGAGCAGGTCGATTACATACTTTTTAAGAATTACCTTGAGCACGAAGACAAAGAGGCCATGAGGTATCAGGCACAGCTTACCGAGATGGCGTCGCTGATGCCTTTTGCGGCGACGATCAGCGACCTCGAGGATGCGCGGCGTCAGCTTACGCCAATCGATGCGGCAAAGTCCGCGGCGTTGCTCAATGACCTTGCGAAACGTATCGCCGCAGTGCAGCGGTCGTTCGAGCAGAAAGAAATGCCCAGCCCAAAACGCACCGTCGCCAATCGTGCCGCCCGCACCGTCGGCGAGCTGCGAAATGTGCTGCGTCGTTGGTACGGCTATTACAATTTGTACGACCCGACGTTCACCTGGTGGTGCGAGTCGCCGTTTAAGGCGGCGGACGATGCGCTGGCGAAATATCAGGGGTTTATAACTTCGCGGCTTGTCGGCATCGCGGCGGATGATAAGACGACGATCATCGGCGACCCGATCGGCAGGGAAGCGTTGATACAAGAGCTTGAGTTCGAGATGATCCCGTACACGCCGGAGGAACTGATCGAGATCGCGAATAAGGAATTTGAGTGGTGCATCACGGAGTTTAAAAAAGCTTCGCGTGAGATGGGCTACGGCGACGATTATATGAAGGCCATCGAGGCCGTCAAGCAAAAATACGTCGAGCCCGGCAAGCAACCCGAACTGATCAAAAAGCTCGCATACGAAGCGATCGAATACGTCGAGAAAAACGATCTCGTTACCGTGCCAAAGATCGCACGCGATAGTTGGCGGATGGAGATGATGACGCCGGAACGGCAACTTGTCGCACCGTTTTTCCTCGGCGGCGAGACGATCCTCGTGTCATATCCGACCGACGGCATGACGCACGAGCAAAAGATGATGTCGATGCGCGGCAACAACCCGCATTTTGCCCGAGCCGTTACGCATCACGAGCTGATCCCCGGACATCACCTGCAAGGATTTATGGCACAGCGTTACCGCGCTTATCGCGGCGATTTCCGCACTCCATTTAACACCGAAGGCTGGGCATTGTATTGGGAGTTTTTGCTGTGGGATAGAGGGTTTAACAAAACCCCTGAAGATAAGATCGGTGCGCTATTCTGGCGTTCGCATCGTGCGGCACGCATTATTTTTAGCCTAAACTTTCACCTCGGCAACTGGACGCCGGAGCAGTGCGTCGATCTGCTGGTAAACAAGGTCGGGCACGAACGCGACAACGCGCTTGGCGAAGTGCGGCGGTCATTTAGCGGCGACTACGGTCCGCTGTATCAGATCGCGTATATGATGGGCGGGCTTCAGTTTCATCAAATGCACCGCGATCTCGTCGATTCGAAAAAGATGACGGATCGGCAATTTCACGACGCCATTTTGAAAGAAGGGCCGATACCTGTCGAGATGGTACGTGTAGCGTTGACGAATCAGAAACTTACGCGCGACTACAAGGCTAATTGGCGGTATTACAAACTAAATTAACGTCGGATTATTTTACCTTCGCCGAAACGCGCTCGAAATTGGCCTTGGCTGATTTGGCAAGATCGGCCTCGCCGTGGGCCTCGGCAAGTTTGTAGGCTTTCTCGTAGTTTTCCTTTGCTAGTTTTAGGTCGCCGTTCTTTTCATATCCCGCGGCGAGACTGTCGTAGCAGTTTGCTGCGTAAGGATAACTTTCGAGGTTTACCTTAAACGCCTCGATCGCTTCGGCGATGCGATTTGCCTGGAGCAACTGATAGCCCATTTGATTTAGAGTCGTCTCAGGTATCGGTATCTTGTATCCGAACCGCTCAGACAGCTTTTTGTAATGACTTTGCAGTTCTGCAACGGTTCCGCCCTTTGGCTGCCAGCCCGCGAAAATCTTTCGCAGGCCCGCATAATACGCAGGCAAAACGACGGAGCCGTGATTCTCATCTTTAAATTGCCGAAACTCATATTCTAGGTCTTTGGGCTTTGACCGTTTTATAAGATCCTGCAGATCGTTAAAGCCTCGGATATACGTCGGCTCATCGCCGACGGCGAAAAAGAATGTTTTGTTCCACTTCTTATCTTGCTTGAACATCTCTTCCGTACGCTTGATGACGAAACTGTCGTCATACGCCAGAACAGGACTTGCCGCGATGTAGGCGTTAAATAGCTCAGGCCGCGAAACGAATGCATACATCGCAAATAACCCGCCGAGCGAATGTCCCGCGAATATCCGGTAAGGCTGGGTGCGATAGTTTTTCTCCACCAGAGGTATGACCTCGGTTTCGATGAACTGCACGAATTTAGGCCCGCCGCCGACAGTTCCGCCTTTGCCATCGTCGGTCGGCGTTAGATCGCGAGATCGATTAGTATTTTGGATTCCCACGAGTATCATCTCAGGCATCATACCGCTCCAGGCTTGCTGTTCGATGATCGCCGCCATCATTGCGTTTTGCGGCGGATGAGCGTCAAGCATATAGACGACGGGATATCGGCTAATGCCGCGTTCATAATCCGCCGGTACGCGAACTAGAATTGTCCGTTCTTCGTTTAGGACGGTAGAGCTTATTTTGTATCGCGTATGGGCGACGCTCGCGACAAGCTGAGGCTGGGCATTGGCAGTGCTACAGAATACTAAGCCGGCAAACAGCAAGAGAAAATGTGCGAACGCACAAACCACAAATGACCGCTTTTGTTTTAACATAATGACTGGATCCCGAAATATTTTTAATGTCTTAGATGCAGTATCGAATACAAGGTTGTCGAAGCTCACGATGTATACGGTTAGGATCAGAAAATAGATCACAAATCACAAAACAAATTGGCAGCGAACTGCGTTAAACAAACTAACTATGAAACACAATTATTTCAAACGAACCATCGCCGTCGCTGCTCTGTTGCTGGCGGCAAACATATTTAGCCTCGCTCAATCAGGCGGCAGATCGACGATCAACGAGACAAATGTTCGAGCGGAGATGAACTTTTTAGCGGGTGATGCGATGCAGGGACGCGGCAGCGGGACGATGTTCGAACGTATCGCGGCCGAATATATCGGGTCGCAGTTTATGCAGTTTGGGCTTGAGCCGGCGGGTGAAATGGGCATCGACGGCAAACAAACGTATGTTCAAACGGTAAATATTCCCGGCCGCGAGGAGCTTAAGACGATCCGTATCAAGGGTGAAGCTGGTAAGTCGATCGCATTTGGGAAAGACCTCGTCGTTTTTGCCCTGACTTCAAAACAAATCAGCGGTGAACTCCAGCGTGCAAAGCCCGGAGATGTTCTCAAAAAAGGTGCGATCGTCTTGCTAATGCTCGGGCCGGATGACGAATTTGACAAGATCCAACCGTCTGTCGCCGATATGATGAAAGCGGGGCCGGCGGCAATAGTTATGGTTGAAACGAAAGAGCTGCGCGAAAACTGGAGCGAAGTGGCACAAAGGCGTTCGCCGGTGTCGCGTCGCGGCGGAGCAAGCTTGATGGCAGTTTCGAGCGACGGTATTAAAGCATTATCGGGCGTTGCGGACGGTACCGTTATTGAATTTGAGACTGAATTTGCTACGGGAAAAGGCACTCAGACCTGGAACGCGATGGGTAAGATAACGGGGAGTGATAAGACTTTGTCGTCCGAGGTCATTCTGCTTACATCGCATCTCGATCATTTAGGTGTGCGTGATAATGCACCGGGCGATGACAAGATTTTTAACGGTGCGGATGATGATGCGTCAGGCTCGGTTGCCGTGTTGGAACTTGCTCGGGTGCTTGGTAGCGGTAAGCGTCCAAAACGTACTGTCTATTTCGTTTGTTTTGGCTCTGAGGAAGCGGGCGGATACGGTGCGACTTATTTCGTCAACAATATGCCGTTTCCCAAGGACAAACTTGTAGCGAATCTTGAGTTTGAGATGATCGGCCGGCCGGATGCGAAAGTTAAAGCCGAGGAACTTTGGCTGACCGGTTATGAAAGGTCAAACCTCGGACCGGAACTTGCGAAACGCGGTGCAAAGCTCGTGCAGGATCCGCATCCTGACCAGAATTTCTTTTTCCGGTCAGATAACATTCAGCTTGCAAGGGCGGGGATCATTGCTCATACGGTATCGAGCTTTGGGTTACATACTGATTATCACAAGGCGAGCGACGAGGTGAAGACGATCGACTTTAGCCATATGACGCGGTCGATCAACTCGATGGTCAAACCGGTGGAGTGGCTGATAAATTCAAATTTCAAACCGACTTGGAACGAAGGTAAAAAGCCGTAAGAAGTATTGCCCACGAAACACACGAAATACACTAAAAGTAAGAGCTTCTTTTTTTCGTGACTTTCGTGTGTTTCGCGGGTAAATTTTTATCTAGCGAGGCGGTGGCCAAAGAGCGTAACCGGAATAAACATCAATAGGCCGATGATGATGAACCACATCGGCTGGCCCGGCAGCATAAAGATATTGCCGATCATGCCGAGAGTCAGGATCGTACCAACTATCACCGGCAGTGTAATGCCTTGCGAAACCTGGCGGCTCATCTTGGTGACGATAAAACCGCCGGCAAATGACGCAAGAAAATAGCCGATCAGCACGATCACATAGCCGAGCGGCGGCACGTTTGCCATAAAATCGCGTAGCCGGACCGAGTCTTCCATGATCTCAGCACTGGGCGGCATAACGACAAGTGTATTGACCATTTCGACGATCATCATAATGCCGAACGAAACGATCAGGGCGACGACTACGGACAAAATTTTACGTCCCATATTTACCTCCGGTGGCTAGATCGACTTTAACAGCGAACGCTCCTATTTATACCCAAACAACCTCGCAAGTCAAGCATTTTGGGACATGGGTAACAGGTGTGGTTTTGGCTCGGCAAACAATATAAAATATTTTTCGTAAGTGATAAGACTATACCTAGTAACCTGAGCTATCGATGACACCGGAACGCTGGCACCAGATCGAGGAGATCTTTCACGAGGCTTTAGACCTCGAAGCGGGTCCCCGCGCAAAATTCATAAAACAGAAAGCCGGCGATGACGCGGAACTAAAAGCCGAGGTGGAACGATTGTTGTCGCAGTTTGATGAGGCGAGCAGCTTTATCGAGCAGCCTCTCTACGACAGCGCCAAAAACGCCGTTCTCTCGTCCTTGCTTGATGAAACCGATGAAGATCCGATGGTCGGAACCGTGCTCGGCAACTATCGCATCGAACGTGAGGTCGGCCGCGGCGGCATGGGTGCCGTGTACGAAGCGTATCGTGCGGACGGTGAATTTCGGCTGCGGGTCGCGTTAAAGGTCGTAAAACGTGGTGTCGATACAGATTTTGTGCTTCGCCGCTTTCGCAATGAACGCCAGATCCTCGCGGCGTTTGACCATCCATTTATTACACGGCTTATCGATGGCGGTTCGACGCCCGACGGGCGGCCGTATTTTGTGATGGAGTTTATCGACGGCCAGACGCTTTATAGGTACTGCGATAAAAATCGTCTGTCTGTCGATGAGCGGCTAGAGCTGTTTTGCCGCATTTGCGAGCCGGTCGAGTATGCCCATCAAAAACTGATCATCCACCGTGATCTCAAACCGTCGAATATATTTATTACAAATGATGGTTCACCGCGTCTGCTGGATTTTGGTATTGCTAAGCTGCTAGACCCGGATATGGCTTCGGACACTCTGGAGCCGACTGCGACGGCGTTGCGGATGATGACGGTTGACTATGCCAGTCCCGAACAAGTTCGCGGAGAAAGAGTTACGTATTCGACCGATGTTTATAGTCTCGGCGTAATCCTGTTTGAGCTGCTCACAGGTTATCGGCCATACAGGCTAAAGAGCCGCTCGCCACATGATGTTGCCAGAGCGATCTGCGACGACGAGCCGATCCTGCCAAGTGTTGCAGCGTCTGGTCGAGAGAGCGAATTGGCGGTGGTCAAGGTAAATCCGTCTGCCGTTACGCTAGCCGGAACGTTTGATTCGTCGCTAGGTTCACCCGAGCAGCTCGCCGGTCAGCTTCGAAGCAATCTCGACAACATTATCTTGAAGGCCCTTAGTAAGACACCTGATCAGCGGTACGCATCCGTCGCAGCCTTTCGCGAAGACATTGAACGGCACCTCAAAGGCGAAACGGTTGCCATGCATGTTCAGTTCCCAAAACCGTCAAAACGAGGGGCGGCGGAGAATCGGGCGGATACCACTTTGCTCGCCGTTCTGCCGCTGAGTGTGCTGAACGGGCCAGGCGGAGAAAGCACTGACGAAGCATATCTCACGGTCGGGCTGGCCGACGCGATCATAACACGTCTGACGAGCGTCAGAAAGCTGACCGTCAGGCCGACGAGCTCGATAACGCGATATCACGAGCATCACATAAATCCATTTCGTGCCGGCATGGAGCTAGGCGTGGATTACGTCCTCGATGGCAGGCTGCGGAGGTTTGGCGACCGTTTGCGGATATCGCTGCAACTGCTAGATGTAAAGAATATTACCGCGATATGGGCCGGGCAGTTTGACGAGTTGTTGACCGACGTATTGGAACTTGAGGACGCGATCTCGCGTCAGGTTGCCGATGCTCTCATACCGCATTTGACCGGGAAAGACCATGAAATCCTTTCTAAACGCAGCACCAACGATCCAGCCGCACACGAAGCCTATTTGCGCGGGCGATTTTATTGGAATCAATTCACATCGCAATCGCTGCCTAAGGCTCTCGAGGCATACAGGGCAGCCGTTGCGGCGGATCCCAATTTCGCGCAGGCTCACAGTGCGATCGCGGAGCTCTACATTTGGGCAGGGATCTACGGCCTAATACCGACCGTCGAGGCCTACCGGAATGCGTGGGACTATGTGCATTCCGCCCTGGCGCGCGATCCGGCGCTGGCCGAAGCTCATGCGGCAAACGCTTTGCTGCTGAACAACGAATTTAGATATGGCCCGTCTGAGACCAGCTTTCTCCGGTCGATTTCGCTCAATCCGCAATACTCTCTTGCCCGCGAATGGTATGCCGCCCTGTTGATAGGCAATGGCCGTTTTGATGAAGGCATAGAGCAGATGCGGCTTTCCGAGCAACTCGATCCAATGTCGCTGAGAACAAAGATCCTCGTCATCTGGTATTTCTATCAAACCGGCCGATTCGAAGAAGCGCTTGCGAAGGCAAACGAAGTTATTGCGATCGACCCAAATTACCCTCAGGGGCATCTTCAGGCCGGAAACGTTTTGAGTTTTTTGGGCCGTCATGACGAGGCCCTTGAGGCCCTCGCGCGGGCGAACGAGATGATGCCCGCAGCCGCACTGGTCGAGTATCACCTTTGTTTTGCATATCAGCGAGCGGGCCGGCTTGAGGACACGCGGAATCTCGCGGATTCGATCGAAGCGAGGGCGAAAAAGGAGTTTGTGAAGCCGTATTTCCTAGGAATGGCAAATTTTGCGGCGGGCCGTATCGACAGAGCATTCCATTTTCTTGAAGTGGCTCTCAACGAACGTGATGCTTGGCTTGTGTGGATCGGAACCGAACCGAATCTGGAAATGCTCCACAACGATCCGCGTTTTAAACGTATTGTAGCGGCGACACACCGAGAGATCGTCGATGGCAAGGTCCGGGTGATCGATGAGAACCTTCCGTTTGACACTTCGCGGCACATTTCCGAGGCGGTAACTGAGCCTTTGGAGGAAACTAATACGATGGAGTTTGCTCCGGGTTTCTTCGGGAGGCACCGTGTTGGATTAACGGTCACCGGTGTCCTGATGTTGCTTATTGGGATCAGCTATTTGACAGGGATACTTACCGTTTCGTTCGAGAGTGGGCCGCAACTGGCTCTTCGTCCAATGAGCGCGGCACCGCGTTCGATCGCCGTTCTCCCGTTCGAGAATGAGACGGGGGATGAGGCAAACAATTATATCTCCGACGGGCTCGGCGAAGCCCTCAAACTGCAATTGTCGTCGTATCCCGAGATCCGTTCGGTGACGCGAGCGTCGATTGCAACGCTCAAAAAGGACGATATGGATGCTCAGGCGATCGGCCGGGAACTAGGGGTAGAGAGTATTGTTTCGGGAAAACTCACGCGGCGCGACGACGGGTTCGTGCTCAACGTTCAGCATATCAAGATAGCAGATGGCAGATTGCTGTTTTCGATGTTTTTCGCTGAAACTCCGGATAAGATACTTTCGCTTCAGGGAGAAATGACGAGGATCACGATCGAGAAGCTGAATTTGAAGGCGGACGCTATCACAGTCGAACAGCCGAAAAGGTATACCTCAAACAACGAGGCTTTCTCAATCTATCTGAAGGGTGAATACAGCCGACAGAAAGGCACGCCAGCCGGGACGACCGAAAGTATCAAGTTCTACAAACAGGCGATCGAACTCGATCCAAACTATGCGCTGGCGTACCAAGGACTGGCTCTCGCTTATCGCATAGCCCCGGCGTACGGCACGCACACGCCTCAAGAGGCCTATCCCGCAGCAAAAGATTGGGCGATGAAAGCGTTAGCGATCGACCCGACGCTCGGTTCGGCACACGTCCCACTCGCGTCGATCAAATTCGTCTGGGATTGGGATTTTGCCGGAGCAGAAACCGAGTACAAAGAAGCGATCAGGTTGTCGCCAAACAACGCTGAAGCCCATTATAGCTATGGTAATGCTCTGGTGGCATTGGGCCGTGCAGATGATGCTCTGACCGAATTGCGGATCGCCCAACAGCTTGATCCACTATCAAACACGATCGCATCGAATACCGCGTGGGCGTTGTATATAGCCGGCCGACTAGACGAGGCGGAGGCACAGATACGTCAGGTGCTGGCTCGCGACCCAAATTTCGCGCGAGCACACCTCGTGCTCGGAGAGATCTACCTCGAACGAGGAAAGTATGACCTGGCGATCTCTTCTTTTCAGAACTCCAGACAACTGGCGGGCGACCCGCTGACTGACATGGCGATCGGACATGCATACGGGGTTGCGGGGCGATCAGCGGAAGCCAAGAAGGTAGCTGCGGAACTTGAAGCCAAGGTAATGAAGAAAGAAGTTTCAGCGTTTTTGCCCGCAGTTGTTTACGCCGGGCTAAATGAAAAGGACAAGTCATTTTATTGGCTCGAACGTGCGTACCAGGAACGATCCAATTGGTTAACGTTATTAAAAGTGGGCCGCCGTATGAAAAATCTTCACGGCGACCCTAGGTTTGACGATCTGCTGAAACGGGTTGGATTTTGAGAGGCTCTATTGCTCTGAGATCACCGGGACAGGATAAGTGCTTCGCGGCCCTGTGATCAGGTGGCCTTTCACAAAGTCATTAAAGATCTTTGTACTGATCATATTTGGATGCATCGCCTTTGTAATTGCAAAGTCATCTGAAGTGAACTTTGCAGACTCGACCGACACGAATCCGTCGTTCCACATTGGGCTCACACACAATATGGGCATAGAGTCTCCGACCAGAGCTGAGAATTTTGTCCCCTTCTTTTGCGTTACGTAGCGATTGAAGATCGCGATCTCGTCCGGCATTATTTCCCGTGCGGTTTGCATTACATTTTTGAATACATCGCTGTTAGCCATTGAATCAGCACAGGGCACTCCCAGATTTGGCGATCCCATCATTAACAAATGTTTTACGACCGGACGGCCATCGTCCACTGTTTGCATATGTTTATGGACATATAGCCGCGCGACCAGCCCTCCGGTCGAGTGGGAAAGCATATCGACATGCCAGGCGTTCAGATCGGCCCGCATTTTATCAACAAATCCGTCGAGCATCTCGGCATTGTCATAAACCGTTCGATTCGGCCGGCTTTGTCCGGTCGTGTCTTTCGCCCGTTCGGTCTTCCAACCATAACTATGTGTTGTTGTTAATAAATTCTGATACATCTCATATTCCTGGAGGTTGGTCCAGATACCGGGCACAAATACGAGTGGTTTGGGGACGATCTTAATATTCTTAGTCAGGTCATCGACTTTCTTGTAATTTTCCCAAAGCTCGGCCTTGACGCGTTGAACGAGGCGTGGGCGTCCGTCGTCGTACCAGCCATAGCCGCTCGTATCCCAGAGCATTTCGATCTCACGTTCTTCATTAGGCTCGATGCGTATCGAAAATGTTTGGTCTTTAAGCGGCACGTCCGGTTTGGAACCGTCCCATTTATCGCCCTTGTATGTTTCCTTAAGATAAACTTCCGCAAAGCGGGATTCGCCCGAGAGATTGAGAACTTTGGCTTTGACCTTGACCCAATTCCCGTCAACGGTGCCTTTTTGTTCAGAGACCTCTTGCCAATCGTTCCAGTTTGGAAACTGCATGTCTTCGAACCTGAGATCGGTTATGCGTAGCGGTGCGCCGCAACTCTCGAGATTCCAGCTTATCTTTTCTGTGACACCCTGCCAGGTTCTCGAGTAACTGCCGGACAATCGATTTGGGTCTGCAGGATCGACACGGTCACTGCCGTCGCTTGTTATCGAATTCCCATCGACGCTTGTCGTGGAGGGCGGCATATTAAAGCTCTTTCCTTCTTTAGGCGTACATTGGCCGCTGTAGACTGTTGATTGCGACCCGCTCGTCTCACCTTTGATTTGCGGTAATCCAACGCTGACGGTGTAAGAACCGTCAGCATTCACACCGATGCTAACATTGGCATCAACGCCCTCTCCGATGCCTACGGTAAGTGTTTTAGACAATGATTCGCCACGCATGTCTTTCCATGTCTTGCCGCGATCGCACGAGTTCTTTTCGACGGCCGTTACCTTTTCCGTGGATTGGACCCGGCTGGTGATGCTCGCTTTGCCTATGTTTGATCCGTTTCGTTCGGGGGATTCGATCACTGCGACCGAAGCTTTGTAGTCGTAGACCATTTCCCAATCCCGCTTGTCTTCACCGCGTGCAGAAACCCGCGGGGTTGTTTTGTTATCAACCATTTTCTGATAACGAGAATAGGTAACTGAACCAGTCCACGCACCGGAGCAAGTCGATCTCGCCTGACTCGGTTTCTTTTGACCGAACGCGATCGAAATAGAGAGACTGAAAAGAATTGCGAAAGTTATGAATTGTCTAGTAAAAATGAATCCGCGTTGCATATTGAATTACCTCCAACATGTAAAGCGGATTCTGTTCGGAAAAAGTATCAGTGTTTTCTTACGGGATCATTTTTCTTTGCGATAGCATGTTTCACCCTTAGCATTTGCAAGGCAGATAAATGATTTGCCGTACTCGTCGGTTTTGGCGCTGATGTCATAGGTTTCGCGTTCGAGTGTGTAGTTTCGCTCTTTGTTCGACGCGGGGCTACAACTGTTTGTCTGGCGCCAGAAGTTTTTCGCCGGTATTAGGGTGATCTGCGAGCCTTCGACGGTGTATTTGCCTTGTTTGTCGTTAAACAAAGCGGTCGTGCACCCATACTGGGTCGATTGCATGTAGCCCGTGAAGGCAAATTTACCGTCCGCGCCGAAAACGTATTTCTGCGTGTTGCCGTTGCTCGGTGTCGTCGCGCCGGTGACCGTGTTGCGGTCGGCCATCATTGACATTCCGCCTGTCTGCCACGTTCCCACAAGATCCTGAGCCGAGGCTGAAATTGCTGCGGCAACTAAAATTACCATAAGTATGAATGAACGATTGAACATATTATTTCTCCTATTTAATAAATTCCGAGCCGCGTTGGGCCTCACTTGAAAGACGTCAGATCGCCGAAAAAAGTATCAATTATTCAGCCGCTGCATTAGCCGGTTTTGCGGCTTCGGCGGACCATGCGAAACCGAGGAACGGCTGCTCGAAATCGCTCGCGTTTTCGATCCGAAGTTTCCACGTTCCTTGTGTTACTGCATTTTTGAAATACAGCGTGCGATAGATAGCCTTGGCTTCGTTGTAACCGTTTAGATTTTTTGCGACAATGATGCCCTTGTCATTGACAAGCGATACCGAGACGGCCGGATGAGCCATGAATGTCAGCCCGAGATTTGCGGCGGCCGCAACAGGGAATTCGATATCGAGCGACTGTCGTGGCTCAAGCGTCAGTTCTTTTGAAAATGACTGCGGATTTGCTGGTTCATCGTTCGCTGTCATTGGGCCATACGAAACATTTGCAAAGAGACTCGCGGCCGCGTTTTTAGTATTCAGCCCAAAGATGCCTTTTGTCCGCGTGCTCTCGCCCGATTTGATCGGCAGCGGATATGTGCCTTTGGGGCCCTTGATAATACGCGGCAGAACGAAATAAGCAAAGTTTTGCGGGCTCACGAGATCGGGATGAACATCGTCAGCGTAGGCGTAATCGGCGACACCGTAACGGGCCGATTCGTATGGGACGAAGCCGTCGCCGGTGTGAATATTAGTACAGCCAATGATGGAGCCGATACCGACGAGCGACGCGAGCTTTGTGCCTTTTGTCTTTCGGACAAAGCTGTTGAAACGGCGCATTTCCTCCGGCATCAGTTCATCCGCCGCCTTGAGCTGGTCCTTGAACCGGCTCGACACATTTTTCATTGCGTCAGCACAGGGGACGCCGTTGTTTGGAGTTCCGAGCATCAGCAAATGCAAGACATGCGGGACGCGGTCGGGCAGATCCTCTTGGGCAAATTTATGCAGCCACAGCCGTGCGATCAGGCCGCCGGTCGAATGGCCGACCATGTCTATGTGCCAGGCGTTCGATTCGGTTTGGGCGTATTTGATGTACTTGTCGAGTTCGTCGGCGTTATCATATACCGATTTGGTCGCGCCGCCGGACATGAACTTGCCGCCTACATCGAGCTTGCCATGACCCTCTTTATCGCCCGCCAAAAATGCTTTCCAGTCGTAGCTGTGTGTGGTCGTCATGTAATTTTGATAGCCGGGCTTAAATGATTCCGGGCTCGACCAGATGCCGTGCACGACGATCAGCGGTTTTGGGGCGATCTTGAGATTTTTGGTCATCGAATCCTTTAACTTGTATTCTTCCCAAGCCTCTGCCTTGATCCGCTCGACCAGACGCGGGCGGCCGTCGTCAAACCACGCATAGCCTGTCGAATCCCACAGCACCTCGACCTCGCGTTCCTCTCCGGGTTCGAGCCGGACGGACACGGAGCTGTCTTTGAGAGGCATATCGGGCATCATGTAATTCCAGCGGTCGCCCTTAAACGTCTCTTTGAAACTGACCTCGGCAAATTTTGCCGAGGCAGACATATTCAGCACCTTTGCCTTGATGCGGATCCAGTTGCCGTCGATCGTGCCTTTGTACTGGTCGATCTCCTGCCAGTCGTCCCAGTTTGGAAATTTCATATGCTCGAATTTGAGATCGGTGATGAGCAGCTTTTCGGGACAGCGGGTGAACCGCCATGTGACCGTATAGACAAACGAACGCACCGCGCCTTTGCCGTCGTCACCCCAAGTTTTCGAACCGGAGATCTGATCGGGGCGGGTTGGGTCGATCTTTTCGCCGGAGATGGAAAATCCCTCGCCCTCGACCTTGGTGGCTTCGTTGGTCGAGCGGTCGTACGGCTCATTATTCTTTGCCTGACAATGGCCGGTCCGTTTAACGTGCTCTTCGCGGTTAAACGTGCCGACGGCGTGCGGCAATTGCAGATTAAAACTGTAGTTTCCCGTCAATTCATCGACGCTGAGGTTAAACGAACGTGCCGGGCCGGTGGCCTCGGCCTTTGCCAGCCGATCGTCCGTGCCCTCGATGACGAACCAATGCCCGTTTTCGCGTGAATTACAGGTGTCAAACACCCGCTCTTCGCCGCGGCTCAGGCTTTTATCCGTAAATGAAACCTTTGAATTGACGACGGGCGTCTTTGGGTCGGTGCCGTCGATGATCGTGCGGCCGGTGTAATCGTAGTCGCGGGACGTTTTGTGTTTAATGCGGTCCATCGCTTTACGAATGCCCGGTTCGTCGGATTCAAGCGAATCCTTTAGCGTCTTTGTGAACGTCACAATGCCGCTCCAACCGCCGCGACAACCCGTCGTCGGCGTGCCCCACTGACCCGAAGTGCCTTTTCCGGTGCGTGTAGACTGGCCGAACGCGGGAATGCCCACAAACATGCTCGCAACTACCACGATCGTTAACAATTGACTGAAAGATCTCGTCTTCATAGTTTTCACCTCAACAAGAAAGGCGTAAAAACGGAGCAAAAAAGTATCAGGACAGCGGAATTTTCCAATAAAACACCGATCATCTCTGTGAGGAAAGACCAGTTTTCCGCGAGCATAGGTTTGCTGGGCGTGAGTAAACGGTTGCTGAGCGTGAGTAAACGGTTGCTGAGCGTGAGGGAAC
>DEQS01000044.1 GCA_002360555.1 Chloracidobacterium sp. UBA3360
AGCGTACAGCCGTCGAGATATTCCATCACAAGATACGCAACCTGGCCCTGATTTGAGTCTGCAAAGCCAAAATCCGTGACGTTAACAACATTAGGATGACGCAGACGCCCCGCAGCACGCGCTTCGCGGCGAAAACGCTCGACAAACTCCGCCCGTTTCATATACTGCGGCGCAATGATCTTCACCGCTACGGGCCGCTCAGTGCCGAGGTGGGTCGCAAGATACACCGTCCCCATACCGCCGCGCCCAAGCTCACGCTCAATATGGTATTTACCGTCCAATGTCTGGCCCAAAAAATCCAGTGTTTCCATGTCGCTTCAACTGCCAACTCTACCCGTTTTCAAGGACGCAATGCAAGTAATTACGACAGCAAACTCACGAATGTTTTGTCAAAGATAGGTTGATATTTTGCAAAAGTTGATCTAAAATTCCTCACAAAACTAGCTTTATTAACGGTTTTATTGCTTTTTCTCATTCCAAAGGCATTATTGTGTTGCATCCGTGAAACATTGTGTGTTACAACTACACCTATGTTGCATTTGTGCAACAGCAGAATGTCTTGGTATTGAAATGGAGAGCAAACACTATGGACGGGAGAGGAAACGGTATGAGCATGGATAAAGGAAAAGCGATCGAATCTGCTTTGCAGCAGATCGAGAAAAAATTTGGCAAGGGTGCGATCATGCGGCTCGGCGAGCGGCCGCACGAAGATATCGGAGCGATCTCGACCACTTGTCTGAGCCTCGATTACGCGATCGGCGTCGGCGGGTTTCCACGCGGCCGTATTATCGAGGTTTACGGGCCGGAAAGCTCGGGTAAAACGACCCTTGCTCTGACGGTCGTTGCCTCGGCTCAAAAGACCGGCGGCGTCTGTGCCTACATCGATGCCGAACACGCAATGGATCCGGAATACGCGACCAAGCTCGGCGTCAATATCGACGACATGCTCATCTCGCAGCCAGATTCGGGCGAACAGGCGCTTGAGATCGCCGAAACGCTTATCCGTTCGAACAGCGTCGATGTCATCGTCATCGATTCGGTCGCCGCACTCGTGCCGCGTGCCGAGCTCGACGGCGAAATGGGTGATTCCCTGCCCGGACTGCAAGCACGCTTGATGTCACAAGCTCTGCGCAAGATCACGGCGATCGTCGCGAGTTCTAATACGACGTTTATCTTTATCAATCAGCTTCGCGAAAAGATCGGTGTGTTTTTCGGATCACCCGAAACGACGACCGGCGGTAAGGCTCTGAAGTTCTACGCCAGTCTCCGACTCGACATCCGCCGCATCGGCGCGATCAAAGACGGCGACAAGGTCGTCGGAAACCGCACGCGCGTTAAGGTGGTCAAAAATAAATGTGCCCCGCCGTTCCGTGAATCCGAGTTCGACATCATGTACGGCGAAGGCATCTCCCGCGAGGGCGACCTGCTTGATATCGCGGTGAATCATAACATCGTCGAAAAATCGGGGGCGTGGTTCTCGTACAAGGGCGAACGCCTCGGCCAGGGCCGCGACAATGTCAAGAACATGCTCAAAGGCGACCTACCGCTCCTCGAACGCATCGAGCTCGACGTCAAACAGGCGCTGGGCTTTGTATTGGCCGAACCAAAGGCAAAGGCAGCAGCAGCCGGAAAGGCTGCAAAGGCCGAAATCGAGGAAACAGCAGAATCCGTAGAATAAGGAAACTTAATTAATAAATCCAAAGTCCGACCCTCTGTGGCATTCTAGTGATTTTCTGCGGGAATTTGACATACTCTGGCCACTTATTTACACTTACAAATTCGCGTCCAATACGGTTTGGACGCGTTTTGGCCAGATAGCTCAGTTGGTAGAGCAGCGGACTGAAAATCCGCGTGTCGGCGGTTCGACCCCGTCTCTGGCCACCAATATTTTCAAAAACTTAGGGCTGCCATATCGGCAGCCCTTTTGTTATGAGCAAACGTGTCCATTCTCGTCGTAATGATGACGAGGGTCACACTTACTAAAACGCTTCCGTTACCGACATCGAAAGCGTATATCCAGCACGTCCGTAACCCCAATCGATCCGATAATTGATATGGTTCTTTTTGTCGAGTTTGAACCGCACTCCGGCACCGCCAGCCGGCAATAGCTCATTAAACCTAAAGTCGCTCCAGTGTTTCGCCACACCGCCGACGCCTCCAAAAGCTACAAAGCCGAGCCGCCATATTAGTTCGCGACGATATTCGACTTGCGTTGCAAACATTCTGCGATCTTGAAATTGACCGGTCGCGTAACCACGCAGATCGCTGCCGCCGTATAGACAAAGGTCAAAGAACGGCGTCGTATCGCTCACCGAACAGGCCATCCCGCGGTATGCCAAGACCTGGTCTTTGCCGATCGACTTATAACCGTTGTATGAGGCCTTGTACGTCTGATATGTGCGATTGCTGCCTAGCGCTTTAGCAAAAAAATCACCCTTAAAGTCCCAGATCGAACCTTTTGTCGGATAAAAACTATTGTCCCTGAGATCACGCTGAACGTGAAATCCGATAGCGGCGGTTGTCGACTTGAGATCAACAGCCGGTATCACGAATCCGCCGGGCGTTGGTGTGCCGCCGGCTGAGGCGGTCAGCTTGCGATATTGATAACGCGGACCGATAAAAATATCTTTCCACACATTTCGCATAAATTCGCCGAAAAAGAAGGTTCCGCTTTGTTTGATCAACGTCGATACCGCCGGTTGTCCCGGGACGCTGCCAATGCCATAGAATTCATAGTTTGCCTTGCCCGTTCCGAGTGCTAATGTTGTCTGATATTTGTTTTCAGCAAAGCTCAAATGTCCGCCAAGCACGAATCCCCGAGTGCCATTATTAGTAAACGCAGCGGCAAAACCGATCGAAGATGGCTTCGAGAGTTTGTCGCTTTGTTTGAGCTTAAAGACATAGCCTACGCCTAAAATAATACCGGAACCAAAGGTCGGGCTTTTGATCGGTATTGGTGCGAGGATCAAGCTCCCTCGTTTTTCTTTTTTCGGTTTAACAGCTTTTTCAGTATCAGTATCTTTCGTGTCCGCGGGTTTCGTTGTGCTCGACGGCGTCGGGGATGGCGTTGCCGTCTGTCCTGCAGCAGCAATTGCTACTGTTAGGATCATCAAAATGAGCGCTAGGTTTCTCCTGCGGTTGGATAGCTTACATCCGGCGAAGATCGATCTGTAATTGTTATAAATTGGTCTATAAACAGCGGTTAGGTTCATTCGTATCATTTAAGTTAAGGCTTCCGGTTCTGTTTCTTATAATTATTAATAAGTGAAGTTGCCCCAACCCGTGATTTGTACGGGCTGGGACAATTTTGGAGGAGAAAGTCCAGATAAGGTTCGGAAACGGGCAATGTAGATTACCGTCGCCGTCCACCACCACGATAACTGCCGGCTGACATCCGCCCGCCCATATTTGAACGGTAATTGTTATAGTTTTGCGTTCGCATAGCACCTTCGGTTCGAGCCTTTGAGTCACGGTTTAGCTGGTTGTAGGTTGAGCTGTCAATTCCTCCAAGTCCGTTCTGTGTACCGGTTTGGCCGGCATTTGCTCCGCCCACACTGCTCCAGCCATCACCGGTCTTTTTATAGACGTTACCGTTATGGCCAGCGTAAATATCACCGCTTTTTGACTTTGCGACCGTCGTACGACCATTCTGTCCTGTTCCCGTGACCGCTCCGGCACCACTGCTCGTCCGTATACCCGCCACTGAGTTGCCGGTGACATTACTGGAAGCCCGGCCCGTCTGTGCCCAGCTATCGCCGCGCTGAACATAACTCGAGCCCCAGCTACCGTAGATATTGCTACCCTGACGCGTCTGGGCGTATGTGCCGGTTCGCGGGTTATATGCCTGTGCAAAGGTCCTCGAGCCGTAAGGGCCGTAGGCCGTCGCCCCGCGTGCATAAACGCCGGTGCGAGGATTATACACAGCGCCAAATCCAACGCCGCCATAAGGCCCGTAAACCAGAGCTCCACGGCCATAGACGCCAAGATATGGGTTATACCATGCGGCGTACCCATACGTTCTGTAATACGGATAGTAGATCGGATAATAGATGCCGTAATAAACCCACGGTGCGTAATACCATCCCGTTCCCCACACGGCGCAGCCCCAGGCAACCATCATGCCGGTGTAAGCCGGGACGTAGCTGTATGTCACATAGGTCGGAGTGCTCTCCTTGATCGTCACGTAGGTGACGTTATGCATCGGTGAACTTGCAGGTATCTTATAGATCTCCGCCGGTATCATTGATGCAACCGTCCACGGGCCCATAGGCGCGTCTGAGACAAACCAAACCGCCTGATAGCACATGTAATATTTTTCGCCGAATTTGACGATCTGCTTGTCGGTATTGACCGCCTGCCAAAGCATCGTATCTTTGATAGGCTGAAAGTTGGGCTCTCCCTGATAAACAACTTCAGGAGCTTTGAGTTGCGTCCTATCCACCGTTGCGGTTGTCGGTACGCTGGCCTGCAGCACAGCTTCGGTCGCTTGATCTGTACCGGGGACCGATGCCAGCACTCGCGAACGAGGGTGGTCGAGCGGGATGCTCTTAAAATCAGAAGGAAGATCCGGCGTTGCAAACGTCCACGGTCCATCAAGGCTTGGACCCGAAAACCATCGTCCGGCTACCAAATAGTAAAACGCGCCTGCCGCACCGTTCCTAAAGACATCTGCCTCGGTGTTGTTTACCCAAAGCAGCGAAGTCCCCGCAACCGGCGTATATTTTGGCTGGCCATCCGTCACGATCAATTCGGACGGTGTGGTGGTTACGAATATCTTCGGCATTTTGTCCGCCGAAATTTTGCTGCCGGGGACGTTTACGTTTACGTCTTTCCAGTTATCGTCCCGCGGTAATTTACCGAGGCTCGGCGGCAAAGTACCTGCCGGGACCCAACCGCTGTTCAGATCATTCGACTTGAACCAATTTGCATCGCGTCGTAAATAAAAGGTTTTTGTTGAGGGCTGCTGAAAGATATCCCAGTTGGTATTGACCGCATATTGCAGTTCGGAATCCTTGATCGGACTCCAAATCGGATCTCCGTCAAAACCGACAAGCACGGCCGGTTTGCTGCTGTAAAAGACGGTCGGCGGATCAGCTTTGACGCCGGCAGGGTTGTCGGCCTTTGGCATAAGCTGGCTCTTATCAATAGCGGCCAAAACTTTATCAAGCGGAATTATCTTGTCAGCCTCGGGAAGCTCGGCCTGCAAAGCGGTGGTTACCTTACGGGCGTCTTCACGCGATAGTGCCGACAGATTGACCTCAGGTATCTCAAAATCCCTGAACCGCACCAGGCGGTCATCTAGAGCAACATCAGTATTTGCCTCGATCTTGATCGAGCCGACCGCCGGTGTGTCGCCGGGCTTTGCCTCGTATGAGATCGCCGACCACGCAACCATGCGATCCTGGCCAAACCAACTGGCGATCTGTGGTTCAAAGAGCGTGACACTACCGCCGCTCGACAGCTTGTACGTGCGCGGATAAGGTGCCCCTGGCTGTGTCGGCCCTGTCTTAGTCTGGGACAACGCCGCCGGAGCGAGCCCGGACACAAACATTGCCAACACCATGACCATTGCAAATAACGAACTTTTTCTATCTGTTCTCATATAATTACTCCGTAAAATGCCGCGATAGGCGCAGCGATAATTTTGTACTTATTAATTTTGAGATCGAACGGGCCAACGCGTAACTGTCAAAACTTACAGGTGAAGGAAACAAGAAAGCCGCCGCTGGTTGAGACCAACGACGGCGGTTTTGATGGGATCGTCCGGGGTTTAGTCCAGATCGACGAGTTTCCAAGTGACGTCCGGGTTGTATACATTCATTGCCCCGGCGATGGCGGATGTCTGAGGGCCTAGGTTTTTCTCGTAAACGCGGCCTTCCTGATTTACGACAAAGGTCATAATGCCTGACGAGCCGTATGTAGCCGGATACGCAACAAGTGCAAATCCGGCGATCATATTCCCGTTGATCAGGTAGCTAAACTTGCCGCCCGGTGCGGCTGCTCCCTGACCGAACAGGATCTTGAAGTAATAGCCATGAAACGGAGCGGCCGATTGAGTAGTGTTCGATTTCGTCTTATAGCCCTCGGCTGCTGCGTAGGCAAATAGAGGTCCCAGCGGACTCTCGTCTTCATCGCCCTCGACCTTTTCCCAGTAAAGTCCGTCTTTCATGCCCGGTGTACTGGCTATTTTCTGAGCGTATTCAGAGACCTGATCGCCATCCCAGTCGTAACCGTTAAAATACTCAAACTGCGACAGGGCATAGCCCTGACAAATAAATATCGCGTCGATCTCATTTTCGCCGATCCGACGGCTTATGAGTTCTTCGACGCCGGCTTCGGTGTCAAATTTCCATTTATCGCCCGTCTTTACGATCGGTGCCGCAAACGGCCAATCATCTTCGCCGATAACGATAGTGAGCTTGTCGCCGTTGGCTTTGTCATACTTAATAGATTTACCGAGCCTTGCCGCAAACTCATCATAGGCATTCTTGTCGGCAACCGAGTCACCGGAAATTAGATCCTTGAGGTGCGGGCCAAATATTGTTGCCAGGGCTCCTTGGTCGTGAGCCTTAACAGCGGACTGCAATGCCAGGAGCGCGACCTCGGGACTGTCAAAAAGCTGCTGGCCGCGAATCGAAACAGCACCGCCGCAAACCAGTATCGCCAAACCTAGGAGGGCTACACCGCGTGAAATGATAATGCTTTTATAATCGTTTAGAACTTTCATAATAATTCTCCTGATAACCTGCCGATTTGGTTAATTTCTTCGGCCTCCTTCGGTTCGTCCGCCAGTCGCCGCCGGCTTGGCAGGAGCGCTCGAGCGGCTTGACTGTCCCCGTGAGCTGTTTTGGCGTGTCTGCGCACCGTTACCCGAACCACCAAACCCAGACGTACGGTTCGTGTTGTTTTGAGTCGGACTCGTTGCCGGAGTGTTTGTCTTACCGCGGTACGAGTTGTTATTTGCGCTATTCGTATTAATATTGCGGTTTACGTTGTTGTTATTGACGTTGTTCCGGTTGATGTTGTTTGTGTTCACGTTGTTCACATTTACGTTATTACGGTTGACGTTATTGATATTGACGTTATTGTAATTAACGTTACGACTAACGTTGTTGTAGCGGTTAATGTTGTTGTAGTTAACGTTGCGATGAATGATCGCGGAGTTGTAGTGAACCACACTGAAACGGTTGTTAACATAAAAGCTGTTATTAATATGCACGACCGAAACAGACCGTGAGACCCAACCGACACCGCGCCAACCGTGATAAAACACGGTGCGCGAATACCAGTTGCAGTCGTTATTGAGCCAAGCTCCGATCAGCAATCCGGTCGTGAACGCTATCGCGGTAGCGGCAACGACCGCACCGGTCGACGGGCCCGACGAGACATAAACAACCTGTGGGTTGTAGGTCGGAACGTAGATATATTGAGCCTGTGCCGGGACGATCTTGATGATCTCTTTTTCGACGATCACGGTTTGCTGCGGCGATGTCACCAGATAGCCTGCGGCTTTAGCTTTGCCACGAAGACGCTGGATCGAGTTAAATACATCCGCTCCCTGTGAAACATAAGCCTGTCCAAGCGCCGTGGTCCAGTCGAGCTTATCACTCATGTAAAAAACAACCTGCGGGTAATGGGCGATCGATTTGACGCTCACATCCCAACTCTGGTTATCTACGCCGGTGATTTGGTTATTATTCGCACGCAGATACCGGGCAGCATTGTCGATCTCATCGACAAACGTCGATGCCGGCAGCATCTGTGCCAACAGCGGATCGGGGTAAAGCGCGATCGGAGCCAGCAAATTGTCCATCTGGTCGCCCGACAAATTGCCGGCGGCCAAAACCGGGTTGTATGTAGTTTCAACAGTATTGATTGCTGCCTGAACACATAAAAGCGGATAGGCCGTTAAGCAAACAGCCAACGATATGGTCATTAATCTCTTTAACATTGTTCGATTCTCCTTTGAGTCCGTTTACGGTATGAAAAGCCGTTATTCGCGAAACTTTGACAAAATCCTATCAACGCAAAGATCCGCCGGTAACTGTCATTTGTTACAGTCTCGCAAAAAATAATCGCAGGAGCGGAAAAGAATCTAGTCGCGTCTCCTAACCCGCAAAATGCAAAACCTCTGAACCAACGAAAAAGCTGCGAACAACTAGATCGCAGCATCCGTCTTTCTCAGTAGATAATAGGACAACGCTACCGTTCAGGGTTTTGCGGGAACGATCGGCGGTGCCGGCGCGTTCATTTCCGTTTGTAAGTTGACCAATGGAGCTTGGGGAATGCTGATAAACGAGTTCATTGGGTGATCCAGCGCGGCGATGAGTGCAATGACTAGTGAAAACGAGATCGCCAGGATCGACGTTACTCTTGGTCGGCGCGAACCCGCAATGGCCGTCTGATACCCGACACCGAGCATACCCAATACGATCAAAGCAAAAAGCACAAACCATATGCCGGATGGGATCCTCGCCTGTAGCCCGAGGTTATAACGAAGTGCGTTAAGCTCTGACATTCGGTTTATCGAATCGATATACAGCGACCCGATATCAGAGAACATAAACGGATCCGACCTTGCATTATCGACCCCAATGGTCCAGATCTCGCGTTGAATGCGAAACGCGTCGGCTACCCCAGCGGCGGTCTTTTCGGGATCCCGGGCCTGAGCAAACGCAATGCGGTCATCCACGTATTCGCGCAGCAACTCTTTTGTCTTAGCCCGGTCCGGCTCGCGAAGTAGATCAGACCGCTCCCATGTCGTCCTAAGCACGTTCGCCTCTTCGCGCACGAGCCCCTTCTTTGTGTCATACCTGTCCGAGGCCATGCTGAATGTAAACGCAAGCATAAACGCCGTCAGGCCGAGTATGGCACCGGCAATCGCCGACACCGGCGATTCGCGTTCTTGGTCGGTCCTCGCGAGCACTCGCTTACCGATGCGGAAACCAACCTCGACCATAGCCACGATAAACGCGGCAGTTACGAAAAATAGTGCCCAAATGGGTAGTACGTCAATGATCATCTCAAACTTCTCCTAACTCGCGGCGTAATACTTCTACCTAAATAGGTAACGAAATCCGACCTCGAGCTTAAAACTCTCGCGTTTTGTTCCGGCCACGTGAGCGGTCGGAGTGACAAAAACGACGACATTCTTGTTCAACGCCTTTCCAAACTCAAAACCCGCCTGCATCGTCGCCTTGTTGTTATTTTCGAAATCAACGATGACCTCTGCCTTCGGGTTGATATAGAAACCCTTCATACTTCCCTTCGTAAATGATTTGAGGATAATGGGCTTTATCGACAGTTCGTTGATATCGGTGCGGGTCTTGTCGCCGGCAAACGAAACGCGATACTCGAGCACCTGGACAAATCCGCCCCATTTACCGATCGGCGTCACCATCGCGAATAGCGGCTTAAAAGAGTATTTCCCCGAACCCATACTCGAATGCGATGCCGCCGGGAGACTAAACAGCGGCACGAACGCGAGTACTAGCTTTTTTGAGACCGGCTTTACGAATGTCATCGACAGAACGACATCGCCGATGCCCGATTCGGTTTTGCCTGTCGGTAATTTTGGATCAAAAACCATCACCGGCAGATCGGCTCGGATCGAAACCGTCGGCGTGATCGCATAATCGGCTCTGATGATCGGCACGGCGTGCAAGTATCCGCCCGCAAAGCTTTGGAATTGGTATTTGATCTCGACCCGGGTTATCAGCTCAGCCGGGTTCGAGCCGTTGCTCGGGGGTTTCGCCGCCGCCGCTGGCTCATCAGCCGGTTTCGGTGTCGGGGTCGGCGTCGGATCTACGCGAATCATTGTTTTCGGAGCAGCGCTGTTCGCGTCCGGCACAAACTTGACGGCCTTAAACTTTGCTTCTGCGTTAACGGCCGCCTTTTCTGTTGTCAGGCAGTCTTTGTCATCGGCGTCGCACTTAATTTCAGTCTGAGCGTGTGTGCTTATCAAAAAAGCAAGCGCGCAAATAATCGTGGCGAATGTGGTCGTGATGTTCATGTATTTTCTTTACTTTTTGCCAAAGTGAAAAATGAAGCCGGTTGCGAACTTCGGCTTAGTAGTCGTGTGCCCATCGATCCTAGTGGTCGATGCCGTTAGATCGAAAAGTCGAATCGACACCTTTTTTGTTACTTCCCAGTCGAGTCCGCCACCGGCCTCAAATGCAAAGCCGGACCGCGATTCACTGCGTCCCGGATGCGAAGTGTTTTCCCAGGCGACACCCGGCATCGCGTAAACAAACGGCACAAACTTACTCTTACTGCGCATCACAAAATGCGGGCCAACGGTAAATGCGTATTCGCTTTCTTTGAGTTTTCCGGTCGGGGTTGATTCGGAATAGTAGTTTCCGCTCACATCCGCTGCTATTGAAAGCCAGCGATTTACGTTGAAGTCAACCGCAGTTTTCCAACCATTAAAGTTATGCCCGTCCGAGCGTAGCAGCGAGTAACCGCCAAAAACTTCGACCTTAGAGATCTCCTCAGGCTCCTGAGCCACCGCCAAACCGGCGTAGGCGATCAACGCAATAAATGCCGATACGATCCACCTTGTCTTCATATTTATCAATCCTCGTTTATTTGGTTGGTTTGACCGGATACTTTTTGAACATCTTGGCGATCGTTTTATTGACCAGTTTTTCCATCTGCCTAGCATCCGCCAGTGGATCGTTCGATGGCTGTGCGACAAAGACATCTTTCACGACCCCGCGCCAAACACTGTATTTATTTTTTGTCTCTATCAGATCGATCAACATCGATCCGGTAGTCACGTTCATCAGGGCGGCAGGGTTGCCGTAACCTCCCCAACTTTTATAACGCTCGTTGTTCCACGACGGCCCGATGCCTTGCAGGTCCATCCCTACCGCCGCCATGACCGAGATCTGTATGTCAGGAGCTGCGTCATTCTTTGTCAGACCACGCGATGTCAATTCGCGTTCGATAGCGGCAATTATCATTTGGCTAGTCGACGTTTTTGGAGCGATTTGCCCGCTGCCCCACGCAAAGGTTTTGAATGTCTTAAAATCAAGAGCTTTATCGACATCCACCGTTATTTTTTGCGCTTGTGCGGCAGATACGACTACAAAAAGAGCCACGAAGGCAAAGATCATTTTTAATTTCATTTGTTTCCCCGATCTAATGACTATCCCGATCATGCCGC
>DEQS01000015.1 GCA_002360555.1 Chloracidobacterium sp. UBA3360
TTCGAACTGCGATTTAACTAGATTCCTGTATACTTTGATACAATCCGCCACGCGGCATAACTGTCAGAATTAACAGGTTTCGAAACGACGCGAGCCAACCGACGCGGTGGTCTGCGAATCCAACCGCTTCAGCTTCTAGTTATGATCAAAATATGACTGCAGAAAATAACGAAATGGTCGAAAGGCTCAAAACCGCACTTTCGGAGCGGAACCTCGACACACATGTCATTATTTTTGAGGATTGGGATCGCGATCTCGAGGTAGCCGAGGGCTCGACAAGAGCCAACATCAAGGCTGCGGCGACCTCTCTGGGCTATCAGATCGGACGTGACGGTGCCCACTTGGTAATACTTACCAAAACCAGATAGCGAAACCGGACAATGTCCGGTTGCATCACCTAAGATCGATCAATTGGTCCGCTCCGAAGTTCCTTTTAACGGAATACTGACGGTGATCTTAGTACCCGCGCTTTCGCGCGACTCTATTGAAAGAGTGCCGTTTAGGTATCTGACGCGTTCACTCATACTGATCAGCCCGAGGGACTCTTTTCCCGTTTCATTTTCCGGGTTAAAACCACACCCGTTATCTGAAACCACTAACCGCACCTCGTCGCCGGCCACATCAATTTTCACAGTGGCCAAACTCGCACCGCTATGCTTTTGGATATTCTGCAGTGATTCCTGAGTCACGCGATAAAGACACAGCGAAATATCATTCGACAGCGACCGCGGGACATTTTCGGCATCGAACGCAACCTTTAATCTATGAGCGGCCGTTATTTCACGGCAAAATCCACGCAACGCCGCCTCTAACCCGAGCTGGCCGAGCTTTGACGGATGCAGCTCGTGCGAAATGCGGTGCACGTCCGACGACAACCCCTGGATCTGAGCGGTAAGGTCGGTAACTTTCTTTTTGACGGCTGCCGGTTCGGCTGATTCCCGTCCGAGCACCTCAAGCTGGATCGACAACAACGCCAGACTCTGGCTAAAATCGTCGTGCAGTTCACGGGCGATGCGAGCCCGTTCCGATTCTTGTGCCCCGAACATCCTTCCGCTCAGGTCGTGAGCAGCCTCTTCGGCCAGCTTACGTTTGGTAATATCGACCGAGGCTCCTCGTAATCGAACCGGTATCCCATCTTCAAAATCGATCTTGCCCCGCGAACCGATCCATCTGATCTCGCCGCTTCGCAACAAGACGCGGTATTCAGTTTCGTACTCCCCGATCCGCTTTTCGGCATCAATCAGAGCATTGGCCACCCGTTCGCGATCGGCGGGATAAATTCTTTGCAAATAATCCCTGAAAGTTATCTTCTCTTCGAGATCAAACTCGAAAAGCTCGTGCCATTTCTCACTAGCCTGGATGGTCTCCTCACCAATTAGCCTTGTCCAGATGCCAACGTTTGCGGCACTCGCTGACAGAGCCATTTGCCGCTGGTTTTCGTTTAGCTCTGACCTACTCGCCGTAAGATCGTCCGATAGCTGTCCGGCGCGCTGGACATCACGAGAAATTTCATACCCCATCGCAATGATTATTCCCAAAAAGAACGGGCTCGAAAACAAAGGCAATGCGACGATTCCCCATAAGATGAATACCGCCATCCCAAGCCCGGTCAAGGAAAAAATGAACAGGCTCGCACCGACCGTGAGCGCCCGTCGCCGGTCGCCGCGCCGCCAGACCTCGATAATGGCATCGACCGAAAAGAGCATAAAAAACAGCAGGCTTATCTGACCGAGCAACATCCAAGGGTTAGCGATGCCGACAGCAACTGAAAGCGGTTCTCCGAGAATGTTGACGTGATCGAGCGAGGTGACCTCGTGATAATTGAGATTTCCGGCCGAGGCAAAGTTAGCGATCAAGGCGAGAGTCCGAAATAGCGTCAAACACCATAATACCCAGCGTCGTCCGGCGTTGAGATATAAATGCACAAACCAAGCCGTCGGGACGACCACTAACCAAACGAAAATATGAGCCCAGCGCATTAGCTGAAGATGCTCAGCCGGGCTGGCCGCCTGCATCAATGCACGCTCAAACAATGCATAACAGGCGAGCCCAAACGAAGCGACCGTAAAAATGATATGCGTCAAACGGTCGCGTTTCTGAAAACACATCCTAAGATGGATTGCTCCCAGCGTCGCAGCCGACCCGGATACGATCAACATGCCGTCAGTTACAAGATTCATCGAATTTAACGAGTATGTTAGTAACTCCTACCGATGTCAATACAGTTCACGAGGAGCGTTAGCCCGCCGCTATCGCACGAACCTCAGCTGCACGTTCATCGACGGGAATGATAGGCAATTCGTTCCCATCTGCAACAGGTAAGCGCCGAAGGTGATCCATGATCGATTGCCACTCCTTGATCTCGCGCAAATTGCCGTCCGCCCCTTCCGTCGCAACGCTCGCGGTGTCGGTCGTACCTTTTGGCGGCATGAGTTGTGCGGTGCTGCTGCGCGGTGTGTCGAGAGCGTCAGATTTTGAAGTGAGCGGCGTACCGTCCTTTTTCTTTGGTTCGAGCGACAGCGCTCCTTTGGTGTATTTAGGTATGGCCACAAGGATCTGGCCGACCATCAGAGGACATGTCAGGCTGTAAAGCTTGTCGTCGCTTCCACTAATATCGATCGGCGAATATCCGCGGTCGATGTCCCCGAGCTCGATAGCAGTTACGACGTCAAACATCGGCCGCGACATATCGTAACGAAATCTAAGCCCCGACGTGCGAGGAAAATACTCCCCCGGATGCGCCGGACTGTCCACCAAAAAAAACTCGAGCAGGTTCTTGAGATCCGGACCGGTGAAATATCCCGTCACAAGAGCACTCCCGGCAGTCATATCAACTACGCCTCCGCCAAGCGGAGCAACCGCAAACACATCATAAACCGTCTGAATACCGTTCTTTCCCCGCGTCAGCGGTGCACGGACCATACCGTTCACCGTAAAGCCGATATCAGCCTTTGTCGCGTGCCTGTGTGCGTCGGTGATGAAATTGGCAAGGATCGTCCCCGCCGCGATGTCCTTAAATGTATTTGGCAGGTCCTGTGAGATGACCGCCAGCGGTTCGTCAACGCTATACCCGCGCGACGCGAAAACGGCGGACGTCACGCCCACCTTGAGCTTTTCGATCTCGTCGCCTATCGCCGGGTCGCCCGCGACGGTGTCGTCGATCGGGTGCAGACGGTACGACTCGACCGTCAGCCTATCGCCGTCGATCGAAATGACAAGCTCACCTAGGTTCTTGCTTTCAAGCCCGGTCTGGACGACCGGTGTTCGGCCATTTACGATGATCGCCTCAGTTAGTGACGTGTGGCTGTGGCCGCCGATCACAATGTCGATCTCAGGGACCGCTTTTGCCAATTCAACATCATCGCCGCGGTCATATTTTCCGTCCGGCCCCTTGACCACGCCGCCGTGGCTGAGGCCGATGACGACATCGACCTTTTCTGTTTCGCGAAGGATCGCCGCCATCTTCGCACCCGTTTCAATTGCGTCGTCAAACGTCACCGCACCGGCTCCGCCCGTATACATCGTCGCCTCTTTACCAAGCACGCCAAACAGCCCAAATCGAATGCCGCCACGCTCGATCACCGTGTACCTGCGGAGAATATTGTCGTCAAACAGCTTCCTAAGGCCGTCGATAGACGCGTCTGCGGCTGTGACATTGGAGTTCGAAGGAAGTATCGCCGGAACGCGGCCCGCCTTGCTCGCAATGCTGATCGAGCTTGCGAGCCCGTCTGGGCCGAGGTCAAATTCATGATTGCCAAACGTCGTCGCGTCGTAACCCATCATACCCATCAATTGCAGCTCGCCGCCGATCTCGCGCGTCGCCGCACCAAACGGCGTACCCATGCTGTAATCTCCAGCGTCAAGCGTTAGCACGGGCCCCGTGTCGGACAGTTCCGCCCGACGTTTAGCGATCAGAGCTCCAAGCCGCGCGTATCCTCCCCGCGTCGCGTCGTCGTTAAGGGTAAACGGCGTATAATCCGCGGAAGGCCCCATACCGATAAAGCTCGAATGCATGTCGTTTGTATGCAAAATGGTAAATGTTGCTTTCACGTGTTTTCTCCAGTTTTTTAGTGGGTATGGATGATCGTCCGTATGATCCATGTCAGCGACCCGGCAACGCAGATAACCGCTCCCATCAAAAGCCTTACCCGATCTCTCGTTCTCATATACAAACGTGCCTCCGGATCGTCCGTAAAGGAGGTAATGTCATCCTCAACGCATACATTTTGTGATAAGTCGCGTAGGTGCGGAACTGTCAGAATTTACAGGTGTGAAGAAGGATCATGACCGGCCTGAGGCGTCGAACACCACCTGGTCGTACAACCAGAGTTTCTGGAAAAACTCGCTAGCAACATTAGGTGATATGTCTGTCGCGATCTCGCCGATCGTGCGTACTCCGTTGATCGCCTCAACCATCCGCTTTTCGTCGGCGGATATCGGCAAGTAGATATCACGGTAAGTGTGCGTCCGGTTAATAAGCACTCCGGCGGCACCGTCAGGCAGGCGTTCTTCGACACAGATCGTGTCGGGCAGCCGGATCGGGACATAGCCCAGCCATCTGTCGCCGGAAAGGTCGATACTAGTTTCGTCAGCATCGTCGCGGTAAGCAATAAAGCTGTGCGTCACCATCGTGCCACGAAACAGTTCGATGGAGGCATATTGCTCGGCGGGTGAAAGCCGTGACAAACGCCCGGCCTGCGGCAGTTGAGCGATCACACCGCAGTTTGGCGAATACGGAGCCTGCTGCAGCCAGCGGCCAAATCTCATCCCGCCACGGCCAAGAAACTCGAACACCTGCGGCACAGAATACGCCCTGTCCTGCGGGTGCAGCAGTGCATCGGCAAGGGCCGCCTCGTGTCTAAAGTCTGGTGCCTCGCGAAGCAATGTTTCCAGCGGATGACCCGGCGGTAGTGAGCCTAGAGCGGTTATCAGGTCGCGAATCCCTTCATCCGTTGCCGTGATCCCGAGCCGGCGGCAAAATTCTTGCAGCATATATATGCCTGTCCGTCCGTACGGCGCGTAGAGCATCATATACATTGCTCCGCCAGGCTTTAGAACGTCACGCAAAGCCGCGAGTCCTGCGTCCGGATCGGGCAGATGATGCAAAACGCCGGTGCTGACCACCTTATCAAACGTCGATCCCAATTCCGTCGCACGTTCGACCGGCAGTTGATGGAGAGTAAGATTGTCTAAACTGTATTTTTTTTTGAGTTCGGCCGTTGCGGCGATGCTCGTCGCGCTAAAGTCGATACCCGTTACCTTTGCATTTGGCCAGCGAATGGCGTGCTTCGCCGCCTGTGAGGTTCCGCATCCGGCAATCAATATCGTGTGGTCGTCAGAGAAAGGTTTTGCGGGCCAGAATAGATGAAAGTCCGCACGCAGCCGCCCACGGTCCTGCCATCGCTCGCGATATTTATCGAGGCTCTCAACCGGACGCGGATAAGGGTAGCGTTCGTAAAAGTCCTGAACCTCACTACTATTGTGATCCTGATCGCTCATATTAGACACGTTTTTGGAATTGATCTTCCTATTATGGCAGATTTTCATCGACTAGACGCGGAAAGGGCTCTGGCCGGGTTTAGTCACGCCGCGGCCAAAGCCTACTTTCCAAATTGGAAAGCCCAAGCGGGGTGCCCGGACTTCCCAATTTAAGTTGATCAGACCAACGTATTACTTACCGCTGGTGCCCGCGTTTACGAGCTTCTCGAGTACTTGGTCGAGCGAGAAGCTTCCGGCCTTTTGGCTTGGCGGAAACTCGATGAACGACTGGATATGTGCTGCTACATACTCCTGAGCCGGTACCATCACGAAGACACGATCGACTCTCCAGTGCAGGTAATCCATGGCAGCCTGATCAGCATTTTCCCAGGGATCGGAACGAAGATTGAAGAGCTTGGGCAAGCGAAGCGTTACGAATGGCTCTTCCCATGCTTCCATTCCGTGAGCGCGCTGTTCCTGAAACACGATCTTCCATTGGTTGTAACGAAGTCCCACGAGCGATCCGTCGTCGTTCCAATAGAAAAACTCCTGTCGAGGATCCTCTTCCTTGCCGGCGAGAGACCCCAGGATGTTATAGCCATCTAGGTGGACCTTAAAGGTCTTACCGTCAACGTCCATCCCCTTGAGCAGCTGCTCTTTGACATCCGGCACCCCGGCCGCTGCCAGCATGGTCGGAAGCATATCCTCGTGTGAATAGATCTCGTTGTTATACGTTCCCGGCTCGATCACACCCGGCCAGCGCATCGCACACGGAACGCGATAGCCGCCTTCCCAGTTCTCGTTCTTCTCACCGCGAAACGGTGTACAGCCGCCATCCGGCCAAGAGAATTCCTCGGCACCGTTATCGGTCGAGTACATAACGACCGTATTTTCGGCGAGTCCAAGTTCGTCCAGCTTGTCGAGGATCTGTCCGACGTGACCGTCATGCTCGACCATGCCGTCCGGATAGGTTCCAAGACCGGTGACGCCCTTACTCTCTTCTTTCAGGTGGGTAAAGATATGCATACGGGTCGCGTTCCACCACAGGAAGAACGGTTTGTCCGATTTTGCAGCTTTTTCGAGATAATCAAGCGTTAAGGCAGTGACCTCTTCGTCTATCGTCTCCATACGCTTTTTGTTGAGCGGTCCGGTGCTCTCTATACGCTGCGTTCCGTCCTCGTTGGCCCAGCAATGGATGACACCACGGGTCGCATATTTTTCCTTCAGATCGTCCCGTTTGTAATAATCTTCGTTTTCCGGCTCCTGTTCTGCGTTGAGATGATAGAGCGAACCGAAAAATTCGTCGAATCCGTGCGCTGTCGGCAAAGTATCATCGGCGTCGCCGAGGTGATTCTTGCCGAACTGTGCAGTCATATATCCCTGAGCCTTGAGTAGCTCGGCGATCGTGACGTCACGGGCCTTGAGGCCTTCTTTGGCTCCGGGCAGGCCGACTTTGAGCATTCCCGTGCGGAATCCCGATTGGCCGGTAATAAAGCAAGCGCGTCCGGCGGTACAGCTCTGCTGGCCGTACCAATCCGTAAATAACGCACCCTCTTTCGCAATGCGATCGATATTCGGCGTCTGGTAGCCCATCATGCCGTGGTTATAAGCGCTGATGTTCCAGTAACCGATATCGTCGCCCCATAAAATGAGGAAATTTGGTTTTTTGTCTGACATTTCTATTTACTCCTTACAGTTTATAAACTAACTAAGAACCTTCGAAACACGGGATAATTGCCTGTTAAAACCGCAACCCGTCCGGCTTCGCACATACTTAACAAATGGCCCGGCCACCCACGTTAAGCCTTCGGCGAAACGAATCTGATGAGCCAACGTAGCATCATTGTCAGTCAATAAAAGGAAGCGGGTAACTGTCAGAATTGACAGGTTGGAAAGAAAAAAGTGCAGCTTAGAATGAGTGCGGAAACTACGGGCCACGATCCAAAGAGTCGAATAAGGTCTCGGCCCCGGGTCTATTCCGGTGTGTATGTGGACGTGGGTGATTCCTGATGGGTTTTCGCACGGGCAAAAAGTGCTTCCGTTCCCGCCCCGAATGCTCCCAGTACGCGGGCTACATCGCCGGCGTGAACATTTAGTTTCTCTACCATTCCGGCTTTGACTATCTTTATGTTTCCTGAGATAGGACTGGGAGATCCGGGGAAAAATACGGTACATTCCCCTTCACCATTTTGTTCGATCATAAACCCGAACTGTTTGGTGTTATCTATTTCTACTAGTACCGGAGTGCCGCGCGGGTCCTCTTCGTCGAAGAAAATTTGCCCGATTCGCCTGAGCATCCGATACAAAGGTATTTTGTCGAACGATCGAGATAGCCACGATGTGAACGCTTTGCCGGGTGATGTTTTTACGAGTAGCCCAGTCAGAAAACACAGGAGGATAACGATTAAAAAAGATACTATATCGGCGTAAGGCAGGGTTGCGAAGCGGTTATCAAGCAGAAAGCTCAGGTACGGCTTTATCGTACTCGTTAACAGCCCTCAAGAAGAATCGGGGGTCAGGCCCTGCGATTCTTGAAAGAACTGGAACAGTTGATCCACAAACGCGAAGTTGAACCGCCATTGACAAGTTTTCTCACGTATTCGCTCCCGTCAGTTATCAAATACCGCTCCAAAAAGTATCTTTTCCAAAAAGTACGGACACAAAAACAGCAAAAAATTGCGCAATTTTCTTGTAAAACTGCGCAATTTGCTCCTGAATTGCGCAGTTTTTTGAAAAAACGCGAACGTTTTGCGGCAAAATGCGCGCGTTTTTCGTAGAAATGCGAACGTTTTACGTGAAAATGCGCGCGTTTTTTGTAGAAATGCGAACGTTTTGCCGGAAAATAGCGCAATAACACGAGTGTTTTATATTGTTTTTCGGAAAAATGCGCGCGTTTTGCCGGAAAATAGCGCAACCGTCGGGGACAGATCGACTTCGAATTTTTCGAACGTCGCGGTGGTTTATGGGGCGGTTTGAATGGGGCATCTGCCACCCCACGGCTAAAGCCGCACCCCTCCTGTCAAGGAGGGGAACAAGAAAGAAAAGGCCGCGAACATCACGCTCGCGGCTTTTGTGTTTTGAAACTCTACAATTTACTCGGCGGCGAGGATCGCTTGCTTTGCGCTTGTGATGCGGCCAAATGCGGTTGGCGGGTTTGGGTTTCCGTGACAGTCGCCAAATGCTTTGCCGCCGCGGCAAGTGCATGGCATATCGGCGGTGCGGCGTTCGTCCTCGGCAGCCTTGAGGTTCATTATGTTCGACGGAGCCTGGCCCTGCTGGAGCAGCATGATCATATTTCGCATCGCCGGCTGTGTGTGTTTATAAAACAGTTCGAGCCCTGCGCAGAGGTAGTTTTGCCCCGGCTCAAGATCCTTTGACATCGAGAAACGATCTTTTGGACATCCGCCGTTGCATAGCGGCAAAACTTCACATCGCTTGCACTGGGCGGTCAGCGTGTCGCGTTTGTCGTTGCCAAATTTACGCTGCTCGGGTGACGCGACCATCGCCTGCATATGCGTCTCATGGATGTTGCCGAGCTTGTATTTTGGCTCGACAAAA
This sequence comes from Chloracidobacterium sp. UBA3360, assembly GCA_002360555.1. Classification (GTDB taxonomy): domain Bacteria; phylum Acidobacteriota; class Blastocatellia; order Pyrinomonadales; family Pyrinomonadaceae; genus OLB17. The sequence goes on from DEQS01000015.1 coordinate 9,037, forward strand.
TGATCGCACGAGTAAAGATCGCCATTGTGTTCGAGAGCCGGCCCATAACCGCAAGTCGGGGCGTGAAGGCACAGCATATGGCGGCCCGTGTAAGCCTCGAGCGTGACATCAAATAGCTGGACAAAGACCGTGCCGACATCGTTGCGGGCCCATTCTTCGAAAACGTCGATCAGAAACTGTCCGTACTGCCGTCCGCCGACAGTCCGTTCGGTCACGAGATTGCCGGTTTGGGTGTAGAGCAAACGATTGCGTCCGTTCTCATCGCCCCAACCGCTGTTGGCGATATCGAGCGTGTCCTTTGACGCCCGCTCGACGATCGGGATGAACTGTATCCACTGCGCCTTGAGTTCGTCGCGGAAAAAACGGTAAACTTCGCGGCCATGCATTTCGTTGGCGGCATGTACCGTACAAAGGATGTTGAAATCGACTTCGTGTTTGCGAAGGACCTCCCAGCCCTTCATCACGCGATCAAAAGTGCCCTTTGCCGCACGATCCTGTCGATAGGCGTCGTGTATTTCACGAGGGCCGTCGACACTGAGGCCGACTAGGAAATTATGTTCTTTGAAAAACGCGCACCACTCGTCATCGAGCAGCAGCCCGTTCGTCTGAAACGTATGCTGCACATTCTGGCCCGGCTTTTTATGCTTATTGGCGATCTCGACCGCCGTCTTAAAGAAATCAAGCCGCATCAAGGTCGGCTCGCCGCCCTGCCACGCGATCGTCACCTCAGGCGTCGTGTGTGATTCGAGCAACTGGCGGATGTAAACCTCGAGCGTCTCGACTGACATCCGGCTCTTGTCATTCGGATACAGAGCTTCTTTCGAAAGGAAGAAACAATACGTGCAGTTGATGTTGCAGGTCGATCCGCTCGGCTTTGAAAGCAGATGAAACCCCGGAGGGCCATCCGCAAGCATCGGCAATTGTTTGTATGTCTTCGCGGCTGTTTTCATGATTTGATTATACCTATCTTGCTTTCTACTAAGCAGCCGCTATCGCCTTCTTGCGAATGATCAGATACACCATCGCGAGGCCTATTAATACGAGTATCGCCGGAACCATGACAGGCATAGCTTTCTCGGGCGTGAAATTTGCCGCCGCGATGGATAAGGCCAGCACCGGATGACGGACACCGCTTTCGATCGCGAGCGTGGTTTTTTGTTCCGGTTCACTCGGACCGAGCAGATGTCCGGTAACGAGAGCCGTAACGCTGACGGCCGCGATGACCAGATATGACGAGCCGTCCATCGCAAGTACCGCCGGATAAAATGCGACCAGAGCGAACAGCACCACGACCAGCAATCCGATCGTTCCCGCGAGATCCAATTTGGACGTTGCGGCATCTGCGAATTTCGGAAACAAAGCGCGAACCAATAAGCCGAGGATCACCGGGATAAAGATCGTCCTTGCGAGTGTCCATCCCATTGCCCCCATATTTACATCTGCCCCAAACCCAAGCGGTTTTGAGATCAGGTAGAGGCCAAGCGGAACGGTAATGAACGCAAGCAGAGCGAGGCTCAGATGAAGGCTTGCCATAAATGCAGCATCGCCTTTACCGATATTAGGCGTCGCCTTGAGCATCAGCGGAGCGGGCGGGCAGATGACCAAGATCGCCAAACCGACGGCGACCTCAGGCGAGGGCTTTAATATCATTATGATCGCAAGCGCGAGGATGGGCACCACTACGAGTACGGCAATCAGGCCACGCAGCATTACCGCCAAACGCTCTTTGAAATAGTCCGTTACCTGACTCATCGGGATCTTTAAAGCCTGTGCAAATACGATCAGAGCGACGGAAAGCGGTGCGACGATCTTTAGGATAGAGACGATTGTGTCTTTCATTGTTAGAACCCTCCGAGGCCAAAGAATATGTTCAGAATCGTGAATAACCCGACGATCAATATACCCACCGAAGCGACGAGCGTGAACGAGAACGGTAGTTTTTTCGAGGAGCCCTCAAGCATTCTTTTCTTTGCGGCCGTGTATTCAAATATCCCGACCAGTAACAAACTCATACCGAGAAAGATCAGGAAAAGACCGATGTTTCTCGGTGCTGTTGCCGGCATATCGATATTTCCCTTTGCCGCCATCGGTTGGAGAACCTTATAGATCGTAAAACCAAAGCTGATCAGCGACAGCGCAGTACGAAGCCACGCCATCAATGTGCGTTCGAGCGCCATGACAGTTCGGCCAAGTGCCATATCGGTCCGCTGTGCGGCCAGTTCGTTTGAGGTCGGCGTTGCCGGTGTTGCTTCGTTCATTATTTTGCTGCCTCCGCGTGCGGGGTACGTTTTGACCACGGCCAATGCCCCTCGATCTCAACGGACGTTGACCAGCTCAGAAATGTTCGGATGATCACGAGCAGCCCGAGGATCAAGATATTATTAAGCGTTTGTTCGAGGGCAATGGTCTTTATTATGTCCGCGGCAACCAGAAACTCGAGCGAGAGGATAAGCATTTTGCCGAGGTTTTCCTTAAAACGGTGATATGCCTCGTCGGCCTTCATGTTTAGGTGGAAAATAAAGCGGATCAAAGCAAAAAGGCTGCCGGCGACCAGCGTGACAACGGTTATGAGCTCCAGGCCCAGTGCCGAATATTCGATAAGTTTTTTGATCTCTTCCATTGAAATAATTTCCTCCAAACAAAATTGAGGCCTTTCGGCCTAGGATGTGAGAATTATCTGCCAGTAACGAACACGGCGGAACTGTCATAATTAACAGGGTGGGCTAAGGTTTTATTTAAAAGCGGGAAAGGCGTCAGTTGCGTCTCCCACACCGCAACCAACACCTTTCCCAAATTGGGCGGGCCAAAGCGGGGTGCCGTGACCTACCCAAACTGATATGAATTTTTACCTACCGCGATCAATTCAGTGCGCGGTTAGTCGAGAACGAGCACCTCTTAATTATCGATATCAGGCACTACCTGTTGTTCACTCTTGCCCTTTCGCGGCAATATGAGTTTAATGTTCAGCCGCCAGATGTTGCCGGTGTAGCTCAACGGTTGAGTTTTTGAAGACTTTGAAAACTCAGTATGGTAAATAAACTCGGCACGCCATGTCTTATTGACGACGTAGCCAAGCCCGCCGCGAACCCGAAGCAGACTCATATATTTATCATCCAGTCGCCATATCGGCTCAACATCGGCAAGCGTATAAAATGACTTTGGCGTCCAAGCGTTCTTTTGGCTTAGCGGAACCTCGATCCCGACACGATTACGTAACCGTGGCTGGGTTGTGAAATGCTTATTCTGATTGATAAATCTGTACTCGTAGCGCGTGAAATTATAGAGGTTGATCTTCTTGTTGTTCGGTACATAGAACTTTATCCCTCCTAACGGACGCATCTCCCAGCTGTTTGAGGTGACACTACTTTTATTGTAGATCCCGAACAAGCCGGCCCAGAGTTCAACCCACTTCTTGGGCCGATATATTACCCCAGGCGGAGCATAGTAGAGCGTCCCAACGTCTTTGTCAGGTGCCTTTACGACACCCAAATATCCAAACAACGTCATTTTGTCGGTGACAGGTTTTGAAATGACCAACGTTAACCGATATTCGTTAGTAATAGGGGGCGGAGCAGGCAAAGCTTGCCCCAAACCCGAACGAACAAATCCCGGAACGCCAACAATTAAAGCTACCACCAAAAGTAAAACGTGTTGTGTTTTCATAATTCTCTTGCCTTCATATTTTTGCTAAAGGTAGCGGGTTAGTTAACTGTCAGAATTAACAGGTTCAGCAGCCACCGCGTCACGCCGTGTCTCACTTATTTCCAAACGTCCAGCCGAGCCCTGTACTCGTACCAAAATCACTGCCGGAAAGGCCGCTAGGCGGACGGTTGTCCCAGTTGCCGTAAAA
>DEQS01000105.1:0-34912 GCA_002360555.1 Chloracidobacterium sp. UBA3360
TGGGCGTCGTCTAAATATTTATACTCTTTTAGCTTATCGATCACTGCATCGACGATCTCGTCATTGGTCCAGAGTTTTTCGAGCAGGCGTTCGCGCAGCTCTCTGACCGAACGCGGTTTTGCGGCGAGCAGTTTGACGGCGCGGTTCATCGTCCGCTCACGCGAGCGGGCCGGGTCTTTGACCACGCGGTCAGCATCATCAACCTTTCTAGTGCGTTTTCCCCACATAACCCCAGTGCAAAATTCGCAATGCAAAATGCAAAATTCTTTTCACATTGTGCATTATGCATTGTGCATTCTAAAATTGACGCTTGGAAGGCATCCTCATCATCGACAAACCGGCGGGTATCACATCGCACGATGTGGTCGCCCGCGTGCGCCGTATTTTACAAACGAAACGTGTCGGCCACACAGGCACCCTCGACCCTTTTGCGACCGGCGTGATGGTGATACTGATCGGCCAGGCGACGCGGCTCGCGCAGTTTTTGGATAAGGACGAAAAAGAATACGAGGCCCTTGTTAGATTCGGGTTTGAGACGGATACGGGCGATAAAACCGGTCAAATGCAGAATGCAGAATGCAGAATGCAAAATGAAGAGATTGAAAAATTATTCGCGGCAACAACTTGGGATGACGTTTTTGTCGGGTTTCGAGGCGAGATCGAGCAGACGCCGCCTATGTATTCGGCAAAAAAGGTTGATGGAAAAAAGCTATATGAGCACGCTCGCAAGGGCGAGACTATCGAACGAAAGTCTGTAACAATTACCATTCACGAACTGGAACTACTTGGTGATCTCCGCGAAACCGACTCGGGGGTTGGGACTTGGGACTTGGGACTCAAAGTTACTTGTTCCGCGGGCACCTATATCCGGACGCTGGCCGAGGACATTGGTAGGAAGGTCGGTGTCGGTGCTCATCTTGCCGAATTGCGAAGGACTCGTGTGGGTAAATTTGGTATTGATCAGAGCGTGACGCTGGAAAAGTTAGAACAGGTTGAGGATAAACAAACTGCCCTGATCCCGATGGAAGAGGCTGTGTCGCATCTAACCGCGTTTACACTAAATCCCGACCGTGTCGGCAAAACAAAGAGCGGAATGTCGACGAGAGTTTTTGACGCGCTGTTTACTGTTGGGCAGCCGATCAGGATGATCGACGAGGACGGTAAACTTATCGCTATCGGGGCATACGACGAAGCGGAAAATTCTGTACGTCCAAAAGTCGTTTTGGTATAAAATGTCGGCAGAGTAAAACGTATGAAAAAACGAAATGTGGCATTGGCGATCGGTGGTGCGGTCGGGGCGGCGGTTGCGGTCAAGCTGCTGACGCGTGCCGAGACGGTCATTTGGGAGGACGTTGCTGAGCGGGTCATCCACTCGGACCACTCGCATTTTGTAAATGTTGACGGCGCCCGCGTTCATTATCAGGAATTTGGCCTGCCGACCAAACCGCCGCTTATTTTGATCCACGGCTATACGGCGTCGGTCTATGTATGGAAAACAGTCGCACCGATGCTGGCCGACGCGGGTTTTCGCGTCATCGCGGTCGATCTGTTGGGTTATGGATATTCGGAAAAACCGTCGTGGTTTGATTACTCGATCCAGGCACAGGCACGGATGATCTCACGGTTTATGGCACGCATCGGTGTAGGACGTGCGACGATAGTTGGCAGTTCTTATGGCGGTGCGGTCGCTCTAAATCTGACACTCGATTATTCGGAAATGGTCGAGAAACTCGTACTCGTCGATGCCGTCTGTAACGACGAACCAAAAGACCACCCCATCTTGCGTCTCGCGGCTCTGCCCGGAGTCGGTGAAGCGCTAACGCCTTTTCTGATCGATTCTAAAAGGTTTCTCCGAATGCGGATGCAAGGCACGCTTGCCAAAGCCAACCACCACATGATCACGGACGAGCGGATAGATAATATCCGCCGCCCGCTGCTCGCCGCCGACGGCCACCACGCGGTGCTAGCCACCTCGCGCAACTGGCACGCCGACCGGCTCGAAGCCGATGCAAACCTCATCAACCAGCCGACGCTGATCATCTGGGGCGATTCGGACACGGTCATACCGATCAAGCACGGCTACACGCTGCACCGTGAGATCTTGAATTCCCGTTTTGTCATCCTCAAAGATTGCGGCCACGTCCCGCAAGAGGAAAAGAGCGAGATCTTTACCAACCTCGTCACCGAATTTTGCCGCGACCGCAAAGGCCGCATTGCCGCAAAAGACGGCGATGATGTGCGGATGGAAGCCTGATGAATCCATCGGCGGCGTTATTATATGGTAAGGGCATCTTCACGACCATCGCTATCCGCGACCGGCAGCCGTTACTATGGGATAAGCATTGGCGGCGCATTTATGACAACGCCAAAATCGTCGGGATCGAACTCTCGGCATATTCCCATCGAGAAACTTTAGACCAACTTACGAAGTCCCTTCAAAACGAGGGCATTGTAAATGGCCGCGCACGGCTCACTTTTTTTGATGAAAGTCCCAGCCCTATTTGGCCAAGTGATTCCCCATCTAAAACAAGTCTCCATATCATCACCGGTAATCTGCGTCCAGTGCCGGACGGGTTTCGGTTGACGGTTTCGCCGTATCCGGTGAATTCACGTTCTCCGCTCGCGGGTGTGAAATCGTGTAACTATCTTGAAAATTTATTGGCTATAGAAGAAGCAAAGACGCGCGGCTTTCAAGAAGCCGTACGCGTCAACGAACACGGGTTTATCACCGGCGGATGTATGTCGAATGTTTTCTGGCTAAAGGACGAGGTGCTTTACACACCGAAGCTTGCGACAGGATGTTTGCCGGGAACGACGCGGGAATTTGTGTTGGAAAATTTGGAGTGCCGAGAGTCTGAGGTCAGGATCGAAGAGTTAAGCAAGGCGGATGCGATCTTTCTGACATCCGCGGGTTTGGGCATAACGCAGGTTGCCGAATACGAAGGTAAACCAATGCAAAGATCAGGTCACCCGATCCTCAAATTGCTCGCAACCACCATTTGAAAATACAAAAATACACGAAGAGCGCGAAATCATCTTTCGTCTGCCTTCGTGTAGATTCGTGATTTCCGGGTTGTTACCCTGCGGTTTCGAAAAGTGCGAGGATCTGTTTGCCCTCGATTGAACGTGGGTCGATGGTACGCAGGTGCTTGCGGCCCTGCATTTCCCATATCGCCGTTACCGTTCCTTCTTTTTCAACCGCTTGATATGAAACGTCTTCGGTATTGACCGGCGCTTCTGCGACCGGTGCTGCTGCCGGAGTTTCCTCTGGTGCCTCTGCGGCCTGTACTGCTTCTTCTGACATTAAAACAAATTTCTCCTATCGATCTATTTCCTATTACAAACTGTTAATAGAAAGAGAATTCTACACACAGCGCCTTATTTTGTCGAGCCTTGCGGTCATTTCGTTCGTTTCAGGTCGAGCTCGTAAAACCACAGATCGTTGTTTGGCTGGTCTATCTTCATTTCATTTGCCTTGGCGTTCTTATCGATCACGAAGGTCACGAAACCACGCGGAAAGTTATATCCGGCGGACGTACGCCATTTTATCTGAAACGTGTCGAGGTGCCAGTGTTCGAGATCGGCAACGTATCCCGGCGTTGGGATCATACGCATCACAAGCTTGCCGTTTTCCTCGGCTACCGTGATATCACCATACATCTGACTGTTAAACGTACCGGCGTAAGACTGGATCGCGAGTGATGGTTTGGTATTTGGGATCCGGGCGGCATCTACCTTTTTGATCTCTTCGGCATCAGCGGCTTTTCCGTCGGCGATCTGCTTGACGGCCTCGGCATTGTAATCACGTTTTGGGGCATCGACCAGCATGTCACGGATCTTGTTCATCATTATGATGAAAGAGGGTGATTCGTTATTTGTCAGGACGACAAAACCGGCATTTTCCTCCGGGATCAGCACCGTATAGGAAAGCATACCGTCGAGACCGCCGCTGTGATTGATGATCTTGCGGCCGTAGTAATCGTAGAGAAACCAGCCCATGCCGACGGCGTTAAAATGGCGTGTCGGGTTCGACCTGATCGCTCCTTCGGACAGCGGCATCATCATATTTGGCTGCCACATCTGGTTGGATTGCTCACTCGAAAATATCTTTTTGCCCTCAAATGTGCCGCGTCCGAGCTGCAAGCGTATCCAGCGTGAGAGATCCGCGACCGAAGCATTGACGCCGACCGCACCGTACGCTCCCTCATAATTTGCACCTTTGATCTGCGGCAGAACACGCAATGCTCCGCCCGATTCGTTGTGTGGGCGGGCGACGTTGTCCGGCAGGGCGTTGATGCTCGTTACCGAACGCGTCATACCGATCTGGTCCATGATCCGCTCTTTTACAAAGACCGGCCACGGCTTGCCCGACACCTTTTCGATGATCTTACCCGCCGCGACGAACATCAGGTTTTGGTAACCATAGCGGGTACGAAAGCTCGACACCGGCTTTAGATACCGGACTCGTTTTAGCATATCGTCCGCTGTATAGGTCGTATTGAACCAGAGAAGGTCTCCGCTAAATGTGTCCAGCCCAACGCGGTGTGTGACCAGATCGCGAACGGTCAATTCGCTCGTCACCCATGGGTCATACATTTGAAATTCGGGTAGATATTTTGAGACTTTGTCGTTCCACGCAAGCTTTTTCTCATCGACGAGAATAGCTAGACTCGCGGTCGTAAACGCCTTAGAGTTTGACGCAATCTCAAAGATCGTATTCTCATCAACCTTTTCCGGTTTGCCGAGTTCGCGAACGCCATAGCCTTTCGCAAAAACGGTCTTGTCGTCTTTGACGATGGCGATCGCCATACCCGGGCCTTTCCACGTATCCATTACGGTGTTGGCATAGGCGTCGATCTCTTTGAGCTTGTCGTCGAGAGTTTGGGCGACGGCACCCAAATGAAATACGAGAATAAGAACGAGAAAACCGGAAAGCTTTTTAATGTTTTTCATGCAATTGATCCTTTGTCCTGATGTATTTTTCACAATAATAGCACGCCTTTCGCCAAGTTTTTTCTTTCAAATCGCGGCAAATTCAGATATTCTTTTCGGCACATGTCACCAATTGCGATCACCCTAATACTGCTGCTCGTTGCGATCGTTCTATTTGCGACCGAAAAGCTACCTGTCGATGTCATCGGCATAATTCTCGTTATAGCCCTTATATTGACGCGTGTATTGACGGTCGGCGAGGCGGTCGCGGGTTTTGGCAACGACGTTATCATTACAATTGGCGGGCTGTTTATACTCGTCGGCGGACTGACCAAGACCGGGATGGTCGATGTGATCGGGCGGCGGATCGGGCGGATATCCGGTGACAATGAGTTTGTATTGACCGCTCTGATAATGGTGACGGCGGCAGTGTCCGCTTCGGTGCTCAAGAACACGACGACAGCGGCGATGTTTTTGCCGGTCGTGATCGGTCTTGCTGCTAGATCAAAAGTGCCGCCATCAAAACTGCTGATGCCGCTTGCGTTTGGTGCGATCCTCGGCGGCAGCTGTACTCTGATAGGTACGTCGACAAATCTAGCCGTCAGCGGTGCGATCACCCGTTACGGCCAAGAGCCGTTTTCGATGTTTGAACTGGCGCCGGTCGGCATTATTACATTTGCGGTCGGCATGCTCTATATGCTTTTCATCGGGCGTAAGATGCTGCCGAGCCGCGGCGGCGAGGCTTCGCTAACCGAGCAATATCAGATCCGTGACTACATCTCAGAGCTGCTTGTCCTACCCGATTCGGAACTGGTCGGAAAAACGCTCGAAGAGGCGAATATCAACACCATCCTTGAGCTAAACGTTCTCGGCATAATCCGTGACGGCGAGCGGATCATCGCCCCGAGTTCCAGTGAGCGTATCCGCCGCCGTGATTCGCTGATCGTTGAGGGCAAAATAAGCGACATCTTACGCGTAAAAGAAGAGATTGGGCTCGAGATCAAAGCCGATTTTATGCTCAATGATGTAGTGCTCGAGGATGATGATGTCGAGCTGTTTGAGTTAATGGTGATGCGTGATTCGAGGTTTGTCGGCCACACGCTAAAGACGATGAAGTTTCGGCAGAGCTACGATCTGACCGTGCTTGCGGTCAATCGTCACGGCCAGACGTTTATAGAAAAACTGAGCGACCTCGAGCTTATCTTTGGCGACGTGCTGCTCGTTCAGGGCAAACGCACGCTGATCGACCCGCTCGTTATTGACCGCGAGCTAATGCTGCTCGAAGACGTGTCGGCCAGCAGTATGAGGGTTGATAAGAGAAGGTGGGCTGTTGCGGCATTTGCCCTTTTCCTTATGCTTTCGCTGACAAAGGTCGTCGTTGGTTACGAGATACCGCTGGCAGTATGTGTGCTTTTGGGCGTGATGGTATTGCTCGCAACCAAAACGGTTCGCTACTCAGAGATGTATGACCTCATCGATTTTCGCTTGCTCGTATTGATCGCCTGCATGATGAGCTTTGGCGTTGCGATGGAAAACACAAAAGCCGATGTGTATCTTGCCGGACTGATCGAGCAATATTTTGGACAATTTGGCCCCACTGCTGTGCTTGCCGGATTCTTTTTGTTCACCGTTTTGCTGACCCAACCGATGTCTAATCAGGCTGCCGCGCTCGTCGTACTGCCGGTTGCTATCAAAACAGCGGTCGCTCTGGGGCTAAATCCGCGTACGTTTATCATCGGCGTCACATACGCGGCGTCATTTTCGTTCATCACGCCGCTTGAGCCAGCCTGTGTGCTGGTCTATACGCCGGGACGGTATCGGTTTATGGATTTTGTAAAGATCGGGACTATCCTGACAATAATCGTTTTTGTTGTGTCGATCACGCTCGTGCCGGTGTTTTGGCCGCTCTAGTGCCGAATCGATTTTGTGATCTCGCTTAAGCTGAGCCCGCGTTTGATGATCATTATCATACCGACCGCCGTCCAAAAGAATATTCTGCCACGGCGTATGATCGCGAGCGTCACACCAACGCCTGCAGCGAGAGCTACAGTTTCGCCGATAAATTGAGCCCCTGCCTCGTCAACGCCGATCGTGAAGGGTACAAGTTTGAATAATACCGTAATAAAACGGCTGATCGATTCGAGCAAAAAGGCAGTTAACAGGCTCGGGCTGACACCGGTCAGGCGGTAAAGAATGTACGCAACCTCGACTATCCCGAGCACATGATAGGTCATTTCGAGTAAACAGATCGGTACAAAACGTCGGGGAAAATGGCGGTAAAAACCGTAGATCAGATCCTCGAACCGCCGCACGTCATGTCGCCATTTGCCCAAAAGATTGTGCAGTATGCCGTGTTTATAAACCCAATTGCAGATCCAACTCGCAAAATGCCACTGACGGATCACCATTGTGACACCTAATACGATCATCACCGCGAGTGTGCCGATGACGACGTTTAGCGTAAGAGCGACATTTTCATCCACCGCAAATCCACGCAGCAGAACGGCCGCTCCGACGATCAAAAATAGCCCTGTCGTAAAGCTGTAAAAAAGGTTTTCGGTCGCGACCGACGACAGGCCCGCAACCAGTGGTACGCGGCCACGGACGGAGATCGCCTTAGCCGTGCCGCTGGCAAAAAAGCCTAGCGGTATCGTGCTGCTCATAGCTTCGCCGATCATCATCGCGGGAACGGTGTCTTTTAACGTCAGTGTATAGGGCGGGTGAACCGTCAGCGTCCAGGCGTAGGCACGGGTGAGGAGCCGAATGAAAAAGAGAGCAACGATGATCGCAAAACCGTCAAAACCAAACCGCTTGATGCCGTCCCATATCTCGTGAAACCCGATGGAGTAAATAAAATACGCAAACAGCGCAATACCAAATATGGTCAGCACAAAGCCCAGGATATGTAGGCGTTTGATGCGTTTTGAGGTTGGCTTTTGTGTTTCGGTGGTCTCGTCCAATGCTTTGCCTTTGTGCCTTGCGGTGTCTAAAATGGTATTTTAGCAAAACTTAAGTAACAAGATATTTACAGGAACACTATTATGACCACAGCCGCAGGCACCGCACTATCAAACGACGGCTTGACCGTTTTATCAGAAGAAGAGGAATTGTTTCGCGCTTCCGTCCGCGAATTTGCCGAGGGCGAGGTTCGTCCTCGCGTCGAGCATATGGAACAGGCCGCAAAGCTCGACGCGGACCTCATTAAGCAATGTTTCGAACTCGGTTTGATGGCCATCGAATCCCCTGAAGAATACGGCGGTGCCGGCTCGACGATTTTTAACGCGATCCTCGCGATCGAGGAACTCGCCCGGGTCGACGCGAGCGTATCGGTTTTTGTCGATGTACACAATACGCTAGTCACAAACGCCTTTATGCGATGGGGCAGCGACGAACTAAAGAAGAAATACTTGACCCAAATGGCGACCGGTAAGGTCGGCGCCTACGCATTGAGCGAAGCTGGTTCAGGCTCGGATGCATTTGCCCTTTCAACTAAGGCCGCAGACAAGGGTGACTATTGGGAATTGACCGGACAAAAACTCTGGATCACTAATGGCAACGAGGCCGAAATATTTATCGTTTTCGCGACTATCGACCCAGCCGCAGGTTATAAAGGCATCACTGCATTTATCGTTGAGAAAGGGTTTGAGGGTTTTACGGTTGGCAAAAAAGAGGACAAGCTCGGCATCCGGGCGTCATCGACGACCGAGCTGATTTTTGACGGCTGTAAAGTGCCAAAAGAGAACGTCCTCGGCGAGGTCGGCAAAGGCTACAAGGTCTCGATCGAAACGCTCAACGAGGGCCGCATTGGTATCGGAGCCCAAATGCTCGGTATCGCTCAGGGAGCTTACGAATGTGCTCTCAAATACACTCAGGAACGCGAACAGTTTGGCCAGTCGATCAACAGTTTTCAGGCGGTACAGTTTCAGCTCGCCGAAATGGCTGTTGAGATCGAGGCGACACGCCTGCTGGTCTACAACGCCGCCCGTCTCAAGGACGCAGGTCTTCCGTTCCTGAAAGAAGCAGCGATGGCAAAGCTCTATTCGTCACGCTGTGCCGAGGCCGTTGCGTCCAAGGCCATCGAGCTCTACGGCGGCTATGGCTACGTCAAAGACTATCCGGTCGAAAAATACTGGCGCGACAGCAAGATCGGCGCGATCTATGAGGGCACTTCAAACATGCAGCTGCAGACCATAGCGAAGCTGATCATGAGCGGAAAGTAATGTCTGTTATCGACATACGTCGGGCCAAAGCTGACGACGCAAAACTGTTGACCGATCTGTCGTACACGACATTTTGGGATGCGTTTGCCCATCACCCTAAAAATGCGCCGGATGACCTCGCACACTACATGCGCCAGGCTTTTACCATCGAGCAGCTCGCCGTTGAGCTTGCTGATGAAAAGACGATCTTTCTGATCGCTGAGCTTGATAACAAGCCTGCCGGATATGCCAAGCTGATAGTCGAAAGCCGTGAGGATGGCATCACAGCGGAAAAGCCCATCGAGCTTTCACGTCTTTATTCTCACCAGGAATACTTAGGCAAAGGCGTCGGACAAAACCTAATGGACGCTTGTTTTGAACTCGCCAAGTCGCACGATCACGACGTAATGTGGCTCGGCGTGTGGGAATACAACCCACGGGCACAGCGATTTTACGAAAAGAACGGCTTTCGTGAAGTCGGCAAACATACCTTTCAACTAGGCTCTGACCCACAGACCGACCTTTTAATGCAGCGAACCATTTAGCCCGAATGATCACTCGAGCCTTAGTTATTTGGCTTTTGTTAATGCTGGTCGAGACGATACACGGCATTTTGCGGGGGCTATTGCTCGTGCCGTTGACTGGCCAAACACACGCAAATCAGATCGGCGTAGGGGTCGGTTCATTGCTTATCTTGGTTATTTCGATTTTGACGATCAAATGGATCAAAGCTGTCAGGATCAGCGAATTACTGACGGTCGGTATGATCTGGGTGCTTCTAACATTAGCTTTTGAGGTTGGGCTAGGCTACGCAGTTGGCGGCAGGGACAGAGTCTCAATGGACTATGATCTTCGCCAAGGCGGCCTTATGCCGCTCGGCCTACTCATTATGTTGTTCTCACCATTGGTCGCCCGACGGATCAGAAATTGATTTGCGCTGACTCCCATTTATGAGCTATTGTTGCATCTGTGAGATACATCAAAAACCCTCCTAATCCCTACAACCAATACTCAGCCGAATTTGTCGGCGAGCCGCCGCCGACAAAGCTTGAGATCTTTGAGGAAACCACGACCAAAAAGATGATCACCAAAGCGTTCGCGTCGGATTGGGAAGGCGGTTGGCGGTACACCGTCAATTGCTATCGCGGGTGCGTCCACGGATGTACATATTGTTTTGCCCGCCAGTATCACGAATATCTCGGCTACGGTGCCGGGACGGATTTTGAGACAAAGATCGTCGTCAAGCCAAATGCTCCGCAGATCCTTCGCCAAGAGCTAAAGAAAACCCGCGACAAGATGCCGCATATAGATTTTTCATTTGCGACGGACCCGTATCTGCCGCTCGAGGCCAGCTATGAATTGACTCGGAAATGCCTAGAAGTTTGTGCCGAGTTTCGCGTCTCCGTCGGTGTAATTACAAAAGCGCCACTTGTTACGCGCGATATCGACATTTTAAAGAAGTTAAAGTGCAGCGTTTTCTTTTCGCTGCCGTTTCTTACAAAAGAAAGATCGAACCCTTTTGAACCGTACACGCCCGTTCCCGAAGCTCGCTTTCGTGCAATGCGTGAGATCGCCGATGCGGGCATTCCGGTCGGCATCGGTATCGCACCTGTGATACCGGGTTATAACGAATCGGACATTCCCGGTTTGCTCGAGCGTGCAAAAGAGGCGGGTGCAACGCGGGCCTTTATGTCGATGCTCCATCTCGACACGGATTCGATCGAAGAGTATTTTGTGCAAAAGATGCACGAGCGTCTATCGCCGACCGCCGCGGCAAAGGTCATAAACACAATGAAACGCGAACGCGGCGGCACGCTCCGCCACGCGACCTACAAAGAACGCAGCACCGGAAAGACAGAACAGTGGGATGTGACAAAAAAGCTGTTCGATTTTCACGCAAAGCGACTCGGGTTTAATGCAGAAAAAATGCGGGATCAGCCTAAACTTGAAACGGTCGCAGAAAATATGCCGTTTCAGCAGAGATTATTTTAACTTCGCAAGGAAAACGCTATCTATTATAGTTTTCCGTATCAATTAGTTCTGTAATACAATTACTCAAATTTTCCACTTCTATCAATTGATACGCTTTATCGCGTTGACCGAGCATTTGAAATCGGCCGCGACGTTTTTAAAGGGAGGAATATTATGAGAGTAACAGGTATGAAAGTTGGTTTGGTGCTTTTCGCTTGCAGCGTTTTCTTGACCGCCTGTGGTGCGGGCGGGGCGGGTGCCGACATCGTACTCAAAATAAATAAAAAAGAAACCCCCATGACGGTAAAGACAGCTGTCTTTACCAAGTACGATCCCGTCGATCTGCCCTCAGGCAAACGGACACAGGGTTACAGTTTTATCCTCAGCAATTTTGAGATGGATAAGGATCTTGACAAGTATGGCCCCGATTTGACGTCTGCGGGGCAGATAAAGGTCCAGTTTGCATTGAACGTGCTCGAAGGCGACACGAAGGAATTGAAACTCAAACCGGACACGTACAAATATTCGGCCTCGATGGATGCACCGGAACCCAAGCTTGGTTCATTTCGTGTTTTCATGTTTGCGGACGCCAAAGAAGATATTTGGGCACGTATGGGAGGAACCAAAGATTCTTTTGTAAAACTGACATCCGTCACGGATGACACTGTAAGCGGCGAGATCGTGCTGCAGGATGGGGACGAATCTGTAAAAGGAAAATTTACCGCCAAATTAAATAAAAAATGAGCATCGTTCCGTTTACGGTCGATGATTAGCTAATCTATCTACATGCAAGATCGAATCGAAGTTTTTCGCCAGATGTTAGAGGCCGAACCTGACAATACAATGGTCATGTTCGGCCTCGCCAAAGAATACGAAAAGCTCGGCCAGCACGCCGAGGTTATCGCTTTGCTCGAAAATTATCTCGCAAGCGCAGATGACGAGGGCAATGCTTACGGCGTGCTTGCTAACGCCTATGCCCTTTCCGGCGACCGCGAAAAGGCCGCCGACACATACCGCAAAGGCATCGATGTATCGATGGTACACGGCCATCCGTCGATGGCAAACGAATATCGGATGACACTGGATCTGGATTTTGCCGATTAGTTGCGGGGAAACGGTTACCGCTCTAACGTGGTGCAATTCAAAACACTCGCCCTTTTGACCCGCACAGGCTTGTTGGGTTTTTCATCGGTGACGGGTGCCCTATTTATCGCATCGACAATCTCCATTCCGCGCGTCACCCGGCCAAACGCCGCGAATTTGCCGTCGAGATAAGACGCTTCGGATACAAGAATAAAAAAATGTGAGGTCGCCATGTTGGGTTCGTCGGGGCGGGCCATTGAGACGATGCCGCGTTCGTGGAGTATCTTGTTTGGCTCGTCGGGAATGGTACGTATAGCTCGTTTTCCAAGCTCGGGCATTACACCGCCTGCACGGGTCCAGACGTTCCCTCCTTGCACGACAAATCCAGGCACGACTCGGCTGAAAAGCGTGGTGTCAAAAGCCCCGATCGCGGCTAGATTTAGAAAATTGCGGACTGATTCGGGAGCGCTTTCAGGAAAGAGCTCGATATCGATCATGCCTGACTCTGTGTCGAGCGTCACGCATTTCGAAGCCATTGTTTTAACGTCCGCTCGGTCAAACGGCTCTAATACTATCGATGGCGTCGGCGTCGGGCGGGCATTCACTTTTTGAGCGACCGCAGGCAAGACCGCAAACATCGCAACCAAAATTAACGTAAAAGCGGCGCGTTCAAACATTGATTCATTTTCGGCAAAACCGAACTGAGTGTAAAGTAGAAAAGGCAGAGCTGCCTACGTGAGCGGTTGGTTCGTTGGTTTAAGTCTGGGAGGAGCCTGATCGGATTATGAAACAAATTTCCATATTGACAGCAATTTTAGTGTTTTCCGCGTCTTCTATTGCCCAACGCACGCTAGGCGTGCGTCCGACCGAAACAGGCGGGCCGCTCAGGTTTGAGCAGGCCGTGTATGATGTTCAGTCGTATGACGTTTCGCTCGATGTCGATCCGGGAAACAAGTCGATCAAAGGCTCGACGGTAATAAAAGCAAAGATCGTTATACCGACCAACGTGATCCAACTCGATCTCGACACGCGGTACACCGTCGCGACGGTTCGCGAGAGTGGCGTGGATCGCAAATATCAGTTCAAGGACGGCAAAATTTGGATATGGTTCCCCATGACAAAACAGGTGGGCGAGTCGGTCGCTATTTCGATAGCATATGCGGGTGTTCCCCGTGAGGCCCCGCGTCCGCCATGGATCGGCGGTTTTATGTGGAAAAAGACTCCGTCCGGAGTCGACTGGATCTCGGTCGCTCTGCAAAATGACGGTGCCGATCTGCTATTCCCATGCAAAGACCATCCATCCGACAAAGCTGCTAACGTCCAGATGCACATCACCGTTCCAGATCCGCTGAACGCTAATGGCCCCGGCAAGCTCATTAGCACGGTCAAAAACAAAAACGGCACATCGACCTATAACTGGGAGATGAACAACCCGATCTCGACCTATTCGATAGTTTTCAACGCTGCACCGTACAAACTGATCAGCGACAAATACAGATCGATCACCGGCGAGACGGTGCCGATCGATTTTTACATCCTGCCCGAAAGCTACGATAAAGGTGCGGGACTGATCGCCGAGCAGAAAAAATATCTCGCGTTTTACGAAAAATATCTAGGGCCTTTTCCGTTTCGTTCCGTCAAGGTCGGCATAGTCGAGACGCCGCATCTCGGGATGGAACACTCGACCAATATCGCGTATGGCAACCAGTTCAAATACGACAAAGACGGCATGGACTGGCTGTTGCTGCACGAATTTGGCCACGAATACTGGGCCAATCTTGTGACCGCGAGCGACTGGCGTGATTTCTGGATACACGAAGGTTTTCAGTCGTATATGGACACGCTCTATCAAGAGCATCTGCACGGCAGAGACGCGTACATGAAAGCGATGGTAGCCCGACAAAAGGGTTTCAAAAACAAACAGCCCATCGCCCCGCGCGAGCCAAAGATCGCCTATCAGGTCTATATGTCCGAGCCGGACTATATAAATTCCGACGGCGATATCTACGGCAAAGGTGCCTATTTTCTGCACACGCTCCGCTATCTGATCGGCGACAAAGCGTTTTTTAATGCTCTGCGCCATATGGCATATCCGACCAAGGAAATGGAAAAATTCACCGACGGCCGCCAAGAGCGACTTGTGAATACCGACGATTTCCTAACCATCGCCGAAGCTGATTCGGGTATGAAGCTCGACTGGTTGTTTGAGATGTATCTGCGTCAGCCAAAGTTGCCAAAACTGGTTACATCTGTGTCGGGTACCACGCTTAACCTTAGCTGGGAAACACCAAACAACATGCCATTCCCGATGCCGGTCGATGTCGTAGTTGGCGGCAAAACCCAACGCATCGAAATGAAAGACGGCAAAGGCTCAGTAACATACACCGGAGCCCCGCCCGTGGTTGATCCCGACGGCTGGGTTTTGAAAGCGCAATAAAACGCGAGCTACTGCAAATTGCCCGTATTCCCGCGATTTGGTATCTTAAAAAGTTGCCGCATTAGTAATATTTGCTGTAATAGGAACTGGATAAATGGCGACGGGAACAAAAAAGAACGGAAAGGCAGCCTCAGCAGACAAATACCACGGTCTCGATACCGAGACGCTGGTCGGACTGTACCGCACAATGTACACTTCGCGGCGGGTCGATGACAAAGAGATCCAGCTCAAGGGACAGAACAAGATATTTTTTCAGATCTCGGGTGCCGGCCACGAAGCGATGCTTGCCGCTGCGGCTCTCGCGTTGAAACCCGGTTACGACTGGTTTTTCCCCTATTATCGCGACCGAGCTCTCATGCTCGGCCTAGGAATGACGGCGCAGGAAATGTTGTGGTCTGCGGTCGGTGCCGAGGTCGATCCAAATTCGCACGGGCGTCAGATGCCTTCGCACTGGGGCAGCGTCAAGTTAAATGTTCCTTCGCAATCGTCGTGTACCGGCACGCAAGCCTTGCATTCGGTCGGAGCGGCTGAGGCCAGCTATCGTGCTGATCTGGTCAAAGGGCTCAAAGACAAGATAAGCGGTTACAAAGGCGACGAGGTCGTCTACATGTCCGTCGGCGACGGCACCACGAGCGAGGGCGAATGGTGGGAATCTCTGAACACCGCATCGAATCTCAAACTGCCCGTGATCTTTGTCGTTGAGGATAACGGTTACGCTATTTCGACTCCGGTCGAGGTTGGTACGGCGGGCGGCGACGTTTCGAAACTAGTCGTCGGTTTTCCTGATCTCTATATCCAAAATGTTGACGGTACCGATGTGCTGGCGTCGTACGAGGTATTCAAAAACGCCGTCGCTTATTGTCGCGCACGAAAGGGCCCGGCGTTTATCCGGGGCAAGGTCGTTCGTCCTTATTCGCACTCGTTGTCGGACGACGAAAAGCTATATCGCCCGGTTGAGGAACTCGAGGCCGACGCTGCGATCGACCCGATCAAGAAATTTGCCGAGTATTTGATGACCGAGCGGATCGCTTCGTCCGAAGCGCTCGAAGCTCTGCGCAAAGAGGTCGATGACGAGGTCAACAAGGCCGCTGATATTGCGATCGAAACGCCGCAGCCTGCACCCGAAACGGCACATCGCAATGTGTTCTCGCCGGACATCGATCCGACCGACCGACAGTTGTTTGACACCGAAGACGGTGCTGAGCTATCGGGCAATGCAGGTACAATGGTCGATCTGATCAATCGCTGTATGCACGAGGAGATGGAGCGTGACGAGCGGATCGTCGTTTTTGGCGAGGACGTTGCTGATTGCTCACGCGAGGAGTATCTTGAGACCGTCAAGGGCAAAGGCGGCGTGTTCAAAGTCACGGCAAATCTGCAGCGGAGCTTTGGCTCGGCTCGCGTTTTCAACACACCGCTTGCCGAGGCAAACATCATCGGCCGTGCGGTCGGCATGGCTCTCCGCAATCTGAAACCGGTTGTCGAGATCCAGTTTTTTGACTACATTTTCCCGGCGATGCAGCAGATCCGCAACGAGGTCGCGGTGACGCGTTGGCGCTCTGACGGAGACACAAAATGCCCGATGGTAATGCGTGTTCCGGTCGGCGGCTATCTCAAAGGCGGTGCCGTTTATCACTCGCAATCCGGGACGACGCTCTTTTCGCACACGCCGGGGCTGATGATCGTATATCCGTCTAACGCACTCGATGCAAACGGTTTATTGCGTACAGCCATCCGCTGCGATGACCCGGTTTTGTTTCTCGAGCACAAACATCTATATCGTCAGGTTTATAACAAATCGCAGTATCCATCGAGCGATTTCCTCATCCCGTTTGGTAAGGCAAAGACGGTGCGTTCCGGGACCGACATCACGATCGTGACATACGGTGCCCTGGTCGAACGCTCAAATCAGGCCGCCAAACGGCTTGAGCAACAGGGCATCTCGGTCGAGATCATCGATCTGCGAACGCTCGTCCCGTACGATTGGGAAGCCATCGCCGAGTCGGTCAAGAAAACCTCACGCGTCATCGTCGCTCACGAGGATCCGGTCTCATACGGCTACGGAGCCGAGATCGCCGCCCGCATCGGCAATGACCTGTTCGAATACCTCGACGCCCCCGTCCGCCGCGTCGGAGCGACCGACACATTCGTAGCCTACGCCCCGCAGGTCGAAGATTACATCCTGCCGCAGTCTGAGGATGTCGAGAATGCTGTGCAGGAATTGATGAAATACTGAGGAAAATTAGCCGCAGATAAACGCAAATAAACGCAGATATGACAGAGGATGAGCTAAATCTGTTATCGGAAAAGGTAATTGGATGTTCCTACTTGGTCAGTAATGCGTTGGGTTCCGGATTTCTTGAAAAGGTTTACGAAAATGCTCTAGCACATGAGTTGCGGAAGCTGGGTTTCAAGGTTGAGGTTCAAAAGCCGCTTTATGTTATCTATGATGACGTTGTCGTAGGCGAGTATTTTGCGGACCTGTTGGTACAAGATGCTCTGATAGTGGAGATCAAAACGTCCAACGGGTTTAGTGACAATCGTAAAGCCCAATGCATCAATTATTTGAATGCGACTAAGCTTCCTCTTTGCCTACTGATAAATTTTGGTCGGCCAAGGATCGAGATCAAACGTATTTTCCAATCCCAGTTTCTAGAAAATCTTTCTTAGGAATCTGCGTTTATCTGCGTCCATCTGCGGTTAATTCTCTTTTAGTTTATAAACCCCGGTTGCTAGTCTCTCAGCAAAGCCCTCGTCGACTAGTTCGTGATTTGCCTTGCCTGATTCCCAACGATAAAAGCCAAATTTGCCGGACAGATCGCCAAGCAGCGTCATGCCGCAGGCTTGGAGATAGGTGCGTGCGAGTTCACGGACGGCGTCCTCACGTTTCATCTTGATCTGCATCTGCTCTGGAAAGCGTGCCTCGGCGAGCGTCCATATGTAGGTAAATTTTGGCACGTAGAGCGCCTCTTGCGGGACGACCTTCATCCGCTTTTGCAGTTCGTCGATAGCGTTCGTCAGATCTTTTTTGTCCTTGAAACCGCATTCTTCGCGAAGATCGGCGGTCGCCATTTCCCATTCTTTGCGGAGCACTTTTAACACGGTTTGAGCATTTTTTGAAAGGATGCCGCTTTCGCCTTTTTTTGAACAGCCCCAGATAGCGTTAAAAACGGGGATCATGCGCGGGGCTAAGAACCATGATTTTCCTTTGATCAGCTTCGCGTAATAGACTTTGCCGCGGGCCATGATCTCGTCTTTTAGCACCCACGCACGACTGGCTTCGTGGTCTTTTTGCACGTTACGCGGCATGTGTGCGTCGCGGCGTCCGCAGACGGCGATGTAGATCGACGGCAGATCTTTGCGGGCGTCGGTCAGCCCGAGTGAGAATCCAAGCTCCTCGATCATCGCCTCGGCTTCTTCGGCGGAGTCGATCTTTAGGCTGTCCTCACGCCGCCATTTGCGGTCGCGGTATTGTTCGATCTCGTCGGGAAGCTCACGCATAAATATTTACCGCAGATTAACGCAGATGGACGCAGATAAAAAGCCATAAAACAAAAAAACAGACAGCTGTTTAAGCTGCCCGTTTCTTATTATTTGCGTTGATCCGCGTTTATCGGCGGTAAAGTTATTTCTGATTCGGGGCCGCCGCCTGGATCGAAACGGTCGAGCCTTTATTTATCTGCACGTCTTTGCGGTCCTGTACCGCGACCGAACCCGCACCGGCACCGCCACCGATGATGGCACCGATCGCCGCACCTTTGCCGCCGCCCGCGATAGCACCGATAATTGCACCGATACCGGCGCCGAGGCCTCCGCGTATTGCGGTGTTGTTGGTCTGACTGTCACCCTTGATAGTTCCTTCGTTATCGACCTTGACGATCTTGCCTGTCGCATCGGTCACGCCACGAAGTGTCGCGGCAAAATCATACGACTGGCCGTTATTCAGTGTGATCTTGTCAAAATTTAGATTGATCGTTGACGCTCCGGTAACCCTGCCTGAGCGGTTGATGCCGGATACATATCCCTCGATAACGGCTCCGCGATATTCGTCGGGTGACTGTACCTTCATGCGAAAACGGTCGTTGTTTTGTGACACTTTGGTATTGAGCTCGTTTTCGAGTACACCCGTCATCATCGTTCCGTCAGCAACGGTGTAGTTGCCTGGTTTTACATACACTGCGGCTGGACGGCCAGTATTTGAGCCGCCATTCGAATTGCCATTCGAGCTGTTGTTCGAACCGCCGTTTGACACGTTACCGTTCTGGTCGTTGTCAGAATATCCGCCGTTCGGGTCATAGGTTGTAGTACCGTTATTATTGTTGCCGTTGCCGTTGTTGGTGTCGGTGGTCGTGTCATTGCCGCCGCTTGCGGGAATGCCGAGCCGTGCGACCGAGTCGGTCTTGTTATATGTGCTCTCAGCAAAAACGGTCTGGTTCAGATAATCGGTCGTTATGCGGCGTGAGACTTTCAACACTTGGCCATTGTCCGATGAGGTAAATGTGATCGTGTAATCGGTATCGCCGCCGATGCTCGAAAGTATGAGCTTGTCACCCGACAGTGTCGCACGCAGCCTGACGGTGCGGCCATTGCCGTCGGTCTCGGTTTTGTCACGGCCGTCGGCTGAAAATGTCACCGGCGAGGCTTTGCTCGTCGCGAGCGTGACTTGGGACCCTCGCAGATCGATGGCGATCTGGTCCGGTGCGTCAAGCTTGTCGATCAGGTCCTGTCGCTGGTTGTCGGCGACATTTACATCCGCGACAACGTCATCAACCCGATCGCTGACATCTCGGTCGAGGTCATACGTACCCGAAATGGCTGTGGCCCGCTGTGCCGAAACCAGCCCTGCTGTTCCAAAAACAATTGCCGCAACGAAAGCGATCGTTCCAAGCGAATTTCGATATCTGTTCATAATTGCCATCCTAAAAAGTTATCAGGTTTCGGGCACACTTGCCCCTACGCGCTTTTGGAAGCATTTTTCGTGCCAATGGTTGTTTCGAATGCAATTGACCTTTCATAGACTATGTTAAAATCGCGAATATAAGGAGAAATATACTATGTCCGGCAATACTAACAAAGCAAATATTAAATACGCGGGAGACGGTTTTTTTATCGGAATACCGCCGAGCGGCCACGCCCAAATTATGGATTCTAAAGGAGATAGACACGCTGCACCGACACCGATGGAGATGTTGCTCGTCTCGGTCGCGGCCTGTACGGCAATAGATGTGCAGTCGATCCTCGCCAAAAAAAGACAGGATGTGACTGACTATAATGTTGAGATCGAGGGCGAGCGGGCGGACGATCATCCGCGTAAATTCATCAAGTTTCACGTCCACCATATCGTGCATGGACGTGGCGTTTCCGACAAAGCCGTCGCCGACGCGATCAAGCTGTCTGACGACGTCTATTGCTCGGTCGCCGCAACTGTAAAACCGACAGCCGAGATCACAACGAGCTACGAGATCATCGAGGTTGCAGAAGCCCGCACCTAGTAAGGGCAATTGTTAAATATGAAAAAGCTAGTTTTTATCGCTGCTGCAGTGATAGCACTTAATTTGTTTGCAACTGGGCAGGTGCCGAACGCCACAGGCATTCAGATCCTCAAAGCCGAGGATGCCCGTCGATATGACGGTGTGCTTGAGGGGTTGCTAAAGTCGCCCAACGCGGCGATTCGCACACGAGCGGCTCTCGCGGCCGGGCGTATCGGTGACGAAAAGGCGATCCCTGCTTTGGTTGCTTTACTCGAAAATGACACGAATGATGATGTTCGAGCAATGGCGGCTTTTGCCCTCGGCGAGATCGAATCGGTCAAAGCCGCTACCGCGATAATCAAAGAGATCAAGAGCGATACCCGGCCCGGGACACCGGGCGGCGTGCCGACGCTTTCGCTAAAACCGGCGAACGTTACCGCTAGGCTTATCGAGGCAGCCGGAAAAATTGCAGCGGCTAATGCAAAAGACGAGTCGGCGAAGGCACTTGGTAAAGTGATCCTTGAGGAGCTGGAAAGAGAGGCTAGAACAACATTTGGTCAAGACCGTACAACCGTGCTGCTCGGATTGACCGCGGTGCTGCGTGTCCGTCCGGAGGGCGGCGATGTCACGGCAGCAAAGTTCCTTGATTCAAAAGACGAACGCATCCGCGCCGACGCGGCAAACACGCTGTCGCGGCTTCGCTCAAAGAACGCGGGACTTACTCTGAGCTTTATACTCGACGGCGACAAGGACCCGATTGCCCGTGCTAATGCGGCTCGTGCGCTAGGTGCGGCCGAAGAAAAGACAGCTTTTGAATTGCTGATGAAAGCGGCGACCACAGACCCCGACAGCCGGGTTCGCGTTTCGGCGATCCGTGCTTTGGGCAGTCTGAAAGACGCCAAGGCGGCGGACAAGCTGATCGAACGCGGCAACTATCTCCTGATCCCAATGCACGGCGATCCGGGACCGATCAAGCCGGGACAAAAAACGGTCAATCTGAAACCGATCGAGGTACCGATCCCGAAAAGTGAACTGCTTGAGATCGCCACCGTGCTCAGCCGTCTGCTCGCAAATACTGAAAACGCGGCGGCGATAGAATTTCTGACAAAGCTAAGGATCCCCGACAAATATCAGTCGTCCGAAACCGAGATCGCATTCGCACGCATTGCGCCCAAGGCATATTTGGCCGGGAAACCACCGCTCGAAATGTTGTATTCGGATTTCCACGCAGCTTCTGCCTACGGTCAGGGGCTCGCCGAGATCGCGGCGCTAAAGAACGAGGCGATGAATGCACAAGCGGGCGAAATTCTTACAAAATTTATTGCCGGAATGGCGACAGGTGTTCGTGCTGCCGATCAGGCCAAGATGCTCAAAGCAATGCCGGATCTGACAGGGGCATTGGCCACATTAAAGCCCGGCAATCTAGACGAGATACTGCGTGGGCAGCTAAAGAACACAGACGTTTTTATCCGTGCCGCCGCCGCCGGGGCGATCGCCGATCTGCCCTCAACCAAAGAGAATGTCAGTGCCCTGAATGCCGCATTTACTATGGCGACGGTCACCGATAAGTTTGAAAACGACGCCCAACTTGCGATCCTTGACGCGATCGTAAAACTAGACAAAAAGGCCGGTGTAGGTTCGTATAGCATCGCTCTCGCATCGCCGGACTATTTGGTAAGGAAAAAGGCGTTTGAAATACTCGCCGACAAAGAGCTAGAGTCTGCATATCCGGGTATGACGGCCACGGTGGCGAGCGAACGAAAAAACCACAAAGACCAGGTACTGCCGTATAAGCCTGTTTTTGGTACAAAGCTCGGCCAGATCTTGAATTCAGATCTCGATTATCGCCGTGCGCTATCGCGAAAGAACGGTTCAGTCAAAGCTGTTCTAACAACAGAAAAGGGCGCGTTCACGATCGTTTTTTATCCCGAGGACGCACCACTTACGGTCGATAATTGGGTCAAGCTCGCACGCAGCGGTTATTTTAACGGGCTTGAGGTTCATCGCGTTGTGCCCAATTTTGTGATGCAGGACGGTGACCCACGCGGCGACGGCAACGGCGGTCCCGGTTGGTCGATCCGTTGTGAGGTCAACATGCGTGAATACGACCGCGGTGCCGTCGGTATGGCCTTGTCCGGCAAAGACACGGGCGGTTCGCAGTGGTTCGTCACGCATTCGCCCCAACCCCATCTTGATGGCGGCTACACGGTTTTTGGCCATGTTAGCGAAGCGGACATGACGATCGTGGACAGGATCGTCCGCGGCGATAAGATATTAAAAGTAACGATAATCGGAAAGTAAGAACTTTTAGCCACGAATTACACGAATAGCACGAATCAAACAATTCTTATTTGTGTCATTCGTGGCAAAAATCTTTTATGGATAAGCTTGCGCGAAAACAGATAGAGGTCGATAAGAACCTGGACGATCTGTCGTTTTATCTCGACGGGTTATTCAGGGTGCCGGGCGTCGGGTGGCGGTTTGGGCTTGATGCCTTGATCGGGCTGATACCTAACGTCGGCGATACGCTCACCTTTTTGCCGTCGATGTACATCTTGGTTGCGGGCGTTCGCTACGGCGTGCCAAAGATCACTTTGCTACGCATGGCTTTTAACATCGGGCTCGATTACGTTGTTGGTATGGTTCCGTTTATCGGCGACGCTTTTGATTTTGTTTGGCGGGCAAATAATCAGAACATGAACCTGATCCGCACACGTGCCGCCGGTCACGGCAAAGGCACGACGAGCGATTATGTATTCGTATTTGGTCTGATCGGGCTGTTGATATTGATGCTGATGGGTTCGATCCTCGCGAGCGGATTTATTCTGTATTGGGTATTTCTCAGCCGCCCGTTTTTATAAATTATCCATAGATAAACACAGATGGACACCGATAAGATCAAATATTTGATCTGTGTCTATCCGTGTCCATCTGTGGTTAAATTTCTTATATTTATAGGTTTTTATCGCCCGGTTTCCAGTCAGCTGCACAAAAGCCACCGCTCTGGATTGCCTGTAGCACTCGCAGCGTTTCATCGACAGAGCGCCCGATCGCGGGAGTGTGAACTGAGGCGTGTTGCAGCACACCGTCGGGGTCGATGATGAAGAGGCCGCGGAGCGAGATGTTGGGTTCCTCGATCAGTATATTGTACTGACGCGACAGCTTGCCGCCGGCGTCGGAGGCGATCGGGAATTTAATTTCGCCGATACCATTCAACTCTTTTGGCATACGGAGCCACGCACGATGCGAGTGGGCTGAGTCGGTCGAGACACCTAAAACCTCTGTATTGAGGCTGCTAAATTCTTCGAATCTAGCCGAAAAATGCGTCAGATCGGTCGAGCAGACGCCGGTAAAATCGAGCGGGTAAAATAGCAGGATGAGCCATTTGCCCTTGTAATCCGATAGTTTGACGTTTTCGCCAAGCGTCTCGATATTTTTGGTCGAGGCCATATTAAAATCCGGTGCCGGCGTGCCGACCTTAGCGATCGCGGGCGTATTTTCGGTTGCGGTTCCTGTAGCTGTTGACATGTAATTTGTATCTCCTTAGTGTTCGATAGGTATAGGTCAATTCTAACCCAAACGCACAATAACCCGGAAATTTGGTCAGATCTTGGTCCGGTCCGGACCAAGTGGATCAAGATGGACCAAGGTGGACCAAAAAAAGGCGGGCATCTGATGCCCGCCAAAGTTTCGAGGGTTATTAGCAAAAACTATTGCAGTGGTTTTGGTGCGGTCGCCGGCTTCGACGCCGTCGGTGCTTTCTTAACTGCTGCAGGATAGGCGGTTACCGCATCACTATACGTACTGTACGTCTTAAATCCTGACTGCGACGGATAAGGCTTGTAGCCTGCAGGCACGTTGAAAAGCGACGGGTCCGGCTCACTGCGGACAAGATTGGTCAGTCGATATGTCTGCTCGCCAAACCGCGGATCCGTACGTTTTGACATCACCACGAGCTGCAATTCTTTGGAATACCACTTTTCATAAACGGTTTCGATCGGACGCTCGTTGCCAATAGCTCCGGCCGGGATGGTGGTCACGGTGCGGGTTCCCTCGACCTCGATGCCCTCGATATTTTTGCTGCCAAGCTGCTCGGTCTTTGTTTCGTATTTAGACTGGCCGCCAACAGTGGTTGCGAGCGTTAGGGCTCCGGTGAGCGGAGCTCCTGGAGCAATTGCTTTGGCCGTGCCGCCGAATAGTGAGCCGTTGACCGTTGTCGTGATAGTATGAGCAGGCTTAAATCCTTCGGGCGTGACGATCAGCGGTATATTGATATTAAGCTCTTCTTTGAGCTTTTTGATCGTCTGTCGCTGCTCCTCGGTGATCTTTGACGTATCGGTCAGCTTTAGCTCAACGCGCAGTTTTTCGAGAGCGGCTTTTTGCTCGGCTGTTAATGACGGTATCTCGATCTTGCGCGGCTCTACCATCGCCAGTGGACGAACGGTCCTCATGGTCGAATCGAGCAACAATCGCCCGCCCAACTGATCCGTGATCGTCACACCCGGTTCAAAACTATACCCTTCGCCCATCACGCCGCCCGTACCGCCCGTGATTTCACGGCGAAAACGCCCTTCGCTATTGCGGTAAAGTTTGGTGGTCGAGTTGTGGACGATACGGTTGCCGTCTGACAGCGTCTGGACGCTCTCGCTGACCGCTTCGGCGGAAAATGGCTGGCCCTTGACGACCTTATCGCCTGAGGTCCAAGTCTCGGCGATAACCTTCGCATCCTGCTGGGCAAAGCCCGTCACGCCAAACATGGCGCTCAATAAAATAATTGAAAATACCTTCATGATCTACTCCTCTGATGCAAAATATACAATTTATTCGACAACGCGCACTGCGCGTGTCACGCCATCTGCTCCAACGAGCAGATCGGCTTTGACGGTCTCTGAACCGTTTTCAAGCGGGACGTTAACGCCCATGGCAAATAACGCCGAACGCGTCATATTGACGCGGATGACACGTCCGCCGGAAGCCGATTCTTCCAGATCGCCGTTGTATGAAACTGGATAAAAATGGCCATCCTCTTCATCGACGTTTCCGGCCTGACGTGTGCGGCCCGCCGATCGCGCGGGCGTTCGAAAAGCTGTTCTTTCAGCCAAAGTTTCTGAATTAGACGCACGGCCCGGAGAAGGTTTACCAAAATTCTCTTCCTTAGGAGGAAAATCGGGCCGTGCGGCAACCGGTATTTCTACCGGAACTTGTACTATTGTTTTGGCCGCACGAAACTCATTACTATCATTGCTGTAATTAATTTGTACGTATCTATAAGTTCCAAAAACGGCGGCGATCATTATCAAAACGGACGCAAATGCGGCCGCATATTGCGGGACAAATCTTCGTTTTGATGCGATAGCTACGGCCTTAGCTTGGTCATCAGCGATCCGTTTCAAAACGCCGGAAAACAGGTCGGGCCTTGCAACGATCTCATCGATCTTACTTTCCGATACGGTTGACTGTTCGAACAGCATCTTGCCGATCGCATCCAGATCTTTTTTATTAAAACGTCGATTGTCCATCGCTTATAAAAAATGACGAATTTTACGTTTCGCCGGTTACAAAAACTTTTGCAATAACTTTCTCAGGGTCTTTCGCGCTCGCCACGCTCGTATCTTTACATTTGCGGTCGAGCAATCTAGTACACCTGCGATCTCGGCGACGCTCATTTCTTCGGCATAGAGCATCTGCAAGAGCGCCCGCTCCTCGGCCGGGAGCTGTGCCAGCAGCTTTTCCGAAAGGTCCGTTGCGACCAAGGACCTTTCTTGCGAACGTGACGTGTCGGCGGTCAGCTCTACAAGCGAATCAACCTCGGCATCAGACAGGTCGCAGGTCAGCGTTTCGGGTTTGCGTTTTTGGGCACGCAGCGTGTCAAAGCAAATATTTGCCGTTATCTTGATCAGCCAACTTGCGAGTGAGCGGTCGTGTTCGCCGCGAAATTTATCGAGCTGTGTAAACGCACGGGCAAAGCTGACCTGAACGATGTCTTCGATCTCGTCGGGTTTGCGAAAATAACGTGCGGCGATAACGGCGACGAGCCGTTTGTGACGGTCAAAGATCTGTTCGAATGCAAAATTGTCCCCGGCAAGCGTCAGATCGACGAGCTGACGGTCGGTCATCTCGGCACGCACCGTAAGAGGCACGGCGTGCGATTCGGTGCGCGTGGCTAGAGTTTCATTATTCAAAGCCGTCGGATAACTGCTCATTCTACGTAACGTTACTGTTTTGACCGTCGAAAGCTAAGACGAACACCGGCACGGGCCGGTTACACGATATTTTGCGTGTCGCCATTTAGTAACGGATAAATTTACGCTGAAATGCGGGCTAAGGTTTGGATGAAACTGACTTTGGTTGGTTTTTGGTGTCGAAGAGCAGCTTTCGTCGGGCTACAACGATCAGGCCGGCACGCCGCGACGTGACATCGATATTGCGCTCGGCAATGCCGCGTGTTTCGACTACGGACACCTTTGGCATATAGGTGACAACATAACTAGCGTCGACCATCTTGGCGACGAGCGCCGCTTTTTCGACCATTTCCTCGAGCGATGTTGGCAGGATATATTCGCCGTTGGTGCTTTCGGCTAGCTTTTCGAGCTGCTCTTGGCTGGTTTCGAGTTCGAGCTGGCGGGCTTTCATCTTTTTGATGAGCGTGCGATCGAGACTGATCGTCGGGCCGACCTTTACACCTTTATCTTTGACGCCGTTTGGCAGCGTCGCGGCGATCTCGTCTGGCATTGCCTTTGGCGGCGGAGTGTTTGAAATGCCTTTTGTACGGGGCTCGATGTCGGCGGCCTCCATCGAGGTATAGCTGAGGACATGGACGCTGATGTCGGTCGCCATCAAACGCTGAAACGCGTCAAATTTTGCTGACGAACGGCCCATACTGTCAGTACCGTCTGTGATCAAAATAATGTGTTTATTATCAACGCCGCTCCGCAGCATAAAATCAGTCGCAAGCTTTATTGCGTCGACAAACATTGAGCGTCGGCCAAAATTTACCCGCTTTATTGCCGCGAGTGCTTGAACTTTGTCGCTGGTCCATTCGGTCACAATTTCGGCTTTGTCGGAGTATTGCATGACGGCAACGGCATCGCCGGGACGAAGCGATTGAACCAATGCAGTCGCTACCTTTCGCGTTTGATCGAGGCTTTTAACGGCCCGCAGCTCACCGCCGGTGTCCATTATGATCAGGACATTTGCGGGCAGACGCCGGACGCTCACCGGTTGATGGAGAATGTTATTCTCGCTGATGACAAGGTCGCGTTCATTTACGTCACGATAAAAATCACCTTTCTCATCAAAGGCGAGCACGTTGAGCTTGATCTCCTCAGTGACAATGCGAACCGTGTCGTCTTCGGGGGTTGGTGTCGGCGTCGCCTGTACGCGGCCGCTCTGCGCAGATGCCGCCGCCGCGAGTAACAGGATAAAGAAGACTAAGTTAAAGCTTTTTGACCTTTTTAGCATTACTTAATTCGATGCTCGAAATGTAGATTCCTTTGCTTTTGCAAACTTTGCGGTTGAAGGGGAAATTTCCCGCAAAGCCGCAGAGACGCTAAGGACCCCAAGGAGATCAGAGTTGCGGAAACTCCTCGACAAAATCGAGCAGGTTACCGACGTACCGTTCAAACCTCGGGCATTCGATGCCGTGCGGGCGTAAAAGCTCGGCGGCGGTGCTCGTGTCGTATTTCTGCGAGATAAAAAAATATGGCACGCCAACATGCGGCAGACCGGTGATCGCGGGTGAGATGCGTGTATTCAAAAACCACTCGGTGAGTTTTACGGGCGGGCCAAACTCGGATTTGCGTCCGGTCAATTCTTTTGCGATCGCGTCAAAAAGAGCTGCGGTCGTCAGAGGTTCGGCATCGGCGAGTGCGATGGTCTTGCCGACTGCGGCTTTGTCGCGGGCGAGTGCGGCGATAGCATCGACGACAAAATCGACCGGAACGAGGTTGAGTTTGACGGTGTCGTTGCCGACATTCATTACGCGAAAGAGCCAAGGGGCTTTGCGTAAATAGTTGATCAGATAATATATACCGTCGTACTTTGCCGTCTCGCCGGTGTTTGAATCACCGACAACGACTGCCGGGCGATAGATCGTGACGGGAAAGGCGGGCTTTAGCCGTTCGACCTCGAGCTCGGCAAGATATTTGGTTTCCTCGTAGTTATTGCGAAACCCGGCGTTGTGTTCGAGCTCGGTCTCAAATATCTCGCCCTCACGCTTTCCGGCGACGTAACAGGTCGAAACATAGTTGTACCGACGCAGATTTCGCACCGAGCGGACGAGGTCATTGACGTTCTTTGTTCCCTCGAGATTTACGTTAAAGGCAATGTCTTTCGGAACGCCCAGATCATACGCAGCCGCCAGATGAAAAACGTCGGTCGTCTCAAACAGAATCGTTTGCAGGTCGTCGTTAGAGATGCCGAGGTTTGGCTGAGTGATGTCGCCCTCGACGATCACGTAACTCTCAAGCGGCGTGTTTGTCAGCTCGGCGATCTCCTCGATCTCGTCCATCGCCTTATCGACAAACTGCGGCTGGACTAGTAAATAAAACTGAGTTTCGGGCTTTGCCAGCCTCTCGACGAGCCGGCCGGCGATAAAGCCGGGAAAACCTGTGAGAAAGATCGATTCGCGATAGAGCATAAGACTTGGAGCTATTTTACCAAGTCGCCGCACCATATGGCGCGCCTATTTTGAACAAACCGCTCGAAAAAATGTATTTACTTGCGCTTTGGGCGCGTGTTATCTTGTCAGGCGCGGTACGTTTTGTATGAGAATCCAGGAAATGAGGTCGGGGATCACGCATCTAAAGAAAAAGATGGAGATCGAACGGCCGATAAACTATTTCGAAAAGCTGGCTCTGGTCAATAATATGACCGAGGCGGAAAAGGTTGCCGCCGTGTGCGAACTGGACGAGGCCATCTGGTCCGTCGTCTCATTTGAACGGTGCGAGGCCCACAGCCTGACCTACGAACAGGCCGCCGCACTGCTGTCCGAACTCGACGCACGGGGTGTCTCGGGGCTTTGTATAATCACAGATGACGCCGCTTTGCGGGTCAGCCGTTAAAACTCCAACACGACCTTACCAAAACTCTCATTTGAACCCAGATATTTATATGCAGAAATTAGGTCCTCGGCAGCAAAGACGCGGTCGAGGTTTGGGCGGATCTTGCCACTAGCAAGGAGCGGCACGACTTCGTCAGCAAATTTTTGGGTCGCTTCAGCCTTTTCGGCGGTTGTTCGGCCTCGCAAAACCGTGCCGGTAATGGTCAGACGTTTTTGCAGGGCCATTCCCATATCAAACTCAGCGGTTCGTCCGGCGGTCAGGCCGACGAGTATCAATCTACCTTTCACCGAAAGGCTTGCGAGATTTTGTGGAAAATAAGCTCCGCCTACGAGATCGAGAATTACATCCACACCCTTTCCGCCCGTGACCTCACCAATTTGCTTGGCAAAAGCAATACCGTCGGCGGTAGAAATGCCGTGATCGAGGCCGTATTCGGCGCAGCGGTCGAGCTTGTCGGCGGTGCGTGATGTCCCGATAACCATCGAACCATTCGCTTTCCCAAGCTGTAATCCGGCAAGCCCGACGCCCGACCCCACGGCGTGGATGAGCAGCGTTTCGCCCTGTTTCAAACTGCCTCGCGTAAAGATAGCGTCGTGTGCGGTAATGAGAGCTTCGGGTACGGCAGCGGCTTCGGTAAAGCTGAGGTTTTCGGGAATGCGAACGAGCAGCGAGCTGTCGATGGTCAGATATTCGGCCTGAGCCTCGCCGGCAGTGATACCAAAAACGCGGTCACCGATCTGCCATTCAGAGACGTTATCTCCGACGGCGGCGACTTCACCGGCGAACTCAAGCCCGGGAATATTTGGTGAATAACCGGCAGGCGGCGGATAGAGCCCGCGAACCTGCAGCAGATCCGCCCGGTTCAACCCGGCGGCACGCACGCGGACAAGGACATCGCTTGCTCCGATCTCACACGGTTCATCAACCTCTTGGATCTTGAGGTTATCTTCGCTGCCGAATTCGGCTATGTAGACGGCCTTCATTTTTTTAGCTTGGTTTCGATATCGTTTGCTTTCAGCGAATTGCCGGTCGCTCGCTGCAGCTCGGCGATGGCTTTGTTTAGCTCGGTGCGTGCGCGAAGCTCCATGCTGCGGGCGGCGGTAAGAGCGGTCTGGCGTTCCAGCACTTTATAGACATCCGACTGCCCTTCGTCGAGCTTTCGCTGTTCTGATTCGTATTGTTTTGCGGTATTTTCGCGAGCGACCGATGCGGCTCGCAGTCGTGCCTCAGCGGTGCGGATCGATTGCAAAGCATTTCGCACCTCGACCTGAACGCCTTGCTCGATCTGTTCGCGTTGAATTTCTAGCTTTTCAGCCTCGACCTTTGCGTGGCCGAGTTGGGCGGCGGCGGTCTTATCACCCCAAAGCGGCAGATTGAAATTGATGCCGAATCGAAATACCGGATAACGGTTTGCTATCAAGCCGCTGTATGGATTGCCCGTCAATAACGCCAGATTTTTTAACTGTTGGACGCACGCGGGCGACGTCGGATCCGTCGCGCAAGGTGTTGGAAAGTTAGGACTAAAGTTTCGATTTGGATCTCCACCGATTCCTGACGTCGAGTAACTTGCTACGAAATCGATCTGAGGTTTTTTCAGGTCGCGATAAAGCCTTTGGTCGAGCAGGTTGATGTCTTTCTGTGCACGGTTGATCTCAAGCTCGGGACGATTTTCGATAGCGGTGTTCATTGCCTCGCCCAGCGTCGTGACCGGCGGCGCTATCTCGACGGGCTCGACCGGCACGATCGCCTGTCCCCATAGAACGTCATTGCGATTGGGCGAGATGAGATTTTTCAGAACATTTTCGGCAAGGTTGACGGTATTTAGCGCGTCATAGACGGCCTGCTCAAAATTGGCGACCTGCGTTTCTGCCGCGACAATATCGATCGGAGCAAGCTGTCCCTCATCGACGAGACGGCGGTTGTGTTCGAGCTGTGCCTTAGCATCGCGAACGGCGTCACGCTGCACCTGTAAATTGCGAAGAGCGTAGGTCAGATCCCAATAAGCTTTCTGCACAGAGGCAACCGTCTCGATCGAACGCTGGCGAAATTGTGTATCCGTCAGGCTGATGTTTCGCTTGGCGATCTCGATGTTGCGCCGTGCCAGGTCAAACTTTCGTCCGCGAAACAGCGGCTGCAAAACATTAAACCCAAGGCTCGCATTTAGCTGGGGACTTAGCACGGATATCGGATTGTCTGTCGTAACCCGCGAATTATTGAACGTGCCGCCATAAACCGTTCCGAACTTCGGTACATAGGCCTGAAGGCCTGTATTGGCAACGAGTGATCCCTGCGTGTTCTTTTGATTGCTGGTAAAGATGCTGACGTTTGGCACAGTCGAGCGATCATAGTATGTTTGGGCGGTAAATCTTGGTTGGTAAATACCGCGGGCCGCATCGAGATCGTATTCGGCGATCCGTTCGTTCTTACGAGTGACCTCGATGTCGCGGTTGTTATCAAGCGCAAGTTCGATCGCGTCTCGAATGGTCAGTGTTTTTTGCTGAGTCATATCGACGCCGACGCGGCCGAGATCCGGAAAGCTGCGGTCATCCGAACGATAGTCCGTCGCTACCGTCGGCACGCCCTTGATGTCCTCGGTCTTTACATTTTGAGCATCGGGCGTGGGCGTCGGGCTTTGACCGAGCGCCTGAGTGCCTAGCACAAAAAAAACAGCTATAAAAATAATGTAAAAACGTCCCTTCATAAAACCGATCCCCGGATCGAAACTTGTGCGTATCATTTATTGATCGACCTAAACATTGAGCTTGTCGCCCCGACAAAACGCCGCTTTACTCCGCCAAATAACCACTCGGCAAAACGATTGACGTATTTGAAAAGCCGCAGCTCGGCGAGATCATCAAATAACGAATAAAAAACGGGTACTGCCAGTAGGGTCAGCAACAAACAAAGCGACTGGCCACCGACGACGAGCACGCCGATCGAGCGGTTCGTTCCCGAACCGGCACCGGTCGAAACCACGAGCGGGATCATACCGGCGACCAGTGCGATGGTCGTCATCAAGATCGGACGCAGACGGTCGCGGTTTGCCTGGATGATCGCGTCGTAACGCGACATGCCCTGCGAACGTAGATGATTTGTATGGTCGATCTGCAAGATGGCGTTCTTTTTGACGACGCCAAATAGCAGCAACAGCCCGAGGCCGGAAAAGATATTTACCGTCTGGCCCATCACCAAAAGGCTGAAAATTCCAAACGGAATCGAGAGCGGTAGCGTCAGCAGGATCGTGACCGGATGGATAAACGATTCGAACTGGGCGGCCAGCACGATGTACATAAATATGAATGACAAAGCGAATGCCAGCAGGAAATAGAAACCGGCTTTACCCATTTCCTTTGACTGTCCGACGTAACCCGTGTGATACCCCACAGGAAGATTTAGTTCCTTAACATAACTGTCGATCGCCGAGGTTATGCTTGCGGCCGAACCGCCCGGTTTTGTATTAGCCAACAGCGTCACTTGCTTTTGCCTGTTGGTGCGGTCGATAGCACTCGGGCCGGTGCCGGGTTTGGTCTTAACGACACGGTCGAGCGTGACCCAACCGAGTTTGGCCGACGGCACGATCATGCGTTTCAGACCCTCTTCACTGGTACGAAATGGGTTTATTGCCCGCACATAGACATCGTATTGGTCAGAACCTGCATTGAACGTCGTCGCTTCTTGTCCCGCGACCAGCGTGTTGAGAGCCTGCGATACATCGCCGACTCGTACGCCAAGGTCTGCCGCGGTGTCGCGGTCAACCTCGAGTTGCAATTCGGGTTTACCCGAGATGAGTGTCGTGTCAACGTCCACCGCGTCGGGTATGGTCTTCATTTTTGCGAGGACCTTAGCAGAAGCTTCTTCGAGTACCTTGATGTCCGGGCCCGAGATCAAAAACTGGACGTTGGCGTTACGGAAACCGCCGCCCGAAAATGCCTGGACGATCTGGACACTGGTCCGTAATTCCGGAGGGAACTTTGCCAAAATCTCGCGAGCGTCGGCCATCATCATTTCCTGCGATTTAGCCCGAGTACCGACATCGCTCAATTTCACATAGATAGTTCCGGCGTTGACGACCTGCTGCTGTCCGCCGCCGACTGTCGCAAGGGTGTCCGTCACGCCCGGCATTTTGCGAATTTCCGAAGCGATCCGCTCGAACGACTGTGACGAAGCGGACAGGCTTGTGCCCTCAGGCGTTCGGACCGAGATCTCAAACTGCGATTGGTCATCGACCGGCAGAAAGTTTTTACCGACGAACATAAAGAGCGGAACGATGCTCAGGAAAACCAGCACGACAAGCGTGACGATCACCCAACGACGCGCCATCGAAAACCGCAGCATCCACGCATACAACAGATCAACTCGCTTGAACCAGCCGGTGTAATGGCTGTCGTCCTTTTCGAGTTCGTGTTCAAGGTCGCCTTTTATCTCAGCTTCCTGGCCGCCCGATGACGCAGGCGGTTCTGACTTATGTCTCTTAATCAGGCGTGCCGCAAGCATCGGCGTAAGTGTAAACGACACGATCAGCGAAACCGCGACCGCAAACGACGCCGTCAGGCCAAATGACGACATAAATTTGCCGACGATGCCCTGCATAAATCCGATCGGCACAAAAACCGCCATCAGCGACAACGTTGTCGCTAGAACCGCTAGGCCGATCTCACGCGTTCCTTCGATCGCCGCCTGAAACGGGTTCATACCCTTTTCTTCGACAAAACGATAGATATTCTCAAGCACCACGATCGCGTCATCGATAACGATACCGACCATCAGCGTTAGCGAAAGCATCGTGATCGAATTGAGCGTATAGCCCATCGCATAGACGAGTGCAAAGGTCGAAATGATCGACGTCGGGATGGCGAGCGCCGCAATAAATGTCGCACGGAAATTCCACAGAAATAGAAAGACGACTATCGACGCTAGTATCGAGCCAACTATCAAGTGCTCCTCGATAGCGTGGAGCGAATTTTCGATAAAGATCGAGTTGTCGCCGATCACACGCATCTGGAAACCATTGGGCAGCGTCGGTTCGATCTCTTTTAGGCGAGCCTTTATTTCACGAGCGACGGCGACCGTATTTGTTCCTGACTGTTTTGAAACGATCAGCGTCACAGCCGGCTGGCCGTTTAGGCGTGCTTCCGAGCGGGTCTCGGCACCGCCGTCCTCTGTGTAACCGAGGTCTTTGACCTTGACTTGATAACCGCCGCGGGTTGCGACAACGATATCGTTAAACTGCTCAGGTTTTTGTATCTTTCCGACCGTGCGGATAGCCGTTTCGGTCTGGCCCTCGTCAATGCGGCCCGACGGAAACTCCATGTTTTGGATGCGTAATGCACCCGATACCTCAGCTGGTGTTACATTGTACGAACGCATTTTGTCGGGATCGACCCAGACGTTGATCTGCCGTTCCTGTCCGCCAATGATCGTGATCTGGCCGACGCCGTTGACCGATTCGATGCGTTCCTTGACCCGGTTCTTTGCGATCTCGGTCACTTCGCGAAGCGATGTCGGCGCGGATATCGAGATACGCAGAACCGGTGCAGCGTCAGTATCAAGCTTTTGTACCGTAGGCTGTTTTGCCGTTTCGGGCAGGTTTGGGATGACCGTCTGGACGCGGTTTTCTACCTCTTGAGCAGCGACGTTAACGTCTTTTTCAAGTACGAAAGCCACAAAAACCTGCGAAATGCCTTCGATCGAGGTCGAGCGTAGCTCGTCAATTCCGCTGATGGTATTGACCGCTTCTTCGACCTTGTCGGTGATCTC
>DEQS01000105.1:35150-46493 GCA_002360555.1 Chloracidobacterium sp. UBA3360
ACCACGAGTGACAGGACCAACATCGTGGCGAAAACCGGACGCTTTACACAAACTTCAGCAAGCCATTGCATATTCTTTTCCCCTAGTTCGCAACGCGAACTAAAACGCCGTCATACAGCGTATTGATATTGCTTGTCGCCACGACATCATTTTCGTTGATGCCGGCTTTGATCTGTATCAGGCCGTTTTCGAGCAGGCCGGTTTGGACCAAAATCTCGCGGACCGCACCGTCCATAACCACATAAACTTTATTGATGTCGCCCTCAGCCTTGACCGCCGTTGCGGGTATCATCACCGCGTTTTCGGGTTTTGACTGCGTAATGCGAACCGTCGCAAACTGTCCCGGTTTGAGCAGCCCTTCCGGATTTGCGACCTCGGCCTCGACGGTCAGTGTTCGTGCCGTTGTATTTAATCCCGGCAAAATGCGGGCGACTGTGCCGGCAAAATTGCGGTCGGGATAAGCACT
Organism: Chloracidobacterium sp. UBA3360; assembly: GCA_002360555.1. Taxonomy (GTDB): domain Bacteria; phylum Acidobacteriota; class Blastocatellia; order Pyrinomonadales; family Pyrinomonadaceae; genus OLB17. The sequence goes on from DEQS01000105.1 coordinate 35,617, forward strand.
GGTTTGAAGCGAAATGCCTTGTCCGACGGCAACCTTACCAATGGAAGCCTCAGGTACGTCGATCTTGAGACGCAGCGGCGAGGTGCGGACGATGGTGCCGATCTTTGTATTTGGTGCAGCAGGTGAAAGATATTCACCCGGATCGGCGGTTCGTTCGGAAACGTAGCCGCTGATCGGTGCGTAAATGACCGTATCCGTGAGCGATTTTTGTGCCTGCTCAACCTGTGTTTGAGCCGTCCTGACGCCCGTTTTTGCGGTTGCAACGGCGGCCTCAGCAGAGTTGATCGCACGGACAGCGACGGCTGCATTCGAGCGGGCTTCGTCCAACTGGCCGATCAGAGCATCACGCTGCGAACGCCGCGTATCAAGGATCGATTTCGAAATATCGCCCGTATCGTAAAGCCGCTGCGCACGTGTCAATTCTTTTTCGGCAAGGATAAGCTGAGCGGTAACAGATTTGACCTGTGAAAAGGTCGCGATGTCGAAAGACTCGCCATCTTTTAGCCCGAGACGGATCTGTGCCTGACGCAGAGCAGCGACTGATTGGTCGACAGCCTTCTTTTGCTGTTCGACCTGGGCCTGAGCCTGTTCGATGCGGATGCGGGCATCGCGGTCGTCGAGCCGGACAAGCACGCTGCCACGTTCGACAAAGCTGCCAACATCAAAATTGACTTCGACGATCTTGCCCGCCACGGTCGGTGCGACGTCGCTCTGGGCGTCGCCGGCGAGATTACCTGTCGCCTCAAAATATGTCGGGATCGGTTTGACCACGGCCTGTGTCGTCGTTACATCGACGATGGTCGGCTGCGCGTTAGCGTTAGCGTTGGCGTTTGCTGCTTTTGATCCGCAGCCGATGCCCGCAATTGTCGCGGTTAAGACCAGCATCGCCAAAAAGATAAGTACTTTCTTGTCTCTCATGATAATTGTCGTCTCTTATATATTTACGACTTGATCCCGCCGAGCAGGATCTGTGCAAAATTCTTCGCGGCCTCTTCGTTTGGGATATCGAGGATGACCCGCTTTTTGTCCCACAAAATATTGTTTAGCGAATGATGGATCAGCATTCCTAGCCACGCCCTGACAGCGATCCGCGGATTCATCTCGCGAAAAGCTCCGTCACGCTGCCGCTCCTCAATATAGCCGCCGATAAACTCATAAATACGCTCGATAAATTCGTGAAAGAACCGCTCAGCCAGTAAATGTTCCTCAAGCGCTGAGTAAAACAGCAGCCGCATAAACCCTTCGTCGGCCTGGTGTTTTTTCAGAGCGTCAAACGCAATGTTGTAAAATACGGCAAAATCGTCCTTTTGTTCGATCGCTGTCTTGAGAACATCATTTTCTTCCCACGGAAAGCGGTGAACGCCGTCCTGACAGCCTTTTGTGTCGAGGATCGCACCGTACAAGGCGTCTTTATTTTCAAAGTGGCGAAACACCATCGCCTCAGAAACGCCGGCCGCTTTGGCGATCTCTTTGGTCGTCGTGCCCTTAAAACCGCGCTGCGAAAAAAGCGCGACAGCCGTCTGCAATATCTGCTGACGGCGCGCATCGCCCGTCATTTTGCCATGATGGCCGCATTCGAAAAGATCTTTGATCAAATATACTCTCCTAAGTAAGTGCTTACTTACCACGAAAAGCTAGACTCTCATTTTGGGATAATACTTGTCAACCAAAAATGTGATGCGCGTCACATTTTTGTCATCGGTAGGTAAAAAAGAAGACCGGGCAGGTTAGTTTGTGACCTCAAATTCAACAAATTGGGTCGCGATCTGCTGTTTTGTTTTGGCGAGCGTGTCGGTAACGATCAACTGCAGAACGTAATCGCCAGGCAGCATCTTTTCGCCGATGGCGACCGCACCGGTGAGCTTTAAGTGTGTCATATCGGTTTGACCGAACAGCTCAAAGGGCTTTTGGGTACCGTCCAGGATGAGCTTGCCGTCGCGAAACACGCGTATTCTTGTCTGCAATTGCGGCTGCTTTGCAGAGCCGATCTTTGCATTGTAAATCTCAAGGCCGTAACGCATAACAGAGTTGGCCTTAATTCGGCGAAGAGCCGTGTCAGACATCGGGTCGGTAGCGATCCGCGTCCCGGCGTTGTCGCGTTTACGCAGCCAATCGTCGTTCGAGAGATTTTCGAGGATGATGCTCGACAGCGTGAGACGTTTTTTCTTTAGATCAGGGACCTCAATAAATTGACTTGCCGAACCGATGCGCCCGGACGAATCTTTGATCGCAACTCGATATTGAAACGCACCGGCTTTTTTGATCGGGAAGGCGAAATGATAGACAAATCCGCTGGCGGCCATCTTGGCGTATGCAGCGGGTTTTATAGAAATGACGTACGATTTGCCAAGCTGGTCGATCGGCTGGCCGTTATCGCCGAAGCTGATAGCGAGCACGTCGAACGACGCTTTCTTATTGCCGTCGGGTGCGTCTGTGAACTTGAGATCGGCGGCGTTGATATGCAGCAAGGAGCGGACAAACGGGCCGGTTTTCGCGTCATCGCCGAATAGTGCGTTTAGCCGTAGACCGATCCCGCCAACGGCGAATGGAGACACGAGAGCGGCATTTAACTGCTGGCCAGTCGTCTGTGTCGTCGTTACTGTGGGCTTGTCGCGGTCGGCGACGTTAAAGAAACCGCTGCGGTAGCGAACAGTCGCACCCGGCCGCAGCACCTTGACGACCAATGCGTTGAACTTTCGTTTAGCGGGATCGAACGTGTCGGCGTCGGGTTCGTAGCCGACCAGATAATAGCTCTGGTCGTCGAGCACCCGGCGGACGCCGCCGCTGAGGTCGTTGTTGTTTTTGATTGCGAGGCCGCCGGTTTCCTCTGCAAGGAACGAAAGCCCCTCTTGCGTGTCGATCAGTTGGTCGCGGCGTGCTTGAGCCTGAGCATTCATAGCGTCAGGGCTTGTGTCTGAGACGTTGTCGGCCGCAGTAAAACCAGCCGGTTGCAGACCGCGGGCATCGACAGTGTAAAAGACGACCGAGGCTCGATTGGCTGTTTCGACAAGCTGTTTGAGAAAATCCATCACGCGGCCCTGTTCCTGAAAGCCGTCGCCGCTCGTCTCAAACATTTTGAAACCGTCGGAAAACAGGATGACCGATTTGCGTCCGGGCAGCTCGCCCATGCCGGTGACGATGTATTTCAAAGCACCGAGCGTACCGGTCGCAAATACGGCACTTCGAAAATCGTCGAGGCTCTGGCCGGTGCCTGTCGTGGGCGTCTCCTCCGTTTCTTCGTCGCCGCTAGTTTGAAGCGAAGTGTCGGGTGTCGCTTCGATAGGGGCAAACGCACTGACGCCGCCGGTTCCTTGCGGATTCCACTTTACACGCTCAATAGCGGCGTAGAGCATCCGTTTGTCTCCGGTAAATTGCTGCAAAGCCCCGATGCCCGCACCTGTGCGAACGATCGCGACCAGATCGCCGTCCTGCATTTGTTCGTCGACAAATTTCTTTAACGCCCGGCGCGTCTGATACGCACTTTCGAACGAAAGGGAAAGGTCGTCAACGACCAGAGCGATCGTCCGGCGTATCTGTTCGGGCCGTAGTTTTTGCGTTGGGACAGGAACGCCAGTTTCGGACGGTTTGGCTTTTTCAATGATCTCTTTTACAGACGATACAAACGAAAAATTTGAGACCTTTTGTTTTTCGCCATTCTCGAATATCTCTATCTCGTTGGGTTTAAGGTCGGTGATAGGCTTGCCCCTAGCATCGGTGACGGTGACGTCGATCTGTATCAGGTTGGTCGAGATCTTGACGACATCGTCGTCCGGCGTGGGTTTAGGCGTAGGCGTGACATTTTGAGCGATGACCGGCGCCGCAAATACCATGAGCAACGCTACATTCACCCAAAATTTCATCATAAAAACTACTCCAAAACGCCCTTATTTATTTGCTATGATATAACGGTTCGCCTTTTATAGATAGTATTTCGCCAGACACCGCGCCGTAAATACCGCCAAACATATGATGCAATACCTCGCCCAAATTGGAATATCAACCGTCCTTTCCCTAGTCTTTATTACCGTCGGTTGCTCGGCTCAGCAGACCGAGGAACAGGCACTCGCGCAGCTGCGTGATATGACTAGCAGCGGCAAACTGCCGCCCGAGAATATCGTCGCCGATATCGAGACGCGTTTTGCCAATAAGAAAACAGGTGCTCTTGCAAAGCTGCTCCGTGCCCGCATACGGTTTGAAAATAAAGACTACGCCGGGGCTGCCGCGATACTTAATTCGGATGTCTTTAAGAAACGGACAAAGCTTTCCGACCATGCTCTATGGCTGCGAGGAAAGGCTCTGCAAGCAGCGGGAAATCACGGCGAGGCGCTCAATGTGTTTGGTGAGATCGTTAAAGACCATAGCGATTCTGTCCGGGTTCGCGATGCAAAATTGCTATGGGCACAATCGGCGATCGCCGCGGGTCGTGCAGTCGAGGTGCCGCCGTTTCTAGTAGAGTTGAGCGAAAATAATGAAGCGGATGCAATGCTGCTTACGGCAAAGGCGTATGAAGCTCAGGGCTCCCAGGCCGAGGCGATCCGTTATTACCGCAGGACGTTTTTCTACTCCGCCGGATCGAATGCGGCAAAAGAAGCAGAGATGAAATTGACGTCGCTTGCCCAGCCGCTGACGCCGCAAAACTCTGAGGAGCAGATCGGTCGTGCCGAGCGGCTTTTTAATACAAAAAACTACGCGGATGCTCTAACGGCTTACGGGGTACTGGCGACAAATTTTCCTGCGTCGGTCACTCCGCTGTTACAGATCAGGCGACTAACGGCGATGGCAAACACGGGGAAGATGATCGACGCTCAAGGCGTTTTCAATTCGCTGCCGTCGTCCGGCAGAGAGCGTGAGGAGGGCTATCGTCAACTCGTTCTCGGCTATGCAAAAGCAAAAATGTGGCCGCAGGCTCGCTCGACAGCAGACTCGATGCGGACGGCGTTTCCAAACGGAACGCTTGTTGCAAAAACGCTGATCGACGCTGGGCTTGCCGCTCGGGACGCCAAAAACCGCGGCGACGAAGGGTATTTTCTAAACACCGCAGTTGCCGCATATCCGAACGCAGTCGAGGTTGCGACGGCGCAATTTGAGGCGGGCTGGTTTCAGCATGAAAACGGCAACTACGCCGAATCGAGCCGGATGTTCGTCGAGCATTTGGCACGCTATGCGGGCAAGGACACGACCAATCGCGGCAAGGCCGGTTACTGGGCGGCCCGCGACAGCGAACGTAGCGGCAAGACCGCCGATGCATGTGCGTTGTACGAAGGCGTCAACTATCGCTACGGTGCAAACTGGTATGGCTACCTAGCCCTTAGCCGCCTGACCGCTATGAAATCGGCTGGCAATTGCCGCACGACCGCTCCGCCAAACGCGACGATCACACAGGCGGTCGCAAATCTTCGCGTCGTGACGGTCGTTGCCGAAACCGCGGGACAAAAGGAGCTTGAGCGTGTTGAGAGATCGGACGAGCTATCGACGATCGGGCTTTTTGACTGGTCGATCGACGAACTAAACGAGGCAAAAAAGACCGCCGGTAACAGTCCCAAGATCAACCTCGCCCTCGCCCGCCATTACCGCTGGAAAAGCGATAACACCTCAGCTTTGCTTGCTATGCAAAAGAGCTATCCCGACTATGCACAGATGTTTCCAGAGGAAATGGATCGAGAGACATGGAGCTTTTTCTATCCTCTGACAAACTGGGGTGACATCAGATATTGGGCAAAGGAGCGTAATTTGGATCCCTATCAAATTGCCGGGATGATCCGCCAGGAATCGGTCTTTAACCCGCGGGCGAAATCGGGTGCCGATGCCTACGGCCTAATGCAGCTACTAATTCCAACCGCCCGCTCGGTAGCAAAAAAATACGTGTCGAAAATCGCAATGATCAGCTCGGACGCGTTATTTCAACCGGCAGTGAATATCGAACTTGGGACCGCGTACTTTCGCGATCAGCTCGACAAATTTGGCCGAATTGAATACGTAGCTATCGCCTACAACGCCGGCCCCGGCCGCGTTGCTCCTTGGCGGGCGACACTGCCGCCCGATATGGACGAGTTTGTCGAGGCAATACCGTTCAAAGAGACTAAAGCCTACGTCCAGGGCATCATCCGCAACTCCGCCCAATACCGCCGCCTCTACGACGACAACGGCAATTTCCGATCGAACGTCGGAACAAAACCGCTACGCGGCGAGATCGACACCAAAACCCGCGAGCAATTCACGGCTGAGTTTCCAGAGATACAAGTGGTTGACAAGGACGGCGAATGATATGCAAAATGCGCAAGATGCTCGCAATGTTCTGAAATTATCTGCCGCCATAATTGTGGCGGCGGCTGGCGGATATCTTGTGTTCGGCGGTCACAATAAAGTGGAGCGTGTCGACGCGGCGACTGTACGTACCGAAAACGCGGTTATCGTCGACAATCCCAAAAAGGCTCGTGCCGCGTTTAATGAGGCCGTCAAGGTGTTCTTCTCGGCTCGCTGTATCAATTGCCATCCGGCCGGCGACAACCCGCTCCAGGGAAATGACAGCAAGGCACACGAACCCGAGGTCGTCCGCGGCATCGAGGGACGGGGCAACGAGGACATCCAATGCGCGATGTGCCATCTCGAGACTAATACCGTTGGCGAGAATATGCCGCCCGGCGTACCCGACTGGCACATGCCGCCGACCGCACACAAGATGATATTTCAGGGCCTGACGGCCGCGCAGCTATGCAGTAATTTGAAAGATCCGCTAAAGAACGGCGGCAAAAAATCGGCAAAGGAAGCCGTCGAACACCTCGCCACCGACCCCAAAGTGCTTTGGGCATGGAATCCCGGCACAAACCGCGCTATCCCGCCTATGAGTCACGAAGATTTTCTCAAAAAGATGAACGATTGGGTCGTAAACGGAGCCGCTTGTCCGAAATAGCCCTACAAATTCTTCAAAATAAACTCCGTCATCATCGTGTACATATGCTTTGCCTGCTGCGGGTTGGTGACACCGTGGCGTTGGGTCGGGTAGTACATCAGCTCAAACTGCTTATCGTTTTTTTGCAGCTCATAGACAAATTGCGTTGTATTTTGCATGTGGACGTTGTCGTCCATCTGGCCGTGGATGAGCAGCAGTTTGCCCGAGAGATTCCTTGCGGATTTGACGATCGAGGTGCGGTCATAGCCGTCGCGGTTATTGTCAGGCGTCATCATATAACGCTCGGTGTAGATCGAATCGTACAGCCGCCAATCCGTGCCGGTGCCGCCGGCGATGCCGATCTTCCACGATTTGCTGTGCGTCATGGCATAGCTTGTCATCGAGCCGCCATAGCTCCAACCGTGCAAACCGATGCGGCTGCCGTCAACGTAGGGCAGCGATTTGAGATAGTTCAATCCGTCCTCGAGGTCGCGCAGCTCGAGCTCGTACATACGTTTGTAGATCGGCCAGACCGATTCCTCGCCCTTGCCGCTTGCCGAGCGGTTGTCGCAGACCCAAACGATGTAACCTTTTTGGGCGAGCATCTGGAACCACATACCGCGGTTGCCGCCCCAACGGTTAGCGACCGACGGAGCGTGCGGGCCCGAGTATGTAAACTCAAACACCGGATATTTTTTGTTCGGGTCAAAGTTAGGCGGCTTGATCATCATCGCCTCCATCACAAAACCGTCGCGCGTCGTGACGTTCAAAAACTCCGGCCGCGACAGACGATATTGCGACAGGGCATCGACGCGGTTCTCATTTAGCGTTCGAACAGCAAACCCATCAGCTCGGTAAAGTCGCCATTGCGGCGGCGTGCCCGCGTCGCTCCAAGTATCGACAAAGTGAGTGAGCGTTGGGTCAAACGAAGCTGTGTGCCAGCCGTTGTCCTGCGTCAAACGCTCCGGCTCGCCGCCCGCCAATCGTACGCGATAGACATTTTCCGCGATGTGGCTGTCCTTGGTCGCCGAAAAATACGCCCAGCCGTTTTTGGCATCGACGCCGTACAGATTGCGGATCTCCCACTTGCCGTTGGTCAACTGGCGGACAAGCCGGCCATCGTTGTCATAAAGATACAGATGCCGCCAGCCGTTGCGGGCCGATTGCCAGACAAATGTTCCACTTCCCGACCCGGTCGAGACAAACTCAGGGTTGTCGTAAACCTCGACCCAGGCGGGCGTCGTTTCATCCAGCACATGACGGTATTTACCATCTAATCCGGCGGCGTTGAGGTCGAGTTTGGTCTGTTCTCGATTGAGAGCTTGAAACAGCACATTCCGGCTGTCCGGTGCCCAAGCAACACGGGCGATGAGCAGATCGTCAGGGCGGTAATTTGTCGTATCGACAAATTTCACCGCATCGCCAAACCTCAGCAGCGTCGGCGGTATCTTGTCGCCGATCTTTGGTATGCGGCCGGCATTTGGCAAAAATGACGATTTGCCGACCTCGGCGATACCGAGCTTTACGATCGGATTTGGGTCGCCCGCTTGCGGATAGCTGGTCGTTTCGATCAACTGGTCGTTCGGGATGTCGTTTGCCAGTATAAATTTTGGTACCGGCGTTTCGTCAAGCCTTAGAAACGCGATGTAGCGCGAATCCGGCGACCACCAATACCCGCGTTTTTGTCCGCGTCCGTACAACTCCTCTTCGTAGACCCAGTCGAGATAGCCGTTGTAAATGGGTTTGTCGCCCTCGCGGCCGTCACGCGTAAGCTGCTTTTCACCGCCCTTTGCGACATCGACGACCCACAGATTATTGCCCCGGACAAAACTCACCGTTCGTCCGTCCGGGCTAAAATCTGCCTCAAGCTCGGCGTCGCGGCTGTTGGTCAGGCGTTTGACGTTGCCACTCGCCACGTCGTAGTACCACAGGTCATTGGCGTTATCGATCAGTATCCCGCTCTCGTCCGCGTTAAATTGCAACCCCGGCGAATTTGCCATTGCGGTCGCGTCATCGAGCTTGACCCCGGCGCGCGAAAGCGCCGCCGCCAACCGCCCGCTGTCGAGATAAGGCACGGCATTGCCCGTCACCGCATCGACCCGCATCAGCCGCCCGTTGATCACCTGCTTAAACGACCGCCCGTCCTTTGCCCACTGCGCTTGCGTCGGCGTCCCGCTAAACCGCACACGCCGTGCCGGGTCCGGACTAAAAATATCATCCAGCGAGAGCAGCTTGTCCTGCGCAAACGCCACAGACGAAAACACAAATAACGCAACAACGAGCCTTTGGATCTTTTTCATATATTCAGGTTCAAAAAGAGCGAAGATTATCGAGAAGAGTATAACCGAAATCGTAGAAATCTCGACAAGCCTTAGGATGTGTCTGATCGTATGAGTAACATTTTTTGCCAGTTTTTAAGGACGGTGGTGCCAAATAAAGTGTCGGAGCGACGTGTGGACATTTTGGCAAAAGCCGCATTCAGCGTCCGTAACCCACTGTCAAATATACGTTTATCGATATTTTACAACGATATTCATTTCTGGCACTATGTTTGCTATTTACTCAGACCGTAAAATGGGCTTAGTTTGAGCCCGGTATTCTCAATAAGGACTGGTGTTCATATGAAAACTCAAAAAGGATTCTCGCTGATCGAGCTCTTAATCGTCGTGGTGATCATCGGCATAATCGCCGCGATCGCAATCCCTAATCTACTTGCAGCCCGCCGTTCGGCCAACGAAGGCTCTGCGATCTCAACGCTGCGCACTTATCATGGTGCTCAGATGACCTATCAGGCGTCTATAGGTGCTGGGGATTTTGCCGGAGTTTACGGGGTTTCAAATCCATTTGTGGTTTTGGCTAGAGCTGGGATCATGGACAAAACCTTTGACGCGGCTAACATAGGCGACGACTCAGTGAAAAGCGGATACATATTTGATGGCTGGATGCATGCCAGAACTGCCTCAGCTCCGGCACAGTTTAATGGTCATGGCAACCCGACAACAACCAGCGGCGCCACCCAAACCGGATCGAGAACTTTCGGTATTATGACAAACGGTGTAATGCTCTCAGCACCTTCAGGAACTGGAGCAGGTTTTAGCAACGCGGGTGCTACCGACACCATCACCGGCTTAACGCCGATGGCTAACTGATCAACAAACGATTTGAAACAAACTAGAAAAGGGACGCGATCTCATCTGATCGCGTCCCTTTTTCCGATGGGGTCGAGGCTTATTTTGTTCACACTATCTCACGCCTTCGGATGAGCCTTATCATAAACCTCGATCATCTTTTCCATCGAGACCTGCGTGTAGATCTGCGTCGTTGAGAGGCGGGCGTGGCCGAGGAGCTCTTGGATGTCGCGGAGGTCGGCACCGCTGTCGAGTAGGTGCGTGGCAAATGTGTGCCGCAGGCTGTGCGGCGAGATGTCGTGGATGTCGGCACATTGCCGGATGTATTTGTCGATCATCCGCCCGACGCTGCGTGTGGTCAGGCGTCCGCCGCGTCGATGTAGGAACAGGGCGTTGAGGTCACGCTCGGATTCGGGGCATTCGTTTAGAAACACGCCGCGGGTCGTTTCGAGATACAGCACCAGAGTCTGTGCCGCCGGTTCGCCAAAGGGCACGATACGCTGCTTTTTCCGCTTGCCGGTGACACGCACCATCCGTTCGCGAAAATCCACATCCGCAATATTGATCCCGACCAGCTCGCCGACGCGGATGCCCGTCGCGTATAAAAATTCGAGTATCGCACGGTCGCGGCGGCCGAGGTCGGTGTTGATGTCGGGCGTCTCGATAAACCGCACCGCGTCCTCCATCGTCAGGTGGTTTGGCAGCTTTCGCTCGATCTTTGGCGTCGCGACCTGTTTAGCGGGGTTAGATTCGAGCTTGCCTTCGCGGACGAGAAACTGGAAAAAGGTGCGAAGACTCGCGAGCTTTCGCGCAACCGATGTTTTCTTATGATCGGCATGCAGCCCCGCCATCCATTCGCG
>DEQS01000105.1:46686-89104 GCA_002360555.1 Chloracidobacterium sp. UBA3360
CGCTCGTATTTCAGATGCTGCAGAAATTGTGTGAGGTGGTCTTCGAGCATATTTTGTCGGAGTGTTCGGCTGCCAGCCAACACCCGCCGCAGGCGGAACTTCAACGTAACTTTCATTCGAGCCGAGCCAAACCACAGTCTTGGGTCCGATTGGCTGGTCTTCTTTTCAAACATTTTATGCTCCGCTTCGCGAAGCAGTGTGGGCTGGCAGCCCACACTCCGACATAGGCGACACTACAGCTTACCTTTCATTCTAGCCGAACCAAATGGCCAATCACCCGGCTCTCGACACAACCGGGCTTTCACCGGATTATTATCTATATAGTTGATCGTATTAAAAAAATGTTCCTCGTTCCGTATGTATCTATCATAATACTCCCTAGCCCAAAAAGGCCCGGTTTTCCCAAGTATAGAGTTTGCCCGATTTGCCGTAAATGATTTCATTGAGTGCACGATCTTACCTACGGTAAATCCGTTCAGCGGAGTAAAAAGAACATGACCGTGATTCGGCATTATCACCCACGCGTGAAGCCGATATTTCTCACCGTCAAATCGAAGCCAGTTCTCCTCAATGACCTTTGCTATCTCAGGCCGTCTCAAATGATCTGGCCCGATCCCCTTATCGAGATACTCATCAATAGCGTTGTGGTATTCGATCTCTAGGATCTTGCCGTGTTCGAGTTGCTGCTTGTACAAGTCACGAATACGAACCGGCAAGCTGCCGGCGAGCCTGTAGGTTACGAACTGGGCGATTTCGCCGCCATCGAAATGCGGAAGATAGTTGCTGTTATACCAACGTCGCCGGTCAGGTTGGCTGGTCTCGTCATCAAGCATTTTATGCTCCGCTTCGCGAAGCAGTGTGGGCTGGCAGCCTCACACTCCGACGCTATTTCTTCCCAACATAATACCCTTTTCTCGTGCGGATGCTAACGTTTGGTTTGCCCTTGATGGTGAGTGTGATCGTGCGAAATTCGCCGCGTTTGTCGGTCTCAGAGTCGGGGTAATAGCTGAGGATGTATTGCTGGGCGAGCTCGGCGGAGATCTGGTCAAATGCTCTGTTCAACTCGTTTTCGTCGATCGGCGAATAGACCGCACCGCCAGTCTGCTGGGCGATCTCGATCATTCGCCGCTCTGCTGTGAGGGCGCGAATGTTGGCATTACCGCCGCGCATGCCGGTGCGTTTGAAATTTTCAAAATCCTTGGTCTTTACGACATACACCTGACAGTCGGCGAGCTGTAAGGCCTTAACCACGCTCTCGAGCGTCGTCTTTTCGTCGCTGTATGTGTCCTCGCCGTCCGAGACGATGACGACGACGCGGCGGCCTTGGGCGGATCTGAGATAATCGGCGACCTCGACAATACCGTCCAGCAGAGCGGTCGCACCTTTTGGTTCGGGGAAATATTCGATCGCCTGCGTCAGCTGCGAAACGTCGCGGGTCAGAGCCTGTTCGAGCCGCGTATAATCCGCTACCGAAAACAACGCCGCCATGTCGCGGTCTGGCCGTATCACTCGGCGAAAAAACCTGACGGCGGCATCTTTTTCAAAACTGCGTGCGAGCAAAACGCTAGACGAATTATCAAACAGCATCGCGAGCCTGATCGGCGTGTCCGAACGCGAGATCTCGGCGATCTCAGCCGGCTTGCCGTCGATCTTTAATTCAAAATCCGCGAGCTTAAGCGTAGCCACGGCCCGCCCGTTATTATCGAGCACAGAAACAGGTATTGGGACGAGCGCAGATTCGACCTTGATGACCTCATCGTCGCCTTTGGGGGTTGGTGAAGGTGTTGGCTTTGGACGACCGGATTCGGGAACGGTCAACACAAGCGGCCCGCCAAGGCTGCGTGGTGTCGATGTCGGCGTCGGCGATTCTTTGACACGCCCCGACTGCGCGTGAGAGCTAACCGCGAAAAACGCGAAAAACCCTAAAACCAGAATTGCTCTGCCAGCTTTCATCCGTCTGTTGGATTACCGAATTAGAGAATAATATGCCTAGACTAAAATTAACTTAACGCCCGCAAACAGCAGCACGACCGCCAGCACCCGCCTGAGCGTCAGCGAATCGAACCGTTTACTCCCCAGTGTCGAGCCTATTAAACCGCCCACGACCGCCGCCGGTATCCATATCCAAACATCGGGCGGCAGCACCGACACTTGGCTGTAATTGCCCGCGAGGCCCGCGATCGAATTTACGAGGATAAACAAAACAGAAACCCCGGCGGCGACACGCGTCTCGGCCCAGTGCATCAGCAGCAGTATCGGCGTCAGAAATATGCCGCCGCCCACGCCGACCATTCCGGAAAGCAGCCCGATCGCGGCTCCTATCGCGAGACACGCGAGTATCGGCGGATCTTTGACCTCGTCATCGTTGCGGAGCTTTACAGCAAGCCGGACAGCAGCAAGCATTAATACCACCCCAAGCACGATCTTATATATCTGCGTAGGCAGATGTATCATCCCGCCGATATACGCAAACGGTATCGATGCCGCCGCAAAGGGCAAAAATATACGCCAGGAGAAATATCCCGCACGGTAAAACTGCACCGTCCCGATCGACGCGACAAACAAATTGAGCACCAAAGCCGTCGGCCGCGTCACCTCCGGTGCGACCGCAAAAAAAGCCATCACCGCCAAATACCCCGACGCCCCGCCATGCCCGACCGACGAATACATCACGGCGACGATGAAGACGGCGAGGATAATTAGTAGAGTGGTTGGTTCCATTTATTTAGGACGCGATCGAATGTGGGCTCTAATCATCAATATAGCCGCGATCAATAAAAGCACAACTTGAAGGACGATGAATGCAGAGAGGAAATACCTAAGTCCCGGTAGATCACCACCATGAAAAAATCCGATCATATCGCCCTCTGCGTCTCCGCGTCTCTGCGGTAAAATTTCGTCAGCCACGCATCCCAATCAACCAACGCCCGCTCGACCTGTACGCCGTGACGCTCGCGTTTGTTGCGATGCTTTTTACGAAGCTCGACGGGCAGCGGTTCGAGCAGGCCGAATGTGATGTTGACCGGTTGAAAATTTTTGGTCTCGACATTTGAGACATACCGGCAAAGCGCTCCGATCGCTGAGGTCTGGGGAGCGGTGAGCATTGTTTGCCCGCGCAAAACCCGCACTGCGTTTGTCCCGGCGAGCCAACCGGTGGCGACCGATTCGACATAGCCTTCGACGCCGGTGATCTGGCCGGCGAAAAAGAGTCGCGGGTTGGCTCGTGTCTCGAGGGACTCATTTAATATCTTCGGCGAGTTGATAAACGTATTGCGGTGGATCTGGCCAAACTGCAAAAACTCGGCGTTTTCCAAACCGGGGATCAGCTTGAGCACCCTCTCCTGCTCGCCGTAACGCAGGTGGTTTTGAAACCCGACCATCCCGTACGCATCGGCCATCATATTTTCCTGGCGCAGCTGCACACACGCCCACGGCTCTTCGCCGGTTTTCGGGTGCCGCAAACCCTTTGGCTTCATCGGCCCAAACCGCAAAGTCTCAGGCCCACGTCGGGCGATCTCCTCGATCGGCAGGCACGACTCAAACCAATGCGTGTCCTCAAACCGCTTGAGCGGAACCGATTTCGCATGTAGCACCGCGTCGATAAACACCTCGTACTGCTCGCGATCCATCGGGCAATTAATGTAATCGTCGCCGCCCTTGTCATAGCGGGCGGCTTTGAACGCGACCGACATATCGATCGAATCCGCCGCGATGATCGGTGCGATCGCGTCATAAAAATAAAGCTGGTCGTCACCGGTCAGCTTTATTATCTCAGTGGTCAGCGCGTCAGATGTCAACGGTCCGGTCGCGATGATCGAAACACCTTCGGTCGGGATTGCCGTCACTTCTTCGCGGACGATCTCGATATTCGGATGAGCCGCAACCCGCTCGGTGATCATCTCTGAGAACTTACCGCGGTCCACTGACAATGCAGCCCCGGCCGGAACGCGTGTCGCATGAGCAACCTCCAGCACCATCGAACCGCCACGACGCAGCTCTTCTTTTAAAAGGTAAGGTGCCGAACCCGGCTCGTCGGTTTTTAGCGAATTTGAACAGACGATCTCAGCAAGCTGGTCTGTCCGGTGAGCGGGCGTTTGCTGAACGGGCCGCATTTCATACAGCCGAACCCTAGCCCCCAACTCCGCCGCCTGCCACGCCGCCTCGACCCCCGCGAGCCCGCCGCCTATTACGTTAATGTATTCGCTCATATTATATATCGATATTTTGCCACTTTATTGACACGCCGTCATATATCGATGTTTTTCGATTTTATCGACATATTGTTGAAACATGTCGATTGCGTAAACTTATCGCATAGACAAAAAAGGGCGGCCAGTTGGCCGCCCACAGAATTACATATTCGCAATAACGAATATGTTAACTAATCGAAACGCTCGCCGAGCGTTTTCCCGCATAGATCCGTGCCATTGCACCGCAATTGTCAAAGACTTTTGACGTGACCATGCCCGCCTCGGGCGTATCAACCATTGCCGCGGCTCGTCCGGCTTTGATCAGCCAGGCTTGTGCAGCGGCAGTATTAAGGTCATAGGTCGGCGTCCATTCTTCATTTACGGGCGTGAGTCCGTCGGCGTCTTCGATAGCGGCGACGGCGAGCAATTCATTCAGATCGTCTTCTGTAAGTACGGGCTCGATGTCCCATGCGGTTATTTGTTTTAGTTTGTCTATTGGTTCCATAGTGTCAGTAGTCAGTAGTCAGTAGGAAGAATGAGGTGTCGATGACCAGCAACTGACAACTGGCCACCGACAACTGACAACCGCGTTATGCTTTACTTGCGATCAGCATTGCGAGTGCCGTCGGGCGGACGACTTTGGCACCGTAGACGTGCAGGCCCTTGACCGCGTCGCCAAAACGCTTTTCGGGTTTGTAGGTCTGCAGATCGACGACCTGCTCGACGTACGCCGTTGCGATGGTGTGGCCCGCCATGATCCTGTATTTCGCACCGCTCGTGTTGGGAACGTTATTGGATTTGAGGATCGAAAATCCGGCCGCCTCGCCGACCTCGCCGTTTGCCAGAGCGGCATCTGAGCGGCGTGTGCCGGCTTTTATAAACCGCTCGTCCTTTAACAGCAGTCCATGAAACCAAGCCGGTACGACAACAAAGCGTCCGTCGATCGGCACGTTGGCCTCGTCGAGCAGCACGCCGAGATCGACGAGATACTCGTAAGCGTCGTCCTTGGTCGGGACCTTAGGCGTGCCGAGCGAGCCGATCTTGTTATCGCCCGCAACTGCAGCCTCCATCACGCCCGCAAGATAGGTGTCGGCCGCCGCACGCAGCCCCCAAGCCGAACGCCGCATCGCCTCGTCAAGCACGTTGACGTTTTGCTGGGCACGGTCAACGCTATCGACGTAAAAGTTAAAATACTTTTGCTGATCGATCGCGAGGCTCTGATCGTCGTCGGTCAGCACCTCAGGGTCGGCGATGTCTGTGTCTTTTTCATAATCGCCGATCGAAACGTCACCGATCGACGCGATCTTGACCGTATTGCCAGCCTCGCGTATCTCGCCTTCGTAATCGCGATTACACACATTTGCCTGTCCGTATATGAGAGCTTTTTCAAGAGCGGTAAGCAGTCTCGCCGCCCATACTGTTGGGATAAATTCTAGTGACATACTTCTCCTTAGTTAATAGTTAATAGTTAATAGTTAAAAGTGAATAGTGAATAGTGGAAAAAAATTCGGAGCTTTCCTGATCTTGACTGTTCACTATTAGTTGTTAGTTGTTCACTGAGAGTTTTAACTGGCTAAAACTCTCCGCACCTCTGCCCAATCAAGCTCAGCGATCTCGGCGGGCTTCATCTTTGCGAGTGCCTCTTTGGTGAGAGTCGGGACGGCAGCCGCTCCGGCTCCTGCGTCGATCGATGCGGGCAATGGCTCGGCACCGAACTGCTCGGGAAAGCTTGTCTTTAGTTTACCGATGACAGCCGCCGCGTTTTGCAGCGTGCCGTCAGCCGCAAACTGCAGGGCGTCCTTGACCGCGTCAAAGAGTAGCTCCGGCGACCTCGACCCGGCCCTCGCAAGTTCGCCCGTTATTTGCCGGTGAGCCGCATTGAGCCGGATCGTTGCCCTGAGCTGTTCATTCTCCGCCGCAAGTTCTGCGTGGGAGATGTCAGTACCGGGAGCGGCAGAAAGAGTGGAAGTTTCTGCTTCTGCCGTCCCCGGTACTGACTTGGGAGTTTCGTTAAGTTGGTTTGTTTTTGTTTTCATAATCGTTTGTTTGGTCATTCCTCGTGGTATAACTGTGGTGATGTCAGAGTAAAAAAAGCACCGTTGGTCGTTTGGATCACGCAGTCAATTTTGCTGATCGTTGGAGTGGTTTCCTTCGCATCTCCTTTCTGGAACCTCTTCGACGCGATTCAAACAGTCCGCGGTTTCGGGGTGTCAACCGAAGGGTTCGGTGAGGCATTCTTTTTCGACTTCATTGCGGAGTTTCTACTCTTGGCTCCAATATCCTTTCCTACCCTGATGGCCTTTGGGTGCGTTGCTCGGCGGAAGGAAATTGGGCGGGTTCTTACCATTGTGTCCTTTGGAATCCTTCTCCTCGGCGGATGGGGATACATTCGTAATACAGAAATATCGTTGATCCCCATATTGTTTATGTTGCTAATCGTCGGGGTCACGCCATGGTTCGCCTTTTCGAAATCCGTGGGAGAGTATTTTGATCTTCCATCCTGATAGCAGTCATCTCTCTTTCATGCTTTTCACATCCGCTTCGCCGTAGCCTGCTTCGAGCAGGGCTTGTTCGACGGGCAGGCCGATCTGTTTTTTGAGCAGGATATTTTCGAGCACTTCGCGTTCGGACATTGGGGCGGGATCTTCCCATTCGGTTATTAGGCGAGCGGTTTTGCGGCCTTCGATCCGCAGGGCAAACTCCATCACGTCTGCCCACACCTGTCCGAACGAAGTCTGCCGGTCGCGCACCTTTGCGAGGAAACGGGTCTCGGCTTTTTTGAGCGATTCGCCGCTCGGAAAACCGCCGGTGTTTTGCAGCAGGTAATGCAGCGGCGTGCCGGTCACCGAAGCGATATCCACGCGAAAGCCGTCCTTGACCTTTAAGAATTGCTCAAGCTGAGCGGCTTCAAAATCGCCAAATCTCGCACTCGGGTCGTTCGCGATCCACAGGTGTTCGACGCCCGCCTTGAACGGAGCGACCGTCTTACCGTCCTTGTCGTATTCGACCTCGATCCCGGCGGCCCAGCGTTGGCGGTACGCCGCAAATTCCATCGCGACAAGCATATCGAGCACCGATTTGTTCAGCCCGTCCTGCACAGGAATTGCCGCCTCAAGCTCCGAACGCCCAAGCTGCCCAATGTCCGCGTTGTTGGCAAAATGAAACACGGGCACGACGCCGAACGGGTTGGGTACAACAGCGTCGGAGTGTCGGCTGCCAGCCGACACTGAGCCCGAAGGGCGAAGAGAGCTACCGGGTATAAGATCGCTCACTTCAGGAAATGCCCCTTCGCTTTTGCCGCGCGAGATATATTTCTCGATCCGGTCGGGATAGAAAAGATTGAGTCGCACATGCTTGTCCGCGTCGAGCCAATACTTTGCCGCACGGCTGATGAGCCCGGGCGAATCTTCGTCATAGGTGACGGTTATGGTTGCGGCACGGTTGGGATAAAACACTGCCTCGCCGCGGGCATTTGGCCAGACAATAATATATGCGTCGCCATTTTTGAGAGCGTCTTTATGAACCTCACCGGCGCGAGTGTCCATGCGGTTGGTGTGCCAGATACGCCGCGTGTCGGAGTGCCGGCTGCCAGCCGACACATCGCGGGCCTCGCCCGCGATAGAATCCACCCCAAACCCCGTCACCCGCAGCTTGTCGCGGACCGCGTCGCAGATGACGGGGCATAGGTTCAACGCAAACTCACGAAACAGCGTCCCAAAAGCGTTCTCAAATTTCTGCGTCGCAAAAGCCAGATCGTGATCGCCATCGTAATAGCGTGTCGGTTTGGCATAACGCTCGCCGGACAGCCTAAGATCGGCTAGTATTTTCTCAATATCTTTATTCATATATGTTTCACCGTATGTGTTTAATCAAATCTTTGCATCGACCGCTCCTTAGTGCTCAACATCCGTATTGCGAGGCTTACCGCGTCGACTTGGTCGTCGTGTTTACCGACGGGAAATGTGCATAGCTCGTCCAGAAATTCGTCGATCCACCGCCCCTTAACCAAAAAGACCTTGCCCTCCTCAGCACGGTTGGCCCAAGCCAGGGCTCGCGTGACCTTGTCGGCTTCGACCTTGATGGCCTTGAAACGATGTCTCACCAGCGTCCGGTCGCTCCGTAGGTCCTGCACGATCGCCGAACCGTGTAACGCCGACTCGATGCCGTGACTGGTATTCGTCTCGCTTTGCATCCGCTCGATGATGTAGCGGCGCTGATCTGGATATTCGATCCGCTTGCGAAAACCGTCGGCGATGTATATGTTCCCTGCCTTGTCCATCGCACATCGAAAACTCGCGGTATAGTCAGCCGAGGTCTTGGTCGAAACTGCCAGATCATATCCACGGCACCAGTCAAGGTCCGGCGGAACATGAGCGACGATCTTTCCGTCAAACCACTCTCTCTTAAAATGCATGCCGCCGCCGGGTACGGGCCGTTGTTGGTACATCGCCGAAAAAGAATAGGTCCCGAGTTGTTTCTGCTTCCTTAACAGAGCCGTGCGGTTGTACCTCTCAGGACACAAGGCTGCTCCCTCGCGACGGTCGAGCGGGTCGCCTGCTTCGGCCAGTGCCGGCAGCGAGACTTGACGCCATTTTTCGCCGCCGCTTTCCATCTGATCTATCAGCCGTCCGGCGAGATCGTCCTCGTGCCACCGCGTCTGTATCAGGATCATCGCGGCGTTGGGTTCGAGCCGTGTGTGCAGGTCGTCGTTAAACCATTCCCAGACACGCGTCCGATACGTCGTGCTTTCCGCCTCGGCCCGGCTTTTTATCGGGTCGTCGATAATGACGAGATTTGCACCAAATCCGGTTATGCCCGCTCCGACCCCGACGGCTTTTACACCGCCGCCCTCCGACGTTTCCCATTCGGCGACCGATCTGTGGTCAGCCGCGAGAGGAATACGTTCTGACACGATCCGTTTGATCATTCGCGAAAACCGGTTTGCCAGAGCTTGGTTATAGCTGCCGATGATGATCTTTAGCTTAGGGTTCCGCTCGAGCCGCCACGCCGAATACCTGACCGTGACCAACTCGCTTTTACCGTGACGAGGAGGCATAAATATCATTAGCCGCCTGTTTTGTTTGAGCCGCAGCGCTGCGAGCTCTTTGTATAGGTAAAGCTGGTGGTCCCAGTCCCAAGTCCATCGCGGCATATATCTTTTTAGCCACACGCGAAAGGTTATGTTCCTGTTTGGCGGCTTTGGCGGTTCGGCCGGCACCAGATCTCGCAAGCCCAGCCGTTCGATCAGCCCAAAACCGGCACCATTTTGCGCACAGTAGAGGTGGATCTGCATAAATTTTGCATGGCCGCGCCGCCGAATCTCGGCGACAATACCTCGTAAGCCCTTTCCGCCCCGCTCGACCCAGACCTGCCGCAGATCGTCGAGCAGTTGTTCGTTGCTGGCTGTCTCGTTATTTCTGCTCGTCATCGTTACGGCGCTTTAGATAGATCTGGATAAATACGTCAATGCTCTTGCCGACCGTAAAAAAGATGACCGGCAGCACGATGGCCGAGACGATCGTGATCACATCGCGGGTCTCAAGAGCGGCCATCACGGACGTGATCGAGCTGGCCCAGGCGAGGAATATGTTTTTCGTGTCGTTCATAAAACAGATTTGCATCTATAATAACTATTGGATAATATGAAATAGCCGGACGATAATGGGCGAACAGTTTTATTGAGATTTATTTCGCCGCTTACATATCGTCCGGCTATGAACTGAGACTAGATCAAGTTGGGAAAAAAGGAAATGCTATTCTGCGGGGACCACCGTATTATGCCAACGATGATGCATCTTTCTCGTTTTGACGTATTCTGCGTATTCTGCGGGAAGTCTCACTTAATGATCACAACCAGACCGCATTTAGCGGCATTAAATTCAACCTATTTAACACACAACTATTATGAACACCATACAACACTCATTGGATTTGCCGCTGCGTACAAAGATCCGCCTCTCTGAGATCGAACGCCTGATCCGCAAACACCGCATCATCGTCCCGCCGCTCTCACGACGAGCGTTAATAAGCATGTGCGAGGACGGCACGTTCGAGACCGCAAGGCGCACCTCGCCAAGCCAATGCTGGCTGGTCTATGAAGATTCGTTTTTAGACTGGGTCAAACGGCTGGACGAGAAATAAATCGCAGGCATAAAACCGCAGAAATAGGTTAGAATGATGTGCTAAAACTTTGCACAACAACCTATGAAACGATGCCCTGAATGCAGGCGGGATTATTACGACGACACGCTGCTTTATTGTCTCGAGGATGGAACTGCGCTCGTTCAGGGCTCAGTGCCATCGCCTGACGAACCGACGACGGCGATCTTGTCCGGGCTCGGAGTCCCGCCTTTAGGCGGCTCCGGGTCTGCGGGTGACGAGGGCCAGACTAGATCATTTAACAACACGACCGAACAAACCGCTATTTTTAACACCGGAGCTGCGGCAAAGCCTCCGATAAATTTGGGGGACTCAGCGGAAAAGCACAGCTTCTCCGCAAATAGAGCGGCGAAGCCGCTGGCAGCTTTGGTCTTGGCCGTTTTGATTCTTGTTGGAGGATTCTTTGGCTACAAATACTTCGCTCCAGCCAAACAGATCGAATCGATCGCCGTTATGCCGTTCGTCAATGAGAGCGGGAATGCGGATGTCGAGTATTTGTGTGACGGTATGACCGAGACGCTGATCAGCAGTTTGTCGCAACTCGCGAATCTGAATGTGAAGGGCCGTTCTTCGGTATTTCGTTATAAGGGCAAGGATTTGGACACCAAAACACTTGGCAAGGAGTTAGGTGTTCAAGCGGTTTTGAATGGTCGTGTTATTCAGCGTGGCGAACAGCTTACGTTGAGTCTTGAACTGCTCGATGCTGTTACGGAAAACGTTATTTGGAGCGGTAAATACGACCGCAAACAGGCTGATGTTGTTTCGCTTCAAAGCGAGATCGCCCGCGACGTCTCGAACAAGCTGAAGTCCAAGCTTTCAGGTGCAGATACGGCCAAAGTGGAAAAGGGGTACACCGCTGATCCCGACGCCTACAGACTTTACCTGCAGGGCCGATTCTATTGGAACAAGCGCACCGCGGAGGACCTTAAGAAAAGCATAGGGTATTTTGAACAGGCGATCGCCCGTGACCCTGGTTACGCGTTGGCTTATTCGGGGCTCGGGGCCGTATATCAGGTCATCCCCGGTTACACATCGGACCCGCCTCCCGAAGTTGTCTATCCGAAAGCTCGAACGTTTTCTCTAAAGGCATTGGAAATAGATCCGACACTCGCGGAACCGCACGCAACGCTCGCCGTCGCATTGCACGAATACGAATGGAAACATCAGGAAGCAGAAAGTGAGTTTAAGCGAGCTATTGAACTCGATCCCAATTACCCCTCCTCTCATCAGTGGTACGGCAATTTCCTGCTGAATATGGGGCGATCTAAGGAGGGGGTCGCGGAAATGGAGCGTGCGATCGAACTGGACCCGCTTTCACCCATTATTAACTCAAACCTTGCCAAAGCCTACAGGGCGGATCACCGTTACGATGACGCTATCGCCCAATACAAGAAAACGCTTGAGCTCATGCCTAATTTCCAGATCGCCCAGTTCCATCTCGGCAATACGTATATCTTAAAGGGGATGTATGAAGAGGCCATTGATATAGGGCGACAGTTGATGCTGTCGGCAAATATCCCGCAGGCTGAGGTGGATAAACGTATCTCAGAATTGAGGAATGCATACCGCAATTCGGGGGCAAAAGGCTTTTGGCAAAATGTGATTGAACACGATATGGAAGATGCCCGCAACAGTGGCCGGGAAACGGACCCCCATGTTCTCGCTGGCGACCAACTGAGAGCAGGCAACAAAGAGGAGGCCTTGAACTCCTTGGAGAAGGCGGTTGCACTGGGCCCGGCCAAGACCCAGATCTTGTCGCTTAAAGCAGAACCCGTCTGGGATCCGCTGCGAGCGGAACCTCGCTTTAAGGAAATTCTGCGAAAGATCGGGATCCCGGAATAGAATTTATGAAAAGATGCCAAGAACAATGGTGAATCCGCCCGAGAAATTTTAACGAAAACAAGATAACTAAAAAGTCATGCCAACAATCAGAAACGAAACAGATAGAACTAGGTTGACCGCGCGTCTTAACAAACTCACCGGCGATGAAACGCCTCTTTGGGGCAAGATGACCGCCGAGCAGATGATGTCGCATCTAGTGCAGGGCGGCGAACTGCCGTTTGAGGCCAGTGTCCCCAACCGCAGCACGTTTATGTCGCGGACGATCATCAAACCTTTGATACTTTACGTGCTGCCGATGCCAAAAGAGGTCAAGATCTCAGCCGAAATGGATCAACAACAAAAGGGTAGAAAGCCGTTGGGGTTTGAAACCGACCGAGCTTTGCTTATCGAATCAATGAAAAAACTGGGCGAACTGAGCATCGATCACAAATGCCTTGACCATCCGTTCTTTGGCAAAATGTCCGCTAAAGATTGGGCCAACATTGCCTATAAACACATCGACCATCACCTAAAACAATTTGGCGTCTAAGACAAAAAAACGCGGCTCGTGTGATCGCACATGAGCCGCAAGTCTTTTCGACTATATGGAGAAGAGTGGTTAACTCTCGGTGGGAAGCTTTGGAATCAGTAAGCACGAGGCAGAGGCAGTAGGCAGTTAAGAGAACTGCCTACCGCATCCTGCTGCTGCCTACTGATTAACAAGTCTCATACGCCCATCTGCCAGACGGATCGCTACGGGGTTTGGTTCGTACACGGCGAGCGGGCGTGAAACTTTCTGTTCCAATTTGGCGGCCGTTGAGCTGTTCACGCGTTTGTAGTTGCGTGCAAAACTGCCATCCGAGATCTGGGCGTAACGGGCCGTAATGCGGCGGACGTATTCGCGGGTCTCATTGTACGGCGGGATGTTGTTGCCGTATTTCATCACCGCTCCCTCACCGGCGTTATAGCCCGCAAGTGCGAGGCTCACGTCCTGGCCAAACATATCCAGCAGCATACGCATATATTTGATGCCGCCCTCGATGTTTTGTTTCGGGTCGTAAATGTTTGTCACACCCAGACGACGTGCGGTACCGGGCATGAGCTGCATCAAGCCGCTGGCGCCTTTATACGAGGTCGCCTTGAGCTTGAACGAAGATTCCTGATGCATCTGTGCATAGATCAGCAGCGGGTCGATGTTGTAGCGGCGGCTCGAATCTACGATGTACGAATCGATCGTCACATCGCCCGTCGTAAAGCCTTTCATGCCCGACGAAGAGCCCATCGAAACTCTCGCACCGGATCTGCTGGACGCGTTCAATATCTCACGGTCGGCATAACCGTCGCTGACGTTCATGCGGGCCGTGCGGGTTTGTTTGGACGGTGTAACCATCGCGGTCGGCTGGACAAACTGTTTGCCCGACGAGCTGTACTTAGCATTTGTGACGGTCACTTTATTGTTCTTTGCGGCCGCGGCGGTGTTTGTAGCTCTGGACTTTGCACCGACCGGTACAAAATCCGGGCGGATGACCGTGACGCCGCGAGAGGTGTCAAAATTGTCAAAGAAACGCTGACGTTCCTGTGAAAGTGCGGGGAGCACTGCGACTAGGCTGAGGATGATCGTGAGGTATGCTTTTTTCATTTTGGTTGGATTGACAGACGGGTATCTACACGTTGGATCGGGCTCTTGCCGGCGTTCCATCGCCTACTTAATAGAAATGTATAAGCGGAAAGTGTTTCCACAAAATACAAAAATATTTAACAATGTTGGCTGTCGGTTGCCGGTAGTCAGTTGTTAGCGGTGGATGTTATTCTAAATTTTGATTTCAGAATTTTGCATTTTGCATTTTTAATTTTGCATTCGATCCATGCTTTACGTCTCGCAGATACTCAATCGCCCCGTTTTTGACGCCCGCGACGAAAAGATCGCGGTCATCAAAGACGTGATCGTGCGCTATGGCGACGAAGAGTATCCGCCGGTCATCGGGTTGGTCGCACGTTATCGCCGCCGCAACTTTTTTATGCCGAGCCGCGATTTCACCGATCTGGGCTTGCACGGCGCACGGATGACTTCGGCGATACTGGACCTCACGCCGTTTATCCGCCGCGACGGCGAGGTGCTGCTCGGCAAGGATGTGCTCGACAACCAGCTCATCGACGTCGACGGCAAACGCGTGGTGCGGGTCAATGATGTGCAGCTAATCGTGACCGGCGAAGATTGGCGCGTGTCAGGAGCGGACGTGAGTTTGCAGGGGTTTGTCCGGCGGCTGATGCCGCAAGGGTTTTTTGGCAGCGACCGCGTGGTCGAGGTCATCGATTGGGCCGACGTTGGATATCTCGCGACCGACACGGCGACGGTGACGGTGCAGCTCAAATCTTCAAAGGACAAACTTTCGCGGCTTCACCCGGTCGAGATAGCCCAATTGGCAGAGTCGCTCTCGCCGATCCACCGGACAGAGGTCGTTGAGAGTCTCGATGACGAGATCGCCGCTGACACGCTTGAGGAGATGTCCACCGAGGCGCAGGCCCGCATTCTCGAAGACATGGACGAGGAACGCGCCGCCGACATTCTCGAAGAAATGTCGCCCGACGACGCCGTCGATGTGCTCGACGAAATGGATGACGAAAAATCAGAGCAGCTCTTTGCCCTGATGGAAGACGACGAAAAGGCCGATGTCGCCGAGCTGATGCATTTTGACAACGACACGGCGGGCGGTTTGATGACGACGGAGTTTGTGGTTTTCCCGAAAGAACTGACGGTAGGCGAGACGATCCGCAGCCTTCGCGAAATGGCCGAGACGCCAAACATGATCTATTACCTCTACGTCGTCGAGGAAAAGGATTCGTGGAAATTGTGTGGTCTTATATCTTTGCGTTCGCTGATACTTGCCGACCCGACGAAAAAGCTTGAAGAAGTGATGCGAAGTGAGTTTCGCTTTGCCCATCCGTCCGAATCCGCCGAGGACG
Organism: Chloracidobacterium sp. UBA3360; assembly: GCA_002360555.1. Lineage (GTDB taxonomy): Bacteria > Acidobacteriota > Blastocatellia > Pyrinomonadales > Pyrinomonadaceae > OLB17. Next base: position 61,821 of record DEQS01000105.1, read on the forward strand.
TTGCCCAAACCATCGCCGAATACAACCTGCTCGCCTTGCCCGTCATTGACGACGAAGGCGACATCGCCGGCATCGTCACCGTCGACGACGCGATGGAGATCCTCCTTCCCAAAAACCTGCAAAGAAGATTGCCGAGACTATTCGGTTGATCTATCGAAAGTCAGTGATCATTATCGCGTTGCCGATACCCTCAGCGCGGACAATGGCAATGCGTTTGCCGTCGCGCGAATAATCGCGGCGTGATACGCCCGGAGTTGTAAAATTCGTCATCGATTTTCCGGGCCCGCCATCCACAGGTTGAAGCCACAGATTTTGCTGTTCGCCGGACGCGACTATCAACGTGATGCCCTTGTCGTCGGGCGTCCATACAGGTCCGCGGCCGGAGCTGGTAGTATTTGGCACTTCTATGACAGAGATGGGAGCGCCGCCGTCGGCGGGGATGATCGCGAGACGGTTCCATTCTGATGATTTCTCGTTCGCTAAAAAACACGCGATTTTCGAGCCGTCATTCGAATAACGCGGTTCTTTGGCGGTATAGTCGGTCAGCACTTTTTCCTCACCGCCATCGATCGACACGCGCAAAACCTTTGGCATTCCGCCGACAAAGGCCGAATAGATGACCCACTTACTGTCCGGTGAAATATGTGGGTTGTCGGCACCTATGGCTTTGGTTAACACGACCGGGTTTCCTCCGCTAATATCTATTCGCACGATCTCACCGCCATTTTTCGATGACGTATAAACAATGAACCGCCCATCCTGCGAGGCATATGGTACGAGCTTCATTACGCGGTCGTTCGTGATCTGACGGGCATTGGTTCCGTCGGCGTCCATTGTCCAAACCTCAGCGTCGCCGGTTTGGTCGGAAACATACACGATCCGTCCGTCGGCTGTCCAGGAAAAGCCCCATGTGTCGCCGGTATTGGGCATTATCTGCTTGGCGTTCTCGGGCTTGAGATCCGGCGAAACCCAAACTGCGGAGCGCGAATAACGTTCGCCCGTGACGATGGTATTACCATCCGCCGTGATCGAAAGCGATCCGTATCCGTTGAGGTTGTTGGTCAGCTTTCGATACTCGCCGGACGGGTATGACATCTCCCATAATTGTCCGGATAGGAATGCATTTTCGCCGGTCACCACGATCAGCGAATCGCCGCTTGGGTGCCAGACGACATCGCCCATGGCTGTCCAACGCCTCGAACCGATCTCACGCAGCGATCCGTCCGCGACCGAAATTAGTGCGAGAGACATATTGTTCTCACCCACACCGATATCATCATCACCAATGGCGACAGCTAGATTTTTACCATCCGGTGACCAAGCGGCCGAGCTTGTATAGAATTGCTTGCCGCTCCGCGTGACTAGTGGACGCTCGTTCGACCCGTCAGCGTTGGCTACCAAAACTGTGTCGGCGACGCTTGCTAGGTCAAAGCGACGAAAAGATATTTGTTTGCCGTCGGACGAAAATTCGACAAACCCTGCATTTGAGAGAAATTTTGCCGGCGTTCCGCCAAGCGTCGGGACGCGATAGATCGTCTGCGTCTCGTTGCTGCTCATGCTGGCGTTAAAGTAAACGTAGTTGCCGTCGGGTGAAAAGGCGAGGCCGTAAAAACGGCTCGCCTCGCCCGGCTTTACCACGTTTGCCGTGCTGCCGGTTTGTATCTGCTTTATCCAAAGCGAATCCTTGTCACCCTCGACCCGCACATAAACCAAAAACTTACCGTCAGGCGAGACCTCTGCGTCGACCACCTTACCGTCGCCGGTCAAACGCTGGGTATTAATGGTTTTGGCCGTTCTCGGTATTTGTGGCGGCTCTGATCTCAAATATCGAAATGCAAAAAACCCGCCAGCAAAAAGCAATGCAACAAGGACAATTCCAATCACACCGTTTCGGAGTGCAGACGAACGTTGCTTTCCAAACGTATGGGCGGCTACCGTCTCACCAGTCGTGTTTATCTGCTGACGCGTCGGGGCCTCGTTAGGAGCAGCGGTCGAATGCAAGATCGCCGTCGCCGGTTCACCGACCGTACCTGAGCCGCTCGCCGGGCCAAAGAGCAACTCCGACCCGTCATCGAGACAAAAGCTCATCGAATCGTCGTTGTAATCTCTCCCGCATTCAGGGCATCGTTTCATAGCTGTTTTCTATTCCGGTATCCCGACTCGTTTGACCAATTCCTTAAATCGCGGGTCGTCTCGCACGAAGTCCCACCTTTTAGTGACCTTTATTTCGACCAACAGCCTGTCACGCTCGTCACACGCTTTGTTCAGATATTCGATCGTCTTATCTTTGTCTTTGCCCCATGCATAGGCAGTGGCAAAATCCATAGCCTTAACATATCCATTGGGGTCCTTTGCCTGTTTAGCATTCAGGTCTTCGAGGCGTATTTCCTGCCGCATCCGCCCGAAACCATCCCAGCCGCCTTTTTCGTAGGCTTCTTTCAATTTTGCAATATTGTCGGGTTTGGCATTAGCTAGGCTCTCTTCGACAGCCTGATCATATTTGCCTTGAGCGACATAAACACTAACGTTGACAGCTCGAAAACGTGTATCATTCGGAAAGAGCTCATGGAACTTCTTGTTTTGTAAAAGTACTTCGTCAAATCGTCCGGCACGCAGCAGATTCTCTAACATACCCACATTGAACGGTAATGAAAACGGATCGAGTTCGAGTGCCCTTGAATTTTCCCTGATCGCTTCGTCGTGCCGACTGCTGGCGGTTAATAGTTCGGCATACCATTGATGAGCAGATCCGTAATTCGGATCAAGTTCGATCGCCCGTTTGAATGCTTTTTCTGCACCTGCAAAGTCATATTCATAATCAACAAGGACTACTGCAATTGATGCGTGGGCTTCCGCCAGGTTCGGATCAAGGTCGAGAGCCTTTAGTGCTGCTGCCTTGGCTTGCGGCATATACTCTTTCGGTCTGAAATCGCCAAAGGTGGGAAACAAGGCATAAGTATCAGCTAATCCGCTGTACGCCAGGGCGTAGTTCGGGTCTTTCTCGATGGCTTGTTTGAAAAACACGATCGCCTTTTCAAATTCAGGTATTTGCCGTTTGTTCCAATGAAAACGACCTTGCAGATAAAGCTGATAGGCTTCGTTGTTGTCGGTGTATTTCTTCGCCAGCCGCTTCTCGCTTTCGCCCGACAGTTTTAGTTGCAGTTTGCCCACGATCTCGGCGACGATCTCGCGTTGGGTGGTCAATAGTTCCGAAAGTTTCCGTTCATACTGCTCGCCCCACAAAGACTTGTTGGTGCGGGCATCCACGAGCTCGACCGTGATGTTCAGATTGTCGCCCCGCTTGGTAAGGCGTCCGGTCATCACCGCATCTACACCAAGTTCGGAGGCGATCTTTGCAACATCAGTCGATGCTCCTTTGTAACGCATCACCGAACTCGTCGGGCTGACCCGAAGATCAGGGATCTGCGTCAGCCGAAAGATCACCGATTCCGCCAAACCGTCAGACAAATAATCCGTGTCAGCATCCGAATTCCTATTCTCAAACGGCATCACGGCGATGGAATTGATCTGTTTGGCAGGTGAAAAGTATTTGTAGCCAAAGAATCCTCCGACAGCAAGGATCAAGACTGCAATGGCTAAAACTGCCAACTGCCGCTGCTTACTGCCTACTTTCCTCAAGGGCTCCGCCTCCGCTCCAGTTGGAAAAATGGCGGTCGCGTCAGTTGTATTAATTTGAGCGCGAGTTGCTGACTCATTCCCAGAGCCGCCTAAAGGCGGGACTCCAAGCCCGGACAATATCGCCGTCGCCGGTTCGTCGCCCGCACCAGCACCGCTCGCCGGCCCTTCGAGCAGCGAATTACCGTCATCGAGACAATACAGCAACGTGTCGTCGTAATAATCCCGCCTGCATTCAGGGCATCGTTTCATAAATAAGGAACCGGGCGACTCGTATTTCTAGTAGCTTTACCGGCTAGGTGATCATCCGCACGAATTGTCGGGTGCGGCTAGCCCAAGGAAGAAATTAGTGTCAAAGCGAAAGACAAACGCTGATTTATCCAGAAATCCGCCGAGATTACACGCATCGCCTTCGGGAATGCAGATATCGCCGCAGGGTTTTGTGCCGGATGCGCATCCCACGCCGCCGCCGGAACGCATTCGGTCCCCAGCTGCGGGTGGAGTTTCTGCAAAACTGTTGACGTTGACCAGCTTTACGCATGTTGTTTTCAGGGCGATATCGTTGACTTTGTCGTATGACGACTGATCATCGGCCCATCCTTGTAGCTTTACGGCACCGCTCGTGGAGATCACGTTGATATGTGAGATCTGTGCGGCAAGGCCCTTATCAGCTTTTATGTCAGCATAAATCGCGGCCACGATCTGGCTGTCGGCGTTTTTTTCGCACTGTCCAAAAGCGGGGCTTGAGAGCGCGATCAGGGTCACTAAAAACACAAATGTAAAAAACACTGAGGTCATTTTCTTGGTCATAATTTTCTCCGTTTTCTCAATTGCTGGTTGTCAGCATCGAAAGCAGACTAAACCGCGTTTGCTTTCCAAACATGATGGTGCTGCCATCGTGCAGCCAGGCAAGGCGGGAAAAATACTGCCCGGAATCGTTGTTATTCGTCAGTCGTTTAGCGTCGCCGCCCGTGGTCGCAATTACCCAAACATCGTCTCGCTCGTCGTTGCGGGCGGCAAATCCGGCATACTTTCTATCGCCGGAAAGGAAAATATTATAATAATAGGCGTTCTTAAGACGAGAGATCTCGGCCGCCGTTCCTGTCCCGACGGCGACCTTTTTTAACACCGTCTCGGGCGGCAAACCGCTCGTCTTTTCCGACTCGGCTATGATAAGCCCATTCTCATCCGCCGTCCATCCAATTAACCGCATTGTGAGGCTAGTCTCATAGAAATTTGTCGTTTGCCCCGTCGCGGTGTCAATAATGCTCAATCCGAGCACCTTTTTGCCGCCCTCGGCCGAGGTGTCTTTTTTAGTCGAGAATGCCAGACGCTTTCCGTCCGATGACCAAACCGGACACGCGAATGTTAGACCGCTGTCCGTGTTTGCTGTCAACGCGGCTTCGGAGCCGTCGCGGGCATTTACCGCCCACACATTTTGAGCACCGTTCTTGTTCGAGATGTAAGCGATCCGCGAGCTGTCCGGCGACCACGCAAAAGCATTGGTCTGAATGTGGTTATACGGCGAGACCGAGTATCCCGGCATCGATATCCCGCCCGACGCAAGTTTTCGTTCGCCGCCGCCATTGGGATTGGCGACCATCAGCTCAGGCACATCACCGGCTTTTCGCATGAATGCGATCAATGTGCCGTCAGGTGACCAAGCCGGTAAAAAGCCCGCCTCGCTGATCGTAGTCGCCGGATCGTCACGCGATTTTAATGCCTTGACGAGTATCGAGCTCTCGAGCAGTTTGTTACCGCGGCTGAGATTTTTTGCCGATTGAAACACCATCTTTTGACCGTCCGGTGAGACATCGGGCCACAGTTCCGAATTGACGTTTCGCGAAACGGGCGACTCGACCTTGTCGGCTAAGTTAACACGCCAGATGTTGGATTCTTCTTTGGCAGAACTGACAATTACCGAGCTCCCATCCGGTGCGGCATCGACAACGATGCTGTCAGTTTCGGACGAGGTGAGTCGTGTCGGCGTTCCTGATCCTGCGACGAACACCTGAAAAACGCCGTCAACCGACGCGCTGTAATAAAAACGTTCCTTTTCCGGCAGCCACGCGACGCCGCTGATCTCGCCCGTGCCCTTGGTTACGGACGTCGGATTTGCGGCCGTCGGGTCGCTCGTAAACAGCTCCCACGCATTGTCTTTTTGGGTGATATAGGCAAGAGTCTTTTCGTCTGGCGAGATGCTCGCCCAGACGAGTTTGCCTTTCTGCGGGTCAAACGATGTCGCTTTTTGCGATACGCCCGAGGCAACTTCCATTGTGTATAGATCGCCTTTGGACTGGTAATAGATCTTTCCGCTCGCGGCCCAGCGGCGAAGCTGAAAGCTGCCGTCCGCGACCGGACCGACCGATTTCGGTGTGCCGCCAAGCGCCGAGACGCGCCAAACGCCGGTCGCGTTTCCCTTGCCGTCGGCAATGTTGCCCTTTTGCGAAAAGAATGCGAGCTCATCGCCCTTTGGCGACCAGATCGGGTCCTGATTTGAAAAAGCGTCGTTCGTGACCTGTATCGCCTCTGTCGAAACGGTTTGCGTAACCCAGATATTTTTTGCCGAGGATTTGGTTGACGAGAACGCGATCATCTTGCCGTCGGGCGAAAAACTCGCGTTGCTAAACAGCTCGCCGGGAGCGCTCGACCAATTTGCGATCTCCGTCGTTTTCAGATTACCTGCGACCACATTCCCCGCCGAGCGTGGGCGAAAGTACCAGATACCGCCGATCAATAAACCAACGATCGCGACAAACACGATCGCATGCAGCAACGTAAACCTGCGTGTTGCCGAGATCCTTTCGGTAAACGTCGATTTCGGCCCTTCCGCTCCGGTCACCTGAGCCGGTATCGACTGGTCGGCGGTTTGATTTAGCTTTGCCTCAAATTTCAGCTCGTCCCGCAGATCCTGTAGGTCGATCTGCAGATCTTTGACGTGTTGATAACGATGATCGCGGTCTTTTCTAAGCGTTTTCTCGACGATGCGTTCGAGATGCCGAGGCAGAGTTGGAGCGGCCAGTCTCAGAGCCTGTGGCTCATCCTTTAATATCGAGCTGATCACATCGAGGTGCGATTCGCCGTCAAACGGACGCTTTGACGTAAAAAGCTCGTAAAGCACGATCCCGAGGCTAAAAATATCGCTGCGTGGATCTAGCGTGTGGCCGCGAGCCTGTTCGGGCGACATGTACGCCGCCGTGCCCATTATCATGCCCGGTTCGGTATTAAATTGTGCCTTGGTTTCAGCCTCAGGAGCAACGGTCTCGACATTTTTTTCCGTGAGCTTTGCAAGGCCAAAATCCAGCACCTTAACAACGCCATCGTCGCGGATCATGATGTTGTCGGGCTTTATATCACGGTGGATAATGCCGGCCTCGTGGGCAGCGGCGAGCGCGGTCGCGACTTGTAGTGCGATACCAAGTGCCTCGTCAAGGCTCATCGACGACTCACGCATGCGGTGCCGCAGCGTTTTGCCCTTGATATACTCGGTCGCGATGTATTGCGAGTCATTAAAAGTGCCGATCTCAAATACCGTTAAGATGTTTGGATGATTTAATGCCGACGCGGCTTTTGCCTCCTGCACAAAACGACGCACCCGTTCGTCGTCATCGGCGACCTCGGCAAGCAGTATTTTGAGCGCGACTTGCCGCTCGAGCTTGGTATCTTCGGCCAGAAAGACTTCGCCCATACCGCCTGCGCCGATAGCGGAAATGATCTTGTAGTGCGAAATATTTTCGCCTGCGTTTGGCATCGTGATTAACTCGGGAATTATAGCATTGTAAACACTGAATTTACGACGAAATATTGCGCCAATACGCAACGCCGAAACCGCATCAGACCTACTCTCGTATTACCAAGTTTATTGACCGTCACAGTTGCCCGACGCAAAACTATCGAATTTCGTAATTAGGCTTGATTAACCGACTGAATAAATTCATAATTTCATCGATCTACTTTTCAAAATAGTCTATTCATTAGGAGCTTTTACCGTGCATAAACTGCGTTCGTCGTTTGTCCTTGTTTGCTTGTCGCTGTCGTTAGCTGCGGCCTTTTATGGCCAAAGGCCGACCGAGCCGCCGACGTCTTCGCCGACGCCGGCCGGTGATTCGACCCGTGTAACAACTCCTCCGACCAGCCCGACGCCGACGCCGGCTCCGACACCGCCTCCGCCGCCCGATCCGATGGGCACGCAGGCATTCGGCGGACTGCGGTTTCGTTCGATCGGCCCTGCGGTGACATCCGGACGTGTGCTCGCTTTCGCGGTGGACCCTAACGACCGCACGAAATACTACGTCGCGGTCGCATCCGGAGGTGTTTGGAAAACAGTCAACGCCGGCACCACGTGGACACCAGTTTTTGAAAACGAAGGAGCATTTTCGATCGGTGCTATTGCTCTCGACCCGAAAAATCCGGCGACGGTCTGGGTCGGCACCGGCGAGCGAAATAGCCAACGCAGCGTTGGTTTTGGCGATGGCGTTTACCGTTCGGATGACGGCGGACGCAGCTGGCGCAACATGGGCCTCAAGACATCCGAACATATCGGACGCATCGCCATCGACCCGCGAGACAGCAACGTCGTTTTCGTCGCGGCACAGGGCCCGCTGTGGGCACCGGGCGGCGAACGCGGGCTCTATAAAACGACCGACGGCGGCAAGACCTGGAAAGCTGTCATCCCCGGCACCGAACACACCGGCGTGACGGATGTCGTCATCGACCCGGCAAATCCCGACACGATGTACGCAGCGACATGGCAACGGCGGCGGCATTTTTACACGCTGATAAATGGCGGTCCTGAAAGCGCGATCCACAAATCGACCGACGGCGGCAACACCTGGACGCGGCTTCGCTCAGGTTTGCCTCCCGGCGATCTCGGCCGCATCGGCCTGTCGATCTCACCGGCAAAAACTGATGTTGTTTATGCGACGGTCGAGGCTAGCGGCGTGTTGAGCGGCATATTTCGGTCGAACGATCGGGGAGCGACCTGGGAACGTATGAGTTCGACTATTGCTCAAGGTATGTATTACGGCCAGATCATCGCCGATCCACAAAATGTCGACCGGGTTTACATTCCAAATGTGCAGTTTCAGGTATCGGACGACGGCGGCCGCACCCAGCGAAACCTCGGTGAACGGCTAAAACACGTCGATAACCACGGGATCTGGGTCGATCCTAAAAATACTGACTACATCCTGGTCGGCTGCGATGGCGGCATTTACGAAAGCTTTGACCGCGGAGCCAATTGGAATTTCAAGGCAAACCTGCCTGTCGCACAGTTTTACGACATCACCACAGATAACGCTTTGCCGTTTTATAACGTCTATGGCGGTACGCAGGACAATAATTCGCTCGGTGGCCCTGCCCGTACTCGCAGCACGGCGGGGATCTTAAATTCCGATTGGATCGCAACTAACGGCGGAGACGGTTTTCGCTCACAGGTCGATCCGACCGACCCGAACATCATCTATGCGGAGAGCCAAAACGGCGGACTCGTTCGGTTTGATAAGCGGACAGGCGAACGCGTCGGCATCGCTCCGATCGAGGGCAAGGGCGAAGAATCACAGCGTTACAACTGGGATTCGCCGATCATGATCAGCCCGCACTCAAACACGCGGCTCTATTTCGCGGGCCACAAACTCTTCAAATCAGACAATCGGGGCGACGACTGGAGAGTCATCAGCGGCGACCTGTCACGAGGGCTCGACCGCAACGCTTTGCCTGTAATGGGCAAGGTCTGGGGACCGGATGCGATCGCAAAAAACCAATCGACCGCGCTTTACGGTAACGCCTCGGCGATCTCAGAATCGCCAAAAAAACAGGGCCTGATCTATGTCGGAACCGACGATGGATTGATCCAGATCACCGATAACGACGGCCAGAGCTGGCGAAAGGTCGATAAGATACCCGGCGTGCCCGAAAACGCTTATGTTCATCGTGTCCTCGCTTCGCAACATGACGCGAACACCGTTTATGCCATCTATAACAATCATCAAAACGGTGATTTCAAACCGTATCTAGTCAAGAGTACCGACGCCGGACGAACTTGGACATTGATCACAGGTAAACTCCCTGAGCGTGGTTCGTTGTATGCCATTGCCGAGGACCATGTGAACCCAAATCTGCTGTTTGCAGGTTCAGAATTCGGCTTTTTCTTTACGGTCGACGGCGGTAGCAAATGGGTGCAGCTCAAGAGCGGCCTGCCAACGATCGCCGTCCGCGACATCGCCATTCAAAAGACCGAGAACGATCTCGTTTTGGCGACATTTGGTCGCGGGATCTATGTTCTTGACGACTATGCGGCACTCCGTCAGGTCAGCAAAGAAGCGATGGAGCGGCAGTCGGCTCTCTTTCCGGTCAAAGACGCTCTGATGTATGTCCGCTCAAACGTCTCGTTTGCGGGTTCGCAAGGCGCGTCTTTTTACACGGCCCCAAATCCGGCATACGGTGCAACATTTACTTATTTTCTAAAAGAATCGCCAAAGACCTTACGACAAAAACGCCAGGACGCAGAGCGTGCGGCCGAGCGTGCAAAACAGCCGGCACGTTACCCGTCGATCGCTGAACTGCGTGCGGAGACCGAAGAGGAGGCTCCGTCTGTGATCTTTACCGTCACCGATTCCGAGGGCAAGATCGTTCGCCGGCTAAACGCTCCTGCCGGTGCCGGCATCCAGCGTGTCGTCTGGGATATGCGTTATTTGCCGCCGTCAATATCAGCCGCTCCGCAGGGTGGCCCACCTGATGGTGGTGGCGGTGGCGGAGGCTTTGGAGGTGGATTTGGCCCGCAAGGAGCTTTAGTGATGCCGGGTAAATATAGCGTTTCGATGGCGATGCGCGTCAACGGCGTGGTCACATCATTGCCGGGTTCGCAGAGCTTTAACGTAACGGTCGAGGGCAAAGAGAATATGACCCCCGCCGACGCCGCGTTCCTTGCCGAATTTCAACGCAAGGTCTCAACACTCCAGCGATCGGTCATCGGAGCCAACTCCGCTGCGACCGAGGCAAAGACCCGCATTGGACTGTACAAACGTGCCGCCCAAGAGGCTCCGGTCGATAACAAAAAGCTGATCGAGCAAGCTGAGGCTTTTGATAACGAGATCGATGCTCTCATCAATGCGATCCGCGGCGGACGCGAAAACTCGGACATACCGCCGCCGTCGATCGCCCAGCGTGTCGGCAACATCGCCGGTACGATACGGCTCTCGACCATCCGGCCGACCCAAACGCAGCTTGCTCAATACGATCTGTCGAGTGAAGAGTTTGCTCCGGTTCTGGCTAGATTGAGGACGCTCATCGAGGTCAGTCTGCCAGGCTTTGAAAAGACGCTTGAAGCAGCCGGTGCCCCGCTCACGCCGGGACGCCTGCCGCAATAGTTAACAACCTTCGGCATACTAAAGTAAATAGCCCGACGAAAGTTCGTCGGGCTATTTATTATCTTATCCATATATTCAGGGCATGGTTTAATAACTTCTATTCGGGAATCCCAACTTTCCTAACCAATTCCTTAAACCGCGGGTCGTCTCGCAGAGAAGTAAATGGTAATCGAATTTTGAGTTCTGCGATCTGTGGTTCGCGTTGATCATACGCTTTGTTCAGGTATTCAAACGCCTTATCTTTGTCCCCGAGACGGGCATAGTCGACCGCAATTCGAAAGGCCGGCAGATAAGCATTTTTATCTTTCTCCAGACTTGATCTCTGACTGTCCAGTTGAATGTCTATTTGCTTTTGCACAAAACCCTTATAGCCGCCTTTTTCATAAGCTAGTTGGAGGTCCTTGAGGTTTTCAGGGCTAACGCCAAATAGTAGTTTTAGCTGGATAAGACGTTGTTCAACGGCCTCAGAATACATACCCTTGGCTTCATAAACGTCGGAGAGATTATTGCGTAAACCCTGAGCATCGGGAAACAACTCAATGGCTTTCTTAAACTGAGCAATTGCGTCATCCCGCTTACCTCCAAATTCAACTATTCTGCCCTTGTTGTTATTTATGATCATCGATAATGGGTCAAGTTCCAGAGCTTTGTTTATCGCCGATAGTGCTTGATCGCTATTTCCCAAATAGTAATAGACCTCTGATAGCCATTGATAAGCCGACGAATACTTCGGGTCGAGTTCGATCGCTCTCTTTAGTTCTTTCTCAGCTCCTTTAAAATCATAATCATAGTTGACTAAGATCTGACCGAGCGAAGCGTGTGCTTCCGCCAGATTTGGGTCAAGTTCGAGGGCTTTTTGTGCCGACTGTTTTGCCATCGGCATATATTCACTTGGCCTGAAATTGCCGTAATAAGGCATCAATGCCAATGTGTCGGCGAGTCCCGCGTATGCGAGTGCGTAGTTCGGGTCAGCAGCGATCGCTTGCTGAAAATACTCTTTGGCCTTTTGAAGGTCCGCCGCGGCTCGTTTGTTCCAATGAAAACGCCCTTTTAAATAAAGCTGCTGTGCCTCGGAACTGGCCGTTTTGGTCTTGGTTACCCGCTCTTGTTCGGTCGCCGTTAATTTCAAACGAAGCTTATCCGAAACGGTCTTGGCGATCTCGCTCTGCAATGAAACCAGGTCGGATTGTTTGCGATTGTATTGCTCGCTCCAGATCACGTCCTGAGTCTCGGTGTTGACGAGTTCCAAGCTCAACTTCAAATCATCACCGCGTTGGGAAACTCTGCCCAACAAGACCGCCTGCACCTTCAATTCTTCACCGATCTTCTTCGGCGAAGTCTCTTTGCCCTTGTAATAAAATACCGTGCTTCGTGCCTTTACTGACAAATTAGGAATATTCGACAAACTGCTGATCAGCGTTTCCGTCATTCCATCGCTCAAATACTCAACGTCCGCATTCCCGCTTTCATTCACAAACGGCATTACTGCGATGGAGTTGATCTGTTTGGCGGATGAAACGTATCGATAACCAAAAAATCCGCCGATAAGAAGCAAAAGGGCAATACCGAAAATTGCTATCAGCTTATTTCTCTTGCTTTGCGACTTCGCCGCTCGATGTGCGGAAAGGCTCTGCCTTTCCGACAGGCCACCACTACTTTGAGGCTCCGCCTCCGCTCCGCTTGGGAAGATAGCAGTTTGCTCGGTAGTATGTATCTGCGCTTGAGTCAGAGCTTCACCCGGGGCAGCCGTCGAGTGCAGGATTGCCGTAGCTGGCTCGTCCATCGACGCCGGGCCAAAGAGCAACTCCGACCCGTCATCGAGACAAAAGCTCATCGAATCGTCGTTGTAATCTCTCCCGCACTCAGGGCATCGTTTCATAAAGTTCTATTCCGGCAGATTCATCCGTTTGAGCATTACCTTGAATCGGGGGTCGTCCCGGAGCGGTTCCGACCCGGGGGACCATCGAAATTCTGCGAGCCTTGGATTACGGGCAGAAACATCCTTTTCCAGCCATTCAAATGCCTTGTCCTTTTTTCCGAGGGCGGCATAAACAGTAGCAATGTCACACCCATTCGCTTGTTTCTTCGCGTATCTTTCCTCCAATTCCTTAAGCAAACCCGTTGCATCGGCAGTTCGCCCTGACGCTGCAAAAGCCACTCCAAGTTCTGCGAGCGTACTGGAATATCTTCCATTCAATTCGAGCGCCTTTTGCCATTCGGCGATGGCTTCGTTGTTCCGACCGGTTTTCAGATACGACCACGCGACCGCAAAATGGCCGCCGGGAAAATTTGGATCGAGATCAATTATCCTTTGGCAGGCTTCAATTGCCGCCGCGTGATCACCTTTCATTCGGTAGGCCTGTGCAACATTCTGACTAATGATTCCCGACAAGGGGTCGAGTTGATGTGCCCGCATTATCGCAGCCTCCGCTTCCTCATTTCTTCCAAGGCTAAAAAGGAGAACCGCATACCAATGATACGCAGTCGGGTAATTCGAATTGAGTTCGATCGCCCTTTTGTATTCAGATTCGGATGCCGCCCATTGCAACCTGTTGTAGTACACGTTGCCAAGTGTTGCGTGCGGCTCGGCCAGCTGTCCGTCGATCGAAATGGCTCTCTTGGCATAGGCCTCCGCTCTTGACATAGAATCTGCCGGAGCATTTATCGAGTAATCAGGATAAATTGAATAAACATCAGCAAGGCCTGCAAACGCCAAGGCATAATTCGGATCGCGGTCTATAGCCGCCTGGAACTGCTCGATCGCCTTATCCAAATTCTCGCCTGTACGCCTATTCCATAGAAAACGGCCACGAAGATATGCCTGGTACGCTGCGGGATCAGTTGTTGCCTGCTTTGAGACCTTTGTCTCGTCAGCACCGGAAAGCTGCGGCGACAGCTTGGCAGAAACGTCTTTGGCTATTTCGCTTTGAAGCAAAACTACCTCGGCTTGCCGCCGCTGGTATTGTTCGGTCCAAATCACTCGGTTCCTCTGAACATCAACTAATTCCAGACTCAATGTCAGAAGATCGCCCCGCTGGATCACACGGCCGTTGAGTATCGCCTGAACATTCAGTTCTTTGCCGATCGTCTGGAGGTCTGTGTCCTTGCCTTTGTAGCGAAACACCGACGACCGCGGCCTTACATCCATGTTTGGCAGACCCGACAGACTCTTGATCAGCGTCTCGGTCATTCCATCAGAGAGATACTCGACATCGGCATTGCCGCTTTCATTGACGAACGGCATCACGGCGATGGACTCGATCTGCTTGGCAGGCGTAATATATCGATATCCGAAAAATCCACCGAGAACGACGATCGCGAGCACGAGCGGAGCAAAAAACAAACGTTTATCGAACCCGCGAGGCTTCGCGGCAATATCGCCCATGCTTGCGGGCAAGATCGCAGTCTGGTCCGTCACGTGTATTTGAGCTTGTGTTGGAGCCTCGCCCTGAGCGGCCGTCGAATGCAGGATTGCCGTCGCAGGTTCGTCACCACCGCTGGCGGTCGCCGGGCCTTCGAGCAGCGCATTGCCGTCGTCGAGACAATACAACAGCGTATCGTCGTAATAATCCCGTCTGCATTCAGGGCATCGTTTCATAGCCTATATTCTAAAGGAGTTTTGTTCGGTGAATTATAGCATTGAAACAAAAGATCTCAGCCATATTTACCGTTTGTTGCATCAAACAAAAAAAGCGACGATTGGCGGCATGAAACCGTCTTTCATAACGGTGCGTAAAAACCAAAAATACTTGTGCCGGGCATCGGCTGGTTGTTAAACTAGGGCTACATTTTTAGATCGAAAGGAGTGATTTTTATGAAACGAGCTATTTTATTGTTCACGGCGATGTTGGTGTTTGCTGTTTCGGCAAGTGCGCAGAGCCTCGCTATCGGAGCGACGATGGAAAATTTTTCACTGCCCGACGGCACCGGCAAGATGCAGACGCTCGACGGCCTCAAAGGCAAGAACGGTGCGGTCATCATGTTTGTCTCGTCGCAATGCCCGGTCGTTAAGGCATATAACGAACGCATGAACGCGATCGCAGCCGATTATGCCGCCAGAGGGATCACGTTTATCGGTATCAATTCAAACGTCGGCGAGATCGAAAAGACCGAGGCAAAGCCCGTCGGCTGGGTCAAAGACCACATCGCCGCGACCTATAAATTTACTGTGCTTTTCGACAAGGGCAATGTCTTAGCCGACAAACTCGGTGCGACCACGACGCCCGAGGCTTATTTTGTTGACGCCAAAAATGTCCTGTTGTATCACGGTGCGATCGACAACGATAAATCCGGCGCCAATATCACGGCGACTTATCTGCGGACGGCTTTTGACTCGGCTCTGGCAGGCAAAAAGATCGAACGCACATCGGCAAATGCTTTTGGATGTACGATCAAACGGGTCGAATAATTGAGAAATATGCAGTCACTTTCAAGGCATTTGATAAGAGCGGTGCTAGTCGCCGCTCTTGTTGTCATTGCGTTTCAAAACGGTAATGCTCAGCCGTCGGGTAAGGGAAAAACGCCGGTCTGGGATGGCCCAAAGGTCACACAGATCGACATTGACGGGCTTCGCAAATTGCTCAAACCAAACGGCAAGCCTGTGCTCATCAATTTTTGGGCGACCTGGTGCGACCCGTGCCGCGAAGAGTTTCCGGACCTCGTAAAACTAGACGCTGCCTACAAGGGCAAGATCGATTTTTACACCGTTTCGCTCGACGACCTTGCCGATATCAAGACTTATGTCCCGAAATTTCTTGGCGAGCAAAAAGCCGAGATGCCCGCCTATCTGCTCAAAACACCGGATGATAACGCCGCGATCGCGCTTGTCTCACCCGAGTGGACCGGCAACCTGCCGCTCACAATTTTATTAAAACCGGACGGCACGACCGCATACCTCCGAAAGGGCATCGTAAAATACGCTACGATTACCGCCGAGATCGACAAGCTCATCACGCCCGAGGCAAAGCCATAAAGGACATTATTGGAGAGATAAATGTTTAGAAACTTAGAGGATTTTCAAACCGCTTGGGGCTACGAAGCCGAGATGACCGGCAAGGCTTTGCTTAACCTGACCGACGAATCGCTCAACACCAAGGTCACCGAAGACGGCCGTACGCTCGGCTATTTGGGTTGGCACCTGACGCTGACACTTGGCGAAATGCTTGGCAAAGTTGGGCTGACGATCGATGCTCCGGCCGAAGATGCCGAATGTCCGACAAGTGCTGCCGAGATCACCCGGCTATACGGGATCGCTGGAAAATCAGTCGGCGAAGAAGTCGCTAAAAACTGGACCGCCGAGACGCTGCTCATCGAGGACGACATGTATGGCGAAACGTGGTCTCGTGGGATGACCCTGTTTTATCTGATCGCCCACCAAGCGCATCATCGCGGCCAGATGACTGTCCTCATGCGACAGGCCGGGCTGCGTGTCCCCGGCATCTACGGCCCCGCAAAAGAAGAGTGGGCCGCATTCGGCCAAGAGCCTCTGCCGTAAGATTTTTTTGCCCGCGAAACACACCAAACATCCGAAAAAATAGAGTTTGCCTTTTTAGTATTTTTCGCTTGTTTCGCGGGCAAAAGATTTCCTTTTTACAAAGAGTTTATGCCCTCGGATTTGAAATGAACGTCCGAAACGCATAAACTCTTTTGTTTATTTCAAGTGACTTTTTGGCCGCTATTTAACCCATGACCACTATCACCGCAGAGATCGTCGAACAGCACGGACTGAAACCTGACGAATACGAAAAGATCAAGGAATTGATGGGCCGCGAGCCTAATCTGACAGAGCTTGGCGTATTTAGCGTGATGTGGTCAGAGCATTGCTCGTACAAATCTTCGCGTGTGCATCTCAAACGTCTGCCGGTCACCGGCCCGCGCGTGATAGTTCCCCCGGGTGAGAACGCCGGCGTCGTCGATATTGGCGACGACTGGTGCGTTGCGTTCAAGGTCGAGTCGCACAATCACCCCAGCTTTATCGAACCTTTCCAAGGCGCCGCAACCGGCGTCGGCGGCATCTTACGTGACGTTTTTACAATGGGAGCAAGGCCGATCGCCGCGATGAATTCGCTTCGCTTCGGGCCCCTCGGTGATGAAAAGAACGGCAATCGCAACAAGTCAATTTTAAAGGGCTGTGTCGAAGGCATCGGCCATTACGGCAATTGTTTTGGCGTGCCGACTGTCGGCGGTGAGGTCGTTTTTGATGAATCTTACAGCCTAAATCCGCTCGTCAACGCCTTTGCTCTTGGTCTCGTCCGTAAAGACCAGATCTTTTTTGGCAAAGCGTCCGGCATCGGCAATCCGGTACTTTATGCTGGTGCCAAAACCGGCCGCGACGGCATCCACGGTGCGACAATGGCGTCGGCTGAGTTTGACGACGAAGCGCTCGAAAAGCGCCCGACGGTTCAGGTTGGCGACCCTTTCCTAGAAAAACTACTACTCGAAGCATGTCTCGAAGCGATGCGTTCGGGCGCGATCAAAGGCATTCAGGATATGGGAGCAGCGGGGCTGACATCGTCGTCGGTCGAAATGGCCGCACGCGCGGGAACCGGACTTGAGATCGACCTTACACTCGTACCGCAGCGTGAGACGGGCATGACAGCTTACGAAATGCTGTTGTCTGAGTCGCAAGAGCGGATGCTCATCGTCGCCCGCGAGGGACGCGAAAAAGAGGTCGTCGAGATCTTTGCGAAATGGGACCTCGATTGCGTCGTCATCGGCAAAGTCGTCGAGGGCGACCGGCTCAAGATCATGCACAACGGCGTGCTCGAAGCCGATCTGCCCGTTCTTGCTCTTACTGACGAAGCACCGAAATATAACAGGCCGATGACGGCAGTTGATAGTGGAGGGTTGAGAGTTGAGAGGGCAAAAACTATCAACTTTCCACTATCAACTATCAACTGCAACGACGCCTTGCGTCAGTTGCTCGCCTCCCCCAATATTTGCTCAAAGCGTTGGGTCTATGAGCAGTACGACACGATGGTCCGTACCAATACAGCTATTTTACCCGGTGCGGACGCGGCCGTGGTTCGGGTAAAGGAAACGCGGCGTGCGATCGCGATGTGCCTTGATGGCAATGGCAAATTTACCGCGATAAACGCCTACCAGGGAGCCAAACTCGCCGTTGCCGAAGCCGCACGCAATGTAGTTTGCGTCGGGGCTAAGCCGATTGCGGTCACTAATTGTCTCAACTTTGCCTCACCTGAACGGCCCGAAGTAATGCGATCATTCTCGGACGTGATCGACGGGATGAAAGAGGCTTGTGAGTCATTCGAAACGCCGGTCGTGTCCGGCAATGTGTCGTTTTATAACGAGACCGATGGCCGCGGCATATTGCCGACACCTGTGATCGGCATGGTCGGTTTGATCGAGGACACACGCAAGCTTGTCACACATGGCTTTAAGAACGAGGGTGACATCATCGCCGTTCTCGGGACAACGCGCGACGACCTTGCTGCTAGTGAATACGCTCAAACGATCGCCGGACTCTCGACCGATCAGTTTATCGCAAATGGAATCTGTCCCACCGTTGACCTCGATCAGGAAAAGCACGTGCAGGAAACGCTGCTCAAACTGATCGACCAATGTCTCGTTAATTCTGCCCACGATTGCTCTGACGGTGGCCTTGCCGTCACGATCGCCGAGAGTTGTTTTTCATCGCTCGGCCGCAACGCTATCGGTGCCGAGATCGCCATGATCGACCGCGAACTGTCGCACGAGGCTGACCTTTTTGGTGAAACTCCGTCACGCATTGTCATCAGTTTTGCCCGCGAAAACGAAGCGAGGATCCGTGAACTGGCTGGCGACTGTCCAATGACCGAGCTTGGTTGGGTGACCGGCGATACGCTAAACATCTCGATCAACGGCGAAGCCGTCATCTCGACAGCGGTCGGCGATCTCGAATCCGCATGGCGTGATGCCCTGAAGAATCGCCTCGAAACTTAACCCGTCTCAATGTCAGCCGGCATCTATCTACACATACCATTTTGCAAATCCCGCTGCTCGTACTGCGATTTTGCAACCGATGTCTGGCGTAGCAGCAATGCGGTTGAGCGGTATGTTGATGCGATCTGTTCTGAAGTTCGAAATTCGAAATTTGAAATTCGAAATTTGGCCGACACCATCTATTTCGGGGGCGGCACTCCTTCGTTATTGAATCCTGCACAAATCGAAAAGATCCTAAACTCAGTACTCTCTGAGTTCTCTGTGGCTAACGAATGCGAGATCACGATGGAGATGAATCCGGCGACGGTCACACCCGAATCGCTCGCCGCGTATCGTGCGTTAGGTGTAAATCGTGCCAGCTTTGGAGTTCAGACGTTTGACGACCGTGCGCTCAAACTGCTCGCCCGCGGCCATGATGCAAATGATGCTCGTCTGACATTTAAGATGCTTCGAGATGCCGGTTTTGATAATGTCAGCTTTGACCTGATCGCCGGACTGCCCGGTCAGACGCTTGATGTATGGCAGCGCAATCTTGCCGAGGCCATCGCGATGTCGCCGGAGCATTTGTCGCTGTATCTGCTTGAGATCCACGAAGGCACGCCGCTTGCGGAGCAGCTTCGCAGCAACCGCCAACCACAACCCGATCCGGAACTTGCGGCCGAGATGTACGAGGTGATGCTCGACCGCCTCTCCGCCGCGGGATACAAGCAATACGAGATCTCAAACTTTAGCAAACCCGGCTACGAGTCCCGCCACAACTCGAAATACTGGACGCTCGACCCGGTTTTTGGTTTTGGAGTTTCGGCACACTCTTTTGATGGTGAACAGCGATACGCAAATGAGCGAGACACGGCCAAATATGTCGAGTTGATAGGAAACCGAGCCTCGACGGAAAATTACCGAGAGACTATCGACATCGCCTCTGAGTATGTTTTCCTTGGGCTTAGGCTCGAGAACGGTATTGACCTTAGGCAATACCGAGAGCGGTTTGGCAAAGATCTGCTAGCAAGATATCGCGACGAGATAGAACTCCTGCGGGACAGCGGCCTGGTCGAGATCGCCGACGATCGAATAAAGCTTACCCGCAAGGGCAAGCTCTATTCGAACGAGGTATTTGCTGTGTTTGTTTAGTTGATACGAGTGATCCGATTTTCGGTGCCCGGGGCGATCGTCGAGTTTGGCTCAGAGCGGATCGCTTTTTCAAAAACATCCGAATCCTTTGGCGCGGTTGCCGCGTCGGTCAGTATCTTGCCCTCTTTCAGCATAGTATAACCGTCGCCGCCGCGTGAAACTAGAAAATCTGACGTGGCGATCGTATAGTTGGTTGACTCGACCACTCTCTTACCCGAAACAAATGCCTCGACGACACGCTTGCCAGCTGGTTTTTTGGGGTCGTAGCTAAAAGTCAGGCCGCTGATCTGCGGAAATCTGCCGGGCTCGTTATCTTCGCCGGGGCCGCTGCGGGCGACGCCGTGTTCGATGATCTGCATTAGCAGTTTGCCCGAAACCTCAACCTTTACGATCGGATTGTTAAAGGGAAGTATCGACAGCACATCGCGTTTTGTCAGCGGGCCGGGCTCGTAGGTCATATCGGCACGGATCGAACCGCCGTTCACAAAACCGATATCGGCGTTAACCGCATTGCGGTAAGCGTCAGCGATAAAATTACCAATATTGGTTTCCCTTTGCCGGTTCGATTGCGACAAGGCGTCGAGCTGAACGGATGTCGCTCCGACCTTAACCGCCAGTTTTTCGAGCAACGGTTTGTACTTTTCATAGACCGGGGCAAACTCCGGTGCGTCAGCGATCTTATCTGTGACGGGTACGATCTCCCAATCGAGCCCGACAAACTCTTTGGTTACCGCGTCAAAATTCAGGTTAAATTTGCCCATCTCACGTGCATCGGCCGTCATCTTGAATATCGGCGTGCGGTTCGACGACGATTGCAGCAGTGTGTGTTCGTGGCCGCCGAGGATCAGGTCGATGTCGGCACATTTTGCAAGCTGTTTGTCCTGTGCCATCGACAAATGCGTTAGTGCGATAACGGCATTGACCTTGCCTTTTTTACGTATATCTTTGACGATCTTTTTTGCTGTCGAGCAAAAATCAGCGACGTTGAGCGTATCGTCCATTGACGAAGTTTGCTTGGTTTCGGGCAGCAGCAGCCCGATAAAACCGATCTTCACGCCCGCAAACTCTTTCACAACGTACGGCGGAGTATTCGCAAAGATCTTTCCCGTTTTTACCTCGATCACATTTGCTCCGAGCCATGTAAATTTTGACTCTTTCATGCGGTCGAGCAGCTCTTGGGTTTTGATGTCGAATTCGTGATTTCCAAAAACTGCTAGATCAATGCCTAGCGCGTTCCAAGCGTCGATCATCTGCCCGCCCTTGTAGGTGCGGGTTTCGACAGACGGCGAGAGCGTGTCGCCGCCGAGCGTAAAAATGGTGTAAGGGTTCTTTGCGAGAGCCGCTTTCTTAAGCGTTAACAGCCGTGCAAGCCCGCCGCGTGTGCCGCCATCGACCGGAGCAAACTGATAGACGTCGTTGACGTGCAATATCGTGACGCGGATGTTCTGGCCAAACGCCGTTGCCGACAATAACAGGATAAAAGCTATCGATAAATACCGTTTCATATAGTCAGGTGCGTTCTCGCTTCCCAGATCTCCGGGAAAAATTTCTTGCTAAGTGTGGTCATTAGATAGCCCACGCCCTCGCTTCCGCCGGTGCCACGTTTCATGCCCAGCATCCGTTCGACCATCAGGATGTGGTTGTATCGCCAAGAGATGATCAGCTCGTCATGCTCGATCAGCAGATCTTGCATATTGTAAAGCTCGGCGTGTTTCTCGGGATGAGTAAGGATCTCGACCGTTGCGGCGACACGATCTTCGTGCGTTTCGACCGCAAATTCGCTGCGCGACACAAGAGCCCAAAATGCGTCCGCCAGCGACGGCTCGTTAAATCGCCGTGTCAGCCGCTCGTATGCAAATTCGTCTCGTCTGAACGTCGCGAGGATCTTTTCGTCCTTAGCACCCGATGCAAACTCCAACTCGCGAAACTGCATCGACTGAAAACCGCTTGCCGGATTGAGCTTGTCGCGAAATTCCAAAAAGCCGATCGGTGCCATCGATTCGAGGACGTGGATCTGCGTGACCAGTATCCGCTCGATCGAAACGACACCTCGCAGCGCGTGATTCGCCCTAAACATCCGCCCCTCGTCAAGCCATTTTATCGTTGCATCCAGCTCGTGCAGGATCTGTTTGAACCACAGCTCGTACGTCTGGTGGATGATTATAAAGAGCAGTTCGTCGTGGCTGACCGGGTCCGAGAGCGTCTGCTGTAGCTTGAGCAGGTCGGGGACCTTGAGATATTCGTTGTAAGAAAGCAGGCTGTCCTGGCCGTATTCGGATGCCATAATTTTTGTTCCAAAGGGCTGAAAATATGGCTTTATCTTCGGTTATTGCGGTATTTATGTCAATTTTCAGCGAAAACTGCCAAATTGCCCAAAAATGTCTTGACACCAACTCAATATTTGGTTAAATTTCCTTTCGTCTATCAAACACAATTAAAAAAAGGCTGAGGATCTTGTAGTTTAAGGTCAACCTAACTTTTGGTTAGATTTAGTGCGACATAGATTTTTCGACTGCACACGTTTGCCGCATCCCGGATGACGGCAGCGGTTGTAGTTTTGTTTTCTGTCCGCCCGCAGCGGATCAGAATTTTGAAGGAAGTTTCAGGAGGATTACAGAAGTGATGTCAAAAGCTATCGGCAAGGTCAAATGGTTTAATAACGCCAAAGGCTACGGTTTTATCGAGCAGCCCGGCGAACAGGATATTTTCGTGCATTACAGCGCCATCAGCGGTGACGGCTATAAGACCTTGATCCAAGGGGACGAAGTAGAATTTGAGGTAACAAACGGCCCCAAAGGCCCGCAGGCAGAAAACGTCGCAAAAGTCGCTTGAGACTTCAATGTCTGAACCAAATAAAAAAGCGAACGCCGTAAGGGGTTCGCTTTTTTGTTACATCAGGTCTAGACCCTTGGCTTTTAGAGTTCGCCTCCAGAGCTCGCGGTACGAGGTAAAGCGGGCGACCAGCATGTTGAATTGGTACCGCTGGGCGTACGATAGATTGCGGTTGTCGGCGATCCGTTTGATGTTTGAATCGAGCCGGGCACGGGCCTCAAGCGGCGGACGTTTGGTCGTGCCGTTAAAATAGATATCAAAATCGATCTTGAGTTTTCGTATGTCGTCCTCAAGGCGCGACAGCTGTTTGTCGAGGTCGGCCGCATCGTCCTTTATTGCACGTATATCTCTATATAACTTGTTGCCAATTAATGCCATTGTCGAAATTACCTCAGGCGGGAAGAGAAAGGGCAGAACAGCCCTTACTTTAAAGAAATCTATAAAGCGGCACGATTTCCAAAGATATTATGGTTTGGGGTGGAAGTTAGCCGTTTCGGTGAGCGAAATCCTGCATAAAATCAACCAGGGCAGTCACGCCTTCGCGGGGGAATGCGTTGTAGATCGACGCGCGGATGCCCCCAACTGAGCGGTGGCCTTTTAGCCCGTCGAGCCCGGCGGCGGTAGCCTCCGCGCAAAATTGTTTTTCGAGGTCTTCGGACGGCAGACGAAATGTGACATTCATCAGCGACCTCGCGGCCCGGTCCGCGTGGCCGGCATAATAACCGTCGCTGGCGTCGATAGCGTTATAGAGTATTGCCGCTTTTTCCTGATTCTTAACTTCCATTGCCGCCACGCCGCCTTGCTCTCTGAGCCATTCGCAAACGAGGCTGATCAGATAGATGCCCCATGTATTCGGCGTATTTAGCATCGAGCCGTTTTCGGCTAGCAGTCGATAATCGAGCATCGAATGTTGATTTTCCGGCACTTGGGCTACGAGATCATCGCGGATGATAACGAGTGTGACGCCGCTCGGGCCGATATTTTTTTGGGCTCCGGCGTAGATCAACGCGCTTTCCCGAACATTTATCGGTTTCGAGAGTATGTTTGATGAGGCATCGCAAACGACAGGCACGCCGCCGCCATCGAGATCGTACTTGAACTCGACACCCTCGATCGTTTCGTTAGATGTGTAATGGACGTATTTGGCACCCGGTCTAAAATTCAATTCCGTTTCTGCAGGCACCGACTTAAAACCGTGTTCGGCTGACGAATAAATAACATTTGCCGTCCCGCAACGCTTTGCTTCTTTTAGGGCTTTTTTGCCCCAAGCACCGGTGATGACGTAGTCGGCAGTTTCGTCCGCACGCAAAAAATTGAGAGGTATCATCGAAAACTGCAGCGTCGCCCCGCCCTGTAAGAAAAGGATGCGGTAATTGTCCGGCACCGACAGCAGATCGCGGATACCTTGCTCGGCCGATGCGAGTATCGCCTCAAAGGGTTTCGAACGATGGCTGATCTCCATCACGCTCATGCCAATACCACCGAGCGAGAGCAGCTCTTCCCGGGCCTTTTCGAGTACCGGAACGGGCAGGATCGCCGGCCCGGCACTAAAATTGTAGATCTTGTCTGTCATCAAAACTCCAAAACAAATTGAACAAAATCGAATGGTTAAGATATCACACAGGCGTCAATTTTTGAATTTTGTAGAATTAGCTGCAACCTCATCAAATATTGTCGAATTTTCTCGGCAATTGCGTTAGAATAAGAAAAATAACGAACTCCTTTTAGTCGTATGGCATCATATCTGAGCCATTACGGCTGTTCGAAAGTTTCTCGGAGGAATCTAATGTCGCGAAAGTTTTATTTTTCATTTCTTGTGGCCACCGCCGTATTTATGGCCGGTCATTTGGTGATTTTTGCCCAGACCGCTCCGGTAGGCGGCTCGGTCGAAGTTAAAAAGGCCGACGGAACTCAAGAACCAGTGGCCGGTGCTCTAATAGAGGTTTATCGAACCGATATCAAAGCGGGTTTTCCGTCAGCGAAGACGGATACAAAAGGCCAATTCCGATTTGCTGGGATGCCATACGCCGGTGTGTTTACATTTGCTGTAAGCGCTCCCAACTGTGCTCCGATGATCTTTCCCAACGTAAGAGCGGGCCAGGAAAAGTTACTCATAGTCCTGACTCCTGGCGACGGCAAAAAATTTAGTGAATCAGATGCGCGAAGCATTAAAGCGGTAAAGACCGGTGAAGAAGGTCCGCGGGAGCCGACTGAGGAAGAAAAGAAAGCCAAGTCAGACTTTGATAAGAAGGCCGCTGAGATCGAGGCTAAGAATGCAAAAGCCTCGAAAACCAATGAGATCATAACAGCGGCGGCAAAAGAGGCAAAAGACGCCTTTGATGCTAAGAATTATGACCTTGCCATCACAAAATACGAAGAAGGTATTGCGGCTGACCCTGAGTTTGTAGGAAGTGCACCTGTTTTCAACAATAACCGCTCGATATCGCTTAGGATCAGAGCGGTTGATGTGCGCAATAAGGCGATAAAGCTGACCGACGCCACCGAAAAACTTGCCGGCCTGGAAAAAGCAAAGAAAGATCTGGCGGATTCTGCAACTGGTTTCTTAAAATCCTGGAATATTCTTAAAAATGCTCCCGTGGCGGATATCGTTGACAAGGTAAATTACGAAGCAACAAAGACTGCCGCGTTAGTTGGTGCACAAGAAACATTTCGAATGGCGGTACTTACCGAACAGGTCGATCCAACGGTCATCGAAGCGGCCAAGGTCCTGACCCCCGCATACGTCGCGGCCGAAGCGGACGCAACAAAAAAGGCGACAGCAAATTTGTTGTTTGCCGATCTGTACCGCGTCGCAGGCGATTCTGAAAATGCCATCGCATCTTACAAGGCGATCCTTGAAACTTCGCCGGAAAATGTTGACGCACTTGTCGGCCTAGGCCTGAGCCTGGTCAACTATGGCTACATTAAGGATGACAAAGTGATGCTCCAAGAAGCCGCAAATTATCTGCAAAAATTTGTTAGCTTAGCCCCCGATTCGCATAAATTCAAGGCTAATGCCGCTGAGGCGATCACGACGCTAAAAACACTTTCCAATGTTGCACCGCAAAAAGTAACCACCGGCGGCGGCAAGAAAAGGCCGTAAGCTTATCTCAAATGACATTTTTGAGCCGTGCCTGTTAAAATGGGCACGGCTTTTTTATGTCTATTGCTATCCGAAATATTAACGAAAATGATCTATCTGCAGTCGCCGATCTGATGCGTAGCTTTGCCGAGTATGAAAACCTGTCCGAATATTGCACCGTGACGATGGAGCGATTGTATCGTGCGATGTTTAGCGACGAGGGTTTTGTCGAGGGGCTGATCGCTTTTGACGACGAAACGCCTATAGCTTACGCCCTCTTTTATCCAAATTTCTCTAGCTTTCGCGGCGAGATGGGGCTATATCTCGAAGATATTTATGTTCTAGCAGACTATCGACGACATCAACTCGGGCTGCAATTGCTGCGAAAGATTGCATCGATCGCAAAAGAACGTGGCCTGGAACGTATCGATTTTCAAGTGCTCGATTGGAACACGCCGGCTGTTAACTTTTATCTAAAACACGGAGCTGAGCAAAACGACGGCGAGAGCCATTTCAAATTTGCCGGCGATGCCTTTGCCCGTCTAGCATCCTGACCTTTTCGATCATCCGCTCATAATTTTGTCACAACACCGCCGCTTGCGGTGTATTTCTCATGTAAAGCACATCCTAAGCAAGTTTTTCTGGAGGTTTTTTGTAATGAGAAGTAGTTTGGCGAGAGCCGCCCTGACCCTTTCGGGCCTATTATTTATTATCATCGTGATCGGCAATGTGGTGATAGTTGCCCAAGAAATCGTCACCGGCACGTGGAAAGCCGATGTCCGGAGTGAAAAAGGCAACAAAGAAACACCCGACAAGATCCATCTTTCGTTTACCCGCCGCACTGAGAACGGCAAAAATCAAAATGGTTCGAGCTTTGCCTACAGCGACCTTCAGGGATTGACCCGTGAACAGGCGATGCAGGACGGCAAAGTAAATTTCAGGCTTGTTCGCGAAGCCGGCATCATCGATTGCGAAGGCACGTTTGCGGGCGGCAAAGGTTCGGGTACATTTCGGTTCACACCGGATCAGTCGTTCGTTAATGCGATGCGAGCCAAGGGGTTTGACTTTGAAAAAGAAACACGCAAACACGATGACGACGATGTGTCGAACCGTCTGATGGCCGCGGCGTTTCTTAACGTAACGACCGCTCTCGCAGACGATCTGCTGTCAGCAAATTTTGGCAAGCTCGACGTTGACGACCTTTTCAAAGCCGCGATCTTTAAGGTCGATTCCAAATTTATGGTCGAGATGAAAAACTCAGGCTTTCCGGATCTGAAGTTCGAAGATCTGGTCAA
>DEQS01000105.1:89340-272043 GCA_002360555.1 Chloracidobacterium sp. UBA3360
GTAAAGTTTCGCATCTTTAAGGTGACGCCTGAGTACCTCAACGAACTAAAAGCTGCGGGACTCTCAAAAATGGATAGCGAAGACATCGTAAAATGCCGCATTTTTAAGATCGACCCTGAGTTTGTCCGCAAGGCCCGAGCGACCAACCCGAACGTGACAGTCGAAGATCTCGTTAAAATGAAGATCGGCGTTTATAGACACAAGGACAAGGATTCATACTAATACCCCCTCCGCGTCCGAGTGAAGAAAGAAGCTCTGTTTCAGAGCTTCTTTTTTTATTTGCCCTGTCGGCGGGTCACAATATGCAGCGACATATAGGGCACGAGGTTAAATAGCAATACGCCGATCTTATATATCGCCATTCCTAAATAGTTGTACGAATCAAACTGTTCGGCCGACAGCTTGAACCATCGTTGGTGGATGCCCATGAGCTGATCGTGGGCCGCAACAAATACGACAAACCATACGATCAGAATTACGTAATTTATGACCAGGCTCCACGCGAGCATTTTCCGACATGTTGCAAGATCCATATTCCCTCCGACTGCTATTTATTCAAATTGCTTCTTAAATTCTTCAAACGTCTCTTTCAGCGTTTCGACCTCACCGCGTAACGCCGTGACCTCTTCCTCAAGCTTTACGATACGCTCTTCGTCAACGCTCCCGCGTCTTGGTGCAGCGGCAACAGCGGCGGCAAATGATTCCACATCGATCGGGCCCGACATCAGATGCATAAAACGGGCTTCTTTTTGGCCGGGCTGGATGGGGAGTTTTACGATTAGCGGATCCTCGCGGCGGGCGAGCCCGTCGAGCGTTTCTTGTATTTCGCCAAGCCCCGAAAAATTATGCAGACGTTCGGTCCTAGTCCGCAGCTCACCAAGCGTCTGTGCCCCACGTAACAGCATCACAGCGATCACCGCGACCTCCGATGGCTCAAGCTCATACACAGACGGCAACATGTGCTTATATTTGGGCACACGGCTCGTACTGCCGTAAAAGACATATACCAGATTTCTGTCACGCAGTATCTCGATCGCCGTGTTCACGATTCCCTCGTCGTAAGAAACGACGGGTTCGCGATTGTTCTTTTGATTACAAGCGTTGACGAGCGCGTTAAGCGTCAGCGGATAATATTCGGGCGTCGTCAGCTGCTTTTCGACAAGCGAGCCCAGGATGCGGGCCTCAGTTTCATTTAGTATTTCAGGCATAGATATCGATACGGTTTTCCCGTTTATCTATAGTAATTTACAATCAAGAGCGTGGATATACTAATTGCACGCACAGAGCGAGAGATCAACACGGCGTTTGAGCGTCTTTCGACTGCGGTCAGGCTAGGCTGCGACACCGAAACGTCCGGCTTGAGCGCTCGTCACGGTCGCTTGTTTTCCGTGCAATTTTCGGACGGTGAATTTAACGTCCTCGTGCCCACCAGCGAAGGCGTGCCGCTTGGACGGCTCGAAGATATCTTAACCAACCCCGCGATCACAAAGATATTTCACAACGCCAAATTTGATCTCGATTTTCTTAGTGAGAACGGCTACAGCGTCGCTAACTTTTTTGACACGATGATCGCCGAAAAGGTACTGACGCGCGGAGCTGGCCAATCTGCCTCGCTCGCCGAAACACTTTACCGATATTTCGCCGTCGATCTCGATAAATCACAGCGGGCAAAATTTTCACGAAAATGGGACGGCATATGGACCGAAGATTTGGTCGATTACGCCCTTTCGGATGTTATCCACCTGCCGCGCCTGATGGACGAGCAAAATGCGTGGCTACAAAAGCTGGGTTTGACCGGCGAGTTTGAAACTCAACTACAAAAGATTTTTGCCCACGAAACACACTAAATACACGAAACAAAGAGGGCATTTCTTTTTTTCGTATGTTTCCTGTATTTCGTGGGCAAATCCTACCAGCGATGATACGCCGGATGGCCCTCTTTTACCGCCACAAATGTTCCGCGGCAGGTCGCACAAACCTTTTCATTTACGATCAACTCGGCTTCGACGGTTGCGCGATCTTCGGCTGATTCGACGACTCTTGCTTTCAAATGGATAGGAGCGTCGACGGGTGTTGGGCGTTTGAGTTTGACATGAAAGTCTGCCGTGACGGTGCAATCCGGCTCGGTTTTGCCGTCGCGTTTCATCAGAAAATAGGTGGCGGTCCAGTTCGAATGACAATCTAGCAAGGCACCGATGATGCCGCCGTTTAGCATTCCGGGAAACGCTTGGTGTTCGGGGCTGGCGTGCCAGACAGCGACGACCTCGTCGCCGTCGGGAAAGCTCGCGATATGTAAACCTTTATCATTCGCCGGGCCGCAGCCAAAACAGATGCTTGCGGGTGAGTACTTTTCTTGCAAAGATAGCTGATTACTCATAGTATATTTTCCTAAGACTAGCACAAATACCTGACTTTTATGGAGCAAACCCCTGTGCGAGGGCGGCGAACGCTGCTCGACATGAACGGCTATCAATGGACCGTCCTCTTTGCCGCGTGGCTCGGCTGGGGATTCGACATTTTTGACAGCCTGCTGATGAATTATGTCGCCCCAAATGCGGTGCCGACGCTGCTTGGCCTCACAATCGGCACGCCGGAGGCCGCGGCCGCAACGCTTTGGTGGACTGGCATTTTCACATCTCTTTTACTGATCGGGTGGGCAGTCGGCGGCATTATTTTTGGCAAGGTCGCAGATCGCATCGGACGAACTAAAACGCTACTGCTGACGATGCTCCTATATTCGATCGGCACGGCTGCATGTGCATTTGCACCGAATATCTGGATCCTGATGCTCTTTCGCATCGTCGCGAGCCTCGGCATCGGCGGCGAATGGGCGGCGGGAGCGGCGATGGTCGCTGAGGTCGTTCCCGAAAACCGCCGTGTCGAAGCCGGAGCTTTACTATACACGGCGGCACCATTCGGGCTGTTTCTCGCAACTTTCGTCACCTATCAGGTCACCGGCGTTTATTTCACCGATCCAGGTACGTCCTGGCGCTATGTTTTCCTGTTTGGCCTTATCCCGGCGGGGGTCGCATTCTTTGTCCGCCTGTTTATCAAGGAGCCCGAACGCTGGCAAAAAGTCGCACACGACCAGCGGGCAAAGATATCAGAGCTTTTTTCGCCTAAATATCGCGCACTCACGATCAGCGGATTTTGTATGGCGGTAACGGCGCTCATCACTTGGTGGAGCGGCAACGCTTTTATCCCGATCGTTGCCAAAGGGCTCGCTTCGCGTGAGTGGACCGAATTGACAAATGCCGGCGTCAGCGGTCTGCCGTCGATCGAGGTGATGGGCCAGCAATGGGTCAGGACGGCGACCAATTCGTTTAACCTCGGCGGCCTGATCGGCACGCTGCTGACGATACCGGTCGCAAAATATCTGGGCCGCAAAACGATGTTCTTTATTTTTTACCTTGTTGCCGCAGCGTCGATCATGTCGGCATTTGGCTTGGATCTGGCCCCGCACACGCGGCTGTATTTCTATTTCCCAATAGGCCTTTCGGTCTTTGGCATTTTTGGCAGCTTTACGTTCTACTTACCTGAACTGTTCCCAACGCGGCTGCGGGCGACTGGTTCGGGCTTTACGTACAACATTGGCCGATTCATCGCAGCGTTTGGGCCGTTTCTCGTCGGCAGCATTGCCGCGGGCGGGGCAAACTCGCTCGACGGAGCCATACGGGTTTTGTTTTGGGTAGGTGTAGTGCCGATCGTAGGGTTGTTAACCCTGCCGCTCGTAATCGAGACAAAGGGAAAAGTATTGGCGGATTAGCGACAAAATTGGAGGATCGAAACGATGAAACTTTACGGATTAGGCTCGGTTGTCACATTGGTGTTTGTTGGTTTTATCTTTTTTACCGTATCAGCCGGATGCGGCGGGTCTGGCGGTGAATGTGTCGGCACCGTCAAATATGAAGGCAAAACTTTTGAGGGAAAGGACAAGACCGCCGAGCAGGCCAAGCTCAACGCCTGTAATCACTACTGCCGCGAGGCCGATCCGCAATACGACGCCATGTACCGCATCTGGCTCGACTCGCCAAAAGGCAAAGCCGCCGGTTCGCCGTCAAAGCAAGAGGCCATCTTTAAGGACAAAGATCTGCTGATCTATGTCACCGAAACGTGCGCAAAAAAATGCGCCGCGACAATGAACCCTCAGGCTACGTGTAAATAGGTCTTATTTGAACGGAACTTTGTCGAGCGTCCTAGTGGTGTGATCGGTGACGCTCATCGCGGGTTCGCGAAACTCTTCGAGTTGAGCGGTCGTCAGCGTCCGCAGTTGATGCGGTTCAAGCGGTTCGTTTGCTTGATAAGTAGATTTGAGACGGGCATCGATCAGCTTCGGTACTTGGCGGGCACGCATGAAGCAGATGCCAAATATCGCTCCCAAATAGGCTATAACGATCGTCGTAACTACTTCGGTCCTCACATTATTGCCCAACATCACAGCAACGAGGCCGACTAAAATACCCATCCCAAACATCACGACCAAAAAGAGCGTCGTCAGGATATTGTCGAGCATCTTGCCCGGCGTTCCGTCTTTATCGATCTCTTCGGCCTTAGAGAGACGCTCGCCGCAATCTTTGCAGTATTTGAGCGACTTATTTACAGCCTTTCCGCAGTTTGGACAATGCATTTGTTAGCTTCCGACTAGTTTTGTATCGATCTTTTCTTCGAGCCAGTTTGTGAGGCTGTCGAGAGTTTCGATATGGACCGGACGTCCTTTCCACGCCTTGAACGCCCAGACAAACAGCATAATAGTCGTCACGACCTGAAAGATAAAATTGCCTACGTCAGCAACATTAGTGGCGTTGCCGACAATACCCAAGACGGTGCTAACGATCAAAATACCGATATGGGCCGCCAACCCTTGAGCCGCGTGAAACCGCACCTTAGTCTCACTTCTAGGCATAATAAACAGCAACACAACGCCCGCGATCAGGCCGATAAACCAAGGTAGATACGGCAGAGCGGTGACGATATTTTCGGGCAAACCGATCTTTTCGATCTTGCGGCTGTTGGTCTGACTGACGTTTGAAACGCCGGCGGGTTGATACTGAGTCGGTACATACTGGCCGTTATAAGGTGCGGTATAAGTTGGAAAATCCTGATTCGCAAACCTCCGCGTCTGCTCCTCGGTCGGCGCAGTCTGCGTAAAGGTCTGAGTCGCGGCACCGGTTTTTTCAAAAACCTGTGTCGCCCCGGCCTTGTCCGGAAACTCGGGATCGAGCGGATTTGTATCGTACTTATTAGCCATCGTTCTGGTAATTTTACGACTTTGGCACAAGTTTAGTTCGCAATTTTTATACCAAGTTCTTTCAGCTGCGAGGTATCAACGTCTCCCGGCGAATCCATCATCAGGTCCTGTGCCGACGCAGTTTTTGGGAACGCCATTACATCCCTAATGTTCTCGGTTCCGCAGAGGATCATGCAAGTGCGTTCAATACCTGCGGCAAAACCACCATGTGGCGGCGTGCCGTACTCCAGCGCATCGAGGAAAAATCCAAAGCGTTCTCGAGCCATTTCGGACGACAGCCCGAGCGCCTTAAAATTCAGCGCCTGGATATCTTTCTGATGGATACGGATCGATCCGCCGGCACATTCGTAGCCGTTGATGACCGCGTCGTACGCTTTTGCACGCACCT
Organism: Chloracidobacterium sp. UBA3360; assembly: GCA_002360555.1. Classification (GTDB taxonomy): domain Bacteria; phylum Acidobacteriota; class Blastocatellia; order Pyrinomonadales; family Pyrinomonadaceae; genus OLB17. The sequence goes on from DEQS01000105.1 coordinate 94,977, forward strand.
GTCCGAGCAGGTGATGTTGCGATGGGTCGTTGACCGCCGTTTTGAAAAGCTCAAGATCCTCGTCCATCGGCGACGTAAAAGGATGATGCGCCGCGACATAAGTGTCGGTCTCTTCGTCATGCTCAAACATCGGGAACTCGGTAACGATCAGACAGGCATATTTGCTGCGGTCGATCAGACTTTCGCGCCGGGCGATCTCATTGCGAAGAGCCCCCAATGCCGCCGCGACGACTGACTTGCGTCCCGCAACGAGCAACACTGCATCGCCTTTTTCTGCACCTGACGCAGTTACTAATTCAGCGATCTTTTCCTCGCCAAGAACCTTTAACAACGAAGATGTCGTCTCATCACCGACCTTGATCCACGCCAGAGCACCAGCACCGTAACGTTTCACATACTCCTGCAGCTCGTCGGTTTGTTTGCGCGAATAGTCGGCCTTGCCCTTTGCGACGATGCATTTTATCTCGCCGCCACCATTGAGCGTGTCGGCGAACGGTGCAAAATCTGTGTCACGCAAGTTGTCGCTCAGGTCTTGCAGTTCCATTTCAAAACGCAGGTCGGGCTTGTCCGATCCGTATCGCCGCATCGCCTCGGCGTGCGTCAGACGCGGCCATTCGGCGGGTAATTCGACATCGATCAGCCGCAAGACGTGGTTAAACATCCCCTGTATCTCGCGATAAATGATCTCGCGATTTGGGAACGACATCTCCATATCGAGCTGCGTAAATTCCGGCTGGCGGTCAGCCCTGAGGTCTTCGTCACGAAAACAGCGGGCGATCTGATAATACTTGTCAAAGCCGGAGATCATCGTCAGTTGCTTGAGAATCTGCGGTGATTGCGGCAGTGCAAAAAATTTACCCGAATGGATACGCGAAGGCACGATAAAATCGCGGGCGCCTTCCGGCGTGGATTTGAGCAAGATCGGAGTCTCGATCTCGATAAAATCGCGCTTGTCAAAATACTCTCGGATCGCCGCAACTGCCTTGGCCCGCATACGGATATTGTGCTGCAACTGCGGTCGGCGAAGGTCGAGATAGCGGTATTTGAGCCGCGTCGATTCGTCCGCCAGATTCTCCGAACCGGCAACTTCGAGTTGAAAAGGCGGCACTTTGGCGTCATTGAGTATCAATATTTCCGACGCATGTACCTCGATACCGCCGGTCGCAAGCTTGGCGTTGTGCGTCCCCTCACGCTCAACAACCTCGCCCTTTACGGCAATAACAAACTCACCCCGCAGCCCCTTAGCCTTAGCATGAGCCTCGCCCTTGTCCTCTTCGCTCAGCACGACTTGTGTCACGCCTTCGCGGTCGCGCAGATCGATAAATGTCAGCACGCCAAAATCACGCTTTTTCGCGACCCAGCCCATCAGCACGACCTGCTGGCCCACATGCGTCTCGCGCAGCTCGCCGCAGGTATGCGTTCTCTCTAAATTTCCTAAAACATCTAACATATAAAAATAAAAAACGCCTTTCGATTTGTGACAAACGAAAGGCGGAGCGTCAACTAATTAACACTCTCGCCTACGTATTATTATTGTCGTCAAACCGAACTGCGTTCATGAAAAGTAAAACCTAGCGAAATAGTACAGTATCGGTGCTCCGAAAAGCAAACTATCGAGCCGGTCGAGAAATCCGCCGTGGCCGGGCAGGATCGACGCGGCGTCTTTTGCGCCGGCACCGCGTTTCATAGCGCTTTCAGCCAGATCGCCTAGAACCCCGACGACGGCAAGAGCCATTGCAAGCGGTATCGAATATTTATAGGGTAGCTCCGGAAAGAACCACCACGTCGCGAGGGCTGCTGCTCCGGTCGCAAAAACGAGCCCGCCGATAAGTCCTTCAATAGTCTTTCCGGGTGAGATCGCAGGTGCGAGCTTGTGCTTGCCAAACGCCCGTCCGGCGAAATACGCTCCGATGTCAGACGCAAAAATGACGAGGAAAAAATACGCTAGCAGATGGGTCGAGAGGCCCGGCATATTCTCAAACCCTGTCCGGATCGATACCAAAAATCCGCCCATGAACGCGACATATACCACGCCGAGCATCGTTACGCCGATGCCGGTCAGCATCTTGGCAAAGTCAGCCTTAAACCGAAACGTCTGTGAGATCAGCAAGATGATCGTAAAACCGGCAACCGTCGCGAGCAATAGATCAGGGGCTTTTGCAGGAGCGTCAAACACAAAGCCGACAAATAGCGCAGCCGCTCCGAGATAACCGATCGCCGCATCAGCCTTTAGCTCCAGTTTTTTTGTCAGCGAATAAAATTCGAACAGCCCCGCAGCCAGAGCAAGTGCCGCGATACCGACAAATATCCACACCGTCTGTGGCCACCATAGCGGTAGTATGATCGATGCGATAACGATCGGCAGGGCGATCAGGGCTGTCAGAATTCTTGTCTTCATAAATGGGCGGAATCGGGCAATTTGTCTTGAGGAGGGAAAGTTATCTTAAGCTCGAGACCACACTTTAACCGCACCTTCTTGGTCGAATCCCATTTGACTTGAAATTTCCGCATCTTGATGTTGCAACTCTTGCTATTCTTAAAGCGGGCGTCAAAATATAATTCAATACTATCTTTCGCACGCTTCACAGCTTGGGCAAAGAGCTCATATTCACTTGATAGTGAACAGTTTGTGCAGTCAACTGTCGCCCAAGCTCCTAAATAGACTAGCGTCGAATCATTTGACCCTACTTTCGGCTCCGTTGCAAGAATCGGAACCTTAGCTTGATGGGTAAAATTCTCTTTTTTTCGAACTAAATCAACATTCACTTTGCCGATCACCTGCGCCTCACTCGCAGGCACACAAAACATGAATACCGCGACCAACACAAGCGATGTCATTGTCAGAATGCATGTCTTCATTTCTTGATACCGCCGTAGCGCCGATCGCGTTTTTGGTAGTCGATGATCGCTTCGAAAATTTGCGGCCTTCTAAAATCGGGGAACAGCGTGGGTGTTACGTATATCTCGCTGTAAGCGATCTGCCACAGCAAAAAGTTTGAGACACGAAATTCGCCGCTGGTGCGGATCATCAGATCTACATCAGGTAGGCCGCATGTATAAAGGTTTTGCTCTATCGTTTCCTCAGAAATTTCGCCCGTTTCCGCTGCCTTTTTCGCAGCTTCTACTATCTCAGCCCGCCCGCCGTAATTTAGAGCAACGCTTAGCACCATTCCGGTATTTTCCGCTGTAAATGCGGTCGCGGCGGTAAGCTCGGCCTGCACGTCAGGGGCGAGACCGTCAAGTTTGCCGATCGCCTGAAAGCGGATATTATTGCGATGCAGGGTTTTCAACTCGCGTTTGAGAACGCGCTTGAGCATTGACATCAGCCCGCTGACCTCGGTTTTCGGCCGCTTCCAATTTTCGGTCGAAAATGCATAAAGCGTGACTGCCTTGACCTCCATCCGGGCGCAGGTGTCGATGATCGCCCTGACCGATTCCGAGCCCTCGCGATGGCCAAAAATACGAGCTTTGCCTCTTGCACCAGCCCAACGGCCGTTGCCATCCATGATGACAGCGATATGCTGCGGCACGCGAGCGGGATCGATCGCCGCGAGCAGCTTCGCCTCGGCGGTGTTTGGTTTTACGATCCCGTCAAAATTCTCTCTCATTGTTAAAGAATAGAACGCAGATTGAACGGATCAAGCGGATTTTCACGGATCAATCTAAAAAAATCCGCGTAGATCTTTCAAATCCGTTTTATCCGCGTTCAATTTTTCTTTCGCTCACCTTCACGATCGCGTCGCGATTTATCGGCCCGTAGATGTGCGGATAGATCTCATTATTTGTCGATGGTTCTTTGATCATCCGCGACATTAGCCGGTCGCTCTCGATCTCAAGCACCACAACGTTCTTCTCACCACTGTAATATCTGCCAATCACTGCATCAAGCTGGTCGGCAAAGCTGCAATGGATAAACCCTTCGGATTCGAGGCTCGCGTGCTTATAAAGCTCCGTGTCAAACGCCGCCCAAATTTCCGGTAATACTATGTGATAAATGAGCATTTCGATCAATCGTATTCGACTTTGAACAGAGTCAATCCGGCGGCCGATGCGGTCTTTCCGGCAAGGTCTCGGTCACCTGTAACGATGGCAGTCTGAATTGTATCACTATCTTTTTCGCCGCGCCCGACCTCGAGCATCGTGCCGACGATCGAGCGAACCATGTACCGCAAAAAGCCCGCCGCCGTTATGCGAAACTCGATCATCGCACCCTGGGCACGGTCATCCCAATGAGATTCGACGGTAAAATCGATGACGTTTCGCACGCGGTTGTCGCCGTCCGCTTTTGCCGCTGAAAACGCTGTCCAGTCATGCTTTCCGAGAAAGAGCCGTGCCGTTTCGTTCATACGCCCGACATCGAGCGGACGCGTTTCGTGATGGGCAAAACGCCGCCAAAACGGCGACATTACAGGTGCATTTACGACGCGATAGACGTATGTTTTTTGCTTGGCTGAGAAACGGGCGTGAAACTCATCCGGTACCTTTTCGACCTTAAGGATGCGGATGTCACGCCAGAGATTGCCGTTGATGGCGTGTTTGAGTTTTTCGGGCGTGAATTTGCCGTCCGGCAGTTTTACGTTAGCGACTTGGCCCTCAGCGTGTACGCCGGCATCCGTTCGGCCCGAACCAACAACGGCCACATCCTGATCGACAAGCATCCCGATCACCCGCTCAAGCTCGCCCTGGATCGAGCGGTCATTTTCCTGCACCTGCCAACCGTGAAAATCGGTGCCGTCGTATTGGATCAATAGCTTGTAATTCATCTAGGGTACAAAAGCTCAAATCGTTCGCAGCAAACGATCGACTCGTCATTAAATTCTATTCCTAATTCGGTGGCTTCGCGTGAAAAATATTGCCGATGTACATCACGCCAATATTCCAAAGACCGATCGCCCTCGCCTTCGTCCGCTGCAAACTGAGCGTCCACCTCGGCGAACGGCATATGGCGGATCTCGGCTGTTCGGATCACGCACATCGGCTTGCCGCCAATATCGGTAACGACACTGTATCCGTCCATTATCGGAGCCTCATGAGGCTTGATCTCGTTGACTACCGCGAGGCTTGCCGTGGCAAATTTCTTCCCGGCGATGACCAACTGCCCGAGTTCAAGTGCCATTTCCTCCGTGTTACCAAAATACCAGACCTGATATGGCTCGTCGGGTTTGACGCCTGTCGCGTCGCAAAACTCAGCCCAAAATTCTTCAACGCCGTCAGCCATCACTTTATTTGAGCAGAGTCTCTATCGCCGCCGCAAATCGTTCTGGTGCACCCTTGCTCATCCGCAGATAAAGTGCAGGTTCGATCAACTCAAGCTCCATTAACGCAAATTCGTCCCGTTCATCGCGAACCAGATCGACGCGGGCATACAGCAGCGGTTTGCCAATTTTATCGAGCGCGTTTTGAGCCGCTATGCGGAGCTTTTCGTTCGGCTCGACCTCGGTAATAATACCGCCATGCTCTTCCTGCACACGAAAATCTGCTGTTTTCGGGGATTTGTTGATGGTATGGCTGTATTCACCGTTAAAGAAGAACAGCGAATACTCGCCCTCGGCGATGATATTCGGCATGAAAGGCTGAACCATAAAAGAACGGGCAGAAAATACGCTATCCAAAGTCGGATCGTAGGCCGTGAGCCGATAAGTATGTTCCGCCGTGGCGCTTACGGTCGGCTTGATTATTAGTTCCTCGCTGCCAAATCGCTCAAGCCAGCAGTTAAATTCCGCCGCAGCATAAATGGGATCCCAGATCGTCGGCACGATGCGGCAACCGCGTCGCTCCATGTCGATCAGGTAACGCTTGTCGAGATTCCAGCGGACGATGTCGAGCGAATTCTCAAGCCGTGCCGACGAATTATCGATCGTCTTCAGTACGTTCAAAAATTCATCCGGTGATCGCTGATAATCCCAAGGCGTTCGAATAACGACGGCTTCGTAATCGTTCCAATCGACGGTTGTATCTCGCCAAGAAATTGTGTCGACCTTAAAACCGAGCTGTGCAAGCGGCTCGACGGCGAGTTCGTCGTCGGCGACATAGCCTTCGAGGCTATCCATCGAAAGAAAACAGATTCGCCGCATATTATTTTGCAGCCGTGCGGCTACCGGGTTTTATGGCCTCGATTCCGTCGGCACACATTGGACAATCATCAGGTGGATAACTCGGCACATTGAGGCTGACGAGCGAGATGCGAGGCACGCCGACATCCGCCGCTCCGTTTGACCGGTCGATGATCGATGCGGCAGCGACTATTTTTGCTCCGTTAGCTTCAAGTGCGGCGATGCATTCGAGGGTCGAGCCGCCAGTCGTTATCACATCCTCGACCACCAATATTCGCTCGCCTTCGCTGACAGAAAAACCACGCCGCACGGTCATCTCGCCGTTTTGCCGTTCGGTCCAAATAAACCGCACGTTTAATGCCTGAGCCACCGCAAAACCAATAACTAAACCACCGATCGCCGGTGACGCGACCGTTTCGATATCAATCCCCGCATAGTGCTCAGCGATCGCTTGGCCAAATCTCGCCGCATCTGCCGGATGCTGTAACGCCATTGCGCATTGCAGATATTTTGGACTGTGTAGCCCGCTCGAGAGGATAAAATGGCCTTCGAGTAGAGCGTTCGTTTCTCTAAACTTTTCTAATATATCCATTGATATTACGGTAACCAAAAAGCTCTGCTAACTCAATAAACTCCACCGACTCTGTTAAACTACGGTTAATGACACCGTATCCTAACCTAATTTCCGAGTCATTGCTAATAAGTGAAACCGTCGCTTTGCTCCGTTCATTTGGCGGAAAAGCGTCGGCGGTAAGCGTTGTGGATTTTGTGATGAAGATCCGCAAACCCGACCCGCGAATGGCAAAAATGCTCGTTGCCGATCTGATCGACCGCGACCCTCGGCTTACCCTGAATGAAGACATGGTCGAGCTTGAGCTTGACGGGTTTGAGGACCGTGAGTTGGCCGGAACCGATTTTGTCGTTTTTGACCTTGAGACCACCGGTGCCAAGGCTCCGCCGTGCCGAATTACAGAGATCGGTGCTTATCGTGTCAGGAACGGCGAGGTCGCTGAGAAATTTGAGACGCTGCTAAACCCTGAGATGGCGATACCGCCGTTTATTACGCAGCTAACCGGCATTAGTGACGAGATGGTAAAAGACGCTCCGCTTTTTGCGGATGTCGCGGGGGATTTCTTGCAGTTTATAGGCGATTCAGTGCTGGTCGCTCATAATTCGGGCTTTGACATGCGATTTTTGAACCACGAGGTCAGCCGGATCTTTCCGGATTACCGGCTCGCAAACCCTTGTCTGTGCACTGTGCAACTATCGCGAAAACTGCTACCTGACATCGTCAATCACAAACTGAAAACGGTCGCCGAACATTACTCTATTGACCTGACAAACCATCACCGGGCCAGCGCCGACGCTTATGCGACCGCTCACATTTTTGTAAATTTACTTGCCAGACTCCACGAAGATGGCATGAAAGATCTCAGTTCCTTGCGAAATATGAGCTCGCGAAAGAACCGCTATGTTAGATGAAGCAACGCCAAGTGGCGTGAACAACCAACAACTAGATATCCGCCCGACTCCGCGTGAGGAAATGAATCTGTTTCCGCTTGACACGTTTCCGTATGAATTTGTTGGCCGTGAGATCTGGATCGAGTTTGAAATGCCGGAGTTTACGGCGATCTGTCCGTTTTCGGATTTTCCGGATTTTGGGGTGATACGGCTCAAGTATGTACCGAACAAACTTTGCGTCGAGCTCAAAAGCCTCAAACTCTACATCAACTCATTTCGCGACGTTAAGATCTTTCACGAGCACGTCGTCAATGTCATTCTCGAAGATTTTGTCGCCGCGTGCGACCCTCTAAAGGTCGAACTCGAAGGCGACTACCACGTTAGGGGAAATATCAAAACGATCGTCCGGACAAGCTACACAAAGCCCTGATCACGAATTTGCCGTAGCAATAAACCCGTAGCAATTACAAGCCAAACTCTCCAGCTCTTTTCTATCCAGGATGTGCATGTGCCCGCGGTTGTAGCTGATGAGCTTTCGTCGCTGCAGACCGGACGCGGTTTTGTTGACAGCTTCGCGGCGGACGCCGAGCATGTACGACAAAAATTCCTGCGTGATCTTAAAGTCCGAATTTTTCATACGATCCTGCGTCATCAACAACCAACGTGCGAGTCTTGCCTCAATGGGATGAAAGCGGTTGCAGACGGCGGAGCGGGCGATCTGCATCAGCAGCGAATAGGTAAATAGCCGTAAGAGTCTAGGCAGTTCGTCGCTTGCCGCACATTCCGTCAGCATATCCGCCACGGTCAATCTCAATGCGAACCCGGAGCCCTGCACCACGGTGCGGTTATTCGATCTTTCTATGCCCAGAAATACGGGCAGAGCAACCATGCCTTCGCAACCGACCATCGCGACCTCGATTGTCGAATGTTCGTCCACGGCCGCCAGCAGCGAGATTATGCCCGTTTCCGGAAAATAAACATGCGTAAATAGATCGCCGTTGTCATAGACGGTTTCGCTAAATTTTAGTTCAAAAGGCTCAAGACGCGGCCGCAGCCGCTTTTGTGCTTTAGCCGGCAGTGCGGCAAGGATCTGGTTTGTTGTTGTGATTGCTGACATCGAGCGGCCCCCTTGTTGGTCGGTTGTAAAAACAACAGACGGCACAAGAAGCTGCTTTTTAGTTCATTTCCGATGTCGAATGGTGAGTGATTTCAATCGTTGAGAAATCTCAACAGCCTAACGCTAACAGCTAAACGGTAGGATAGCTATCTCAATCAAACAAATGTTCGTGAGATCCCTCGCCCGAGCAGTCGGTTATATTCGTCATTGACGACCTTATAACATTCGCAGACGGCGTTTTCCAGGCCTGGGCGGTCGATGACCGTCATCGTTCCGCGAACGCTTTTGATCAATTTCCGGGCGACGAGTTTTTGGGCGGCAAGGGTTACGCCCTCACGCCGGACGCCGAGCATGTTTGAGATGAGGTCGTGGGTCATCACCAGTTTGTTCGAGTCCAGCCGGTCGTGGCTCAATAGCAACCATCGGCAAAGCTGCTCCTCGACGGTGTGGAGCCGGTTGCAGACGGCGGTCTGCGATATCTGTGTCATCAGGGCTTGTGTATAACGCAGCAGCAGATTTTGAAACTTACCCCCGAGTGCAAATTCGGCCAACAGGTTTTTCGCAGATATCCTAAAAGCCTTACCTGCACTTTGGATAACTGCGCGGTTTGGCTGCGTATTGCCGCCCATAAATAAAGCGATGCCGAGTATGCCGTCGTTTCCGACCACGCCGATCTCGGCCGTCCCGCCGTTTTCCATTATGTATAGCAGCGAAACGATTGCTGTCGTCGGAAAATAGGCGTGAGATAGCTTATCGCCCGACTCGTACAAAACCTTACCTAACCGCAGATCGACCAGCTCAAGATGGGATATTACGCGCTCCAATTCTTTCTGCGGCAGAGATGCCAGCAGATAGTTTTTACGCGCGTCGGCGATGTTTACCGCAATAGCCATAGTTCCTTAGTTTAGTAATTAAGACTAAGCAGAATTCATTGGAAACAATGCGACTCTATCACAAATGAGCGGTTGATATGTGCGGTATCGCACAATATCTTATTTAGAAGTCGGATAAAGTCTTTCGGCCTATTAAGACGCGTGACCCGCCAGGGCCTTTTTTATCGTTTGATGCAGGCGAGAGCGGTACATTCATCGCTTTGTGTGTTACCGTACATAACGTTGTTTACCGAGACGTTATAGTTGCGAAATACCTCTCTCGTATTCCTCGTAACCGAGAATTATGGCCTACCCCAAGTACGATCCGAACGCCCCTATTGAGAACCGCTTTCTAGCCGCTCTGCCGCCTGATGACCTCGCACGCATAAGGCAAAAGCTCGAAGAGGTAGAACTAAAGTTTGGCGAAAAGATCTACGAACGCGGGGGCAAGATCGAATGTGTTTACTTTCCAACCGGCAGTCTTTTTTCGCGGCTTGCGGTCGGGCCTGACGAATTAACGCTCGAGATGGGTGTCGTCGGCCGCGAGGGGATGATGGGATATCCGGTGTTTGTGGACGACAGTCGCTCCGACTTTCGCGTGATTGTACTCGGCAGCGGTAAGGCAATGCGGATGACAGCCGCAGATTTTAAGTTTGAATGTAAACGTGACGAAACGTTGCGGTATATGATGCTGCGGTTTGGACAGCTCAGATTTATGCAGGCTTCGCTGGCGTCGGCGTGCCACCGCTTTCACGGCGTCGAAAAACGGCTCGTCCGCTGGATATTGATGACCAGCGACCGCCTGCAAAACAGCGAGATCCCGGTGACTAGCACCTTTCTCTCGCACATCCTCGGCCTAAGCCCCAAAGAGGCAAAGGGCGCCGTTGATATCCTCGAGAAACGTGAATTGATCCGCTATAGCAACGGCTGCCTTGAGATCATCGACCGCCCAAACCTGCTGGCATCAGCCTGCGAGTGCTACACACTGATACGCAACGAAGAAAATAGTTATCCCGTCCCCGTCACACTGTCCGCATAATCAACCGCTAGATATAAAGATATAAAAAAGGTGTCAGCTTCGTCTCCCACTACGCAGCTGACACCTTTTAAGTTAGAAAGCCGAAACTGGCGTCTCAAAGCTTTCTGCGTTTAAGTATATTCAAAAAAATATTTTGTTAAGTGCGCTTTCGCACAAATCAGACAAAAGCGGGAATTTTATTTTTTTCGCAATGTTCGATAGCGCACATACATGGCCTTAGGTCCATGGCTTAATGTCTTTAAGCCTTGAGACAATTGAATAAATTGAGTGCACCACCAAACTTCGCATTCTGATAACGCTCTCGTGTTAACACAATCTCTAATGCTCAAGGCCTTTTGACAATACGTCCTTTCGAAAGAATGTTAGCGAAAGCTACTGGGAAGGACGGCTTATCTGGAAACAAAGCCGTCCTTTCGTTTTTGAAAGTACAGTGTGGAGGTAGACGAATGAAATTGTTCAGGTTCTCGATGTATTACGTTAATTTACAGCTCGGCGTGATCTTTGGGCTTCGTCATACGTCCCACCCACTCGGACTTAATTGGCGTTGGAGATTTTGGAAACAACGTGAACGTGCCCAGCACTAACGCCGTTACTGAGCTACGCATTACGTAAAGGATTACAAGGAGATGGCAAACTCAGCAACACAATTTTTGACGAATACGTATCGGCAGCCGTTCAAGCCGGCCAAGCTAAAAGGCCGACCGGACAGAGATAAACTCGCTGCCAACGATAAGGCGGGTACCTATGATGAGTTCCTATGGGAACTCGCCCGCAAATTTACTAACTCCCGCGAAGAGGCAGTGGCCGCGGTAGAGGAAATGCAAAACGACATTCGGCAATGTGCCGAAAAAGAAATTTGTCCCGTGACGAAAAAAGAACGTCTGACCGACCAGATCGCATGGTTGCGGTTAAAAAGATTCCTACGGTAATGCCCATTGGTTTCTATGGTGATGCATAGATCGTACTGACAAGGGGGTTACAAGGGGTGGGACGGATAAGTTCTCGAATTAATGTCGAAAGCCTATCCGTCCTAAAAATATTCGATCAACTAACAAGGAAAAATCTTATTTATGGCAGAAGAAAATGGAACCGGCAGCAACGCAGTATGGGCGATCGCATTTGTGATCATCGTGGCGATCATCGGAGCCGTCGTTTATTACAGCGGCATCCTAAAAACCAAACCGGGTAAAACCGAAGTTGATATCAATGTAACGGCTCCTGCTGCGCCGGCACCCGCACGTTAATTGATTTGGCCCGCTAAAGGAGAAACGATAATGGCTGATAACACTACATGTGCACATAACATTTGCAACTGTCCCATATCGGACGACGATACGTTCTGCAGCGATCATTGCCGCGAGGCAACTGAGCATGACATTGCAGAGATCGCTTGCGATTGCGGTTGTGCTGGATGCAAGGGGTAAAGACCAGGTTGATTAATGAGCGGCGGCCGTAGCGGCCATCGACGGCTGAATTTCGCGGTGTTTGAGACAGGCGGCTTCGATGGCCTGGCAGACCTCGGTCTCGGTGTGTCCGTGGCGTTTATTGTCGGCGTTAGAAACTTCGGAAACGATCAGAAATTTGGCTTTTTCGAGCATCGTCTGCTCGCGAAACGACAGTTTCTTTTCGTAGCTCAGAAAAGTAAGTTTTTTGAGGACATCGGCGGCGTCAAAGATACTGCCGGAGTGGAGCTTGTCGGCAAACTCGCGTGAACGGATCTTCCAGTCGCATGAGATGCATTCGAAATCATCGGAAAGTGTCGCCATGAACTGGCGGCATTTTGCCAAGCTGATTATCGGCCTGATGCCAACGCTCTCAGCATTGCACGCGGGAACAAAGATCGTCGAATTATCATTGAGAACACGGAGTGTGTACCCCTCCATTGCGGTATCCGCGATGGTGCATGTTCTGGTCCCCTCGACCAGGCAAATGCCTTGATTGGGGTACGCTACTTTTTGTCCGATGGTAAGCTGCATCTGTCCTTACTCTCCTCTTATCCAGAGAGTGGAAACACTGTGCTAAAAGTTCAAACAACGACCTTTTCGCTGAAATATCTTAGTTCAATATAATTTGAGTGTAGCACGTTAATGCAAGCGCGTGGTAGAAATTTTGCGTGGGTTGTTTAGGCGGGTAGCGACGGCAGAACGATCGAAAACGTCGTACCTTGGCCGAGAACCGAGTTGACCGAGACCTCGCCGCCGTGGAGTTTGGCGAGATGTTTGACGATTGCGAGACCCAAACCGGTGCCGCCGATCTCACGCGAACGGGCCCGGTCCGTGCGGTAGAACCGCTCAAATATCCGGTCGATGTGCTCAGGCAGAATGCCTTCGCCGGTGTCGGCAACGCGGATCGTGTCTTTGCCGTCGGCCTGCTCGAACGAAACCGAGACGGTGCCGCCCTCTCGGTTAAACTTGATAGCGTTGTCGATGAGGTTCGTTAGCATTTGCTCAAGCCGGACAATGTCGGCACTGATGACGGCGTTTTCGGGCACCTCATTTTTTAGCGTTATACCGCGGGCAGCTGCTTTTGCCGAAAGGGCGGCAACCACGTCCTGTAACGCGATAGCGAGCCGAACGGAGCGCATCTCGACCGAGACATTCCCCGATTCGATCAGCGAAAGCTCCAGAATATCTGCGATCAGGCTGTGCATCCGCTCGGCGTTGCGGCGAATGACCTCGAGAAATCTGAGGTTATTTTCTTTATCGTCAATCCCGCCGTTCTCGAGCGTTTCGACGAACGCGAGGATCGACGTCAGTGGTGTGCGCAGTTCGTGCGAGATATTAGAAAGAAATTCCTGACGGATGGATTCGAGCCGGTCGATCTGCGTCGTCTCATAAAAAAAGCCGATCGAATGCGTCACGCCGTCAAGCTCGATCGGAGCGACATGTACGTCAAACCGCCTGTTCCCAGCACGTGCTAATTCGAGCCGGACATCCGACGCTGCTTGCGTTGTCACCGCCGTTCGAAATGCTTCGTGCAGGTCGAGATCGCGGATAACTTCGCTCAAACGCATGCCTTCGATCTCGAGCCCGTCACGTCCAAACGCCACCGCCGCCGGGACGTTGCAGTTTGCGATACGCATATTCGCATCGACCACAAGCACGCATTCACGGGCGGTATCGAGTATCTTTTGCAGGATCTGTACCGAAGTAGGCGTTTCGGCGAGTTCTGTACCTGTGGAGTTCATAACATCTAACTAAGAATTTTTAGCCGCAGATCAACGCAGATGACGCAGATAAGAAAAAATCTATTTCAGATCTGTTTTTATCCGCGTTCATCTGCGGCTAAATATTTCTTATTGGCATCCGGTAAAACGATAACCCACGCCGACGACGGTTTCAATACAGCTACCGCATTCGTCGAGTTTTTGCCTCAAACGGCGGATATGAACGTCGAGCGTGCGCGTGTCGCCAAAATAGCTGTAACCCCAAACGTTGTCGAGCAACTGCTGGCGCGAAGCGACGCGGCCCATGTTTTTTATCAGGTGTTCGAGCAGAGCAAATTCCTTCCGAGTGAGCTTTACCGCAGTATCGCCGCAGGTAACCCGCATATCAGCAAAATCTACGGTCAGCCGCTCATCCGAGTACTTTGGAGAGCTCTCGGTTTCGGACCGACGCAGCACCGCCCGTACGCGGGCAATGACCTCTTTGATCGAAAACGGCTTAACGATATAATCGTCGGCTCCCGTCTCAAGCCCCATTATCTTATCGCCCTCCGCCGCCTTTGCGGTCAGCATAATGATCGGAGTTTTTTCGGTCAGAGTTTCGCGGCGCAAGCGGCGGCACAGCTCCATCCCGCTCATGCCGGGCAGCATCAGATCAAGCAAGATCAATGACGGCACCGCTTTATCATCAAGCGCGAGCCGCAAGCCTTTTTCACCCGATTCGGCCACGACGGGCCGAAACCCTTCGCGTTTGAGGTTGTAGTGCAGACTCTCGGCGATGTCCGCGTCATCCTCGATGATCAGAATAGTTTGCTGCATAGAGCGTAACCTGATTGTAAAGAATTCTTAAGCTTTCTGCGACAGTCTATGCGGTGGGCGTGAATTGGGTATTAACGGAATGTTACTAAGATGTTAATTCTTTAGGGCGGTATACGTCTAGCAGCTTGCCGCAGCCGTCATTGATTTCGCGCCACTTTTTAATGTTCATTTCGATCACTGCTAGAGCCGCGGTCGGCATTGGTTCGAGCTGACCGGTGAGGTAGTGGATAAAGCCTTCGATCCCGGGATTGTGGCCGACAAGCAACGCAGATGCGTGAGCGTTGTCGGTCTCATAAACCACCTGGCGGAGCGCATTTGGACTGGCCTCGTATATGCTTTTTTCAAAGATGATCTCAGCGGAAAACGAACCGGCATTTTTAACAAGCTCGGCGGTTGTCTTTGCGCGTATCGCGGTGGAACTAACTATCACCGACGGCTCAAATCCCTTTTTCGCCATTAGTTCGCCCATAAAAGGAGCTGCTTTCAAACCACGTCCGTTGAGCGGACGTTCAAAATCGGTCTGAGCCGGATCGTCCCAACTCGACTTAGCATGTCGAAGTAGATACAACGTTTTCATCAATGTTCGCGATTTTACGCCCGGCGACGCAAAACGGCAAATTTCAAAACCTTTTGTAAAACCCAGGCGTAATAAGGTCTTGAGCATTGCTCGAAAAACATCTACACTTAAAGATTATTGTGAGAAACGTTTTACTGACATTGGCAAAGAAAGATAACAAGCGTCGGCTTTTGGCGGCGTTGTTTTTGTTCTTTTTCCTTGCAGAGATGGGCTCTCACGTCGTCATTTGCGCAAACCACTCATCGATGGACGAGCAATCGATATCGTCTTACGAGGGCGATCATGACGACCTTTGTAAATCGCTGGTGCTTTGCAGCGACAGCGGCCGTCGGGACAAACAGGTGCCAAAGCTCGGCCACGACGCTTCGCAGCACAATGCATTATTTGACGCATCTTCCGGGTTGCTTCCACAGATAGACATTCATAAAGATCCGCGAATACCTTTTTCGAACGGCTTCGGCGTTGCACGTCCGCCTGACCCTCACTTTCACCCTCCACAGACCTCATAACTGAACAAATACCGTACAGGCCCGCCGCCACGTTTTGGCATAAGTGTCTGTGTTTTTATTGTTTTTGAAACGCTCCGGCAGATCAGGCCGTGAGCTATATGAGGTTGATGATGAATAGAATTTTTGTTTTTTTCGCTACATTATTTTTCACAAGCGTTGCTTGCTTTGGACAAAATACCGCTACCCTAACAGGAACCGTACGTCTAGCCGGTGAGGATACGGTGCTCCACGAGGCGTCCGTTCAGATCGTTGAGCTAAAACGTACGACCGCCACAGACAATAACGGAGCGTATCGCTTTACTGGCATTCCAGCCGGAACCTACACGATAACCGTTCACCAAGAGGGTTTTGCCGATTCGTCAAAAAGGGTCACGATCATTGCCGGTGCGACCGCGACTGCTGATTTCGCGCTCACGCTCACGGGTCTAAAGGAACAGGTCACGGTTACCGCGACCGGCTCTGAACAATCAACATTTGATTCGATCGCGACGGTCAACACCGTCGATTCGACGCAGATCATATCGCGTGCGGCAGTCGGCTTGGGTGACGTGCTCAGTAACGAAGCCGGCGTTGCAAAACGCTCGTCGGGCCCCGGTACATCGAGGCCGGTTATTCGCGGATTTGACGGCGACCGTGTGATGGTCTCGACAGATGGTGTCAGCGTCGGTTCGCTCGCGTCGCAGTCGGGCGATCATTCCGAACCGGTCGATACGCTTGCGGTCGAACGGATCGAGGTCGTCAAAGGCCCCGCGACGCTACTCTATGGCAGCAATGCGATCGGCGGTGTCGTCAACGCGATCAGCGGCCATGACGAGGGAGCACATCCAGGGATTCGCGGCTATTTTTCGGCGCTTGGCGGCACAAATAACGCACAAGGCGGGGCAAGCGGCGGCATCGAATATGGTGTTGGAAATTGGATGCTGTGGGGCAACGGCAGCACCCAGCGGACCGGAAATTATAAAGCCGGCGGTAATTTCGGCACCGTCCAAAACACCTTTACCAGAAACGCTGCGGGCAGCGGAGGTTTTGGGTATTTCGCGAAAAATGCGTTTTTTAGTACCAACTATAACTACTACCAAAACGAATACGGCATCCCGCTGGATTTTCGCGAGATCGACCCCGAGTTGCGCAGCATCAAGATGCACCGTAATGACGTCAAATTCAATTTTGGCTACAAGGACCTCGACTGGGCGATCAGCGACGTCAAATTTACCGTTGCTGTCAGCCGGTACCAGCACCAGGAGATCGAAGAAGCTGTCGTCGGCACGACCTTTCGCAATAACGTATTTTCATATCGCGGGATGTTTGAGCAGAAAAAGAAAGGGAAACTCAGCGGACGGTTTGGTTTCGACGGCTATCATCGCGATTATTCGACCGTCGGTCTCGAAACAGTCGTTGACGGCCCGGTCACACAAAACGCATTTTCCGTCTTTGCTCTCGAAGAGTTGAAATTTGAACGCGTTAGCTTGCAGTTTGGCGGACGTGTCGAAAATAACCGATACGATCCTGTCAATCCGGCTTTGCCCGCCCGCTCGTTTACCGGTATTTCCGCCGCCGCCGGAGCTCGGGTTGCTTTGTGGGAAGGCGGTGCCTTTGTCGCCAATTATTCGCACGGCTTTCGTGCTCCAGCTCTCGAAGAGCTTTACAACAATGGCCCGCACGACGGGACGCTCGCTTTTGAGGTCGGCAATGCCGCCCTTCGTCCCGAGATCAGTAACGGCATCGACCTGTCGCTGAGACAGCAAAATTCGCGGTTCAAGGCCGAGGCAAATTTTTACTATTATGCGTTTCGCAATTTTGTGTTTCTCGCCCCGACAAACACGTTTGACCCGGGCAGCGGATTTGAGATCGCAAATTATTTACAGGGTGACAGCCGATTTACGGGGACGGAATTGAGTTTCGATGTCTCAGTAAATAGGTACGTCAACGTGATCGCGGGCGTCGATTACGTCAACGCCCAACTAAAAGACGGCCGCCCGCTGCCGCGTATCTCGCCGCTGCGAGGCCGCATCGGGCTAGACATTCACAAAGGCAATTTTAGCGTAAAGCCCGAGTTTGTAGCCGTCGGGCGCCAAGATCGAGTCTTTACCAACGAAACGCCGACCGCAGGTTACGGCACGGCAAATGTGACGGCGTCGTATATCATACCGACCAAACATACGGCGAATATCTTTTCGGTGAGTGCTTATAACCTAAATAACAAGCTGTTTTTTAACCATATCTCGTTTATCAAGGACATTTCGCCGGAGATCGGACGCGGTGTGAGATTTAGTTATACGGTAAGATGTTTCTAATGATTTAGGGCGATCTTATTGTAAAATTGCCGCATGACTTAACGAAATCGGAGGGACTCATGAGATCGTCGATCACTCTAGGCATATTCTTTCTCGTCATTGCCGCACCCAGTTATCTCGCACAGAGCGGAAGCGTAACTGTGCTTGAAGCCGGGTGGAAATACATCAGAGAAAGTGGAAAAAAAGAAATTCCTCAAACCGGCGTTCCGGCTCCGGCAATGATCACCGAGAATAAGAATTTTCAGAGAAATGCCCGGGAAAATCAGATGCAGCAACGTGGGGCTATTGACCCGAACGAACAAACCGTCGATGGACGCAGTGCCCAGCTTGAAAAACTTGCGCAGGAGGCGCGAGCGGTAAAAAGCGACGACAAGGCAAGCTATTTTTATTTTGCTAATGTGAAAAACGATAGTGGCAAAAATGTCGATATAATTTTTTGGGAATTCCGTTTTACAGAGCTTGCCAATCCAACCAACGTCGTTAGACGTCAGTTTTTGTGCGGAGCGTCCATCAAAGCGGGCGACAAGCGCGATCTGAGTGCATTTAGCATTTTGGGGCCAAGTGATGTGATATCTGCGGAGAGTCTTGCTCAAGCCACGGGAAAGACCTTTGATGAAAAGGCATTTATAAATCGCATAGAATATTCTGATGGAACTGTCCTGCAACGCCGCGACTGGAAATATGATGACTATAAGCAGTCGATAAAACGGGCGACCTCAATTCCATGGGGAAAGGAAGTTTGCCGAATGCTCTAATTTTACCGAATTTATGATTGATCAAATACTTACGATCGCAACATCGAACGGCACGACGACGGCCTATGTCACTTTGCCTGATAATAGCAATGGCAAAGCCGTCATTCTCATCCACGAATGGTGGGGTCTGAATGCTCACATCAAAGATATCGCCGGCAGATATGCCGACGAGGGGTTTATTGCGATCGCACCCGACCTTTATCGCGGCAAGGTCGCGACTGACAGCGCTGAGGCGTCGCAGATGATGGGGGCACTCGCCGTCGAAGACGGGCTCGACACAATAAAAAATGCGATCACCGCCGCAACGGCAGAGTTTGGCATCCCTCATTTTGGCATAAGCGGCTACTGCATGGGCGGGACATTTGCGCTCAGGGCAGCGTGTGAGCTTAAAGGTTTGAGTGCCGCGGCTCCGTTTTATGGCGATATCCCTGAGGAAGACATTCTCAAAAAACTGACTGTGCCGACCATTTTTGTCTCGGGAACGCTTGACGCGTGGATCAACCCGGAAAAGGTCGCCACATTAGAAGATGCCGCCGAGCGGTTCGAACTGCCTGTAACCTCAGTCAAATACGAAGCGGACCACGCCTTTTTTAACGACACGCGGCCTGAGGTCTATGACGCGGCGGCCGCCGGAGATGCATGGGCTTTGGTCACCGGTTTTTTCAGAGATAAATTGTAATAGGCCGAAACCATTTTGGCCCCGGCCTTTCAGATCTGAAGTCGATCAATACGTCTAACGTTGTACGAGCGTTTCTATCCCTGACGGACTCTGAGCGGAAACTGCGGAACCCTTATTTCCTGCTTTGCGCTGCTGCTTATTCAGATACATCATCGCATCTGCTCTTGCGATCGTATTTTCCAGATCTGCGAGATCCCCAAAATTCTCAAACGCATGGGAAACACCAAGTGTCAATAGTTTGTCTGCGCCTTCGACGGAGACATTGGTTAACAGTTTTTCAAATTTTTCCATTCGCATGTAAGCAGATTCGGCGTCGAGCCCGATCATGATAACGAAGAATTCGTCACCGCCCCAGCGAAAGATGAGATCTTCGGGACGGATCACTTCGCGGATAGCTTTAACAGCAATCCGTATCGCCGCGTCGCCGACGCCGTGTCCGTAGCTGTCATTGATGTCCTTGAGATCGTCCATGTCAAAAAACCCAACACAACCCGAAACCAAATGACGATCATCGCCATGACGTTTTAGATAGCCGTGAAATGCGTGGCGGTTCAAGGCGGTTGTCAGCGGGTCGATGTGGGCGAGCTCTTCGAGTTTTTCGTGTGCCTTCTTTAACTTTTCATTGGCGCTCTTGGCGTCGGACAGCACCTGTTCGAGCAGGACGATGACCATACCAAAACCAAGCAGTATCTGAAGTACAAGGTCTATGACTGAGTTGTATTGCAGGTAATCAAACTCGATCACTAGGTACTGCCGGGCTGAAAACACAACAAAATACTGTAGGAATGTAAACACCAGCAAACCAAGTGCGACCTGCATTACTTTCCAGCCAAATGTCCTGATCTTAGTTTTCCATATTGCGATGCTTGCGATCAGGAAAAATCCGGACATTATCAACGAGTGGATATTGAATACAAGATTAAAATCGTCGCCGAGAAACGGC
This sequence comes from Chloracidobacterium sp. UBA3360, assembly GCA_002360555.1. GTDB lineage: Bacteria > Acidobacteriota > Blastocatellia > Pyrinomonadales > Pyrinomonadaceae > OLB17. The sequence goes on from DEQS01000105.1 coordinate 115,258, forward strand.
AGGCCAAATGCTACAAGAATGAACGGCAAAACAAAAACCTCTTGCCGAACTTTCATGTCGCCATTTTCGGTCAGGCTCCTGCAGCCGGCAATAAGCAAAAATCCGAAAACGTATTCAGTGAGAAAGTAAAAACTAAAAAGCTGGGTCGAATATTGTTCGTAGCTAAAAGCTAGCCGCAGACAGAATAGGGCGAATGAAAGAAACAGCCATGCGTTGGTCCAGTGCTTGAGTGCGACAACGTTGATCGAACGCCTTAGGAAAAGCGTCAATAACGTTATTAGCGAAACTCCCGCCAACTGGATTATAAGGCCTATCTTCGAGTCCATATTATGTGTTCAGAGGTTGTATGGTCTAACGGTAGAGGTTGGAGTTACGGTTAGGGATGAGTGCGGTGGGCGGGAGACCACATACAAATTGTATTACAGTGCGGAACAAAAAGTCTATACTTTTTTTAACAATGTTTTTAGCTCGTTTTCCGTTGGAAGTGTAGATCTTGCACCCAGGCCCCGACATTTTAATGCGGCGACCGCATTTGCCATCCGGCAGCTCTCATCGACAGGTTCGCCTGTCAGTAGACCGTACAGCAATCCTGTTCGAAACGCATCACCCGCTCCCGTTGTGTCAACGCAACCGCCCGGAACGGCGAACGCCGGGGTTTCGATAAGCTGCCCGTAGCACAGCACCATCGAGCCGCGATGACCGACAGTTGCTCCAGACACGGCGCAGCCAAAACGCGAGCTTATTTCGCTCAGCCCCTGTTCCAAATCCGTCGTGCCGAGCAGCTTGTGCGAAAATTCCGCAGACGCGATGCAGATATCGACTAGAGGTAACAGACCTTCGATGCCGTCAAAGACATTATCTATATCTACCGAAACGATCGCACCGTTCGCCTTCGCCTCGGCCGCCATGCGTATACATGCCCGCGTGTCGTGCGGTGTCATGTGCAAAACCTTACATCGGGCCGCAGCGTCCACAGGTGCATCGATCGCATCGTAGGCGAGCAACTTATCCCGCTGCCAGAGTATCGTTCGTTCGCCGCTCGCCGCATCGATCATAATAAAGGCGATTTGGGTTCGTGCACCTTGAACGGTCTCGGCAAACGAAACATCCACGCCCTCATCAACCAGCGATTCAAGTCCGATCTCTCCAGCACGGTCGCTGCCAAATCTGCCGGCGTACGCCGTTTTCATCCCTAGTCGCTGCAAACCGGCCATCGTCGATGCGATCTCACCGCCCGCCGCCTCCGTATAATGATCAAGCTCGACCTTTGAATTAAACGCCGGGTATTCGGGAACGGTGATCAGATAATCGACCGCATTCGTCCCAAAACCGACGACGTCAAATTCTTTATCGTCGCTTAATTTGAATGGAAATTGCATATCTCCGCCCGGACCGGCTCAAGTAAAGTTTGCAAATTATTCTTGCCAAAACCTGCTCGTACAAGTTAGATTTGTTGTTGGGTCTATTTTCACTTGGCTGCCGAGTGAAACACAACCCGCTTCTCACAAGTTTTCCGGAGACGATAAATGCCGACATCCATTTGCCCCGAATGCAGCGAAGAGGTCTACGTTGACGCCGAGTCCGAACAGGGCGATACCGTGATCTGCGAAGAATGCTCGTCAAAGCTTGTCGTTGTGGGACTCGATCCTTTTGAGCTCGACCTCAATGAGGAAAGCGGCGGCGACGGTTCTTCGGACGACGACGATCTCAACAGCTACGGCTACGACGATCAAAACTATTGATCCTCTTTCGCATTCTGCCCACCGGTCTATCTGACCGCATTCTTTCAATCTGACACGTCTATCTGACCGACAAACGACCAGTCACCTCAACCCATTCCTCTAAAATCAGCGTTCTGCATTGGATCTGTTCGTGGCACACCGATTGTATGTTAATTGATGGTTCGGGGAGGGTATCGCCCCGAGAATATTTAGTTCGTAATGAAAGCACTGCCCCTGAATAAATTTCGAACATCGACCAAGATCATTTGCGGAGCGTCGCTGCTGATCGTGGCTGCGCTCGCGTTATTGACGGCGCTGTCGGTCATTCAATTGTTTCACGCCAGCCTGGTATTGATCGGATTGCTCATCGGCCTTGCGGCTATCGGATACCGGATGCACATCAAGAGCGTCGATCAGCAGACGCGTCGGCTGACCGAATTTAACCGCGTCCACATGGCGACCATCGAGGCTCTCGCGACGGCGATCGACGCCCGTGACCAAGTCGATATCGGCCACGTCCGCCGGACCCAGATATATGCTGTCCGCTTAGGCGAGATCCTCGGACTATCCGAAAATGAGATCAACGCTCTGCGTACCGGAGCACTGCTCCACGACATCGGCAAGCTGGCCATTCCCGATCACATCCTGAGCAAACCCGACAAACTCACGCCCGCTGAGCTCGAAAAAACCAAGATCCATCCGGTCGTCGGGGCATCGATCCTCGAAAAGGTCGGATTTGATTATCCGGTCGTGCCGACGGTCCGGCATCACCACGAACGATGGGACGGCACCGGCTATCCCGATGGCCTACAGGGCAAAGACATCCCGCTGACCGCTCGTATCCTATGCGTTGCAGATGCCTATGACACGCTGCGGGGTGCGCGGCCATATCGTCCGGCGATTCCACGCGATCAGTCGCGTCAGATAATTCTCGATGGTTCGGGCGGGCGGTTTGACCCGACTATCGTCCAGACGCTGATCAAAAATCTGGTCTTTCTTGAGGCTGAGGTCAACGAGCAGGGCCACGCATATCCCGACCCGTCCGCCGAAGATATGCCAGTCGCGAAGCCGCAGGACCAGCATTTTGCTGAGCAGATCAAGCTCGCCAACCGCGAGGTGTTTAATCTCTATGAGCTTGCACGCGAATTCAGCGGTTCGGTGACGCTGTTCCAAACGTTACAGATGTTTGCGAAAAAGGTCGGTGAATTTGTTCCATACGACACCTGCATTCTCTATCTGCTCGACGATGGCAAACAGTCAGCGTCCGCCGCCCATGTCGAGGGAAACAACGCCGATATGCTCTCGCTCCGCCGGATAAAGGTCGGCCAGGGAGCGACGGGTTTCGCGCTCAAATCGGCTGAGACGGTCATAAACGCCGAACCCGATCTGGACTTTTCATATTCGCAAACGGAACTGCTCGAACAATATTCGACAATGGCCGCGGTCCCGCTGATTGCGGACGGCGAGTTGCTCGGCGCCGTCACGATCTACTCGCACGAGCTAGCCGCCTATGGCGAAGAGCACATCCGTCTGCTCGAGACCATCTCGCGTATCGCGTCCGACGCCATCGGCAAATCGCTGCTCCACGACGAAGCCACGACCCACGCCATGACCGATCCGATGACCGGCCTGCCAAACGCCCGCAGCTTGCAAATGCAGTTTGAACGTGAGGCCGGACGTGCCAGCCGTAGCGATACCGGTTTCCAGTTGCTGATGCTCGATCTCGACGGATTTAAATTGGTCAATGATACGTTCGGCCACAAGGTCGGCGACGAACTGCTGCGTGAGGTCGGGCAGGTGATACTCGGCCAGCTCCGCGATTATGATTTCCTAGCACGCTACGGCGGCGATGAGTTTGTCGCGATCGTGCCAAACGCCGAGCCCGAAGATGTCGCTGATCTCTGCGAACGTATCGAACGAGCGGTCGGTGATTTCCGGTTACCGGTAGGCGAAAAAGGCGATGCCCGCGTCGGAGTCAGCCTCGGTTCCGCTGGCTATCCGCAAGCCGGAGCAACATTTGACCAGATCGTTGTCGCCGCTGACAAGGCAATGTACACCCGCAAGATCAGCCGCAAACGCTTGCTGGCCATCACAAACGCCTCCGGCCGTCCGTCTAACGCTGCCGACATCGACAAGATCTCAAGCGGCAATCTCATCGTCGAACTCGACGAATCCCACGTCTTAGCCTCAAGATCGATCAATTAACAAATCTCATGGCGGAAGCCCGCACGTAAGTAAGGGCGTAACATGCTAGTTGGAGTTACGCCCTTGCTTAAGCACGGGTTTCTGTAAATAAAAGACTCTATTTCACCGCAAATGTGCGGGCGATCGAGTCGGTTTGGTTGAGGATCGCGCGGAGCGAATCTTTGCGGCCGGCAAATCTGAGGACGTAGATCGTCGTTTCATTTGCCTTGAGGAAATAGTAGCGGCCGGACATGTTGCGGCCTGAGGCGACGTATTCAAAATTATAGACCGTGCCGCTAAAACGCCCGACAAACCGCTCTTCTTTACCCGCAACAAAGCCCGGTTTGAACTGCAGCTTTTGCTCTTCGTCGCCGTGGATGACGTCGCTGAGGATCGTGCCCTTGGCAACGGTGAGTTTGCGAACCTCGAGATGGCCTTCGTTGCGGTCGCCATAGACGTACTCGACATTTGGGCTGGTGGCGGACGGCGGGACCGTCAGTTTCCATTTCTCGTTGGGCAGTGTAAATGTGTATTCGACATTTGGGTTGCTAAAAAGCTCTTCTTGGCCAAACGCCGCGAGAGCCAACAGGGCAACTGCACAAATCGCATAAAAAACTGTGATCTTTTTCATTGTTTTTCCCACTCTCGAGACTATTCTCTAACCAAGTCGCAATTCTAACGCATACGCCGCTAGATTTCGAGGGATTAGATGTGTTTGCGCAGTAAATTGTTGTCCTATTTGATATAGGCGTTAATAAGTCGCGATGTATTTCTTCGCCTTTTTTGCGGCGCGGGGCGTCTAACCTCACAGCAGTTAAGTTATTTGCAACAATATTTTTCGAGGTTATTAAAATGAAACGCACTACATCTTATATCCAACGCTTTTTTGCGGCCGCTTCTTTGGCCGCTCTGCTCGCACCGGTCTTTGTACTGCGGGCTGATGCACGCTCCATCACAAAGCCTCTCTCTGACGAGCAAAAGATAATGCATGTGCTAAACCGTTTGGGGTTTGGTGCTCGTCCCGGCGATGTCCAGCGGGTCAGATCGATGGGCATCCAGAAATATATCGATCAACAATTAAATCCAACATCGATCGATGATCCGGTCGCGGAGTTAAAGGTCAAAAACCTTGAGGTCTTTAACCTCTCGACGTCCGAGCTTTTTGCGAAATATCCAAATCCCGGTGCTTTGCTGCAGCAGCTTGAGGGCCGAAATAACCAGCAAAACGCCGCGGCTAATCAGCCACAAGCCGAACCGACTCAGGCACAGCAGCGTGAGCGTCGGCAAAAGATCACAGAGCTTTATGCTAAATACGATCTAAAACCGGCCGGGCAGATCTTGCCGTCGATCGTGGCGAATCGCTTGCTACGTGCGGTTTATTCCGAGCGTCAATTACAAGAGGTGATGGTCGATTTTTGGCAAAATCATTTTAACGTCTTCGCCGGCAAGGCCGCCGTCCGCTGGTACATACCCAGTTATGAGCGTGACGTGTTGCGTAAAAATGCCCTAGGCAATTTTAAGGATCTGGTGACGGGCACGGCACAGCATCCGGCGATGCTTTTTTATCTCGATAATTTTGAGTCGGTTTCGCCCAATGCACAGCAGCCGGGCAACGGCCAGAACGCACGCCGTTTGCAGCAGTTGATGCAAAATGGCGGACGCATCAATCAGCAGCAGCGCGACCGCATTAAGCAGCAGACCGGTGCGACCGACGCTCAGATCGATCAGCGGATCAAGGACGCTCAAGCCAATCCGCAGGCACAACAGCAGCGAGCACGCCGCGGTATCAACGAAAATTATGCCCGCGAGTTGATGGAGCTGCACACGCTCGGCGTGGACGGCGGTTATTCGCAAAACGACATTATCGAGGTCGCCAAATGCTTTACCGGTTGGACGATCGCCGATCCACGCGGCTACCGTCGTGCGGCCGCCTACGATATCAAAGGCACCGATAACCGCCAGCTTGAACGCATCCAGCGGCTTGCCGGTGTACCGGATGATATCGAGAGCGGCGAGTTTTATTTTAACTCGCGTTGGCATGAGGGCGGAGCTAAGAACGTGCTCGGCCAAAAGGTCGATGAGGGCGGCGTAAAGGACGGCCTCAAGGTCATCGATATACTCGTCTCGAGCCCCGCGACCGCTAAGTATATCGCCCGCAAGCTGGCCGTCAAATTTGTCAGCGATGCTCCGAGCGACGCCCTTGTCGGACGCGTTGCCGATGCTTTTCAAAAGTCTAAGGGCGATATCAAAACTACGCTCAAGGCTCTGTTTAGCGACAAAGAATTTTTTGCACCTGAAAATTACCGTGCAAAGATCAAATCGCCATTTGAGCTTGCCGTCAGTTCGATCCGCACCCTTGGTGCCGATACCAACGCGAGCCCTGCTCTGGCCGCGATGCTCAACAAACTTGGCGAGGTGCCATACGGTTACCAGGCTCCGACCGGATACCCCGACACCGCCGAGGATTGGGTCAACACCGGTGCTCTGCTCGAACGGCTCAATTTTGCGGTCGCTATTGCCAGCAACCGCATTCCCGGAACACAGGTAAATCTGAAAAACTTTGAGTCAAAAGACAAATCGCAGATCCTCGACAAGGCACTAGCCGGCATTCTCGACAGTGACATTTCGGCCAACAGCAAGGCTCTGCTGCTCAAACAGATCGAGCAGCCGCTGCCCGAGGTAAAGGCCGGCAACGAACTGGACGACCCGGTTGAGGTGCCTAATATGCGTCAGGGACAGCAAGGCGGCCAAAACCGTCAGGCTCGTCTGCTAAACCCGAGCGGTAATCCTGATGTGTTTAAGGTAGTAAGTTTGGTGCTTGGAACTCCTGAGTTTCAGCGTCAATGATCAAAGGGGAATTGCAACAGAGCCGGAGAACAGTCAATCGCTGATCTCCGGCTCTTTGTGCAGGTATTTATATGAATAAATTTATACTCATCACGCTGGCCATTATAGTTACTGTTTGCAACAGCCTCGCACAGACAAATCTGCCCGATGCCGAACGATATAAGCTTGCCGCCGACTATTCCCGGCAAAATCGCGGCGTGTCTGTATTGGTGATGAAGGGCGACAAGATCGTCTTTGAAAAGTATCAAAACGGCAACACCGTCGACAGGCCAAATTTTCTCGCGAGCGGTACCAAATCTTTCTCCGGCGCAATCGCCGCCGCCGCGATCGACGACAAGCTCATCAAAAACCTCGACGAAAAGGTCGCCGACACCATCACCGAATGGAAAAGTGACCTGCGGAAATCAAAGATAACGATCCGCCAACTGCTCAGTTTAACGAGCGGTATCGACGCCGGACAGATCGGCCGCGTGCCCAGCTACGCCGACGCGACCAAATCGGCTGCGAGTTATGAACCGGGAACGCATTTCGAATACGGCCCGGCTCCGTTTCAGATATTTGGCGAGCTGATGACCCGCAAGTTAAAACCAAAAAATGAAAGCGTGATGGCGTATCTAAAGCGGCGGATACTCGACCCCATCGGCTTAGACGTCGGATTTTGGCGGAACGTTGACGGCCAGCCTTTGCTACCACAAGGTGCAAGCCTGACGGCACGCGAATGGGTGAAGTTTGGTCAGTTTCTCAAAAACAACGGCAAGTGGAACGGCAAACAGTTAGTTAGCAAAAAGATCTTGGATGAGCTGGTCGTCGGATCAAAAACAAATCCGGCATACGGCATCACGTTTTGGCTCAATCAAAAGGGGCAAGACCCGCGTGGCCGCTCCATCGGCGGAGCTGTCGAGGGGATAATGAAAAACGGCATCGCCGAGGGCGTGAGCGATCTATTTATGGCCGCCGGAGCCGGCAATCAGCGGCTCTACATTATTCGTTCACTTGATATGGTGATCGTCCGCCAAGGCAATTTTGGGACGTGGGATGACACCGAGTTTATGCGGCGAATGCTAACGGGCGTTGCAAAATAGCCGCCGGTTTGGTCTATTATCAAATCGGGCTTAGATAATGGACACTCGGACAAGCGAACAAATACTTGAGCATTACGAGGTCGAGCGTGAGATCGCCGACCGGCTGCGTAATTCGTCCGCCAGTGAGCGCCAGACGCTCTACACCGCTGCCTACGACGAGCTTTTTACCAAACTGCCTCATCATCCGCTGATCCAGCCGCAGTCGCAGGATGAGCATCAGCGTCAGCTCAAAAAGCATGTGCGAAATCTCGCCGGCTTTGTTGATAAAGATACGGTTTTCGTCGAGGTTGGGCCGGGGGACTGTTCGGTTTCGCTTGAGGTGGCGAAGGTCGCCAAACAAGTTTTTGCGATCGACGTATCCAACGAGGTCACCAAAAACGCCGACGCCCCGACAAACTTTCAGCTCATCATATCAAACGGCTCCGACATTCCCATACCTCCAGCGACGATCGATATCGTCTATAGCGACCAGCTAATGGAACATCTGCACCCGGACGACGCACTCGAACAGCTAGTAAATATTTACGCGGCATTAAAACCGGGCGGCGCGTATTTTTGCATAACCCCAAATCGTTTGAGCGGCCCGCATGATGTTTCAAGACACTTTGACGACGCGGCGACGGGGTTGCACCTAAAAGAGTACTCCGCATCTGAACTCGACAGTGTCTTTCGTGCGGCGGGATTCTCGAAAACTCGGATCTTTCTCAGGGTTGGTTCGCTGGTGCTAAAGTTGCCGTTGCTGCCATACAAAGTTGCGGAGGCCATGTTGGCCACGATGCCACATCGCGTCAGAAAGCTACTGACGCATAACCGTGCCGCAAGTTTTCTGTTGGGGGTAAAGCTCGTTGCTACAAAATAACGCTGTCAATATGTTGCCATCCGCGCTGAGCGGCCGATCGCAAATATCTTTATTGACGCAAATCCTACGACAAATCCACCGATGTGTGCGGCATAAGCGACCCCGCCGCCGCCCGCCGGTGTGAGATAACCGAGTACGATCTGGTAGCCGATCCAGATGCCGATAGCGACAAACGCCGGAACCGTCGTTACAAAATTAAATATCAAAGCCCGAACATTTCGCTTAGGAAATAGCAACAGATATCCGCCCAGCACTCCTGAGATCGCCCCCGAAGCCCCCAGCATCGGTATTATCGAATCCGGCCCCATTATTATCTGAGCCGCAGCCGCACCAAAACCGCAAAGCAAATAAAAAACGGCGTAGCGGATATGCCCGATCAGGTTCTCGATATTATCGCCAAAAACAAAAAGGAACAGCATATTTCCAAAAATATGCATAATCCCGCCGTGCATGAACATCGAGCTGAGAAAATTAAAATACACCGGCAGCGGCGTCGCATAATGGTTCACTCGGGCGACTTCAGAGCCGACCTGTATCACCTGCGGCCCGGCGATATCGACGCCGGTCATTATCTCTTTCGGTACGAGCGAAAATGCGTAGTCAAACGGCTCGTTGGACCCGAGCCGCTGCAACAGCAAAAACACGAGGATGTTGACGCCGATGATCGCGTAATTGACCACCGGCGTGATGTGCCGGTCCGAGTTGTCGTCGCCGATGGGGAACATCTACTTTGCTTTTAACAACTCGTACCCCTCGCTGCGGGCAACAAATGTCGCCGCCGTCAGATCGCCAACGACATTGAGCGTTGTGCGGCACATATCGAGTATTCGATCTACGCCGAGGATGATCGCGATCAGCGCCGGATCAACACCTATCATGGCAAGGATGCCGATTATAAATGGTATCGAGCCCGACGGCACACCGGCCGTACCAATGCCGCCAAGTATTGCCATATAAACGACCATTAATTGAACGCCTAGTGTCAGTTCGACACCGGCAAGCTGCGTGAGGAACAGCACGGTCACGCCCTCGTAAAGCGCAGTGCCGTTTTGGTTTGCCGTCGCACCCACCGTTAGCACAAAGCTGTTGATCTCTTTGGGTACGCCGAGGTTTTCTTCGGATATACGCAGAGCCGTCGGAAGGGTGGCGTTTGACGACGAGGTCGAAAATGCCGTGATGATCACTGTCCAGACACGTCGGAAAAAGTCGATCGGATTTATCTTGGACAGCAGCCAGACCGACAGCGAATAAACCCCAAAGAAATGCAAGCCGAGGCCCAGCAAAACGGTCGCGACAAACCACCCGAGCGATTTGAGCAGATCGATGCCAAACACGGCGATGTTGCTAAAAATGAGACACGCCACCGCGTACGGGGCGAATTTCATGATGATGTCGATGATCTTTGACGTGATCGCAAAGAGCGATTCCATCACGCTGACAAACGGCGACGATACCGGTGCCGGTAAGAGCGTGATCGCGACGCCGATTATCAGAGCAAAGAACATGATGTGGAGCATGTTCGGGTTCTCACCTGCGATCGAGTTAAAAACGCTCTTTGGCACGATGGTTTTTACTGCTTGCATCAACGGCGAATCGGCCTTGGCGGTCTCAGCAGCTTTTGTTTGTGCTTCGGTTGCGGTCTTTGCACCGCTGCTGTATTTTTCTTTGAGCTGCGTCGCGATCTCAGGACTGATCCGCTCGCCGGGCCGTATCGTGTTAGCGAGTCCAAGTCCGATCACTACCGAAATAGCCGATATTATCAGGCAATAAACAAAAGATTTGAGCCCGATGCGGCCAAGTTTGCGAATATCCCCGATACCCGCGACCCCGACGACCAGCGACGAAAACACTAGCGGCACAACGATCATCAACAGTAGATTTAGAAAAAGCGTCCCGATCGGTTGCGTGATATTTGAGATAAACCACGCGACATTTTCATGCCCGCCGCCCCAGACCTGATTGGCGATCAATCCGCCGCCGATGCCGACGAGCAAGCCGATCAGGATCTTGGTATGAAGAGCAATACCTTTGGGCTTGTCCGCAGTATTATCGTCCAGATCGGTCGCTATTTCACGGTCGTATTGGTCGGTCGGGATCGGTTCCTTGTCCTGTTCGCTCATTGTTTTCGGCTCCTGTGTGGCAATGATATTTTGTCGAGAATTTGTGTGAGTTTAGCAGAATTTAGGCTAATTTGGTAAATTTGCTACACTGCTTTGAAAAACAGATATTTGGGATCGTTATGAAAATTCAACGGCTATTGCCTCTAGCTATGGTTTGTCTGGTTGGGCTCTTTGCTCAAACCTCGATAGCCCAGAAAAAAACCATCGTCCTCGTCCGCCATGCGGAAAAAAGTACCACGGGTAATGCAACTGACATGGCCAAGGGCGACCCTGAGCTTTCGCCCGAGGGCCTCGAGCGGGCCGAGCGGTTGGCAAAAGCGGTCAAAAAATATAAGCCTGACGTGGTCTATTCGACAGACTACAAACGCACAAAGCAGACTGCAGAGCCGATCGCAAAACTCCGCCATAAAGAGGTCCAGACCTACGATCCTGCGAAACAGGCCGATCTGATACCGCTGATGCTAAGCGGTAAACCAAAACACTATTTGATAGTCGGCCACAGCAACACGACGCCTGCGCTCGCTAATTTGATTTTCAAAAAAGAAGTATTCAAACAATTACCGGACACCGAATACGGGGTTTACTGGGTAATAAAGACGAAAAAAGGAGTGGTCACAAAGGTGGAAATGTACACCTTTTGACAATAAAAATATGAATATTCCAAAAGGACATCAGGCCGTAATGCCGTATCTGATGATGGAAGATGCGGCCGGCTTTATCGAATTTATCAAATCAGTTTTTGACGCCGAGATGACGCATCAGGACGTACGCGGTGACATCGTCGGTCATTGCGAAGCAATTATTAACGGCAGCAAGATAATGTTTTCGCAGAGCCGAGACGAGTGGAAACCGGCGACTGCCAATATGTTTGTCTATGTTGACGATGCCGACGCTACCTACAAAAAGGCAGTCGATGCGGGATCAGAAACAGTAATGCCCCCCGATGATCAGGAATACGGCCGGAGTTGCGGCGTGACCGATCCATTCGGCAATGTTTGGTGGATAACGTCCGTTGCGGGCTAAATACCCAGACGGCGTTTCAGGCCGTATTCGCCCCAACTCATGATCGTATCGTGATTCCACCGGAAAAACGGCCTTGCGACTGGAGCGAGTAGGTTCATCCAGGCCTTGGTGGTTTTAACGGTCCAGTCGTATCTGACGCGGGTTTGTCCGGTATGTATCTCATCAAACCGCCACAGTCCGTGGCCGTCAAGCTCACCAAAAGCACGAGCCTCGATCAGGCGGTGTCGTTCGACCCGCAATATCTCGGTGTCAAATTCGAGCTTATATGGCAGAGCGCTCTTCCAAGTGGTACGGCGAATGCTGCCGACTCCCTCGTCATCACCCGGGTTTAGCTCGACGCTGCGGATCACGCCGCGCCACCAATCAGGCCACGCATCGGCGTCCTCGATCACGTCCCAAACCTTTTCCAGCGGAGCGTCGATCGTCCAAATTGTTACAAACTCATAGTCGCTCATAAAAAATCGCCAAAGACGAACAATTATCATCTTAGGCGATCAATATTCAAACGGATGCAGCTATTTATTTCTTTTGCGGCGTTTTAGCAAAATAGCCTTGGCGGTGCGTGACCTTGACCTTGTCTTTTTGCATCTGTTGGTTGGTCAGTTCGATAGCGATCTTACGAAAAACACCATCGCGGTTTTGATTTGTCGGTTCGTAAGCGATCAGATATTGCGAACGCATCTCTTCTTGGATCTGGTTAAACGCATCACGGAGTTCGCGCTCGTCCTTAGGAAAATAAGCACGTCCGCCTGTCCGCTCTGAGATCTTATTTAGCGAACCGCGATCGACGCCGCTGTAAAAATTGTCGCCGATACCGATCGAATAAATGACCGCCTCGGACCGCAGAGCTGCCTGCACGGCGTCATCCAGCTTCTTTTTACCAAAAGTATTTACTCCGTCAGATAGTAAAATGATCGCCCGACGCGTCTTTTCCGGTGCCGGGCCGAGTATCTCATCGGACGTGACCCAAATGGCATCCCAAATCGCTGTTGAACCGACCACGGCTTGATTGTCACCCGAGATCGGCGGCGTTCCTCCGGCCAAAACTCCAGCTCCAATATATCCTGACGGTGGAATAAATCTGATCTGGCTGACCGAGCGTCTGAGCCTTGTCATATTATTGGTAAAGCCCTGCTCGAGCGTCGCTTCGCCGGTAAACGACACGATACAAACTTCGTCCTTTGCCGGACGTACGACTGATTCTAAAAACGAGATCGCCGCCGCCTTTTCCTCGGGCAATGTTCGCTCTTGCGAACCGCTCGTGTCGATCAATATCGCAAGACTCAGCGGCAGATCAACCTGTCTCGAAAACGCAATGAGTTCCTGTACCTTGCCGTCTTCGAGCAGACGAATATCGCCCGGTTTTAGGTCAGTAAGCAAACGCCGATTGCGATCCTGTGCTGTAAATAATACGTTGACGACCTCGGTATCGACTTTGATGACCTCGTCGTCGGGAGTCGGGGCGGGAGTCGGTGTCGGCGAAGGTGATTTGGTAACAGCATCTGGCGGATTTTGCTGGGCATCGGCGATCGAAAACCCGATCAGCCAAATTGCGGCCGACGCGATCGCAAACGCTGTGATAAATCCCTTTTTCGTCAACATCTTACTTCCCTTCTACTTCAAACTGTCTTTGATCGCCCGATAGCTGGTCTTTGTCCGGACCTTATATTTTTCGGTCTTTGTCTTGTCGTTAAATCTCACCTCAACCTTTCTGACACGTCCGTCGTAATTTTGGTCGGCCGGTTTATAGGTGATGATATATTGCGAACGCAGCTCGTCGGATATTTTCTTAAACGCCCGCTCGAGGGCGAGCATGTCGCCGGTAAAGAAAACTTGTCCGCCGGTCTCTGCACAAAGCTGTTCTAATATTTTGTCGCCTTTATCCTTGGCGGTCCCTGCATCAACGCCCGGAACGGTACCCAAAAAGCCCGCCTTTGTCGAGATGCCAAATATGGTCGTCTCGGTTCGCTGGGCGATGTCGATCGCGTCTCTGAGATCGGCGCGGCTAAAAGTGTCATCGCCGTCCGTGATCATCACGATCACGCGGCGGCCCGGGACGTTTCGCAGCTTTTCATCCGAAAACTGCCAGATCGCGTCATACAGAGCCGTTTGTGAACCGGTCGCCTTTACCTTATCGACCGCCTTATCGAGCAGGTCGAGCTTGTCGGTAAAATCCTGTCGCAGCGTGATCTCGTGATCAAAAGTCATGAACGCTGCTTTGTCTTTTCGCAGACGCGTGACGGTGTAAATAAAATTCTTCGCGGCTTCTTTCGAAAAACCGATCTTACCCGCGGTCGAGGGCGAAGTATCCATCAAAACGCCGACAAATATGGGCGGATTGGTCTTTTCGTCGGAAAAGAACGTGACCTCTTGCTGGACGCCGTCTTCAAAAACGAGGAAATCGTCCCGCGTCATACCCTTAACCAGATCGTCTTTCTTTTCCTTAGTCGATTGCGTCACCGTCACCGGCAAACGAACCTCAAAAACCTTGGTCGCACCCGTGTCATCAGGCGTAGGGGTCGGAACCGGGGTTGGCTTTTGCGCCGATGCCCCCACCGCGCAGGCAAACGTCAAAACAAAGCTGATAAATACAAATTTCAAACCCATTTTTGTCATAAACGGCAATATCCGATCAATAGATTGACGCATTCTTTCGATGCAAGCCCAAGGCCGCCTGTTGCCCGAATGCGCTGTCAAAGTATAGCAAAAATCGCTATCTCACACATAAATTGCGGAAACGGCGATTGCGCCGCTCACTACCATAGGTAAGAATAGCGTTACTGATGGGCAGTATAGACGCAAATATCTTTAGGGAATACGACATTCGCGGCATCGTCGGGCGACAACTGACCGACGAGACCGTCGCCGTTATCGGCAAGGCCATCGGTACATATTTGCGACAACACGGAGCAAAACGCATCGCCATCGGCTATGACGCCCGCGAAAGCTCGCCCGGATTTTGTAAGATCTTGAGCGAGAGCCTCCACGCAACCGGCTGCGACACCGTGCAGATCGGGATGGTGCCGACGCCGGTTTTGTACCACACGCTTTTTACAAAAGACGTCGATGGCGGCGTGATGATAACCGGCTCGCACAACCCGCCGGACCATAACGGTTTCAAGATCAGTCTCGGCACCGCAAGTCTTTTTGGCGACCAGATCCGCGAAATTAGGGATATAGTCCTGTCGGGTAATTTCGCAACCGGAACGGGCATCGACGAACAAGTATCCGTACTCGACGAATACAAAACCGACCTCATTTCTCGAGTTAATATGGGAAACAGGCGGCTCAAAGTCGTCATCGATGCCGGAAACGGCATGGGCGGCATCACGGCTGTTCCGATCTATCAAGCGTTAGGCATCGAGGTCGTCGGACTTTACACCGACCCCGATCCGACATTTCCAAACCATCACCCCGACCCATCGATCACCGAAAATCTGACAGACCTGATCGATACCGTTCGCAAAGAAAACGCCGACCTCGGCATTGCGTTTGACGGCGACGCTGACCGGATCACGGTCGTTGACGAGACCGGACGCATCATCTGGGGCGATGAACTGATGATCGTATTGTCCCGCTCAGTCCTCGCAACTCATCCCGGAGGAGTCGTAATTGCTGAGGCAAAATGCTCGCAGACGCTGTTTGACGATATCGAAAACCAAGGCGGCGTGCCGCTGATGTGGAAAGCCGGCCACTCGATAATAAAGGCAAAGATGAAAGAAACCGGTGCGGTGCTGGCAGGTGAGATGAGCGGCCACATCTTTTTCGCCGACCGCTTTTACGGCTTTGACGACGCGGCATACGCCGGGGCCCGCGTGATGGAAATACTCTCGAAAACAGATCAGCCGCTTTCTGCAATGCTCGCCGATCTGCCAAAAACATTTTCAACGCCCGAGCTGCGGATCGATTGCCCCGACGAAATAAAATTCGACGTTGTCCAAAAGATCGCCGACCACTTCGCCCGCGACCACAAAGTCATCACCGTCGACGGCGCCCGCATCGTCTTCGACAACGGCTGGGGCATCGTCCGCCCTTCGAACACACAGGCTTTGTTAGTTTTAAGATTTGAAGCTGATTCGCAAGAGCATCTTGACGAGATCCGCAGCGAAGTTGAAACGAACGTCGCCGGGGTTATTGCAAACCTTACGATTCGTTGACCTTGAGGACAGCAAGAAAAGCTTCTTGAGGTATCTCTACACGCCCGACCTTTTTCATCCGCTTTTTGCCTTCTTTTTGTTTTTCGAGCAGTTTGCGTTTGCGCGAGATGTCGCCGCCGTAGCATTTGGCGATGACGTTTTTGCCCATGGCTTTGACGGTTTCGCGGGCGATGACCTTGCTGCCGATGGCGGCCTGGATAGCGACCTCGAACATCTGCCGCGGGATGAGTTCTTTCATTTTCGCGGTCAGCAAACGGCCCTTAGCGGTGGCGGTATCGGAGTGGAGAATGAGCGATAGAGCATCGACCGGCTCGCCGGATACTAGCACGTCGAGCTTGACCAGTTTGCTCGCCTGATAGCCCGACAAATGATAATCGAGCGAAGCGTAACCCTTTGAAACGGATTTGAGACGGTCGTAAAAATCGAGAACGATTTCGTTGAGCGGCAGCTCATAGACGAGCATCACGCGGTTGGTCGTAACGTATTCAAACTTTTTCTGGATACCGCGTTTTTCGTCGAGTAGCGGCAAAATGCCGCCAAGGTAATCATCATTGGTCAGGATCGTCGCCTCGATAAAGGGCTCTTCGATCTTAACGATGCGGCCGGTGTCGGGCATTTTCGAAGGGCTGTCGATCTCCGCGACCTCGCCGTCAGTCGTCGTAACGCGGTAACGCACGCCGGGTGCGGTCGTGATGAGTTCGAGATTAAATTCGCGCTCCAGACGCTCCTGGACGATCTCCATATGGAGCAATCCGAGAAACCCGCAGCGAAAGCCAAAACCGAGTGCCGTCGAGCTTTCCGGCTCAAAGAAAAACGACGCGTCATTTAGCCGCAGCTTTTCCATCGCATCGCGCAGGTCTTCGTACTGGGCGGCATCGATCGGATAAAGCCCCGCAAAGACCATCGGCTTTACTTCCTGAAATCCGGGCAGGGCCTCGGTCACAGGCCGAGCGGCGTCGGTGATCGTATCGCCGATCTGCACGTCGGCGACGGTCTTTATCGACGCGGTCAAAAACCCTACTTCACCGGGCCCAAGCTCGCCGATAGGCGTCGGACGCGGACGGTTTACGCCGATGGTTTCGACCAGATATTCGCGGCCGCCGTTAAAAAACCTGATCTTTGTCCCTTTTTTGAGCGTTCCGTCAATGACTCGAAACAGCACGATCACGCCGCGATAGCTGTCGTACCAACTGTCAAAAATAAGTGCTTTGAGCGGTGCGTTGCGGTCACCCTTTGGCGGCGGCACCTTAGCGATTATCGCTTCGAGAACGTCCGCGACGCCGAGGCCCGTTTTTGCTGATGTCATGACGGCTTCGCTGGCATCGAGGCCGATGATGTTCTCGATCTGCTCTTTGATACGGTCGGGTTCGGCGGACGGCAGATCGATCTTGTTGAGAACGGGCACGAGTTCGAGGTCGTTTTCGATCGCAAGATATGTGTTTGCCAGCGTCTGTGCCTCGACGCCCTGTGATGCGTCAACGACGAGCAAAGCCCCTTCGCACGCCGACAGCGAACGCGAAACTTCGTAGCTAAAATCGACGTGGCCCGGCGTGTCGATCAGGTTGAGCACGTACTGTTTTCCGTCTTTTGCCTTGTAATCGAGCCGCACGGCGTGGGCCTTGATAGTGATGCCGCGCTCCCGCTCGAGATCCATATCGTCGAGCATCTGTGCTTCCATATCGCGGTCGGCGACGGCGCCCGTCAGCTGCAGCAGCCGGTCGGCAAGCGTCGATTTACCATGATCGATATGAGCAATTATCGAGAAATTTCTTATCAGGCTGAGTTCCATACGCACCAAGCAAACAGAAATTGTAACAAATCACGGCGTTACGCGCATTTTCGATACAAATGCCCAAAATTTTTCATTGCCCGTCCCGCTATATTTTTGTTATAGTTGGGACATAGCAGATGTTTGTTATATTTGACGCATTTATTGTGCGTGGGAGGTTTTATTATGGGACGTGATTACGAAAGAGAAGAAACAAGCGCAGCTACCAAGCTGACATATTTGATCGTTGGCGGCGGCATCGGTGCGATACTTGCACTGCTTTTTGCACCAAAATCTGGCGAAGAGCTTCGCGGCGATATCGCTGATGCAACCCGCAAGGGCATCGAAAAGAGCAAGGAAACTGCCGCTCAGCTGCAGGAAAAAGCCGGCGAATATTACGAAGTTTCGAAAGAAAAGGCCGGTGAGCTCTATGAAACGGCTGCCGAAAAAGCTCACGAGTTGAGCGAAAAGGCAAAGACCGCAGCGGCCGCCACGGCAAATCCTTTTTCGGCAGCTATCGAAGCCGGAAAGGACGCCTACACCGCCGAAAAGCGTAAAAACGAGTCAAAGGCCATTACCGAAGGCCGTCCGACCTATCCGGAAGAAAAGAAATCGTAACGTAAACGATGAACACAAACGACCCTCAATTTTGGCAGATGGTATCGTCGATCGTGATCGCGGTGTGTTTCGTCTTTATGGCGATCGCTTTGCTGTGGATCGCATTGACGGTGCGAAAGGTTGTTGCAACGGTCAAGAACGTCGAGGAAAAGGTTGAACCTTTGCTCGTAAAGGTTGATGCCATCAGCGCCCAAGGGCGTGAGATATCGGTGCATTTTAACGAGATCTCGTCGAACCTTGCGACCACGACCAAATATCTGGCCGAATCGACCGAGCTTATCAAAGACGAGATCGGCGAGCTTCGCTTGCTCGTCAATGACACCGCTCACGTCGCCAAAAACAAGGTCGAAATGGTCAGCCGCTCGATCGATCGGACGCACGGGCAAGTGGTCGATACGACCGAGTTTGTCCAGCAAAAGATCGTTGTCCCGGCCCGCGAGATCGCCGCGATCATGGCGGGTGTCAAACGCGGCCTAGAGGTGCTCTTTGCTCCGGCTCCGAAACAGATCGACCGAGCCTACGAGGACGAGGAGATGTTTATCGGCTAATTTGTAAATTACGATTGGTTTGATCAAGAAAGGCTTCGCATTGCGAAGCCTTTCGTTTTTGTCGAAGATCTCATTCTTGGTCCACCTTGGTCCACCTGGTCCGGACCGGACCAAGACCCGTCACCAAAACGTTGTTTTTGAACACAATATGTGCTAATAACATAGTCAGTTTCTTCTGAAATTTCACAGTTTGCGATCGTATCCTTATGTTGTCGGGTTTGCCCAAACTGACAGTCTGGCTCGTGGCCTTCGTGGCCGCTATGTCGGCGGTCGCGAGCGGGCAATCGTCCGGCGGGCGGCTGACGGGAAAGGTCACCGATAACGACGGCAAGCCTCTAGCGGGTGTCACCGTAGTCGCGACCAATCAAACCAACTCAACAATTAAGACGCAGCGAACAAAAGCCGACGGCAGCTATACCATGCGGCTTGATAATGGTGCGTACCGCATCACGGCCGCCGCTCCCTATGAGGCAAGGTTTGACCGGGGTAAGACCGATGAATACGGCGCGTTTGCCAATCTGATATGCGACGCTCAAAAGATCTGCACGGCGCTCGAAAATGTGATCATCGACGGTGGCGAACGCAAAATTGATCTTTCCGTTGCCGACCCGTCAAAAGATACCCCCGCAAAACCCGGCGAGGCGGCTAAATCTCCGTTCAAAACCCGCGAGGTGATCGACCGCTGGCGCATCACATTTCCCGAATACGACCGCTATGGCGACAAAGGTGCCCGCGGTCGCGATATACCTTTCCGAAAGACCAATAAATGGTATAACCCATACGATCTCAATGTCTTGAAAGGTGACAAACCTGTCATCGGCAACGATTATTTTATGGTGCTGTCCGCCGTCAGCACGACGGGCGTCGAGCAGCGTCGTACACCATCGGGCAACAACGTCAGCACTGCCAGTCCGAACAGCAACAACTTTTTTGGCAGACCCGAGAGTTTTAGCTTGAACCAGACGATGCAGGTTTCGTTTGAGTTTTTTAAGGGGCAGACCGTATTTCGTCCGCGAACCTGGGCGTTAAAGATCTCGCCGACGTTTAGCCTGCCCAATTATCTGAACGCCCGTGAGAACGGAATCGTCAATGTCGATGTCCGCCGCGGCACGACCCGTACGGATTATCACGTCTCACTCGAGGAGGCCTTTGCCGAGGTCAAGCTGTTTGACGTCAATGACAATTACGATTTTGTTTCTGTTAGGGCCGGAATACAGTCGTTTAACGCTGATTTTCGAGGGTTCTTGTTTTCCGACAACAATCTTGGCTTTCGCGTCTTTGGCGGCCATTCGAATAATAAGTCGCAATTTAACTTTGCCTATTTTCGCTCGATCGAAAAGGACACGAACAGCGGGCTAAACTCGATGAAAAAGCTCCGCCCGCAAAATATCTACATCGCCAATTATTACCGGCAGGATTTCCTGACCAAGGGATATACGATCCAAGCAGTGGCGGCCTATAACGATGACCGTGCAGATAAGCATTACGACGAAAACGGCTTTCTCGTCCGTCCGGCACTGATCGGCAGCGCACGTCCGCATAATGTTAAGGCCGGATATCTCGGCTTTAACGGCGACGGACACATCGGTATTTTGAATCTGACCAATTCGTATTACTATGCATTTGGCCACGACGATTTTAACCCCATCGCGGGCAAACGCACCGAGATCAGTGCCCACATGGCGGCGGTCGAGGCGTCGATCGACAAAAACTGGCTGCGATTTCGCGGCTCGGTATTTTTTGCCTCAGGCGATAAGAACCCGACCGACGATAAGGCAAACGGTTTTGACGCGATACTCGACGACCCCAATTTTGCGGGCGGCCAATTCTCATATTGGAACCGACAGGGTATACGGCTCGTCTCGACTGAGGTCGGTTTAGTACAAAGCAACAGCCTGCTACCGACACTGCGTTCGAGCAAGACCGAGGGGCAGTCTAATTTTGTAAATCCCGGCATCATGATCTTTAACGCCGGTGTCGACGCCGAGCTGACGCAGACGATCAAGGCTGTATTCAACGCGAACTATTTACGTTTTCACCGGACCGACGTGCTTGAATACGTATTGTTTGAGCCGGTCGTGCGACACGACATCGGATACGATCTGAGTCTCGGTGCGGTGTATCGCCCGTTTCTTATTAATAATATAACGATGACGTTTGGCGGCAGTATGTTCTTTGCCGGCAAAGGGTTTCGCGATATTTATACCGACCGGACGCAAAATTGCCCGATACCAAATTTCTGCACGCCGGGACCGCAGATCGTCAATCCGAGCAAACCGCAATACTCACTATTTAGCCAGCTTAAGCTGATCTTTTAAGGAGCGAGGGGAAAGATATAAATGGCCGGTCGAGCTAACATAAATGTCCGCATCAAGTTGATCGTTCTGTTGGTGTTCGCTTTTTTTCTTGCCGCTGCACTTTGGCAAGACCAGACACTGGCGAAAAAGAATGATGATACGGCGGCAAAACCTGCTACTCAAACAACCCAACCAGTTCCAGCACAGCCCGAACAAAACTCCACGATTGAAACGCCGACAGCCGACGAACCAAAAATCGAGGGCTGTGCGAAATGCCATGACAACATCGAGCCGATGCACCGCTATAACAATAAGGGTGATGTTTTTGACAAGCTTGACGAGGGCAAAGACGCTCAGGGTTTAACCTGCACGTCTTGCCACGGCGGCAACCCGGCGGCGACCACACAAAAAGACGCACACGTTCAGCCAAAGTTTCCAAAAGAATGGGGCTGTAAAAACGGCGAATGTTCGAGCCGCAACCCCGAACGCACAAACACGCTGCTTGCCAAAGAAACGCGCGAATTCGTCCGCTTTGTAAACCCAGGTGATTTTCGCGTCATCAGCCAGTCATGCGGCCAATGCCATTCGGACGAGGGCGAAAAAGCATCACGCAGCATGATGGCCCACGGTTCGATGCTGTGGGGAGCCGCTCTTTACAACAACGGCGGTTTTCATATTAAGGACGCCCGGTTTGGCGAAAGCTACAACAAGGACGGCAAGCCGCAAGCTCTGCTCCATGAACCGGCTCCGACCCGCGAACAACAGGCTTTCAAAGGGTGGCTTTCGTCGCTTTACCCGCTGCCCCGCTGGGAGGTTTCGCAGCCCGGAAACATCCTCCGCGTATTCGAACGCGGCGGCCGGCGTCGGCTCGAGATCGGTAATCCTGATAAAGAAGAAGAGGGCGGCAAACCTGATAAAGGCTTGAGTCCTCGCGGACTCGGTACAAACAACCGCACCGACCCGGTCTATCTCGGATTACAAAAAACGCGTCTGCTCGACCCGACATCGAATTTTTTGGGGACCAATGACCACGCCGGCGATTATCGTTCGTCAGGGTGCAGCTCGTGTCATGTCGTTTACGCCAACGACACAAGCAAAGCGGCATCTGGGCCGTACGCGATAGCTGGCAACCAAGGCTATTCGCAATCTGCCGACACTAAAATACCCAAAAACGAAGCGGGCCACCCGATCAAGCATCAGTTCACATCACGCATCCCGACGGCTCAATGTATGACTTGTCATATGCATCCGGGCACGAATATGGTCGCGACCTATCTCGGCCGCATGTGGTGGGACAACGAAAGCGACGGCAAGATGATGTATCCGCAGGACAAGCAGATCGACCCGACGCAGGCCGAGATGGCCGCCAAGCTCGACAAAAATCCTGAGGGAGCCAGCCTGCGCGGAAATTGGTCTGATTCGATCTTTTTGCAAAATACGGGAACGGCGGATTTTAACAGCAAACTAAAGAATGTGCAGTTTGCCGATTCGCACGGTCATGGCTGGATTTTCAAGAACGTTTATAAAAAGGACCGCAAAGGCAATCTGTTGAACGCCGCCGACCGCATCGTCGCGGCCGACGACCCAAACAAGTTTCAAAAGGCCGTCCATTTGCAGGACATCCATCTCGAGAAAGGTATGCACTGTGTCGATTGCCATTTCCGGCAGGACAGCCACGGCACGGGCATACTTTACAATGAGCCTCGTGCTGCGGTCGAGATCAGCTGTGTCGATTGCCACGGCTCGGTCAAGGCAAAGGCGAATGGCATCACCAGCAGCTTTGCCGCCGAGGCTCCTGAAAATAAGAACGAGCTAAATCAACGTAAAAATACCAACAAACCGCTCATCGGCCGCGACCTGACGCGTCTGCGGTTTCGTTCGCCGGACGGTAAACGACAGGCGGTGCTTGAGGTAATTACAAAAGACGAAAAACGTCCCAACCCCGTGTCGAAAGGCCGTGAGATACAGCTAAAGAAAGGCGATATTGTCCAACATTCGATCGTCGATCCCGATATGTGGTGGCGGGTAACGCAAACCCGCGACACGGTCATCGAGGGCGAACGTGATTACAACGTCCAGTCGGCATACGCCAAGCTGATGCAAAAGGACAACACCACCTGGGATAACATCGATGCCGGTGAGGACAAACTCGCCCATGGCGACACGACCATGACTTGTTACGCCTGCCATACCTCTTGGGTCACGAGTTGCTTTGGTTGTCATCTGTCGATGGAGGCAAATAAAAAGGTGCCAAATCGCCACAACGAGGGTGGCGACTCGCGTAATTTTACGAGCTACAATTTTCAGGTTCTGCGAGACGACATCTTTATGCTCGGCAAGGATGGTACGGTCACCGGCCACCGCGTTGCTCCCGTCAGCTCGAGGTCGGCGGTGCTCGTCTCATCGCGAAATCAAAACCGCGAGTGGATCTATAGCCAGCAGCAAACCGTCTCCGCCGAGGGATTTTCGGGCCAGACATTTAATACCCATGTTCCACACACCGTTCGCGGTCGCGAGACCAAGAGCTGCTCCGATTGCCATGTCTCGAAAGAAAAAGACAACAATGCATGGCTTGCACAGGTGATGCTCCAGGGCACGAACTTTGTCAATTTCATGGGTCGATACGTCTATATCGCCGCGACCCACTCGCTCGACGCGGTCGTTGTCACCGAACAAGATGAACCTCAAGCAGTTCTCGGCAGCAATCTGCACAAACTCGCCTATAAAGACAATTTTGATAAATTTGTACAGAATGGCCGTGAGCTAAAAGAGGTCTATGAAAACAAAGGCCGCCCAGAGGCTTTGTCGGTTCAGGTTCGCGGCGAATATGCATATGTCGCCGCCGGGAAAGGCGGGCTCCGAGTTTATGACGTCGCCCAGATCGACCACAAAGGATTTTCCGAACGCATAACGACCGCACCCGTTTCACCGCTCGGTCAAAAATTTTACGTACCCAGCAAATATGCAACTGCCGTCGCTGCACCTTCGACCCTCGCGGTCGATCCGGCTCGGTGGCGGACTGTCCAGAACGAGGACGGCACATTCAAACAGGTCCCGCCTGAGGAAGCTTTGCGGCTAAACGCCGAGGCTGCTAAAGCCGGCAAACCCGCTCCCGCGATCAACGAAGAGGGGCCGATCCATCCGCTCTACGCTTATCTATATGTAGCCGACAAGTTCGAAGGGCTGATATTGGTCAATGCCGCGACGCTGCTTGATGGCGATCCGCGTAACAATTTCCTGAGCCGTGCTGTTACCTTTAACCCAAACGGTGTTTTGAACGGAGCAAATAATATTACTCTCGCCGGTAACTTTGCTTATGTGACGACCGACAAGGCACTTGTGATCGTCGACCTTTCGACGCCGACGCAGCCAAAGGTCACCGCCGAGGTTCCGCTCAATGATCCCAAAGCGGTCGCCGTACAGTTTCTTTACGCTTTTGTTGTGGATAATGACGGACTGAAGGTGCTTGATATCAAGGATCTACAGACGACGGGGCAAGTAAGGATTATTGACGGAGCGTCCGTGCCGCTTGCTCACGCGCATGATGTATACGTGGCACGCACCTATGCTTACATCGCCAATGGCGCCGATGGTATCGCAATCATTGACGTAGAAAAGCCCGAGCAGCCAAAACTCGACCAGACTTTCAATGCCGAAGGCACGATCAACGACGCTCATGCCGTTAAGGTAGCGATGACCAACGCCAGCCTCTACGCCTATATCGCCGACGGCAAGAACGGCTTAAAGGTCTTGCAACTCACCGACCCCGAGACAATGCCCAACTACGCCGGCTTTAGCCCGCGTCCCGAACCAAGACTGATCGCGACTTTCAAGACCAAGGGCGAGGCAGTCGCTATCAGCAAGGGGCTAGACCGCGATCGTGCTGCCGATGAGAGCGGAAATCAGATCGCCGTGTTTGGCCGCCGCGGTGCAAGGCCGTTTGGATTTGAGGATGTAATGAAGATGCTCCGCACAAACAACGGTACCGGCGAGTTTTTCCAGGTGTCGGACGAGCCAACCAAATAGCCTTTCTAGTGTTGACTGGATAATTAATATGAGCCGGCAAATATGCCGGCTCTTTTATGTTTTAGATGTTTAATATATTAGGAAATATGTGCGATTGGTAAAACCCATATAAAAAAAATTTCTAAATTGGTCAAACACCCTTGACAATTATTTTTGGCTTGGTACATAATAACTGCGCACTCAAGTACAAAGAAAACAAGCTAATATGAACGTCCGAGAGAATTACATCTTAAACCAATTCCCACAACCGTTCGTATAATTGGTGTTACCAATTTAGTAAAATTAGGAAATTGTACAGGCGTACTGTCGCCACATAGTATTTTTGAGATATTAAAAAACAAGGACATCAGGTTATGAAGACAACATTGATCCGCAAAGCGTTTATTTTCACAGCATTCTCGTTAGTTATTACCGTGTTTGCATCACTTGCCGCCGCACAGGATTATCGTGCGACGATTAATGGCAATGTAACTGACCCTAACGGTGCCGCCGTTGCCGGAGCAACTGTCACCGTTAAGAATAATGCAACCAACATCACCGTTTCGGTCACGACCAACGGTGAGGGTTCTTATGTAATACCGTTCATCGTCCCCGGAACTTATACTGTGACGGCGACCAGTAGCGGCTTTAAGATCTCGACACGGGAAAATATTGTCTTAAAGGTGGACGACCGTCTGCCGCTTGATTTCACTCTTGAGATCGGGGCCGCTGCCGAGGTGAGCATTATCGCTGATACCGAGCTGCTCGAACGCGGAACGGTCACGATCGGCACGTCGGTCAGCCAGCGCCAGATCGAAGAGCTTCCCCTTGCCGAAGGAGCTCCTTACGTTCTCGCCACACAGGCACCCGGCATGGTTTACACCGGCGACCCAAATTTCCAGGGCCCAACCGCTAACGGCAACCTCGCGGGTTTTCGCAGCAACGGCACCCAGGGAAATCAGGTCAACGCTTCGGGCGGAAACGTGATCAATCTTGATGGTTCTCCAAACTTGGCTTATGACGGGCAGGTTGCCTTTACACCGCCGTCAGCAGCTACCCGCGAATTTAAGGTACAGACCAACAGCTTTGACGCCCAGATGGGATTTACCGCCGGTGCGACCGTTAACGTTGCGACTAAAAGCGGTACGAACAAGTTCAATGGTGAAGTTTATTTTTACGACCGCGACAAGAGCAGGACGGCTAACAATTTCTTTAATAACAAAGCGGGCCTTCCCAAGCCGGAACGCAAATACAATCGTTATGGCGGCGTGCTAACGGGCCCGATCTTTAAGGATAAGACGTTCTTTCTATTTTCCTATGAACGTCAAAAAGATAACGTTGCTCAGACCACCACCTATTCTGTCCCGACTGCTTTGATGCGCCAAGGCAATTTCTCTGAGATACTCGCCACCACGCCCATTTACAATCCCGCATCAGCGTTTATGGGCAATTCGACCTGCGGCCTAACGGGTACCTTAAACCGCGTGTGCCGCACCGCGTTCGCCGGCAACATCATCCCTATCGGTAGCATGTATGCTCCGGCTCTTGCGTTCATGCAGTATTTTCCTGCACCAAATCTTCCCGGCGTTCAAAATAACTTCATCACAGACCAAAATCTGATACGTCCTTACAGGTCTTTCATGGGCAGGATCGATCACAATATTAACGATAAAAACACTATTTTTGGTAAGTACTACCACAGCCGAAATACCGAGGACCGGTACAACCTGACCATGGCACCAGATTCGATCTTCCGCGGTTTCGAGAACCGCCGTAATAATGGTGCAAGCGCGACGTGGACCTCGACCCTTAGTTCTAACCTCTACTTTGACCTACGCGGCAGTTGGGGAAAATTTGAGCTGATAAGATTTCAGGACGGACAGCCAACTGCGGGAGAGCTCGGCTTTACGGGTATTCCCAGCAGCCGTCAGGCAAATGTGTTCCCAAGATTCAATTTCACAAACTTTCTAACCGTGGGATCACTTCGTGCGGATTACAATGACGGTCGAGATAGGCCGTTCGATATGCTGACAATTCAGCCAACGATGACGTACATTCGTGGAAACCATACCATGAAATTAGGATATGATTTCCGTCGTCTTCATGAACGGTTTAATTATGGTGGATATGCATCGGGGCAGTTTACTTTTCAGGGAACTTACACAATGCAGAACTCAAGCTCGGGCAATACTGAGCGTGACCGCCCGGGCCGCGATCTTGCATCGTTTCTGCTAGGCATTCCCGCTTCGGGTTCGATCGACAATCCGCAGGTCTACGACGTGTCGTCAGCCTATCACGGAGTGTTCGTACAAGATGACTGGAGAGTTACGTCTAAGCTAACGCTGAATTTGGGAATACGTTACGAGATCGAAGGCGGCTATAAAGAAAAAGAAGCCCGAATGATCGTTGATTTTGACCGTGTAGCACCGAGCCCTATCGCTGCTCAGGTACTCGCCAATTATAATTCTAGCGTGCCCGCTGGCGTTCCGATCACCAATTTTCAAAATCTGAAAGGCGGGTTTATCTTCGCCGGTAGTGCGTCACAAGCCAATCAGTTGACGGATAAAAACAACTTCCAACCGCGTATTGGCATGTCTTACTCACCGGATCAAAAGACGATCATCCGTGCCGGATTTGGTACCTTTACGGCTCCGTTCCAGATCGTCAGCCAGAGCGTCGTATTCCAGCCCGGATTTTCGACGCCGACCACATTTACACCGACCCTTGATAACGGGCTCACGTTCGTCGCAACGCTGGCAAATGCATTCCCGAGCGGTATTCTGCCATCGGTCGGGTCTGCCAACGGCCTGATGACATTTACCGGGACCGACCTTACATCTGTCGGGAACAACGGTCCGACAACAATCATTTTGCAAAAAGAGAGAAAAAATGCGACCTACTCTAGGTTCATTGTTGGCGTTCAACGCGAACTCTGGGGCGGTATCGGCGTAGAGGCAACTTATGTTTATTCGAGGGGTGCTGATCTCGCCGTCAATCGTGAGCTTAACTTTATCCCCCGCAATTGTGTCCGCTCGGATACAGGCGGCCCGTGTCTGATAGATCTTGCAACTGCAAATCCGGCAACGCTCGTTGCCGATCTTGCCAGTGCAACGACCTACCTAAATGCGACCGTTGCAAATCCTTTCAGAACACTGATTCCTAGTAGTGCTACTTGGAATGCTGCGACCATCGCCAGACGCAGATTGTTGACCGCATTCCCGCAGTTTGGCAACGTGTCGGTTACGGAGTACAACGGCACGAGCAACTACAATTCGGTCCAACTTCAGTTCATCAAACGCTTTACTCAAGGATTGTCGTTTAACGGTTCTTACACCTGGTCGCGTGAGCGTCTCAAGAACCAGTATCTTAATCCGCAGGACACCGAGCTGACCGAATATATTTCGCCGAATGAAAGGCCAAATCGGTTCACGCTGTCCACGATTTACGAACTTCCGTTTGGTAAGGGCCGTCAGTTTGGCAGTTCGTGGAATTCGGTTGTCAACGCAATATTTGGCGGTTGGCAGATGCAGGGTATATTTGAACGACAAAGCGGAGAGCCGCTCTTGTTGCCTAATCTCTATTACAACGGCGACATCACTCAGTTAATTAGTAACTACAGCGAAAAGAACGTTAATTTTGGACGCTATGGTGTCGACATACCCGGCTGGGATATCTCTGGGTTTCGCATTGGCAGTACCGTTCCAGGAGTTGCTAACAACTTTACCAGCGGTAGTGCGATCACACTGAGGAATGTTCCCTTTACAACTGACAACCTTCGAAATCAGCGTTTTCTGAAATTTGATTTGGGACTTTCGAAGAACTTCAGGATTCGTGAAGGAATGAAGTTGCAGATCCGTATGGATGCTATCAACGCGCTGAATACACCATATTTCAGCTCGCCGAACGTCACGCCTTCGAGCTCGTCATTCGGATTTACGACGGCTCCGGTTCGTCAGCCGCCGCGTGACATACAGTTGGCAGCACGCTTCACATTCTAATGTGACGTAGTTTGCTTTTTGCATCTAACTATCGAGCGTCACATAGACGACCATGCTTTACCGGCCGGTTATGTGACGCTTTTTTATCTCAATTTTTAACATGAACGCCGCTCGTCTTTTTACAATATCACTGCTCGTTTTGTTAACAGTAGCTTCGGCAAGTGCCGCCGACATTACGGTTGCCGCCGATGGCACCGGTAACGTTAAAAGCGTACAGGCGGCGATTGACAAGGTCCCGGAGAATAACGCCAAGCGTTTTGTCATTGCCATAAAACCCGGCATATACAAAGAGCAGATCCGCATACCGGCGAACAAACCCTACATCTCATTTATTGGAACAGACGCGGAAAAGACCGTGCTGACCTTTAACCTGTCTAACAAAGATGCCGGTTCGACCTCGGCGAGCTACAGCACATATATCGGCGGACACGATTTTTACGCGGAGAATATTACTTTTGAAAATTCGTTTGGTCCGGGATCACAGGCCGTGGCAATACTGGTCGAAGCTGACCGTGCAATGTTCGACAAGTGCCATTTTCTAGGATGGCAGGACACGCTTTACGCCAAAAATGGGCGGCAGTACTACAAAGATTGCTACATCGAAGGGCACGTCGATTACATATTTGGTATGGCGGCGGCCGTGTTTGAGAATTGCCATATTCACAGCAAAGGCGATGGCTATATCACGGCTCCAATGCGTTTCGCCGCGGACGAACCCGCGGGATTTATTTTTCATAAATGCCGTTTGACCAGCAACAACACGAAAAACGGCATTTATCTCGGGCGGCCGTGGCGTGACTACGGCCGCACCGTATTTCTAAACACCGAGATGGACGCCGAGATCCGCCCCGAGGGCTGGCATCACTGGGAACCGCAACGAGAAAAGACAGCGTACTTTGCCGAATACGGTTCTACAGGCAAAGGGGCCAATCCCGAAGCCCGTGTAGCTTGGACACGCAAACTCGGCGATGCGGATATCAAAGTGTTTTCGGTAGAGTATTTTCTAGGCGGCAAAGACGGATGGGATCCGTATCGAGGCGATAATTTCGCCTGGCAGGAAAAAACGGCTCCCGATTGGCAGCTCGTCACATGGGGCGAGGTCTTCAAACAAAAACCTCTGTGGTATCAGACCGACGAAGCCGCACGTATCGCCGACCAATTATTGCTCTATCAAAAGGACAATGGCGGTTTTGAAAAAAATGTCGATATGGCGTTAATGCTCACAAAACCCGAACGTGACGCTCTCGCCGCAAAAAGATCCGATATCTCTGAGACGACGATCGACAATCGCACCACCTACACACAGGTCGCGTATCTTGGGCGTGTCATTACGGCCAGTTTGCTGAAATCTTCGCCTCCGGCCAACCTGCCAAAATATAAAGATGCTTTTAACAAGGGCGTTGACTATCTGTTGTCATACCAATATGAGAACGGCGGCTTTCCGCAGTATTTCCCTTTGAAAAAGGGCTATTATTCGCATATCACAATTAACGATGATGCGATGATCGGCGTGATGCGTTTGCTGCGTGACATCGCAAACCGCACCGACGATTACAAATTTGTCGGCGAAGAGCGTCGTGCAAAAGCGGAAAAGGCCGTCGCAAAAGCGACCGCCTTGATACTAAAACTACAGGTCGAGATCAAAGGCAAAAAGACCGTCTGGGCACCGCAGTATGACGAGGTCAGCCTCAAACCGGCGTGGGCGCGCAAGTTCGAGCCGCCTGCTCTCTCGGCGGGTGAAAGCGTCGGCATCGTTCGCTTTTTAATGCAGGAAAAACAGACCCCAGAGATCACAGCCGCTGTCGAGGCCGCGATCACCTGGTTCAAGGCCAATCAGATAAACGGCATTCGTTGGGTTCGAACAAAGGGTGAAAGTGGGGTCGTAAAAGATAAATCAGCATCACCGATCTGGGCACGGTTTTACGAACTGGATACGATGAAACCGATATTTATCGGTCGCGACTCGGTCATCAAATATGACGTCGCCCAGATCGAAGCCGAGCGTCGAAACGGCTACGCATGGTATGTCGAGACGCCGCTCGGCCTGATCGAAAGAGAATATCCGAAATGGAAAACGCCAAAGGTAGAGCAATAGACTTATGACAACCAGACGTGATTTTGTAAAAACGCTATTAATAGGCTCAGCCGGGCTCGCGATATTACCGCAGATCTCCTACGGCCAAAGCGATCCTTGGGCGACCGAGTACAAGCAGATACTTACCCGCATTGTGCCGCCAAAGTTTAAGAAAAAGGATTACAGCATACTCAAGTATGGTGCAAAAGCCGGGGGCGAGGTCGATT
The DNA here is from genome assembly GCA_002360555.1 of Chloracidobacterium sp. UBA3360. Classification (GTDB taxonomy): domain Bacteria; phylum Acidobacteriota; class Blastocatellia; order Pyrinomonadales; family Pyrinomonadaceae; genus OLB17. The sequence goes on from DEQS01000105.1 coordinate 146,786, forward strand.
GTCGCGCTGCAATAAATAAAGCTATCGACGCTTGTAACAAAGCCGGTGGCGGACGCGTCGTTGTTCCGGCGGGCGTATTTTTGACCGGTGCGATTCGGCTCAAATCAAATGTAAATCTGCACGTTTCAAAAGGTGCGACGCTCAAGTTTGCGACAAATCATGAGGCGTACTTGCCTGTCGTCCACACTCGTTGGGAGGGCATGGAGCTAATGCATTTGTCGCCGCTGATCTACGCCTACGAGCAGACAAATATTGCGATCACCGGCGAGGGAACGCTTGACGGCCAAGGTAAGTCGTTCTTTTGGAAGTGGCACGGCAACCCGCGTTACGGCGGCGATCCTAACGTGATCAGCCAGCGGGATGCTCGGGCGAAATTATACGAATACATGGACCGAAACGCACCGGTTGCGGAGCGCGTTTTCGGCGGCGAAAAAGACTATTTACGCCCGCAGTTCATACAGCCATACAAGTGTAAGAACGTCCTTATCGAGGGCGTAAAGATCATCGATTCGCCAATGTGGGAAGTGCATCCGGTGCTGTGTGAGAACGTAACTGTTCGCAACGTGCACATCGCAACTCACGGCCCAAACAATGACGGCTGCGACCCAGAATCGTGCAAAGACGTGCTGATCGACAGCTGCTATTTCGACACGGGCGACGATTGTATCGCGATAAAATCGGGCCGGAACAATGATGGCCGCCGGCTCAACACTCCGACCGAAAACGTAATCATTCGCAACTGCACGATGAAAGATGGCCACGGCGGTATTACCGTCGGCAGCGAGATCTCAGGCGGTGTTCGTAATGTGTTCGCCCACGATAACAAACTCGACAGCCCTGACCTGTGGACGGCCATCCGGTTCAAAAACAACGCCTCGCGTGGCGGCAAACTCGAGAATTTCTATTACAAAAACAACACCATCGGCACGGTATCGCGAGCGGTGATAGAGATCGATTTTAATTACGAAGAGGGTGCCAAGGGTGCGTACATCCCGCTCGTACGAAACGTACAGATCGACGGGCTGACGTGTGGTTCTGGCAATCGTGCGGTTGATCTGCAGGGTCTCGACAATGCTCCGATCTACGATGTTTCACTCAAAAACTGCACCTTTGGCGCGATGAAAAACCCTAGCATAATGAAAAACGTTCAGGGCATAAAACTCTCAAACGTAAAGATCGGCGGGAATTTAGTCGAGATTTTGTGATGAAGTACATTTTCGCATTTGGCTTGTTAGTTATGCTCGGAGCGATCACAACGCCGGCTCAGATCACGGTCTATCTCGCTGGCGACTCGACCTGTGCAAACAAACTGCCTGAGAAACGCCCCGAAACCGGCTGGGGCGAGATGATGCAGCAGTATTTTGACCCGGCCAAGGTCGTCATCGACAATCACGCTCAAAACGGACGCAGCACAAAGACGTTCATATCGGAAGGCCGCTGGCAGGCGATCGTCGATAAACTAAAAAAGGGTGATTTTGTTTTCGTCCAGTTTGGCCACAATGATGAGTCAAAAGAAAAGGGCGAGCGCTATACACCACCCGCCGATTACAGGGCTAATCTGATCCGATTTATCGCCGACGTTAAAGCCAAGAAAGCGAATATTGTACTGATGACGCCTGTTATGCGGCGAAGCTTTGATAAGGACGGTAACTTTGTGGATAAGCATCCACCGGAATATCCTGACGCCGTTCGAGCTGTCGCAAAAGAACAAAAGGTTCCGCTCATCGATATGCACCGAAAGAGCGAGGCTGTGATCAAGCGGTATGGTGTCGAAGGTTCGCGGGCATTATTTTTACAGCTCAAGCCGGACGAAAACCCTAACTATCCAAAAGGCATTGAGGATAACACGCACTTTGTACCAAAAGGAGCCGAAGAAATGGCAAAGCTCGTGGTCGAAGGCATCCGTGAGGATAAGTTAAAATTACGCAAATATTTAAAGAAATGAAGATCTTTATCGCAGCCATATTATTGTTAATGTCCGTGGTCGCCGCGGCCGCCCAGACACGCCTTTCCGAGCAGCTCACCGAGACGGCGATGAACCGCATCTGGGTCGATGACCGCAACCTGCCCGGGATTCCGCCGAAATGGAACTACGAGCAAGGCGTGATCCTCAAAGCGGTCGAAGCGATGTGGTACGCGACCGGTGACCCGAAATATTTTCGTCATATCCAAAAAGGAATGGACCACTGGATCGATGAAAAGGGCAACCATAAGGACTACCACCTTGAGGAATATAACATCGACCACGTCACACCTGGCACGGCGATGCTGCTGCTCCATCGTGTGACCGGCAACGAAAAATACCGCAAGATAGTCGAGCAACTACGATCCCAGCTAAAGACGCACCCGCGAACAAACGAGGGTGGTTTTTGGCATAAAAAGATCTATCCGTATCAGATGTGGCTTGACGGGCTGTATATGGGCGAGCCTTTTTATGCGGAGTATTCGAGCATCTTTGGCGAGGACAATTGGAACGACATTGCAAACCAATTTGTCTGGATGGAAAAGAACAGCCGCGATCCAAAGACTGGGCTTTTGTACCATGGCTGGGACGAATCAAAGCAGCAAAAATGGGCAAATAAGGACACGGGCAGGTCACCGCACGTCTGGGGCCGGGCGATGGGTTGGTATGCAATGGCGCTGGTCGATACGCTCGAGCATTTCCCCGCCAATCATCCTCGACGCGCGGAACTGGTCGCGATCCTCGACCGCGAAGCCGCCGCGATCGCAAAATATCAGGACGCTAGATCCGGCGTTTGGTGGGACATCATCGACCTCGGCGGGCGTGAAAAGAATTACCTCGAATCATCTGCCTCGGCGATGTTTGTATATGCGCTGATGCGTGGCGTCCGCGAAGGCTATCTGCCGGAGAAATATCTTAAAACCGCGACTCGCGGCTGGGCAGGTATCAAGAAAGAATTCATCAAAACAAACGCCCAAGGGCAGACCGACTGGGAAGGCACCGTATCGGTCTCAGGCCTCGGCGGCAATCCGTATCGCGATGGCAGTTTTGACTATTACATGAGCGAAAAGCTGCGGACCAACGACGCCAAAGGCCTCGGCCCGGCGATCCGTGCCGCTATCGAGGTCGAGGCATACGAACGCGGCTGGCCGGGGCGTGGAAAAACCGTTGTGATCGACGACTATTTCAACCACGAGATCCGAAAAAGCAAAAATACGGGGGGCGACGAGACGTGGCATTATAAATGGGACGAGCGGCCCGACGCCGGGTTTTACGCTTTTGGGCAGATATTTCGGTCAAATGGAGCGCGGCTTTCGACACTTTCGTCGGCTCCGTTAGCAACAAATCTGGCCGGTGCGAGCGTGTATGTTATCGTCGATCCCGACACCGAAAAAGAGACCGCCAAGCCAAACTATGTGTCTGAACCCGACGCAAAAGCGATCGCCGATTGGGTAACCCGTGGCGGCGTGCTGCTACTGATGGGCAACGACGGGCAGAATGCGGAGCTTGATAAATTTAACTTGATCGCCGAAAAGTTTGGTATCAAATTTCACAAAGACCGCAAATTTGATGTGCTCAATAATGATTACAAAATGGGCGGCGTTGAGATCGCCACGGGTAATCCGATTTTTACCACGACAAAACGCGTGTTTGTAAAAGAGATCTCAACACTCGCGCTCAGCGGCAATGCAAAAGCTCTAGTCACCGCAAACGGCGATGTCGTCATGGCGACGGCAAAACACGGTAAGGGCACGGTGTTTGTTATTGGCGACCCTTGGCTCTATAACGAATATCTCGACGGTCGGCGTCTGCCGCTGGAATTTGAAAATTTTAAGGCGGCAACCGACCTCAGCCGCTGGCTGCTGACTAACGCAAGGAAAAAATAAACATGACAAAACACCGTATTCTATTGATGTTTTTATTGATCGCGGCGGCGTCCGTCGCGGTATCTGCCCAAACGCGCCAGCCTTCGACGCCGTCTCGTCCGTTTGTCGTTAAGACAAAGCAACAGGTCGAGGACATTCAAAAGGCGCTCAAACAAAAGCCCGGCAATACAAATGAAGATGTTGCGGCCGCAGCCGGAACTCAGATGCGGGTTGCGATCTTTCATGACGAAAAACGGGTAAATGATAATGTCGAGGTACACGACGGGTCGGATGACATATACTACGTTCTCAAAGGCACGGCGACATTGATGCTTGGCGGTACGCTCGACACGCCAAATGAGATCTCGCCCGGCGAATGGCGGGCAAAGACCGCTACCGGCGGTCAGAAAGTAACTATCAAAAAGGGTGATCTGATCGTTGTGCCGCGCGGCACGCCGCATCAACGGACGGTTTCGGATAAGAAGTTTTCGATGATATTGATAAAGGTTTTTACACAGACGCAGCCCGGTAAATAGACGGCGGAAAATTTTCGACAAACTTTTACCACTAATATAAAATTGATAAATAAGCACATGCCAAAATCAAAACCCGGCATTTTTACATCTCTCAACTCCGAGAAAAACGGCACCACCGTCGGTGAGGTAGTCGAGCGCTTGCGCAAAATGATCCATGACGGCGAGTTATCGCCCGGTGACCGTCTGCCGCCAGAACGCGATCTGGCCAAGCTGCTCGGCGTTAGCCGTCCGACACTGCGAGCCGGTATCCGTTCGCTCTCGACCGTTGGTATTTTGCAATCTAAACAAGGTGCGGGCACGTTCGTTGTCGAAAAGGACGAATCGCCGACGCTAGACAGTAATCCGCTGCGGATGCTCTCGGCTCTGCACGGATTTACGTCGGATGAAATGTTTGAGGCTCGCTTGGCACTAGAGATGAGCATCGCGGGACTTGCGGCCGAACGAGCGACTAGCGAACAGATGACACTGATGGCCGAGGAGATCACCGGTATGTATGCGTCGCTCAACGAGCCGGAGCAATACCTCGTTCACGACATGCAGTTTCACCAGACGATCGCATCGGCGTCAAATAACCGCATCCTCACGTCGCTAATGAATATGATTGCGACCATCCTCTACGACAGCCGCAGCAAGACCGTAAAACGTGCAACCGATCTCAAGCAGTCCGCCGAACAGCATCATAATATCTACCGTGCGATGCGCGAGCACGACCCGGAAGGCGCGCGTAGGGCGATGCACGATCATTTGATCGAAACACAAAAAGCTCAGCGGCTTGAAGAAAAAATGACTGCAGCTTTGAACGGTGATGCTTCAGAGTAGGCGGCTGATGCCGGTTCGAATAGCGATACTACTTTTCCTGCTTAACATCGGAGTGTGGGCTCAGACCAAGCCCTTTGTTTCCAACGTTTGGGTCGCCGATAATGGCGACGGCACGTACAAAAACCCGATCATTTTTGCCGATTATTCCGACCCTGACGTAGTGCGCGTCGGCGAAGACTTTTTCATGACGGCATCGAGCTTTAACGCTGCCCCGGGACTGCCGATACTCCATTCCAAAGACCTCGTAAATTGGCGGATCATAAATCACGTTTTCCGCGAACAATACCCGACGGACGTTTTTGCAAAGCCTCAGCAAGGCGGCGGTGTTTGGGCTCCGTCGATACGGTTTCACGCGGGCGAATATTACATCTACTACGGCGATCCTGATTTTGGTATCTATATGACCAAAACCAAAGACCCGGCGGGCGAATGGTCAAAACCGCTGCTTGTCCGCCAGGCCAAAGGCTGGATCGATCCTTGCCCGCTGTGGGACGACGGCGGCAACGCATATCTCGTCCACGCTTTTGCTGGCAGCCGTGCAGGGATCAAGAGCATCCTCGTAATAAATAAAATGAGTGCTGATGGCACGCGATTGCTCGATGACGGCGTGATGGTCTTTGACGGCCACGAAACTGACTCGACTGTTGAGGGGCCAAAATTTTATAAGAGCGGCGGTTATTACTACATCTTCGCCCCGGCAGGCGGAGTGCCCACCGGCTGGCAGCTTGCCCTAAGATCAAAAAGTATCTACGGGCCGTATGAGAAAAAGGCCGTTCTCGCTCAGGGCAAAACTGCCATCAACGGCCCGCATCAAGGTGCTCTTATCGATACACCGACCGGCGAATGGTGGTTTGTCCATTTCCAAGATCGCGGGGCATATGGCCGCATCGTCCATCTACAACCCGCGGTATGGAAAAACGGCTTTCCCGTTATAGGTTCCGACCCGGACGGTGACGGCACCGGCGAACCGGTTTTGAAATTTAAGAAACCAAATGTCGGAAAGACATATCCGATCCAAACGCCGCAAGACAGTAATGAATTTAATGCCGCAATCATCGGACCGCAATGGCAATGGCACGGCAATCCGCAAACCGAGTGGGCGTTTCCCTTTCCCGAAAAAGGCATTCTTCGCATGAACTCGGTACAACTCCCCGACGGCTACAAAAATCTCTGGGATCTGCCAAATCTACTGTTGCAAAAATTTCCGGCCGAAGAATTTACTGTGACGGCAAAGGTGCGTTTGAACATGCGTTTTGAGCGAGAGAGATTTGGTCTGGTTGTCATGGGGCTTGATTATTCATATTTGGGAGTCACGAATAAGCAAAACAAGCTTTATATCTCGCGATCGACAGCAAAAGATGCCGACAAAGGGACTGCCGAAATCGAAACTGACGTGCTGCCGTTGTCGACTAGCGAGCTCTATTTGCGCTTATGGGTGAAAAAGGGAGGCGAGTGTACGTTTAGCGTGAGTGACGATCTCAAGTCATTCGTCGTAATTGGCCCCTCATTCACCGCCCGTGAAGGGAGATGGATAGGAGCAAAGGTCGGGCTCTTTTACACCCGACCCGGCAAATTTAACGACGCCGGCACCGCCGACGTCGATTGGTTTAGATTTGAGAAATAACTTAGTCGTAATTGATATTCGCCGGCTCGAGTTTTGGTGCGAGCAGGTGAATTACGAGCAGAGCGATCAGATACGCTGACGCCGCGATGATAAAGATCGGGACGTAACTGCCCGTCCGGTCGAGTATGTATCCGACCAGCGGCGAGATTATCATACCGCCGACCGCACCCATCATACCGCCGATTCCCACGACCGAACCGACCGCCTGTTTTGGAAACATATCCGATGAGATCGTAAATATATTAGCCGACCAGCCTTGGTGTGCCGCTGCCGCGATGCCGATCAGGATGACCGCGACCCAGAGATTTGTCGTGATCGATGCAAAAACGATCGGTACGACCGCCAATGCGCAAATGAGCATCGCAGTCTTACGGCTGCGGTTAATAGACCAACCGCGTTTGATCATAGTTGACGAGAGATAGCCGCCGCCGACGCTGCCGACATCCGCGATGATGTAAATGATCGCGAGCGGTATGCCGAAAGTTTTGAGGTCTAGGCCGTGTTTCTTTTGTAGAAAATCGGGCAGCCAAAACAGATAGACCCACCAGATCGGGTCGGTCAGCATCTTGCCCAATGCAAACGCCCATGTCTGCCGATGCGGAAACAACCGTTTCCATGGAACACGGACCGCTGGTTCGACCGGATCGCTCTGGATATATTCGAGTTCTGCTGGGGAAAGGCTCTTGTGTTCCTCGGGCCGTTTGTAGATCACGAGCCAAAAGCCGAGCCAGAGAAAGCCGATAATGCCGGTGAAAATAAATGCTTCGTACCAGCCCCAAGCAAGCACGATCATCGGCACGAGCAGGGGTGTCGCAAGTGCACCGACGTTGGTTCCGGCGTTAAAGATACCGGTCGCGAGCGCACGTTCTTTCTTAGGGAACCACTCTGCAACGGTCTTGATCGATGCCGGGAAATTGCCCGCCTCGCCGAGGCCGAGCAAAAATCGGACGACCATAAAGCCGATCACCGACGCCGACAAGGTGAATGTCCACGGTGCCGCACCAAACATCGAGCTGATGCCGTTAAAGCCGGCAACAACGCCCTGCACGATCGGAGCAACAACAGGTGAGGCATAAATGCCGATATCCGGAGCCCATGCGTGAGCAATAGCCGCGATGCTCCAAACGACGATCGCGATGGCAAAGCCGATCTTTGTCCCGATGCGGTCCATCAGCTTACCAACGAAAAGCAATCCGATCGCGTACGCCGTCTGGAACGCGAAAACGATCCAGCTATAATCGAGTTCGGTCCAGCCAAACTCGCCCGCAAGCGTCGGTTTCAAAATGCCGATGACCTGACGGTCGATGTAATTTACCGTCGCCGCAAAAAATAGCAGCGTGCAGATCATCCAGCGAAATTTGCCTATCTTGGTGCCGGCCGAATATGCGACCGATGATTCATCACTCATTGAGTATTGGCTCCTATAACAATATAACTCCGGGAGAGTGGTATTCCGTGCCATCGATCACCGTCGTGATCACCGGGACATTTTTTGTGGCGGTCATCACTTCGATCCCGCCGCCGGTTATGATGCTAGTTTCTTCGACCTTTGTGCCCGTTATCGACGGGTTCCAGGCAAAGGCCTGATCTTCCTGAACGACCTCACCGCTTGTTGGATGTGCCACCCAGTCGCGTGTCCGATATCCGGCAGCTCCTCCTTGGTGATGGCGATTGATCTCGTCGGCAAACCCTTTGATCGCATAGGCATCTGCGGCAACTTTATAAAGCCCTGCTCCCGTCACACCGGGTCGGGTCGCGTGCATCAAACAAGCGTTAACATAAGCTGCGGCCTCGGTCTTAATTTTCAATTCGTCGGGCACCTCGCCGATGCAAACCATCCGGCTCAGGCTCGCGATCAGGCCGCCGCGTTTTGCGCAGGTTACGAGCAAGAGCGTTTTTTTCCAACGGTTTGCCGTCGGCACCGGATGTCGATACTGCGAAATCCGCTCATCAGCGGCGATCAACGTCACGACTGACGGCATGCCGCCACGAGCGAGTTCGTGTCGCACTTTTTCCGCGATCTCGATCTCCGATTCGCCGTCCGTTATATTGTCAATGACCCTTCCGGCCGCTGCCCCGGCGTCTTTGCCGAGCAATCTGTAACGTCCGATCTCGTCCGGCGTCAGACTATAACGGCATTGTGCCACTTTGCCGTCGATCTGATAGTCGGTCGCTATCTCGCCGTCCGAGATCAGACTCTTAGCCTTGTCAATTACAAAGCCCGCCGTTGCTTTTTCGTCCTGCCAACTATACTCGACGGGCTCAAAATCCGCGGCCAAAACTTCCTCAGCCAGCATCCGCGGCATCTCTATATTGCTCGCGAGAATGTACCTCTTTCCGTCCGCCTTGACCAGCAACGATGCCGCTCCGTTTACACGGCTAAGGTCGATGCCGTTTGTCGCTCCGCCGGTCAGCCACGCAAAATTATGCTGTGCGTTGAGCAAAACGCCGCTGAGCTTTTCACGCTCAAGCATTTGCTGTAGCCTTTCGGTTTTCTCCGCAACCTCGGTCACTACTGATTTACACCGCTTGCCAAAAATCCGCCGTCAACGACTAAGACCTCGCCGGTCACAAAGCTCGCCGCATCCGACGCGAGAAAAATTGCGGCTCCCGCAAGTTCGGTTACATCGCCAAATCGTCCCATCGGTGTCCGCGTAAGGAATTCTTGCCCGCGTGGCGTTTCATCGAGCAGCTTTTCGTTTAGCGCCGTGCGGAAAACGCCGGGTGCGATCGCGTTGACGTTGACACCGCGCTTTGCCCATTCGATCGCAAGCGATTTTGTCAGGCTGGCAACGGCCGCTTTGCTCGCAGCATAAGCGGCAACCTCAAAGAGCGATACAAATGTGGAAAGCGAAGCTATATTAATGATACGGCCATAGCCGTTTTCGATCATATGGCGGCCAAAAACCTGACACGCACGCAGCGTGCCTGTCAGATTAGTTTCGAGAATCGCGTTCCAAGTTTCGTCATCGAGATCGAGCGTCGGCTCGCGTTTTGTGCGTCCGGCGGAGTTGACGAGAATATCTACCTTGCCGAATGCCGTGACGCATTCCCCAAGCAGGTTCTCAAGTGAGCCGCGGTCGGACACGTCCGACGCAACGCGGATGGTGCGACGGCCTTTGGCCTCGATCTCAGTAGCAGCGACATCGACCTGTCCGATGCTGCGTGAGGTACAGACGACATCAGCACCGGCTTCAGCCATCCCGTGGGCAATGGCGCGGCCAATGCCGGAGGTTCCGCCGACAACAACCGCGACGCGGCCAGTAAGATCTAATTTAGAAAAGCTCATACTATCAACTTAAAAGGTAGAATAATAAAATTGGTAATGCGTAAAGGTATTACCACTTTACAGTCTTTGGCACACGCGACAATATGCCGGCCAGGCTCGTCGATGTCGGAAAAAGCTCATCATTACCTATATTTATGCAAAAATAATTAACGACGGCACCCCGATCTCATAATTTACAAGGATTATACTTGATTTTAATTGGTATAACCAATTACAATGTAAACGCAACAGAAATAAAGTGCAAACTTCAGCTGAAAAGATAATAGTTCGCCGCGTCGCGGGAAACAACATTTGGTTGGGGTTTTCTCGTCCCGCGACCGCTCTGCGTGCCGTAGCCGGCGAGTTTATGTATAACGTCCTCGAGTCCGAAGACGCGGTTGGCCGCGCGATGCTCGATGAGTTGACCGCATACGCCGACGAAAAATCCGGCGATATTACGATGGTATTGCTGGGCGGACGCGGCGCTCAGGCGATGTATCGTTTGATAAATGCTCTTGCTGAAGCCAATGAGATCGACGATCTGCTCGGTCGGCTGCACGTCTTTACGCAGGATGCTCTTGCACCGATGGGGATGGCGAACGGACTGAGTTTTGTCCGTGATTTTGAGCGGCTGCTGGGCGACGAGTTTTTTGCCAAGGTCAAAAGCTTTACGCCGATGCTGACCGAAACGGACGACATTGAGGGAGCACTGACCGGCTATCTCGAAAAGCTCGATTCCCTCGGCGGTATCGACCTGTTCTTTTTGGGACTAGGGCCCGAGGCCGAGGCCGCATCGCATCTGTGCTATATTAAGCCCGGTTGCGGAGCCGGATTTGACGATTTTGCCGGCATTATCCCGATCAGTCAGAGCATACTCGAACATCACATCACAAAATTTAAGGTCGGCGGCAGCAGCGTTTCAGAAGCGGATGAAACAGAATGCAGAAATGCGACATACATCCTGACGCTCGGGCCCGCGGCGATTCTCGGAGCCAAGCGGATCGTCCAATCGATCGTCGATGCATCGACCGCACCGGCAAAGCGTGAGAGCTTTAAGCGGATGATCGAGACCGAACTTTCGCCCGACCCGGCCGAGCTCGCCCGGCAGACTGACGAGAATCCCGGACTGCTTATCAGGCTACACCCTGACGTTCGATCGTATGTTTTGCCTGATCTGATCGCGTGACAATTATGTTGGATATCCTTACAGAAAAAGCCGTCGCCATCAGCGACTATGCGATCATCGTCAACCCGGACGATAACGTCGCTGTCGTTAAAAATGAGACGCGCGACGGGCTGCGAGTCACGCTCGTCTCGGGCGAAACGGTCACCATCGCGAAAGCTGTGCCGCCAGGACACCGTTTTGCGATACGTGAAATACCCGCGGGCGAATTCGTTCGTCAATACGGCCAGCCGATCGGTACGAGCCTCGGGATCGAAAAAGGCGAGTGGGTCACGCATGAAAATATGAGCGACGACGTGCCTGTCGTCCGCGACCTGCCCGATAACCTGCATACACCTGCACCGGATTATTTTGACGCGAGCGAGATCAAGACCTTTATGGGCTTTCGTCGTCCCGACGGACGTGTGGGAACGCGAAACTTTGTCCTGATCGTACCGACATCAATGTGTGCGAGCCATGAGGCGACGCAGATCTCGATGATGGCCGAATTTATGCACTACAGCCGCGAAAAATTTCCCAATGTTGATGGCGTTGTCGCCATTCCGCACAACAAAGGCTGCGGTTGCCAGGACGGTTCAAATCTCGACGTGATGATGCGCACCCTGGCAAATTACGCCGATCACCCGAATGTTGGCGGCGTCATACTGATCGACCTCGGCTGCGAAAAAACAAACCTGACTTTTGTTGAAAAATATCTGACCAATCGTGACAAACCAATACAAAAGCCTGTCTTTAAGATCGGCATACAGGATGTCGGCGGCACGCAATCGGCGATCGAGATCGGCCTCAAAGAAGTCGAAAAGATGCTGCCGGTGGTAAACGAAAGCGTCCGTGAAGAGTTTCCCGTAAGCGAACTGGTACTTGGGGTTAAGTGCGGGTCGTCCGACGGTTTTTCGGGCATCTCAGCAAATCCGGCTCTAGGCTACTGCTCCGATCTGCTCGTAAAAAGCGGTGGCACTGTCTTGTTGACCGAGGTGCCGGAGTTTTGCGGAGCAGAACATATCCTCGCCAATCGTGCAAAAGACTCTGCAACCGGCCGTAAGATCTACGCTCTCGTTGATTGGTACAAAGAATATGCGTCAAAATTTGGCGGCGTACTGGGACAAAACCCAAGCACCGGCAACAAGGCCGGCGGCTTGCTCAACATAACGATCAAATCTCTCGGTGCGATCGTCAAGGCCGGAACAACGAGAATTGAGGACACGATCGAATACGCCGAAACGCCGACTTCACGTGGCATCAATCTGATGCAAGGCCCCGGCTACGATCAGGAATCGACGCCCGGACTCGTTGCCGCAGGTGCGACCGTTGTTGTCTTTACGACCGGCAACGGCACGACCATCGGCAACGCGATCGCTCCGGTCATCAAGCTCGCGTCAAACAATCGGGTCTTTGAAAAGATGTCGCAGGATCTGGATATTTCGGCGGGCGATGTGATCGAGGGCACCGAGAGCATTGAACAGGCTGGCACCAGGCTTTTTGAACATGTACGCCAAACGGCGAGCGGCGACATTCAGGCAAAGGCCGAGATACTAAAACATCGCGAATTTCAGTTTTGGGCAGAGCAGACCGTATCGTTATAATAAGTTATTATAACGAGAGATGAATAACAGTTTGTTATATCGGCCACAGCTTGCAGGTCAGTCAGTTTCTCGAAAAGGAAACCAACTGCTCAGGCTCATCCGTGCGGCACAACCCATTACGCGATCCGAGATCGCCCGGCGGCTGTCGATCGACAAGAGCACTGTTACGGAAAACGTCTCGCCGCTCGTAAAAAGCGGTGTCTTACGACAGGACACAGTCGCGGCCCGGGGCGAACATCGGCGTTCGCGAATGCTTTCGTTTGCGGATGACAAGACATACTTTATCGGCGTTAATCTCGGGGTGAGAACATCGCAGGTCGGAGCTACGACGCTCCGTGGTGAAGTCACCGATGAGATCGATTTTGCAACGCCGTCGCGGGCCGAGGATGCTCTGCGACAGACTAAACAGCGGATAGATGAGCTTGTCCGCAGAAACGAAGGGCGGCGCCTGAGCATTATCGGTGTAAGTGTTCCCGGGATGGCCGACGCCCAGAGGCAGAAATTGATATTTGCACCCAATTTGAATTGGCGGGATGTGGATATTGCAGGTGCCGTCACGATTGATAACGCTGTTCGCGTTGTTGTTGAAAATGATTCGACAGCAGCGGCGATGTACGAGGCGAGGCTCAAGATCAGAGATTCTGACGACGGGCTGATGACCAATTTTATCCTCGTCCGCTCGGGGACAGGTATCGGTGTCGGGCTCGTGATCGGCAGCGAAGTGTATCGCGGCAGCGGCTCAATTCGCGGCATCGCCGGTGAATTTGGCCACATGACCATTGTCGCGGGCGGCAAAGGGTGTGTTTGCGGCAACCGCGGCTGTTGGGAACAATATGCATCGGCGGCATCAGCCGCATCACTTTATCTGGGCGACAGGCCGCCGGCAAGAGGCGAAAGCAAACCGAGATTTGTCGAGATCGTGAGCAAGGCCAAGGTCGGTGATGTTCGCTCGCGGTGGACACTTGAAAAAATCGGTGATTACCTCGGCATCGGTATCGCAAACGTCATAATGGGCATCGGCATTTCGCGTGTTATTATCAGCGGCCGGCTCGTTTATGGGTGGGAGTTTATCGAGGAACCGTTGAACGCCGCGATCAAGCGCAGTATCATCGGCAAGATAGACGGCTGGTCAGTCGAGGCCGGTGAACCGGTCGGCTCAGCTATCGGTGGAGCACTGGAGGTAGCGGTCGAAGAATATTTACGAACGCTATAGTTTCTGGAATAATCACAAGATCTTATGTACCAAAAGACATTTTATGCGACCCATCCGGATTCAATTTACGGAGCGTTGAATGAAGAGTTGCGTGAGCTTTATCTGATCGAGAATTCGTTTGTAAAAGACGAGCTTCGGCTGCATTATTCTCACTTTGACCGCATCGCGGTCGGCGGAGCCGTCCCGCAAAAGAAAAAGCTCGTTCTGCCGACGCATACCGAACCCGCGTCCGCTAAAGGCAGGCCGTATCTCGACCGCCGAGAAATGGGCGTTATCAACATCGGGTCTGGAAAAGGTACCGTTACCGTCGACGGCAATAAATATAAGCTGGGCAAAAAGGATTGTCTTTATATTGCAAAAGAGTCTGAAAAGGTTACGTTTGAATCCGACGACGCGAAAAAACCGGCGAAGTTTTATCTGCTTTCGACGCTTGCCCATAAGCGTTTTGAGACCAGGCTTTTAACCGCAGAGGATGCGAACAAACTACACCTCGGCTCGCCCGAAACGGCTAATGTGCGGACTGTTTATCAGATGATCATCCCCGGGGTTTGCGAGTCGTCGCAGCTCGTAATGGGCCTGACATCTTTGGAATCCGGCAGCGTTTGGAACACTTGTCCGCCTCACATTCACGAACGCCGCTCAGAAGTTTATCTATATTTCGACCTCGACGAAAAATCGAGGATCATGCACTTTATGGGGCAGACGGAAAGTACGCGAACCATGTCGATGAAAGATCAAGAGATCGTTTTGTCGCCTCCGTGGTCGATCCATATGGGTGTCGGAACGTCGAATTACAGTTTTGTCTGGGCGATGGGTGGCGAAAATCTCGATTACACGGACATGAACGTTTTGGACATCTGCCAGCTCAAATAGTAAATGGGAATCATCGAGAAATTTAGGTTAGACGGGCGTGTCGCGTTTGTAACAGGTTCGTCGTCAGGCATCGGACAAGCGATCGCAATTGCGTTAGCCGAGGCGGGAGCGACCGTCATTTGTCATTCGAGCAAATCAGGCGGGGCAAGCGACACCGTTGCGGCAATTGAAAAGTTAGGCAGCAGATCGGTTGAAATTGCAGGAGGTATGGCAGATAAGAGCGTCCCTGCAAAACTGATCGGTGAGATCACCGATAAATTTGGCCGAATAGATATTTTGATAAACAACGCCGGAATGATCCGCCGCTCACCGGCTGTAGATTTTTCCGAGGCGGATTGGGCGGACGTAATCGAGGTTAACCTGTCGAGTATCTTTCGTTTATCGCAGGCCGCAGGCCGGCACATGATCGCGCAAGGCTCGGGCAAGATCGTTAATATCGCGTCCTTGCTTTCATTTCAGGGCGGGATCACAGTTCCGGCTTACACGGCGTCAAAATCGGGCGTTGCGGGGCTGACAAAAGCTCTGGCCAACGAGTGGGCGAAACACAACATTAACGTCAACGCCATCGCGCCTGGATACATAGCAACGAAAAACACGGCTCCGCTGCAGGCAGACGAAACGCGTAACCGTCAAATATTAGAGCGTATTCCCGCCGGACGTTGGGGAACGCCGGATGATCTTGCGGGAACGGCGGTTTTTCTGTCATCGGCGGCGAGCGATTATTTGCAGGGCCACATTGTCGTAGTTGATGGCGGGTGGATGGCGAGGTAATCAGTAGGCAGCGGCATTAGGCAGAAGCAGTCAGTACCGGGAGATGTAGCGACCGGGGAAATTAATTGGTTAACCAGTAGATAAATGCTAAAAATCAAATCAAAAGACGAATGTAAATGGGACATCGTTTCCCTTGGCGAAGTGATGCTGCGGCTCGATCCGGGTGATAAGCGAATACACACGACACGCAGCTTTGAGGTTTGGGAAGGCGGCGGCGAATATAACGTTGCCCGCGGCCTGAAACGCTGTTTTGGCCTCGACGCGGCTGTTGTTACGGCTCTTGCCGATAACCCGATCGGACGCCTCGTTCAGGATCTGATCTATCAGGGCGGCGTCGATCAGTCGCATGTGAAGTGGGCAAAGTATGACGGCGTCGGACGCACTGTCCGCAACGGGATGAATTTTACCGAGCGCGGTTTTGGCGTTCGCGCGGCACTTGGCTGTTCCGATCGCGGCAACACAGCCGTGTCACAGCTCAAAAAAGGCGATATCGATTGGGAAAAGATATTTGGTGACGAGGGAGCTAGATGGCTACACACCGGCGGCATTTTCTGTGCGTTATCCGAAACTACCCCCGAAGTTGCTAAGGAAGCCATGGCTTGCGCGAAGAAGCACGGCACGATCATCTCGTACGATCTCAATTACCGCGACTCGCTCTGGAAAGCCATCGGTGGCCAGGCAAAGGCGCAGGAAGTTAACCGCGATCTCGCCCAGTACGTCGATGTGATGATCGGCAACGAAGAAGATTTCACCGCCTGTCTCGGCTACGAGGTAGAGGGGCAAGACGAAGATCACTCAAAGCTCGATATCGTAAATTTTGAGAAAATGATCCGCCGTGCGGTCGCAGATTTTCCAAATTTCGCGGTCGCAGCAACGACTCTCCGAAATGCGAAGACAGCGTCTATCAACGACTGGGGAGCGGTCTGCTTTACCGAAGGCGAGCTTCATCAGGCGATCATGCGGCCTGACCTCGACATTTTCGACCGTGTAGGCGGCGGAGATTCTTTTGCGTCGGGACTGATCTATGGATTCCTCACCGGCGAATCGCCGTCATGGGCCGTCAACTGCGGTGCCGCTCACGGGGCACTCGCGATGACAACGCCGGGCGACACCACAACGGTCGGACTAGCGGATGTTCTGAGAGTAATGAAAGGCGGCGGTGCTCGCGTTGCAAGATAATTAATTATGACTAAAGCAGAAATTGTAAAACAGATCGAAGATGTCGGCCTCGTGCCGGTGGTGAGAGCTTCGTCGGCGGATGAGGCGATGCAGGTGATCGAAGCGATCAAGGCTGGCGGCGTGAACGTGCTTGAGATCACGATGACCGTGCCGGGAGCCGTCCGCGTGATCGAAAAGGTCGCCGACAAATACGGCAGCGAAGTGCTTGTCGGTGCGGGAACGGTTCTCGACCCTGAAACTGCTCGCGCGTGTCTGCTTGCCGGTGCTCAATTTATCGTTAGCCCCGCGCTCAATCTCGACACGATCGCACTGTGCCATCGCTACAGTGCTCCGATCTGTCCCGGCGTCCTGACCCCGACCGAGGTAATTACCGCGTGGAGTGCGGGTGTTGATTTTGTCAAAGTTTTCCCGTGCGGATCAGTCGGCGGTGCAAGCTATGTCAAAAATCTAAAAGGCCCGTTCCCACAGGTCAAGATCATCCCGACCGGCGGAGTATCGCTCACGACGGCGGCTGATTTTATCAAAGCCGGAGCGTCGGCCCTTGGTGTTGGCACGGACCTCGTCGATGTCAAAGCCATACGCGAAGGTAACGCCCACATCGTTACCGAGCGGGCACAGCAGTTTATCCAGATCGTGAAAGACGCCCGCGCGGCGTAATTTACCTCGACTTTGGTCCACCTGGTCCACTTGGTCCGGACCGGACCACGTCGGGACAAGAATTTAGAAGTAAAAAAGGGTGCTCAAAGCACCCTTTTTCAAATAAACCTGATCAACGGGAATCATTTTCCGATCATTCGAATAATCATCTTCGATTCCTGTGAATCATTCGTTGCCGGAGCAAAATTGTAGTTCTTGCTGGCGTTCTCACCGCTTTTGAGAGCGATCTTAAACGACCCTTGTCTAACGTTGAACATCGAGGCAAATTTATTGGCCATCTTTGCCTCTTTTATGTCGCCATCGGAGGTTTCAAAAGTGTGGATGTTGTCGTCTGATTCGTAACGAACCGTATCTTTAGCAATAAAAAGCGATCCCGTACAAGTGTCAGTCATCAAGGCTCCATGATCATGAAACACGCGAAAGACGGCGCTGCCGCCGCGATCGATGGCGAGTTTCATATATTTTTCAGCCTCGGCAAAATTCTTTTGGCCATACAGGTAGCTAAACCCTAGCAACTGATAAGCCCTTGATTCCGAGGCGTTTAGGGCGATTGCTGCTTGGAGCGTTGAGATCGAAGCTGACACATTTTTCTGGGTGTCATATTCATTAACGGCTTTGTCCACGAGAGCGTCATAACTGCCACCGCCACCACCGGTGTCATTGTTGCCCGCGGATCCTTGATTGGGATTGTTGTAACTCTTGTCGATCAGTGCGATCAGGGCGGCGGTGCCGCCGGCTTCTTTGATCTCATTTTTGTCAGACGGTGATGGCTTAAAATTAACGCCTCGGGTGGTCACGTTACTGCGTACCTGAGCATCCGAAATACCGTTATTGAGCAATGTAACGATCACATCTTTTGTCATCGGCTGCCCCGTAAATGTCTTGCTCGGGGTTGAACTTCCGGTCTGTACGGGCGTCGCTACAGATGCACGGTAGTTAGCCTTTGCAGCCGCTATCACCTCGGGCCGCGCACCAGCACCTTTTAATTCGGCTTCAACCAGGTCAGTCACCCTAAAATCGACGCCGTTCGATTTGATCACCGCAACGATCTCGCGGGTTTGAAGCTGTCTCGAGCGCAAAACACTTACCAGCTTTTCCTTTTTGACCGGGAGCCCCTTGTATTGGGCAAGCACGACGAGAGACGACGAAAAGACGATGAGTATTAAGACGACGGAGCGTAAAAAATTATTGTATTTCATATCGATTACATCCTATCTGCTACCAATTGAATTGCGATTGATCAACTGCATGATCATATTTGCTTCCTGCATAGTTCCGGTGTTGCCGGGCGTGTAATTCCAAATATCCTGCCTGCCATCTTTGTAGGTTTGCATACTGAAAACAGCCACCCTCATTGTGCCCAGATCGTAATCATTTTCATTGCGGAGATTCGACACCTCACTCCCGATGAACTGAAACAGTTTTTGATTGGATTCGATAGACAGGGAATTTTTTCCGATATACAAGGTCTCGAGATGCGGCGTACCGGAAAGATGGTAAACCGGAAAAGCGATGCTGCCGCCCCGATCGACGGCCGACTGACAGTTAGTTTGAGCCTCGACAAAATTCCGCATAAGAACATGATTCGTGCAGATCAGTTTATAGGCATCAGGCCGCGTAGGGTCGAGTTTGATGGCCCGGTTGCTGATCTCGATGACCGAGCGGGAAATTTGAGCAGCTTGATCCAAAGACGTCACTGTGGCCATCTGGCTCAAAGTGTTATACCCCTGATCAAATAATAGATCGTAATCCTCGGCTGTGGTTTCGACCGGTGTCGGAGCGGTCTGTTTTTGAAACATCGGAGCACGGTAATTTGCCGCGGCCGCGCTGAGCACCTCAGGCCGGGCTCCGGCACCGGAGAGCTCCGCTTCGATGAGCGGCGTGACCTTAAAATCGACACCATTCGTCTTAATAACAGCGACGATCTCGCGGGTCGAAAGTTGTTTCATCCGGATGACCTTTACCAGCTTTTCTTTTTTGACCGGGTTACCCTTGTATTGGGCAACCGCATCGGTTGACGAGATCAGCAAAAAGCATAAGCAAAGGGCAATGACGGATCGGCTAAAGATTCGGCACTTCATGGTCCAAAACTCCTTTCTAATTTCCAGTTAACAGATCCTCAGCACTCTTCTTGCCACCCTTAGGTTTTGCGGCCGGCTTTTTAGGCTGAACCGGTTTTGGGGCTCCACCCGCGGGGCTATCATCTTTTGGTTTAGACTCGATCGGCGTCAGGTCACCGGGCTGTCCGCCCTGTGACGAGCCTCCGCTGTTAGAACTAAGTGGCGGCGCAGGCTGCGTACTCGTCTGAGACTGTTGCGATTCCGGCTGCCGGGTAATAATATCCGGCTTTTGACTCGGTGTATTCGTTTTTGTCTCCGTGTTTGCCGGGGTCGAGCCGCTTAGCAAAAAGAACGCCGGTATCGCGATCACCGCTCCGACTATTACCAGCACGACCAAACCGGCTGCGGCGTAATGAACAGCCGTCAGCTTGCTAAAAAATGAAGCCGGGGCCGCCGAAGCCTGATCGACTGTTTCGCTCATCGTGCCGAGGCGTGTCGCTTTTAAACCTGATGCGGGTGCGGTCATCGGTTCGCCTAGGCGCGTTGCTTTCATCCCGGCTGCCGCTGTTGACGGAGGGGCTGCCTCGCCCAAACGCGTTTCTTTAATCTGCGGCTGAGCGATCTCTGACGATACGAGCGTTTTTGCATCGCTTACCGATACCGGTGGGTTTGACGGGCGGGTTGCCGATTTCTTAAACATCCCCGTCGCGCCGTGCATCAGTCCGTCACCGGTAAAACCGGCCTCGATCAATGTTTCACGAAAATCACCTCCCGTCTGAAATCTATCGTCGGGGTCCTTTTGGATCGCTTTGAGGATCGCAGCTTCGACCGCCTCAGGGATAGCCGGGTTGATCTCACGCGGCGGGGTCGGCATCATCTCGGTCTGCGCTTTCATCAGTTCAAACTCGTTCTCGGTTTGAAACGGCAGCCGCCCGGTCAGTACTTCGTAAAGCATCATTCCGAGCGCATAGATATCCGAACGGCCGTCGGTCTCAAGTCCGCGAACTTGTTCCGGTGCCATATATTCGAGTGTGCCGATGATATTGCCGGCACGAGTCATACGGGCGCTGCCGAGCAGTCGGGCGATACCAAAATCAAGCACCTTGAGCGTGCCTTTTTCGGTAAGCATCATATTTGCCGGTTTGATATCGCGGTGGACGATGCCTAGATCGTGGGCATGATCGATGCCGTCGAGTACCTGACAAAAAACAGGGATCGCTTCTTCGGCGGGCAATGCTCCGCGTTTTTGCATGATGCTGTCAAGCGTTTCGCCGCGGACAAATTCGAGCACCATGTATAGTTCGTCGCCCTGGCGAAACATCGAATACAGCGTCGCGATATTTGGATGGTTGAGTTTGGCAAGCGTGACGGCCTCAGTGCGAAAGCGTTCGACGACTGACGTCTGGCTGGCAAGCTCAGGCCGCAGGGCCTTGATGGCGACCTCACGGTCGAGCATCGTATCGACGCCCTTATAAACGGCTCCCATACCGCCCTCGCCGAGCTTTTCTTCGATCTTGTAATTACCGACTATTTGTCCGATCATGGCTTAAACTAACGCCTCCACTTCCCTTGTAACACGAACATTACCGCTCGATTCCATAACTGCTTCGGCACCGATCCGCACGATCCCAGCCGTGATGTTGTCGTGTCCGCCGTTATTCTTAGCTTCGGCTATCAGACGCTGACACGCGTCGTGGGCGTTGGCTTCGGATCTGAGAATTGCCTCGATCTCTGTGTCTTCGAGCATATCACTTAACCCATCCGAACAAAGCAAAAACAGATCGCCATTCTCGACTGCAAAGGGTTCTGACACTTCGACCTCGACCGAACTTTGTGTGCCGACGGCACGCAGGATGACGTTTTTATCTTCGTGATCGCGGGCCTCTTCCATTGAGATAACGCCGTGTCTTACCATCTCCATTACCTGCGAATGGTCGAGCGTCAGCATCTCAAGATGCTGATCGCGAAACCGGTATAATCGGCTGTCGCCCACGTGGGCAGAGATCGCCGTATCGCCAAGCAAAGCCAGCGCGATAACGGTGGTGCCCATTCCAAAATATTGCTCATCGCTGGTTGACGCCTGATAGATCAAACTACTTGCCTGTTCGATAGCCTCTCTCAGTGCCTCGCCCGCAGGCATGTGAGGGTCTGCGTAATAAAATTCGCTGATCAATTCAACGGCCATTTGCGACGCAACCTCGCCCGAGGCGTGCCCGCCCATACCGTCTGCGACAATAGTCAGCGTTCCTTTCGTCAGCCGCGTCGCGTCATCAGCCGGGGTTATGTGCCGTCCGCTGTCTTCGTTCGCCTCACGCACGCAGCCCGGATCGGTCTGGATGCTGGCGATTACCTTTCTTGCCCCTTCGTTAATATCTATCTTTCTGGTTTCTAGCATTTCTTAGTAGATCAATTTCCTTAACTCTTTGGCTTTAGCGAAAAGGTAAAAACCTTTTTACCGCTGCCAGCCTCTATCTGCACATTTTTATCTTCAAAACTCTCACGCCGGAGCGTCAGGTTAGGTTTTTCGCCGGTGTTGACATCCATTTCAAACGGAGTTGTGCCAAGTACCTGTCCATTTTGAACCACCTGAGCCTTTCCCTCGTCAACGTCTATCCGAATACGTACCTTTCCGCCTTTAAGATCGGCCGTTTGCGGCGAAACCCCGTTCGCTGCGGGGCGCTGTGGGGACGTATTTGCCGTATTTGTAACCGTCGATCCGCTGTATGCCCAAAAACCGATGCCGACAACGGCAACAACAAATAGCAATAATAATCCGGCTCCGGCAGCGACAATGACCGTCGGGAAACTCTTTGTTTCCACAGGTCCAGGCGTATAGGTTTGAGGAGCGTCTGCATATTCCGATGAATCGGTCGCAACAGGTTGTGCCGGTGCCGGCGCATTAAACCCAAAAACCTGCTTTATCGTCGCTCCGACCTGAGTTGCTCCTGAATCTCGCTGGCCGAGCGTTGTGCGAACTGCTTTTAACAATTCGTCAGCCGTTTGATAGCGGCCGTGAGGCTCCTTTTTCAAACACCTCTTAATGATGTTAGAAACCTCACGCGGGATGCCGGGATTAATCTGCTCAGGTGGCGTAAATTGAGCATTTGTGATCTGCAACACAAGCCCACCTAGTGTTTCGCCGTTGAACGGTAGCTTTCCGGTCAGCATTTCATATAGCAAAACGCCAAGGGCCCATACATCCGCAGCGGCGGTAGCCTTTTCGCCGCTGAGTTGCTCAGGCGAAAGATAATTGGGCGTTCCGATCACACCGCCCGTTCGAGTTAGGCCGTGGCTGCCGGTTGCTTTTGCAATGCCAAAATCTAGCAGTTTTGCTTTTCCGGCTGCCGTGAGCTTGATATTTTGAGCTTTAATGTCACGATGGACGATGCCGTTTTGATGGATATATCCAACGGCCTCACAAACCGAAGCAAACACCTCAAGCGACTCGTTGATCGAAAATGCACGCCGAGCGACAAGGTCATCGAGGCTCTCGCCATCGACAAACTCCATAAATATCAACAGCTCGTTACCCTGCTCTTGAAAATCGTAAAGAGCCGCGATATTTGGGTGATGTAGACTTGCCTGTAAACGGGCCTCGTTAAAAAACCGGGTCTTAAAACTCTCATCCGAAACATTGGAATGCAATATCTTGATCGCCGCCGGACGGCCAAGCTTTTCGTGAACGCCAAGATAGACCTCACCCATGCCGCCTTCACCGAGAAAACTCGTGACGCGGTATTCACCTATCATTTCGTTGACCTGAAATCGCTTGTCCATTCGGCGTGAGGGCTTAGGCCTTTGAACCCCGCGAGATCCAAAGGCCCAAGCTGCGTTTTTCAATTAGTCTCCCGCAAGAAACTCTTTACCGTAACGGATCGGGACAGCGTAGGTGATCGCGTTTGCCTTATCTCCGGCAAAAAAGATACCTATCACACGTCCTTGCGTGTCAAAGACGGGGCCGCCGGAATTACCCGCTCCGGTCGACCCGGTAGCAAGTTGTATTACGTCGCCCATCATACTGACGCGTTTATCGGCATTTTTCTCATCACTGTCGCGGATGATATTGCCTATGTTGGTCGAGGTGACGGTCGGGTCTGGAATTACCTTGAGTTGTGTCCCTTGATTAAAGACATCCTTAGACGCGATCACGCCATAGACGCGAGGGCTTGCTGCCGGATAGCCCATGATGGTGACGTTCTCACCCTTTTTGAGAGCGTCGTAGTTGTCAAACAGCTCGACCTTGGTCAATGTTCCGGGAACGTCTATCTTGATCAAAGCAACGTCGTGACGATCGGATACCTGCTTGAGCTGAGCAGCCATACGGCTCTCTTTACCTGCAAGCGTTACATCGAGAGTGTCATCGACGCCCTTGAGGCCGCCCTGCAACTGTTTGCCCTCTTGCTTGGTGTTAGCGGGAACCCAGTCAGATGGCGGCGGTACGAGTGATGTGCTAGCAAGGTTTCCCATAGCGTTGATCACCACGCCGCGTGGCGTAGATTCTGGGAATTGGTACGTGGTCATCCAAGTAGCTGCAACGTGACGATTTGTTAATACGAATCCATCCGTCGTGACAATAAATCCCGTGCCAGTGTGGCGTCCGCCGATGGGCACCGTTAAATCGCTCTTGTCATCGGTCAGCAACGGTTCATACGTGTCGCCAACTTGCATATAAACGGGAACAGCTCCGCCTGCGGTTGGGTCGATCGGACCCTTTCCAAGATTTACACCGAGCAGCTTGCCCAATACTTCGCGGCTATTAGGCACAAACTGGTGATAGACCTGCGCCTGTTTTTGCGTGTCGATAAGACGCCATGCGACTTCAATATATACAACGGCCTTGCCGTATTTTTCGTTGACCTCGGTGGCGTTCACAACCTTGCCATCAGCTACCTTTTTCTCAAGGTCTGACGTTTTGGTGCCAAGCTCATCCTTAAGCGCGGCTTCGCGTTTGGTGTAATACCAATATCCGCCACCGATGGCAGCCGCAACCAGGATTAGGACGAGAAGCCCTGCGACCGCACCGATCGCACCAAATTTTCGGCCCTGAGCCTTTTTGGTCTCGGTAACCGTCTCGGAGATCATGCGTTCCACCGTCGCTTTTCCGACCGTTCCCGGAGCTTTGCCACCGGTCGTGCCGCCTGCTCCGGCGGTCACCACGCGCGTTGCCGGGGCTCCCGTAGAACCGGTCTCAACCATGCGTGTAGCCTTGGCGAAATTATCAGGACGCGGCTCGACATCAAACGTGAATTCCGGCCCTCCCGGGCCAAACTGGACATTGTCACCAATATTTAACTTAACTGTGCCGGTAACCTTTTGCTTATTCACGAACGTGCCGTTGGTGCTGTTCAAATCTGTCAGCAAAAAGCCGTTCGGATTGGCAGGATCGATGGCGATCTTAGCGTGTTCGCGTCCGACTAGGTCGTCGCGGTCCGGGTCATATTTGACCGTCGCCGAAGTGTCGCGGCCAAAGATCAGCTCGCTGTGATGTTTAATTGCAAACTCCTCGACCTGATTCGCTTTAGATCCGCTCAGGTGTTTGATTAGCATTCGTTCCATATATGTGCTCCTTTTTTCTAAAAATAAAAAATGCCACAGACCGGTCAGCCAACAAAAACCTAAAAACAGCTTACCAAAGGCCTGGTTCTGAAAAGCTACCCGATACGGGAAACCTCAACCCAATCTTCACTGTCGAAAAATGCTCGATCGCGACCTTTTGGGGTCGCAAACTATGTATCAGTGTTCTACGAATGATTCTAGCCTGAAATGGCTCTAAAAGACAAAAAAAATGTGTCAATGACACATTTTAATTGATAAAAGAAATGGTGGAGACGAGGGGGGTCGAACCCCTGACCTCTGCAATGCCATTGCAGCGCTCTGCCAAACTGAGCTACGTCCCCAATCAAGACGAATTACGAATTATAAATTACGAATTACGAATGAGCAAATAACCCGTCTCTAATTCGTAATTGAATCTAACTGCCTTTGAATTCCGGCTTACGCTTTTCTAGAAACGCTGAAACGCCTTCTTTTTTGTCCTCTGTTGAGAAACAGATCGCAAACAGATCAACCTCACGGCGGAGGCCTTCGTCGAGATTTGAACGCGAAGCAAATTTCACTGCCTCCTTAGATAGCTGCAACGCGATGGGGGCTTTTTCGGCGATCTTTTCGGCAAGTTTCATGGTCTCTGCCTCAAGCTGATCGCTCGGATAGACGTGATTGACGAGGCCAAACCTCTCAGCGGTCGCGGCGTCGATCATGTCGCCGGTCAGAACCATCTCCATCGCACGGCCTTCGCCGACGAGACGCGGCAGACGCTGGGTGCCGCCGCCGCCGCACATGATACCTAGGTTTATCTCAGGCTGTGAAAAACGGGCATTTTCGCTTGCCATACGCAGATCGCAGGCCATCGCCAACTCATTACCGCCGCCGAGACAAAATCCGTTTACCATTGCGATCACGGGTTTGGGAAACGTATCGATCGAATTAAAAAACGAGCGTTCGTGAAATGTGTTTCGCTGTGTAACCGGGGTTTGCCCCTCAAACTCACTGATGTCTGCCCCTGCGATAAACGCCTTTTCGCCCGCACCGGTTATCACCAGCACACGGATACTGCCATCGCTGCGCAGTTCATCCAACGCGGTGACGCCCTCTGCGTGCACCTGCGAACTAAGGGCATTCAGCTTATCGGGACGGTTGATGGTCAGGACGGCTACCTTGCCGCGTTTTTCGACGGTTATTGTTTCGTACGACATATAATTTATTGCAGATTATTGCAGAAGCCCGTACGAGGTAATGGCATCATCGGTGTTACGCGATACCCATACTTCGTGCGGGCTTCTGCCACTGATCTTATTCGTTGACGCCTTCGACTATGTTGTCATCAGCGATCCATGCCACAAACAACCGCAACCAGCTTTCCTTCGGCTCTTCGATGGCAACACCGATGCGGTGCGTGCCATAGCTAGCCGGCAAAACGCGGACGACCTGCGCCTTGACCTCGACCGGAACACCATTTGGCCGGTGCGAGCGGATGTAAAGGCTGTCACCGTTAGCGATAGGTTGATTTAATTGAAAGAGGGCTCCGAGCGTTGAGATATCGTCGGTTTCGGTCGGTTCGCTCCAGGTCGCGCCGTCCTCGGTCCTGCCTGACACCACAATAGGCAGGCGGAGGGCCATTCTGAGGGCAAACCTTTTTTCCTCAAAATGAGGTTGGATGGAGCTCATCGCCAATTCCTACAAGGGGTCTAGAAACACGGTACGTGAAACAACATTGTAACACGAAACCCTTTAACGTGTTACCGTTACCGTCTGAAAACAAAATGTGGAAGGGGTAAAAAAAATCGGGCGGCTTTAAGGGCCTCACGGCTACAAAATACCTATTAGACGAACCCGCTAGACGATAGTTATACTATAAGCAAAGGCGAAATCCAAAGCAGTTTGGTGCAAACGCCTATAGTAATTTTATGAGCGAAAAGCAGATACGTCGCAAAGTTGTGATTCTCGGCTCGGGACCAGCAGGTTTGACCGCCGCTGTCTATGCCGGACGGGCTCAGCTTGAGCCACTCGTCATTGACGGACCTCAACCAGGCGGCCAGCTTACCATCACGACCGACGTCGAAAATTACCCCGGCTTTTCTAAGGGGATAATGGGTCCGATCCTGATGGATGAGTTTCGCGAGCAAGCTCTGCGGTTTGGCACCGAGATCATCAATGTCTGGATCGACCGCGTTGACCTAACGCAGCGGCCATTTACACTTTTGGGAAAGGAAAGCGAAGACAGCACAGAGATCACAACCATCATTAAAGCCGACACACTTATCGTTTCGACCGGTGCATCTGCAAAATGGCTTGGTATTCCCGGCGAGGCTCCTGTGCCGGAGGGTTTGGGCGGCAATGGTGTCTCGGCGTGTGCGACGTGCGACGGGTTCTTTTTCCGCGACCGTCCGCTCGTCGTGGTCGGCGGGGGCGATACGGCCATGGAAGAGGCTCTATTTCTGACTAAATTTGCGTCAAGGGTTACGCTTGTCCATCGCCGTCACGAATTTCGAGCGTCCAAGATCATGCAGGACCGCGTGCTAGCCCATGACAAGATCGACGTGATGTGGAACACCGAGGTGCGGGCGATCAACGGAACAAAAGAAGCGGGTGTCGAAAGTGTCACGCTTTTTAACAGCGAGACTAACGAAGAAAGCACATTCCCGACGCAGGGAGTTTTTATTGCCATCGGCCATCAACCGAACACGGGCCTTTTCAAAGGCGTTCTCGATATGGATGATGTCGGCTATCTCATCACCGAGGGCAAAACGATGCGGACCAATATCGACGGAGTTTTTGCCTGCGGCGATGCACAGGACGCGTATTATAGACAGGCGATCACCGCCGCAGGAACCGGTTGTATGGCTGCGATCGACGCAGAACGCTTTCTGGCCGAACACGAAAGCGAAACAGCAACCGCCGCCTAAGAGTCAATTTTTTATTTGTACTGAACCCTTAACGATCTCCGCATTCTGAGGGGTTTTTTCGACGCGATTGGGGTCAAAACCCATTGTTTCAGCTCGCCTCAGAATTGTTTGATAGGTCGCGGTATTCATTTCAGGTGATCGGCTTAAGATCCAAAAATAATCTCTGCCGGGTTCGCCGATCACGCTGTAGCTGTAGTCCGGTGCAATATCTATCACCCAATAATTTGCCCAAACGAACGGAAGAAACGATGTAAATCCCGGAGCAAAGCGCACCTTGAGTTTCGCGTTATTGGATTTGTCGCCTATCTTTGCCTCGCCTACCGCTTTTACAGTAGTGCCGTCCTTCTTAACGCACTCATTTAGTACCTCGATGCGTCCATTTTTCTTAAGGGTGTAGTTTGCGGTCGTATTCGCAACGCACTGTTTTTGAAAGCGATTAGGATATTTCGCGATCTCGTACCAACGTCCCGCGTAACGTTCAATGTCAATCCCGTTGACGGGCGATAATGCCGGTTTTGCGGTTGATTGCGCCGACACCGAGTTCATAAAAATAGATAAGGCCAGAATCGCAAATATGTTTACTAAATAATTTTTTTTCATAAAGTCTCCTGATCACCGTCGCTATACCAATTCGCCATATTACCCGGATCGGATTTATGGATTATAATATTAGATGAGATCAATTTGATCCGGGTTCAAGTTTTTATGCCTATCTACGAATATAAATGCCAGCAATGCGGTTTGCATGTCGAGAAACGCCAAAGCGTCTCTGACGCGCCGTTAACGGCCTGTGAAAAGTGTCACGGAAAACTCGAAAAGCAGTGGTCGCTGTCGGGATTCCAGTTCAAGGGCGAAGGTTGGTACGTGACCGACTACGCCGGAAAAAAAGGGAAAATGGAAAAAAGTTCGAACTACGAATCAACGCCAAAGCCCGACTCTGCATCAAAACCTGCAAGCGAAACAAGTTCCACAGTAAAAGAGACTGTTTCTAAGCCAGACAAAGCATGACCCTTGGCCGCAAAACATATTTTTTTGCAATAGTTTGCACGCTTTTTCTAGCTGGTGTAGTTACCGCACAATCGCGCCGTAATGCAAAAGGAGATGCAGCCACCGCCGGGACGGTCCTGTCTGTCGTTGCGTCAAGACAGGACAAAAAAGCCGATATCATCCGGCCTGAAAATCTCAATCTCTACGAAAACGGCATCGAGCAAAAGATCAAAAATTTTAGCTACGACCCGAGCCCGTCAAAGATAGTTATCCTCATAGATAATTCCGAGACGCTGCAGATATCCGTCGAGGCGATGAAAAAGGCGGTGATGGAATTTGCCTATGAGATATTTGAGGGTGACCAGCTCTTTGTGCTCGCTTACGACACACACGCCGAGATAATCCAGGAATGGACGGACGACGCCAAAAAGATGGAGGTGTCGCTCGGCACGCTCAGAAAAAAAGGCAACCCGTATCTCTTTGATGCGATCAGCTCAACACTAAGTGAGGTGCTTATACCGCTGATGCCGGGGACGAGGAAAACAGCCGTTGTCCTCATCAGTGATGGATTGGACCGTGGCAGCAAAACGCCTTATGACAAAATGCTAAACGAGCTGCAGGAGCAGAACGTGACGGTCTATTCGCTCCAGATCCCCGACCGCTCCGGCGGAGCATACCGCCGCGACCAACCCAAAGCCAAGGTGATAATGAATCAGCTTGCCGAGGAAACCGGCGGCCAGGTTTTCCCGTTTGAAGAAGCGTCGACCGCCGCCAAATTTATCTGCGACGAGCTTCGCAAAAACCGGTATTTACTCTCGTACACCCCCGCAAACGCCTCAAGCTACGACGCCCGCCGTCTGCTACTGATCGGCGACGAAGGCATCACGCTCCGCACAAAGACCTTTCAACCGCCAACTGTAAAGTAACCGCTTAACCCCGAAATTTTCGTTGACCCTGCGTCATTCACGCGATAAAATCCATTGTATTCACGGAGGTTAATGCGATGTTGGTGCTGAGGTCTGTTCGTTGGTTCGTCCTATCGGCGATTGTCTTAATGCTGCTCGGTGTCCCCGCTACGGCTCAAAAGCCTGTATCCCCAACGGGTAAAGTTAGCGTGTGCAAAGAGATCGACGACGACTGGAAGTGCGTCGGCGAATCAGCCGAGTGGGCGGCAAATACTAATTTTAATGTGCTCTTTGTAAATTCCGTTCCGGTAGGCGTCGATTTTATCGGCATTGTTATTCACAAGGTTGGGGCGGATGGAAAGGATATTGATTTCATCAATGAATACCAACAGAACATCGGCGAGGAAAACCGCAAATACGCTACGGTTGGTGACAATTTCAGACTACCATCTGGCACCTACAGCATTTACATCATTACTTGGGGAAATCGTGAGACGATGATCCACAACGGCAATTTTAAAGAGTATCTTGCGAAAACTATCCTGAAAGTTAAATAGTTGGATACTCTCTATACCGCGACGGGAGCAGCGATCTTTCCCCATGATTGATAGTTTTCTAATTTCAAATTTTCAAATTTGAAATTGAGCAATCCGTCGAGCCCGCTTAGAGCATCCGCATCCACAAATTCCAATTTAGGCAACGCCATCGGCTCACGCGAGAGTAGTTCATTGACCTGTTCGACGTGGTTGCTGTAAATATGCAGATCGCCGAACGTATGAACAAAATCGCCGACCTCAAGCCCACAAACGTGGGCAACGAGATGTGTGAGCAGAGCGTAGCTGCTGATATTAAACGGCACACCTAGAAATGCGTCAGCCGAACGTTGGTATAGCTGGCAGTGAAGCGTCGTGCCGCCCTCGACCTTAAACTGAAACAGCGTATGACACGGCGGCAGGGCGACATCGTCGCACACACGCGGATCCCAACCGGAAACGAGCAATCGACGCGAGTTTGGATTTTCGGTGATCTCGCGTATCAACCGTGCGATCTGATCTATGCCGTTCACTTTCGGATAATCACCGCCAAATGACCGCCAAAGATATCCGTAAACCGGCCCGAGATCGCCCGTTTCACGGCCAAATCTGGCAGTTTGCTCACCGGTTGCCCACTCAGCCCAGATATCGACACCGCGTGCGTTAAGGTCTTTTTCATCGGTCGAACCGCTCAAAAACCAAAACAGTTCCTCAGCGACCCAGCGAAAAGGCACACGTTTTGTCGTCACGATCGGAAAACCTTCGCGCAGATCAAACCGCGTTTGATAACCAAACGTCGAGATAGTGCCCGTGCCCGTTCGGTCTTCGTGCCTCACGCCCGAGTCTAGTATGTGCTTTAGCAGATCGTGGTACTGCTTCATGGTTTAGTAAGTTCCATTTCGACAAGCATATTTGTTTCATCGACCTGCAGTCCGATCATGTTAGAACCAGCACTTCTTAATGCTCGCGCGAGTTGGTCGAGGTTCGTGAACGTCATATTTTTAGCAAAGCTGATCAAAACTGTCGTTTCTGCCAGCCCATTTTTCCTACGGTCCTGAAATATCTGTTTCAAATGCTGTTCGAGTTTTGATGTGTTCGGAAACGAGCCTTCTTTTTCCCCGTTCAGAGAGATGCCGGATGTCGCATCAACACTGACCACAAGGGTCAAAGGGTTAGGTCGTGGAATTGCGTTTGGGTCGAGCTTTTTGGGAATAAAAATAGTGAGGTCCGCGTCAACTTCGATCCTTAGATCCGCTTTCGGCGAAATGCGGAGCGCGTTAATTGCCGCCAGGATATCCGCGATTTTCGCATCCTTATCAGGCCGGACAGCAAAAGATGGGTTCAGCGGGCTTTTTGCGGACTGATTCGCAAAACTACTGAGCATTTCCGGAGTAAAGAGCCCCAATCCGGACTTTCTACGGACAACAACCCCTGCCAATCCCAACGGAGTTACAGTAACCTCGAATTCAAAATCTGACTGTTGATTCGGGACCGGCTTTTTACCGCCCGGTTGTGCATTTACAAATGTAGCCAATAACAACATGCACGCAGTAACGGCGAAATAACGAGTTCTCATATTTTCTCCTTCAATGTCTGACGTCGCAAAGTTGTGGAACTTTCGACATAAAGTTACCATAAATAGCTTATGTCGGGGAAACTTGAGGTCAGTTTTAACTCGCCGCAATGCGGATGGATGTCGATCGGCTTTGACGATGGCACAAGTGAATTTCACACGACGACGGCTCATGCTCCGCACGCGACTGCCTTGCCTGAATTGATGCAGATTTTGACAGACCTTGTGTCCGAGTCCGATGCACCGCGTGAACGCACGTTAAGATGGAACCGCGACCCGGAAGAGTTTGATTTTCGCTTTGTCCGCGAGGGCGACAAAATGCTGTTGCAGATATACCAGTACCCGACCGACGACCGCTCGTTTGCCGAGCGTGAGCTTGTCTTTACACATCTGGACATGGCAGATAATGTATTCAGCGCTTTTGCGACAACATTTGAACAACTATATGCCGATCGCGAAACCGACGAATTTGAGTTCAACTGGCGTCAACCGTTTCCGTTTGCTGAGTACACAGAATTTAAGGAAAAAATGGAACGCGGATAAAAGCGGATGGGGCAGATTTTCACGGGTAAATAATTTCAGATCCGTGCTGATCAGCTTGATCTGATAGATCCGCGTTCTATTATTTTAATGAAAGAGAAACTTTTAGACCTATTGGCATGCCCGACCTGCGGTGGCGATATTTTGCTGGCTTACGCGAGCAAATACGACGACCGCGAGATCATCGAAGGCGTGCTGACGTGTAAGAAATGCGACCGCGAATATAAGGTCGTTCGCGGCGTGCCGCGTTTCGTCGACCTCGGCAAGATCGAGGAAGACAAGGCCGCGACAGCAGAGAATTTTGGCTGGCAATGGACCAATTTTACCCAAGAGGATCCAAAATACAACGAACAATTTCTCGGCTGGCTCCAGCCTGTAAAAAAGGAATTCTTTGAAGGGAAAGTCATTCTCGAAGGCGGTTGCGGAAAAGGCCGGCATACAAAACTCGCCGCCGAGTGGGGAGCCGCAGAGGTTGTCGGCATCGACCTCGGCGACGGCGTCGAATCGGCATTTGCGTTGACCCGCGATATGCCAAATGCTCATATCGTTCAGTGCGACATATTCAAACTGCCGCTAAAAAAGGCTTTTGATTACGCATTCAGCGTCGGGGTTCTGCATCACACGCCGGACCCGAAAAAGGCGTTTCTGTCGCTCGCCGGTAAAGTAAAAAGCGGCGGCCACATTTCTGCGTGGGTGTACGGAGCTGAAAATAATGAGTGGATCACGCGGTTCGTCGACCCTGTCCGCACGGGTTTTACATCACAGATCAGCCAGCCGATCCTGTATCAACTGTCGAAACTACCTACACTGAGCGTATTTTTGACGACCAAACTTATTTATCGCCCGCTAAACAGAGCCGCAAAAGGCGTCGCAAACAAGCTTTTTTACAACGAATATCTCAACTACCTTGGCACGTTTGGCTGGCGTGAACAGCACAATATAGTTTTCGACCATCTCGTCGCCCCGACGGCGTTTTATATAGCAAAGGACGATTTCGCCGGATGGTGGAACGAGATCGCCGCCGAGGACGTTAGAATAACGTGGCATAATGAAAATAGCTGGTGTGGTTTTGGAACGATAAATTAGCCACCGATTTCACAGATAAGCACTGATAAAATATGTTTTTCTTAAATCTGAGTTTATCCGTGTAATCGGTGGCGAATATTTTCTTATGAAGTTTGATCGTGGAATAGACAAAAAATACCGCAAATCGGTCGAGGACGCCTTCGAGACGATCGTCGCTAAGGGCAACGATTTTCATCGCCACATGATGAACGAGATCATTGAATCGGATCTGCTCGTTCAGGTGCTGCCGGTCAGCAAAGTGAATGCTTCGGGTATTACCGGCGTCATCAATTCGGTCAAGACCAATTACAAGCTTGCGACCGAACGGCTGAGTTTGCGCGAATCACTGGGCGAGATATATATCGCCATTGCTGAGGAAACGATCGACACCGGAGGGCAGCGGGGGTGCGAAGGGACATTTGTTCACGAAGGGCGTCACGCTTACGATTTTGCCCAGACGCTGGAAAGCCTGTCGAACGCGGATATGAACCCCATTGGCATCTTTAACCCAACGCTGTATGAGCTCGAATGGGAGGCACACAAAACCGCGGGCGATTATATGCTGTGCCGCGACGAAAAGGATTTTATTGACGAGGGGCTGCAATTAATGATCCTCTGCCAAGCGGACGGAAAATGCTCGGTCAGCGATGACGGCATCATGAAAAGATTGAATGAAAGCTACGGTCTAGATCTCAAGGGCAACCCGGGTTCGCTCGCGAGCGAGATGATGGGGCTGAGGGTATAATAGCAATATGAACGCCGCTTTACCGCAGGAAATGCAGCAGCATACGTACGCCATCATGGACGAGGTCGAGGGCTCGCATTGGTGGTTTGTGGGCCGCCGCGCGATCCTCGAATCTTTTCTAGGTCCGATAGTCGAAAAAATCCGCGATCCGCAATCCGAAATCCGCATTCTTGACGTTGGCTGCGGAACTGGTGCAAACATCGAGATGCTCTCGCAGTACGGAGATGCGGAGGGTGTTGACGTGTCGGATGATGCACTTGAGTTTTGCCGCCGCAAAGGATTAAGAGTTCAAAAGGGATTAGCCGAAACGCTGCCGTATGAGGACGAATCATTTGAACTCACGACTGCGCTAGATGTGGTCGAGCATCTCGACGACGATGTCGCAGGGCTAAAAGAGATGTTTCGCGTGACAAAGAGCGGTGGTTATTCGCTGATCTTTGTCCCGGCGTTTATGTGGTTATGGGGAGTGCAGGACGACATTTCGAACCATCGTATTCGTTACACGAAACGGCAGATCGTCGAGCGATTAGAGACGGCAGGCTATACGGTCGAACGTGCAACTTACGCCAACTGGACATTTTTCGCACCGATCCTCGCCGGACGGACAATCATGAAAATCACCGGCATTAAGCCAGAGTCCGAAAACAATATTACGGTATCTGGCCTGAATGGCATTTTCGGCAAGCTGTTCGGCTCTGAGCGATTTTGGCTGAAGCATCTTAATTTTCCGCTCGGCGTGTCGATCGTCGTCGTCGCACGTAAGAATTAGCCCACGAAACACGCTAAAAACACGAAAAACAGAATTCGCTTTCGTGTGTTTCGTGGGCAGAATAGATTTTAGTAATGGCTCAAGAAACTAACAACCCCGAATTATCCCTTTTCCTACCGGTTTTGGACGAGGAGGAGAACCTGCGGCCGATGCACGCAAAGATCGCGGCGGCGCTCGATGCGCTTGGCAAAACGGCCGAGGTCATCTATGTCGATGATGGTTCGACTGATAAGAGTTTGGAGATATTAAAAGAGATCGCCGCATCCGACGAACGCGTTCGTGTGGTCTCGCTTCGGCGTAATTACGGCCAGACGGCGGCGATGTCGGCGGGTATCGACGCCGCAAAAGGCGACATTCTGATACCGATGGACGCCGATCTGCAAAATGACCCGGCTGATATTTCGCGGCTGCTCGACAAACTTAACGAGGGCTACGATGTCGTCTCAGGCTGGCGTAAAAACCGCCAGGACAAGCTTATCTCACGCAAAATACCGTCGCAGATCGCCAATCGCATCATCTCGTGGATCGGCGGTGTGCCGCTACATGATTACGGCTGTTCGCTCAAAGCGTATCGCCGTGACGTGATCCAGGACGTAAAGCTCTACGGCGAGATGCATCGTTTTATCCCGATCTACGCAAGCTGGGCGGGTGCCCGCGTTGCCGAGATACCGGTCGATCACCACGCCCGCACGATGGGCAAATCAAAATACGGCATCTCGCGCACGATAAAGGTCGTTTTCGATCTGATGACGATCAAATTTATGGCGTCGTATCAGACTAAGCCGATCTATGTTTTCGGTATGTTTGGCATGCTCGCGTTTTTGCTGTCAGTCATCTCCGGCATCTGGGCGATCGTGCTGAAATTTTACGGCGTCTCCTTTATCCAAACGCCTTTACCTGTAGTGACGGTCGTGATGCTCGCGATCTCGGTCCAGTTTTTCCTGATGGGCCTCCTCGCCGAGCTCTCGGTCCGCACCTATCACGAGTCACAGGACAAGGCCATCTATGCTGTTCGCGAGAGAATAGGATTCTAATCAATGTGCGGCATTGCCGGTTGGATAAACCTCAAACAAACCAAAGAAAACCATACCGAATCGGTTTTGCATTCGATGTGCGAACGGATCGTGCATCGCGGGCCAAATTCCGAAGGTCTGTGGCTCGACGATACGGTCGCACTTGGGATGAGGCGACTGTCGATCATCGATCTGCACACCGGCGATCAGCCTGTTTTTAATTGCGACAAAAGCGTCATTGTTATGATGAACGGCGAGCTGTATAACTATCGCGAGGTTCGCGATGAGCTCGAAAAGAAGGGCCACAAATTTGTAACTAAGTCTGACACCGAGATACTGCCGCACCTTTACGAAGAGTACGGCGAAGACCTAGTTGACCATCTCAACGGTATGTATGCGTTCTCCCTCTGGGATACGCGCAAGAAAAAACTGATCATCGCCCGTGACCGTTTTGGCGAAAAGCCGCTGTATTACGGCGTTTTTGACGGCAAGCTGATCTACGCGTCCGAACCAAAAGCGATGCTCGCCCATCCCTCGGTCAACATCGAACTCGACAAGGGCGCCCTGCGGCATTACCTCTCATACGACTACGTTCCGGCTCCGATGTCGATCTATAAAGGCATCTCAAAGCTGCCGGCGGCTCACATGTTGACCGTCGAGAACGGTGAGGTCAGGACGCGGCGGTACTGGAATATGAACTGGGAGCCGACGCAGACTGGTTCGATAGACGACAAGGCGTGCGAACTCCGAGACCTGCTCTCCGATGCTGTTCGGATGCGGCTCGTGTCTGATGTACCGCTTGGGATATTGTTGTCAGGTGGTATCGATTCATCGACCGTTGCGGCGTTTGCCACGCAGCACGCAACTGAACGTGTAAAGACATTTTCGATCGGTTTTGAAGAGGATTCGTTTGATGAATCCAAATATGCTCGTCAGGTCGCAAAGCATCTGGACACAGAGCATTACGAGGAAAAACTATCTGCCACGACCGCCGGGGACCTGATCTCTGATATCGGCACTTGGCTCGACGAACCTCTCTCGGACGG
Source organism: Chloracidobacterium sp. UBA3360 (assembly GCA_002360555.1). GTDB lineage: Bacteria > Acidobacteriota > Blastocatellia > Pyrinomonadales > Pyrinomonadaceae > OLB17. Next base: position 184,018 of record DEQS01000105.1, read on the forward strand.
CTCTTTGATACCGACATTTCTGCTTGCTCAGTTTGTGCGAAAGCACGTTACGGTCGCTCTCGGCGGCGATGGCGGCGACGAGCTTTTTGCGGGTTATCCGATGTATTATGCCCACATGGTCGCGGCAAAATACACGCGCGTTCCGTCGCTCATTCGCAAAGGGCTGATCGAGCCTGTCGTCAAACGTTTGCCCGTTTCGACAAAAAATATGTCGTTCGATTACAAAGCCAAACGCTTTGTCCGTGGAGCCACTCTCGACACGGTCGAGCGTCATCATTCGTGGTTTGGTTCGTTTAGCCGCGAAGAGCAGAACCAACTGCTAACGCCTAAGATACTTTCGGCAAGCGACGGCGATATCTATCGTGGGCCGCGAGAACTGCTGGCACTCTGCGACGCCACTACCGAGATCGAGCAGATGCAGTTCCTCGACATCAATTACTACATGGCCGAGGACATTTTGACAAAGGTCGATCGTGCGGCGATGGCCGTCAGTCTTGAGACTCGTGCCCCGTTCCTCGATCCGCGCGTCGGCCGATTTGCCGCCTCGCTACCGCTTGCATACAAGCTCAGCGGAAAAAGCGGAAAGCACATTCTAAAAAAAGCGATGGCCGATCTGCTCCCGGCAAATATTCTGCACCGCCCGAAAAAAGGCTTTGGCATCCCGATCGCCGAGTGGCTAAAAGGACGGCTCAATCCGCTGATGCATGATCTGCTTTCCCCCGCGAAGTTAAAAGACCAAGGCCTACTCAATGCGGAATACGTCCAAAAACTAATTACCGAGCACGAACGCGGCACGGCCAGTCATCACAAACAGCTCTGGACTCTGTTGGTTTTCCAGCTTTGGTATGACAACTTCCTGTCAGTAGCCCGCACGTGAGTAAGGGCAATTTTAGTCGAATTGCCCTTACTCACGTGCAGGCTACTGACGCTTACAGACTTCTGCTTACGAAAGCATTCAGTTATCATTTCGAATATGGCATCACTTTATCCTGAGATCGAACCTTTTGACAGCGGCATGCTGCCCGTGTCTGACATTCACACTATCTATTACGAACGTGCGGGTAACCCCGATGGCATTCCCGTTGTGTTTTTGCATGGTGGCCCGGGCGGCGGGCTGATACCGATGTACCGGCAATATTTCGACCCTGCGGTTTATCAGATCGTGTTGTTTGACCAACGCGGATCTGGCGATTCGACGCCGCACGCGGAGCTTCGGGAAAATACGACGTGGGATCTGATCGCGGATATCGAAAAGCTGCGGGAAAAGTTCGGTGTTGATAAATGGTTCGTTTTCGGTGGCTCTTGGGGCAGCACGCTGAGTCTTGCATATGCGGTCACGCACCCGGACCGATGTCTGGGTCTTATCCTACGCGGTATTTTCCTGACGCGGCGAAAGGAGCTCGAGTGGTTTTATCAATACGGTGCGTCTGAGATCTTTCCCGATTTTTGGGAACGCTATCGCGACGAGATACCTGAGGGCGAACGCGGTGATTTTATCGCTGCCTATCACAAACGCCTGACGAGCGATGACGAGCAGGTTCGCCTGTCAGCGGCACGGGCGTGGAGCGTGTGGGAAGGCTCGACCTCAAAACTGTACCCGAGCGAAGACCTGATGAATCACTGGGAAGGTGCGCACGAGGCTCTGAGCCTTGCACGCATCGAGTGTCATTATTTTATGAACAACTCGTTTTTCCCGACCGAAAATTATCTGCTCGAAAACGTGGACAAGATCCGCCACATTCCGACGGTAATAGTACAAGGACGCTATGACGTCGTATGTCCGATAACCTCGGCTTGGGATCTGCACAAAGCTCTACCCGAGGCCGAATTTATCGTCGTGCCCGACGCCGGACATTCGGTTTCCGAGCCCGGCATTACCTCGGCTCTGGTCGAGGCGATGGACAGATTTCGTCCGTATGTTTGAAATATTTTGTGTATCTTGACGTAAATAGCGGTATTATTGGATTACTATATGTTGAGATGGCCATTATGCATCGGCGATCTTATTGTTGAGGAATAATAATATGGGAAGTTTTGGAACAACAGAAATTTTACTAGTCGTCGCAGTGCTTTTCCTGCTATTTGGTGCGACCAAATTACCGCAGCTCGCAAAATCACTGGGGGCAACCAAGAAAGCGTTCAAGGAAGGAATGCGCGAAGCTGAAGAAGAAGAAAAAGCCGAGGCTCAAAAGCTTGAGTCAAAAGCCGACACGCCACAGATCACGAACATGAGCGACGAAGCCCTGATGGAAGAAATGCGTCGCCGTGCTGAAGCAAAGCAGGCCTAAACGCTTACTCTTTCTCACCCGTCAGCAGCGTAGCCTTTACCGTAAACCTAAAGCTGAGCGATTCACCCTCGGCGTCTATTAATTGAGCGAGTTTTTCCGTAACTCGCTCCTTTTCGTCCTCGTCAAGCATTTCGAGCCATGTCGGTAGCAGAAAATCGGCGACGAGCGGCGAGGCTATAAATTCTGCCCCGTTCTCATATTCAAAGGCCTCTAACTCAGTTTTTGTCTGAACATTTACCAGCCCGGTCTGCTTGGCGATCTCCTCGACCCGCGAGACGGTCGGCTGATCGCTGATAAGCTTTTCCGCCGCCGCACCGTGTTCGCCAAGCCCCTCGGTAAATAGCACTTCCCACAGGATCGACGCTACCTCGCCAAAGCTACCGGCCGTCGGCAAAAAAACAGCGACCTCGCCGCCCGTGCGAGCGACACGCGTTGCGTCTGCGATAAAATCTTCAACTTCCAACGGCCTGACAAATGTCCCGTCTGCCAGCACCGTATCAAACGCATCACTCTCAAAACGAAGCATCGAAAAATCGACATTCGAGCTAAGAGCCGCCGCTTTATCCAGAGCTATATTTAGCACATCCTCATTTTCAGCGGTCGCAAAAATATCGGTTTTCGTGCCAAATTTCTCATCTATTGCGAATGCGTGACTGCCCGTTCCGGCATTAAGGTAGAGCAGATTGTCAGAGTCGCTCAGGTCGAGATGCTTGTCCACGAGATCGGCAAAACGCTGTGTCCACTCGCCCGCGACCGACAGGTCGAGCAAAAACGCGAGTTCTTTTTGGGTCTTAGTCATACATTAATCGTAAATAGTAAATGGTGAATAGTAAATCGTGAATTGTAATGAAGTTACGTGCGCGATTTACTATTTACGATTCACCATTTACTATTCACTAATCAATTATGTCAAAACACGTAAAAGAACTATTTGACCTGACGGGCAAGACCGCCATCGTCACCGGCGGTTCACGCGGGATCGGCAAAGAAATGGCCGAGGCTCTGGCCGAAGCCGGTGCCAACCTAATGCTCTGTGCCCGCCGACGCGAATGGCTGGACGAGACGATTGCGGATTTTGGAACACGGGGTTTTACGGCTGCCGGCAAAGTTTGCGATGTAGCCAAGCCTGACGAAGTTCAGGCCGTTGTCGACTCGACGGTAAAGCGTTTTGGCTCGGTCGATATCCTCGTCAACAACGCTGGCATCTCTTGGGGAGCGATGCCTGAGGATATGCCGCTCGATCAGTGGCAAAAGGTTATTGATGTTAATCTGACTGGCTGTTTTCTATTCGCCCAAGCCGCGGGCCGCGAAATGCTCAAGCAAAAGAGCGGGTCGATCATTAATATCGCATCGATCGCCGGACTCACCTCGTCGGCAAACGGCCCTTTTTACGCGGGATATGTCGCTAGCAAGGCGGGCCTTATCGGCCTGACACGCGAACTTGCCGCGAGCTGGGGACGCAAGGGCATCCGCGTCAACGCCATCGCCCCGGGCTTTTTTCATTCGCGGCTGGCTGATGCTGTGATCGATATTTACGAACGCTCGATACAGGAAAATAACGTCATCCCGCGCGTCGGCGATGAGGGCGAGTTAAAAGGTGTGACGGTATTTTTGGCGTCCGATGCCTCGAGCTACATCACCGGCCAGACGATCGCAGTTGATGGCGGCATGACGGTCTAGACCTTTGGTCCGGTCCGGACCACATGGACCAAGGTGGACCAAGGTGGACCAAGGCCGAGGTTATTTCACAAACTGAAATTCACCAAACGCTTTTGGCACATGGTAGGCGGGCTCTTTTGTCCTTGTTGGCTGCCACGCAAGATAGCCGCGTGTAGGATCGGTACCAACGCAGCGAAACAGATTACCGAGCCATACATCGCCGGCCTTTGGCGCTTTGCCTAGTGAGGCAAACGGTATCTTGATCGCCATTACTACCTTGTCTGTATCGATACGGACGGACGATGTCATATTCGACTTGTAATCCCAATCGGTCAAACGTGCTTTCGGCGTGACCTCGATACCTAGGTCGATCCACTCGCCTGTTGGTGCTATCTCAAACTCAAAATACTTATTGCGGTTTTTCTTGTCTGGAGCGATAAATATTTCGCACACATCGCGGTCCCACAGCCCGCGTATCTTTTTTGTCAGATTGGGCTTTTCGCTGACGATCAGCGGCTCATTTTGGGCCGCCTCAAAACGGACATACAACGCTGTGTCTGACCACAGCAGCCGCGCCTTAAATTGCCGCGTCGCGGGAGCCGCCACGCCCGACCAGTATTTTGTGACCGAGACATCCGTAGCCTTGTCCCAAATGGCGGAGTTTAGCTCACCGATCGCGAATTCGTCAGAGATGTGAACGACCGAAAGCCGTTTTGAGTTAGACATTTTGTTGTGAGCGAGTGTAGGAAAGACGCCGAGGAAAAGCAACGTGACAAGGGCTATTGAGGCTCGTTTCATGATGAAACGATTTAACCCGAAACGCGGCTTATTGACAAGTCAGCCCGTATTCAAAACCGTGCGAAACGCCATTTTTGCGAGTTTCCATGTGCGGTCCCAGTCGATCGAACCACCCTCGTCGCGGCCCATGATCTTATCGACAAAGATCTTTCGAAAATCCTTGCCCTCGCGGCGGAGCATAAATTCTTTGGCGTACGGCTTGGCCGTTTCAAAGAAATTAAATTCCGGATCGGTGACGATGCCGATGCCCTCAAGCGTCATCAGTGCCCGCATGATGTAGGTAAAATTTGACGGCAGACGAAACGGATAATCGTACATCACGTCGGCGAGATCGTAGGTCAGTTCTTTGAAATTTACATCTTTCAATTTCAAATTGAAATGAAATTCAAACATTCGCTCGACGACCGGTTTGATCGAGTCGTGACTTGTGCCCGGTTTTAGGAAATCGAGTTCGATCAGGTCCTGCGCGATCCCACCGGGGTCTTTGTCAACGACGTGGAAAAACGCGTCGATCATCTTTGCCTGCAGCAGCGGTGAGATGCGGCCGACCATACCAAAATCAAAGAACGCTAGCCGTCCATCTTCCATCACCAGCAGATTGCCGGGATGCGGATCGGCGTGAAAAAACCCGTCCTCCAGCAACTGTTTGAGATACGTTTTGATCAGCAGACGATTGACCTTAGCCGGTGAGATATTTCGCGCAGCCTGTCCCTCAAGGTCCGTGACCTTAGTGCCATGGATAAACTCCATCGTCAGCACTTTTTTGGTCGTTGCGTGCCAATGTATCGTCGGGACGTGGATATTTGACCAGGTCTTAAAACTCTCGCGAAACTGCTCGGCGTTGCGGCCCTCGGCGACGTAATCCATCTCCTCGTGGACTGTCACATCAAACTCGCGAAGCATCCCCGGCCAATCGGCATTTTCGCTGAGCTGCGGAAAACGCTCGGCAAAATTTGCGACCTTTTTGAGGATGACGATGTCGCCTTTGATCGTGGCGTCGAGATTTGGCCGCTGGACCTTTACCGCGACCTCTTCGCCGGAGTGCAAACGGGCACGATAAACTTGTCCAAGCGAGGCGGCCGCGACCGGCTCGAGTTCAAACTCGGCGTAAACTTCGTTAATCTTTTTGCCCAGCTCATGCTCGATGATCGCAAAGGCAACGTCATTTGGAAATGGCGGCACCTGATCGACGAGCGTTCCAAGTTCTTTTACAAACGGCAGTGGCAGCAGGTCGGCCCGTGTGCCCATCGATTGCCCGATCTTGATAAAGGTCGGCCCGAGCTTGATGAGTTTTTCTTTTAGCCAGACCGCCTGTTTCTCTTGGTTCGCCTCTTTATTGGTGGAATTGCCGATAAAAAACCGCCGCAATCCGAGCATAATGATATGAAAAAACCATTGCTTTACGCCGTAAAGTTTTTCACCGTAAAACGCCGCCCGCGTCAGTTCGCGAGCCCGTTCAAGCCTGACCGCAAGTCGTTTTAGATGCTGTTTGTGATGAATGTCGTATTGGTCGAGATATAGATACAGCGATAGCATCGAGATAACGCGGGATATTCGAAACAAACGAAGATAACCGCGAATGCCAAAATAACCGCTCTCGACCGACTCCTCGGCCTGTTGTAGCTCACGCTCCTCTGCGATCAGGTCTTCGTTCGAAGTGCGTTTTGCGATCTCCAAGCCATTTGTCGGCTGCAAAACTCCGCTTGCAGCAACCGTATCGACTCTTTCTTTTACCGCGATATCGTTCATTATTCTGATATTTCCTGGCCAAACTGCAGCATGTAGCCATTGTTGTCGTAAATCGCAAATTCACGCATCCCGTGGTCAAAGTTTTCGATGCCGTAACAGATCGTCGTTATGTCCTCTAATTTTTCCCACATCGCATCGACATCTTCGGTGGTGAAATATAGCGAACCGGAAAAACTGATCTTTTCAGGAGCCGGATGCTCTGTGGGCGAATCAAATTTTAACGGCACGGTGAACATCAGCGACACATCATCGAGCGAGAGCGATGCCCAGCCCCAATCGTGTTTGACCACATCCGGTGTAAACCCAAGCGTTTCCGTATAAAACGCGACGGTTTTATGTAGGTCTTCGGTCCAAAGCATCGGTCTCAATTCTGTTATCTTCATAGTATTGCCAGCATGTTCTTTACGCCCTGATGGCGGAAATAGTTCCTTGCACGAGCACTGTCGCGTTCGATCTGAGCCTTAAGCTCGTCGATGCCGTTAAACTTTCGCTCGTCGCGGATGCGGTGCAAAAACCTGACGCGAAGCACGTCACCATACAGGTCGCCGTCGAAATCGAAGATAAAACTTTCGATCGAGGGCTCGGCATCGTTTTCAAATGTCGGACGGACGCCGATGTTGGTAATGCTTTTTCGCCAGGTGCCGTCGATGAGTGTCGCAGTCGCATAGACGCCGTAACGCGGGATGACGCGGTTGTGTGGTTTGAGATTTGCGGTCGGGAAACCGATTGTGTGGCCGCGTCGGTTGCCGCGGATAATGACGCCCTCGACGCCGTACGGGCGGCCAAGCATACGGCGAGCGAGATTTACGCTACCCTCGGCAAGCAGCTCGCGGATCTTTGACGAGCTGACACGGCGCCCGCGAAGCTGCACTTCATCAACCTCGTCCGCGACGAAACCAAGTCTGCCGCTCACCTCACGCAGCATCTCGATATTGCCGCCGCGATCTTTGCCAAACGCAAAGCCTTTGCCAAGATAAACCTCTTTGGCATGGAGCCGGTCGCGGACAATATTTTCGAGAAATGCCTCGGCCTCACTGGCGGCAAAATCGAGTGTAAATGGGATTACGATCGCTTGCTGGATGCCGAGAACTTCGAAATTTGCTAGCCGCTGATCGAGCGTCTGCAACAACGGCGGGGCCGAGGCAGGATGTAAAACGGCTCGGGGATGCGGGTCAAATGTGATCGCCGTCGGCACGGCTCCGGCCAGTTTTGCCCGATCAACGACGGTTTGCATGATGCGTTGATGCCCAAGATGCAGCCCGTCAAAAACGCCGAGCGTCAGCACCGTCGGTTTTGAAATATTGGCATTTTCAGTCCCGTGAAATATTTTCATCGTTACCTAAAATGGTATTTGAGCGCCGTGCAATAGGCAAACGGACGTATGGACGCATTATTTGAGGGTCGCGAGCAATTTCTTGTACTCGGTGGCAGTCAGGATGCGGTAAGCCGGTTGCTCCGCTTTGTTGTATTTCTCGCTGTGATGCATGGCCGGATAATTTTTGGCTTTCATCTCGGCATCGAGTTTTGACCAGTCTTTGTAGTTCAAGGTGCCGTAGGTTTTCTTTTTTAGACGCTTGCCGAGTTCGCTCCAAGCCGCAATAAAGTTTGCACCGTCAGAGCGGTATTCGCGACTGCTGGCGAGAAATGCGTCGAGCAGATCATCGGGCTCACCGCCACGAATTTTGAACGGCCGCAGGTTCAATCTCCCGATCTCGCCGCCGCGACACAGAGGCTCCCAGACTGCGATGTCTTTGGCCGCAGTCCCCATGCTGCTCCATTCGTTATCAAGCCATTTGCGGGCCGATTCTGTGTCGGGAACGGCGTGTTCGCCGCCGCGGGTCGCTTGATAAGTCCATTTATATGCGTCCGCAATCCGCACGTTTTTGTCCGCCTTCCATTTTGGTAGGGCAAAATCGATGATAGCCGAGGGCAGACAGGAGATTAGTAATGCGATTGCGAGCAGATTCATTATTCTGATTTTAGTGTGTCCGTCGTACCGTGGGCAGCAAAAAACTCCGTCTCCATTTGCTCGATGACGGCACCGATCTCTTTGACGGCCGTGATGCTTGCCAGTTTTTTGGACGTGCCGTCAACGCTCGGCTGGATCACTTTCATCCGCAGGTCAAAATGCGAGCCCTTTGGCGGATAATTTGAAAAACCGGTCTGCGAAGGGCTCCGCAGATATACACAAAGCACTCTCGCATTTTCGAGCGAGGTCAATATTTTGCCCGTGCCAAATCTCAAACGCCCGCTGTCAAAACGGCCGTCGCGGCTCCGTTGTCCCTCTGGAAAAATGAGCACGATATTGCCCTTGGCGAGCAGGTAGCGGCAAAGATTTAGCACGGAATTTTTATGTGCGGGCGAGCCTTTGCGGTCGATAAAAATGCATTTTGTGAGGTATAGCACCGCGTGATAATGCATCTTTTTCTTAAAAAAATCACCCGCCGGGACATTCCATGTGAACGCCTTGTAATTTAACAGATACCAAAAATTTGACGCCAAAGCCCAGATGATCAGCGCCGAGTCGATAAACGTCAGATGGTTTGAGCAGATGACGAGCGGATAGCCTCCGCGTTCCTTTTCCTGCCAGATCTCTTTGAACTGCGCGCGGATCGCCGCCATGTCGTTGATGCGGTAGCCGCGAAAATATTTCATCAAAACTACTAGCAAACCGCCGACCGGTAGCAATAGCAAGCGGCACAGTGTTGACTGAAACCGCGTCTTTTCGATCTGCCAGGACGGCGGATCGTCGACACCGCCTGTGAGCTTTGCGGTCTTGATTATCTGGATCAGCTTTTCCGCCCTCATCATTTTCTTTACCTCAGATTTTGATTACCGGCTCCAAAAACGTTCTGCGGGTCGAGACCGTGCTTGATCTCTTGCTTCCATTTCAGCGCAGTTTCGGACATTATGTCGGGCAAATATGATTCGCGAATCTTGCCGATTCCGTGGTGATGCGAGATCGAACCGCCGCAGCGGAGGATCTCTTCGCGAGCGATGTTTTCAAGCTCGAGATAGACCTCGGACGGATTTTCGACGCCTTTGTAATAAAAGCCAAAGTAAAAATAGATCGCGACACCTGTGCGATAGACCTGGGTGATCCTTGAGGTGACAAAAGGCTTTCCCGGCAGGCCGCGTTTTGTGTATTCATCACGCAAAACTTTTTTGACGTTGTCGCAGATCTTTAACGCATCGCTCCAAGAGCAAGACGTTTCGAACGACTCAGCGATGATGTAATAGTTCATCAAAAAATCGCGGATATAGGCGATGCTGTAGGTGAGCTGATAGCCGCGGCGGCCATTTTCGGCCCCGGCTTTCATACCGCCGTGTTTGGCGGCAATGCGATACACATCCTGCTGCTGACGCTCGACCTCTTTTTTCGTTCCCTCGAAAACAAGCGTGAGAGCGACCATTTTGTATGGTTCAAAGCCCTTTATTTTAGTAACGAAAAACTTTTGAGCCTTGCTCATCATGTCTGCCGCAGCGCTATTTGACGCGGGCTTTAGAGCTTGGCCAAATTGAAACTGCAGATTATCGACCAGCCGGACACTCGCCGGCGGTGTCGATGTGTGGGCAAGCTCGTGCATGAACGCGTAGCCATCCTCATAACTCGGGAAAAGAACGGAACCATATTCCTGAGCTTCTGGCTGCGGAAAGAGCTTGACGATTGCCGAAGTGACGATGCCGAGCGTGCCCTCCGAACCAAAGATCAGACGCCGAAGGTCTGGCCCGACCGATTCGCGTGGGGCGGCGGAGCTGCGCTCGAGTTTGCCGTCAGCCGTCGCGACGGTGATATCGACGACGATGTCCTCGATATTGCCGTACTTGTTCTTTTTCATGCCGCTCGCGTTGGTCGCGATCCAACCACCGAGCGTCGAAAACTCAACACTGTCAGGCTCATGACCCATCGAGACGCCAAATTTTGCAAGCTCAGACATGATGTGACGGCCCACGGCACCGGCTTCGATACAGGCCATCATATTTTCTTTGTCGATCCACTTGATGCGGTTCATTCGCCGCATATCGACCGAGACGATGACGCGTTTTTCGTCGTTGCGGCAGCGGAGGGCATCGGTGACATTTGTCCCGCCGCCAAATGGTAACAGGACGGCGTCATGCTCTTTTGCCGCCGCGATGAGCGAAGCGACTTGCTCCTCACTTTCGGGATAGACGACCATATCCGGGATGCGGCCGAGCTTTTTATGCTTGATCGCGAACATTTCCTCTTGCGTGTGGCCATGGCCGTGACGCAGACGATTTTCGCCGTCGGTGTCGATCTGTTTTTCGCCGAGAAATTGATGGATGGCATCGACGAATTTTGGGGACTCGACCGGAGCCGGAATCTCGGTTGGATAGGCGTTCGTGTGTTGATCTTTTGCATCGAGGTCGATGGCTAGCGTTTCGCGAATCCACGGCAATAGACGCGGTAATTCTTTACCGCTTAGTTCATAGCGTGTGCCGGTGATCTCAACCGTATCACGATTGTTGATCGCAAAACTCGTGTCGCGAAACCCCCAGTTTTCCCAGCTCTCAGTTTCGTCAGCGCCGATGACGACCGGCTCAGGATAGATCAGATTATCTTTGTCCATTAGAACAAAGCATAAATACTAGGCCCGGGAAATGCTTGAACGCTCCTGCTATCGCAGAAAAGATTTGATCGTACTTTCTTTGGTCAGCGCGGACGGGGCGATGCCGAGTAGAGAGCGGAATGTGCGGGCAAGATGCGCGGAATCAGAAAACCCGGCCTCGTGGGCAGTCTCGGTCAACGAACGCCCTTGGGCCAATAGATGCATCGCGTCACGCAGACGCAGCCAGAGCAAGTAACGGCGAACAGGAATCCGAACATTTTCGGTAAAAAGGTGCGAAAAGCGGCTTTCGGAAAGCTCGACACCCGAAGCGATCTCCTGTACCGAAATGCCCTCTTCACGGCTTGACCTGATCCACTCGATGCTCTGAGCAACGCGGCTGTCGATCGGCAGACTGTCGCCGCTACCAATGGCGCCAACCATTTGGTGACACACATTAGGCTCATCGCCCGCCCTCGTTTGGTCAAAGCTTGCAAAGATCGTACGGATCTTTTCGACCGCGCCTGAGTGAATTTTTGTAATGCCGTTCTGCGAAAATATCGGTGCCAGCGGCTGGGCAAGCGGCGTCTCGGGTGCAAGCAGGAACATCACGATCCGATTCTGCCGCCCGTCGATAGCGTGCGGCTGGCCGGGAGCGATGATCGCCGAATCATAGTCGATCCACTCATCGGCATCACCTGTCCGCAAGCTAAAATTGCCGTCGAGAGCGACGCAGACCTTGATCGCGGGTGATTCGTGCAGACTCGCGTCGGCTGCGTGGCCAAGAAAGATGGCCTGCTCATCCCAAACGAGCACCAGCCCGCGCCAGTTGGGGTCGTGTTCAGATATCACCGAGATATTTACCTTTCGCGAGATAATTTTGGATGTAATCGGCAACCGCCGTGTCGAGCGGCGTGATATCAGCCGCGTACCCGGACTGTCTGATACGCGTAATGTCGCCCTGTGTGTGGTACTGATATTTGTCGCGGAGAACCCTTGGCATTTCTATGTATTCAACATTGGTTGCGCGATCCAAAGCCTTAAAGATCGCATCGGCAAGAGCGTTCCACGAATTAGCCCTGCCCGAGCCAACATTGAACAAACCGCCAATATCGTTATTGAGAAAATGCAGCGTCATATCGACCGCATCTTTTACATAGACAAAATCGCGGCCAAATTCGCCGTCAGCGTAATCGGGATGAGCGCTTTTGAAAAGCTGTAGCTTCCCCGTCTCTTGGATCTGGTCGTACGCCTTATTTACGAGAGAACGCATGTCGCCCTTGTGGTTCTCGTTCGGGCCAAAGACGTTGAAATATTTGAGCCCGACGATGTGATCGAACATACCGTGCGTTGCGGCATATTGGTCGAAAAGATGCTTTGACTCACCGTATAGATTGAGCGGTTTTAGATTATCGAGATCGTCCGTCCCGTCGGCCATTCCGGCGGAGCCGTCGCCGTACGTTGCCGCTGACGATGCGTAGATAAATCTGATGTCATTTGCGACGGCAAACTCCGCGAGGTCGAGCGTGTACTGATAATTATTCCGCCTCATCCACTCGCGGTCAGTAGCCGTAGTTGATGAGTCCGCTCCCATGTGGATGATCGCGTCAGTATGTTTGAAGTCGCCGAGCCGTCCGATAAACTCATCCGCATCAACAAACTCAGCGAATTTCAGCGGCGCCAGATTCTTTTCCTTGGCCGGATCATCACGCCGGTCAACGATAATTATGTCGTCATAGCCCAACTCATTGAGCCGCCACACGATCGCACTGCCGATAAATCCGGCGCCGCCGGTTACGATGATCTTTTTCTGAGACATTACGGTCAATGATACAACTTTGGGCTATGTTGGTGAATTATCAGCCGCGGCCGCGACGCGAAATTCCATCACGCCATCATCCAGACGGGCATATCGCAGCATCGAGAGGTCTTTGAAATAATTTTGGTGCAGCCGCCACGGGTGTTTGGAACCCTGACTGGGCAACTCGTCGAGGACCTTAACAATATAGGTCGAGTTGAAATCAAGCACCGGCGTGCGTGTCACGGACGGGTCGTTGTCGCGAGCGACACAGACGGAAAAGCCGTGTTTGTTCATGTGCTTTAGCAGGCGACAGACATATTTGGACGTAAGATCGCACTTGAGCGTCCACGAAGCATTGGTATAGCCAAACGCCTGTGCGAGATTTGGCACGTCGTTATACATCATGCCCTTGTACGCCATCTTTGTTGACAGATCGACCGGTACTCCGTCAACGACGAGTTCAAGTCCCGACATGATCTTGAGATTTAGGCCGGTTGCCGTAACGACAATATCGGCTTCTATTATTTCCCCATTTGCCAGCCGCACGCCGCTCTCGGTAAACGTCTCGATATTGCCCGTCACGACTGATGCCTTGCCGGCTTTCATCGATTCGAACAGATCGGCGTCCGGCACGACGCACACGCGTTGGTCCCAAGGGTTATATTTCGGATCGAAATGATGTTCGAGATCCTGATTCCCAAGCTCTTTGCGGACACCCTTGGCGATCAATCGCCGCATAAAATCTGGGTATCTTTTTGACGCCTCGTAAAACAGAGCCTGGCGGATGATGTTTTTCCAACGTGATATTGCGTACGCAGCCTTTGAGGGAAGCACGCCCCGAAAGAAATTTGCGATCTTGTCCTGAGCTGCTTGCGAAACGATATACGACGGCGAACGCTGGAGCATCGTCACATGAGCGGCCTTGTCCGTCATTGCCGGAACCAGCGTAACAGCGGTCGCTCCGCTGCCAATGACGAGTACATTTTTATCCGTGTAGTCGAGGTTTTCAGGCCAAAATTGCGGATGGACCACCGTCCCCCTGTAATCACCAAAGCCCGGCCAGTCAGGCGTGAAACCGCTCTCGTACTCATAGTAGCCGGTGCAGAGGTATATGAATTTGCAGGAAAAAATCCTAACTGCGGGCTCTGCGTCTTCGCGGCTTTGCGGGAAATCTTCGTTTGCTTCTACCTCGACAGTCCATTGCGAAGTTTCCGACGACCATTCCGCCCGTTTTACCTTATGGCCATAGCGGATCTCTTTTTCGAGGCCATATTCCCGGGCGGTTTCGCGGATGTAATTGAGGATCGAAGGGCCATCGGCGATCGCTTTCTGTTCTTTCCAAGGCCGAAAGCTGTAGCCGAGCGTGAACATATCCGAGTCCGAACGAATCCCCGGATAACGAAACAGGTCCCAAGTCCCGCCGCTACGCTCACGCCCCTCTAAAATTGCAAACGTCTTGTCCGGACATTCCGTCCGCAGATGTGCTCCCGCACCGATCCCAGACAATCCCGCACCGATAATTAAGACGTCAAAATGTTCCATTTACCAGCCGAGGATATACGCAAACATCAGCGGAGCGACGATCGAGGCGTCGGATTCGACGATGAATTTTGGCGTTGTTGCTTCCAGTTTGCCCCAGGTTATTTTTTCGTTTGGGACGGCACCGGAATATGAGCCGTAGCTCGTTGTCGAATCGGATATCTGACAGAAATAGCCCCAGACGGGAACACCATCGCGCTGGAGATCCTGGTGGAGCATCGGAACGACACAGATCGGGAAATCGCCCGCGATGCCGCCGCCGATCTGGAAAAATCCGATGGTCGAATCGTCTGTTGCATTCGCGGTGTACCACTCGGCGAGCATCGTCATGTACTCGATGCCAGTGCGGACCGTATGAACGTTTTTGATATCGCCGGTGATGACGTGGCCGGCAAACATATTGCCCATCGTCGAATCTTCCCAACCGGGGACGACCATAGGCAGATTTTTTTCCATCGCCGCGTACATCCACGAATCTTTGAGGTCGATCTGGTAATACTCTTGCAATGAGCCGTTACTCAGGACCTGATACATAAATTCGTGCGGAAAATACTGCTTGCCCTCGGTGTCAGCTTTGGTCCAGACATCGACCATTGCTTTTTCTAGCCGACGCATCGCTTCGTGCTCGGGGATGCAGGTGTCGGTGACGCGATTCATGTGGCGGTCAAGCAGGTCCTGCTCATCTGCTGGCGTCAGGTCGCGGTAATGCGGCACGCGTTCGTAATAATCGTGAGCGACCAGGTTAAAGAGATCCTCTTCGAGATTTGCGCCCGTGCAGGAAATGATCTGCACCTTGTCCTGACGGATCATTTCGGCGAGAGACAATCCGAGTTCCGCTGTGGACATCGCCCCGGCGAGCGTGATCATCATCTTGCCGCCGCCGTCGAGATGCTGCTTGTAACCTTCTGCGGCGTCGATCAACGCGGCGGAATTAAAGTGGCGATAGTGGTGCTTGATAAAATCAGTGATCTGTCCGTTCATACCATCTATATTACCCGACCGGGAAGTGCTGGGCTAGGGTTCACGATAGAAGGAGACGCGATGCTTAAGCTGAGGGTTACACTCAACGGTCATTAGCGTTATCAGAACTCACGGTCTGGTCCTCGAGGGTGCGGACCTCAGCGCGTCTTCACGCTGTTATTCCCGAAGAGGTTACGCTCCGTTCGGTTGAGCAGGATTCCGAAGAACCTGTCAGAAATGACAGTTACGGTTCCGGCGCTCAAGGCGTATTCTTCCACTAAGAAAACGGAGCACAGAGGTTGCGGCCATAACTTGATGCTTCGATGTCCTCCGTTACTGCCCGACCGATCCGTATTTCGACCAGGCGTGGAGTTTCGATGACATTGTAGCGATGAGGCAATAAGATGCAGAAAATTCAAAGAAACGGTAAAAAGGCACCAACGGGCCATCAACGAACATCCCTGCCTTTCCACGTTATGTCCAAGCCCACGGGGGCGGCCTGTAACATAGATTGCGGGTATTGCTTCTATTTGGAAAAGGGTGCGCTTTATCCCCGCGGGTCAATGGGGACGATGAGCGACGAAGTGCTTGAGGCACACATCCGTCAGACCTTCGAATGCCAGCCCGGGCCCATGGTCACCCTCGCCTGGCAGGGTGGAGAGCCGACGCTGATGGGCCTAGATTTCTTTCGCCGGGCCGTGGCTCTCGAAAAGAGGCTCGCACCGCCCGGAGTGCAGGTCGAGCGAACCCTCCAGACCAATGGCCTGCTGCTGGACGAGGAATGGTGTCGGTTCCTGAAGGACAACGGCTTTCTTGTCGGCTTGAGCCTGGACGGACCAAGGGAGATGCACGACGCATTTCGCCTGGACCGCAAGGGCGAAGGCACATATGACAAAGTGCTAAAGGCCGCGCGTCTTTTGCAGCAATACCAGGTTGATTTCAACATTCTGGCCACCGTGAATGCAGCAAATGGTGACCACCCGCTGGAGGTCTACCGATTTTTTCGAGATGAGGTTAAGGCAAACTATTTGCAGTTCATACCCATCGTCGTGCGTGACCAGAACTCGAAGACCGGCGTTACAGAAAGCTCGGTCGGCGCTCTGCAGTACGGGAAGTTCCTTTCGGCGATCTTTGATGAGTGGGTAAGCCGGGACGTGGGAACGATGTTCGTCCTGAACTTTGATTTTTCCCTGGCAAATTGGCTCGGCGTGCCTTCGAACTGCATTTTCTCGCCGGAATGCGGCAACGCGCTGGCTCTGGAGCGCAACGGCGACCTTTATTCCTGCGACCATTTCGTCAATCCGGAAAACCTGCTCGGCAATATCCTGAGGACGCCGATGAGCGTATTGGTCGATTCCGATAAGCAGCGCCAGTTTGGGAGCGACAAGTTTACGAAGCTTCCACAGTATTGCCGGGAATGTCCGGTCCTTTTCGCCTGTTTTGGTGAATGTCCGAAAAACCGCTTCATCAAGACGCCTGATGGAGAGGTGGGACTGAATTATCTCTGCGGAGGATATAAGCATTTTTTTACGCACGTCGATCCAAAAATGAGGGCTATAGCGACGTTGCTGCGAGAAGGGCATTTTGCCGACGAGATCATGGGTTCTCCGCAACCGCAGAAAAGACATAGCTAAAGAGAATAGTAGCTAATAAACAAGGAGATTATTATGAGTGAAGAATCCAAACCAATTACCAATAAACCTAATATCCTGATGATCGTGACCGATCAGGAATATGCCCATCAGCCCATGCCGGCGGAATTCGCCTTACCCAACCGGGACCGGATTCGCGCCCGCGGGGTCACGTTCAACCATCACCATTGCACCACCACCGTATGCACGCCGTCCCGCTCGGTGATGCTGACGGGCCGGCATACGTCGCACACCCGAATGTTCGACAATACCAACTTCGCCTGGATCGACGATATGAGGGCCGATCCGGAAGCCTTGCCTACCATCGGCCATATGCTGCGCGATCTGGGCTACCACACCGTCTATAAAGGCAAGTGGCACCTCTCAGAGTTTCCGGAAAATGGTTCCCGTGAAGCGATGGAACGCTATGGCTTCTCGGAGTACCAAGATTGGGGCGACGTGATAGGCGGCCCGATGGATGGGGCTCTAAAGGATGGGAAGATCGCGGAAGAGGCCGTCAACTGGCTGGCGAAGCGCGCTCCCGAAGTCGCCGCCGAACCTTGGTTCATGACCGTGAACTTTGTCAATCCTCACGATGTGATGTATTTCGACACCGATGCGGAAGAGATGGTCCAGGTCAAGGGCATGTTCCCGATCTTTGATGCTCCCGATACGCCGCTTTACCACCAGAAATGGCAGACGACCTTGCCGGCCTCCTTCTACGATGACCTGGAGGGGCAGCCGCAGGCAGTCCGCAATTACAAGCAACTGTGCGACATGTACTATGGCCGGATACCGATGGATCGCCGGGACATGTGGCACAACCATGTCAACTACTACCTCAACTGCCATCTCGACGTTGACCGGCACATCGGAGCGGTGTTGGATGCGCTGGAAGCAAGCGGTCAGGCGGAAAACACGATCGTCATTTTCACTGCCGATCACGGCGAGCAAGGAGCTGCGCATCACCTGCGCCAAAAGGGCAGCGTGGCGTTTCAGGAATCCGTCAACGTACCGCTGGTTATCGCCGATCCACGCCACCCCGGCGCAAACCGGACGGATGCGGTGGGATCGCATCTCGATCTGGTGCCCACGATTCTGGCGTATGCCGGCCTGCCGGACGCCGAGCGGCAGAAACGCTACCCCCTCCTGAAAGGCCATGACCTCTCGGGCGTGGTGGCCGATCCCGCTTCTGTCGGGCCCCGTGGCAGCAGTGCCCAACCCGGCAAGGGGAGCCTGATGACCTATGATATGATCGCCACGGTCGACGCGGAATGGTTTACCCGCAACGTGACCAAGGTGTTCGACGCCGCCGCCGCCGCTGCCGGACAGGAGTTTCATCGCGGCATGGAGGAGTTCAAAGAACTCGTCAACGAAATTGGTGTGCCGAATCTTGAAAAGCGCGAGATGTTTCGCGGCATCTTTGATGGCCGTTACAAGTTGGTCCGCTACTTCGGAATGGGTAACTACAACGTGCCGGCGTCGATCCAGCAGCTTCTGGCAGACAACGATGCCGCCCTATACGACCTGCAGTCGGATCCCGAGGAGATGGATAACCTGGCCAATCCGACCCATCCCAAGTACGACGAAACATTGCTGTCGGCCATGAACGAGAAACTCAATGCGCTGATAGCCGAGGAGATCGGGGAAGACAAAGCCCTATTCACGCCGCCGGAGGATAGCGCGTAACCCCGGCCGAAATCAACGCTGCGGTGACGTAAAAGGCGCCGGAAATGATCCAGGTGGCAATTTATCGTTGCAGAGCCCGACGGGTTGGAATTAAAAAAAACGCGGACAGGTGCATTTCCTGTCCGCGTTTTCTTACTGGCAGAGAAGCGATCGACCTAGAAAGCCTCGTTAACGCTCACATCCCCTGCCATCGCGGCCTGACACGCTGAAACCCAACGCTCAAAGAAATTGGCAAGTTCCCGTACGTCCTGCAGATCCATCAAGGAGAATGGGGTTGGGCACCTTAAACCTATTGCATACCGAGCATGACGAGGCGCGAGTCAGGGATGTAGAGTGCCGTGGCGTCGCCGGATTCGAGGTGTTTGACGTAACCTTCAGACGCGTCAACGAGGGCCACGGCGTTGAAATGGCAGTAGTGATGCTTGATAAAATCTGTGATTTGTCCATTCATAAGAAGATCTGCCTGCGAAATACGCGAAAGAACGCGAATAAGAACTTAATGTTCTTTTCGTGTCTTTTAGCGTATTTCGCGGTAAATTATCTTGCGCAAATTATTGTGTAAAATGTGATGGTGAAATTGTTATTTCGACTACAGATCATGATGCTCGTTGCGATGCTCGCGGGTTGCGGCCAGCTATCGCAATCGGGCGGCGGCGATGTCGAACGCGCTTTCAATACCCACGCGACCGACGTCCAAGTCACCGGCGAAGGCACGGTTTTGCGAACACTCGACGACGACCGATCCGGCTCGCCGCATCAGCGATTTATACTAAAACTTGCGTCGGGCCAGACAGTGCTTATCAGCCACAACGTCGCGCTCGCACCGCGAATTGACGATCTCAAAACCGGGGATACCGTTGGTTTTTCGGGCGAATACGTCTGGAACGAACAAGGCGGCCTGATCCACAGAACCCACCGAGACCCACGGTCTCGTCTGGAGAGCGGTTGGCTGCAGCACAACGGCCGAACATATCAATAACGCCGTCTGGAAACTTCATCTCGCCGTTAACGTATTAAGCCAAATATGACGAGCAGAAGAGAGTTTATTAAACGTGCCGCGGCGTGCGGTGCAGTTTTGGCGTGGGGCCGAGGTGTCGCGAGCGCGTCATCTACGGGTTGGCAGGAACGGCGTGATCTTTTTCCGCACGGCGTAGCTTCCGGTGATCCTGATCCCAAAAGCGTAATTCTATGGACGCGGCGACCACCTGGCGACAAACCGGCCGCAAAGCTCGTAGTCGAGATCGCCGAGGATGAGGCATTTCGCCGCGTTATCGGAAAACAAGAGGCTATGGTCTCTGCCAACACCGATTGGACCTGCCGCGTGCTTGCCGCCGGTTTGAAACCGCGAACGATTTACTGGTATCGATTTACCGATGAACACGGTTTTGGCAGCCGCGTCGGTCGTACCATAACCGCACCAGCCGACAAAGACGCCTCGCCGGTGAACTTCACCTTCGTCAGCTGCCAGAGCGTTAACGAAGGAAAGCTCAACGGTTATCGACGAATGATCTTCGAAGACGAACGCGCGAGGCCCGAGGACCAACTCGGTTTCGTGCTTCACCTAGGCGATTTCATCTACGAGGTCGTTCAGTATCCCGAAGAGGGCAAAAAACGCTACGATCGGACGATCTACGAAGTTTGCCGTATACCCGACGCAGGAAAGACCGGCAATCTCTATTGGCCGAAAACCGTCGACGGATATCGCGCCGTGTGGAAGGGCTATCTCGCCGACCCAGACCTGCAGGATGCCCGCGCTCGTTGGCCGTTCGTCTGCATGTGGGACAATCACGAATTTTCGTGGCAGGGCCGGCAGAGCATCCTGCAGCAGGGCGGCCCGCCCCAGCCTGGCCAAGCCGTTAAGGTCGCCGCCAATCAGGCCTGGTTCGAATATATCCCCGCACGCGTCACGCCGCCGAGCGGCTCGCTTACTGAATTTGGGAAGGTTGCGGTCGAGAACGTTAAGATCGAAGAGTGGGATGAAAATGGGCTCGGCGCCGAGCCGAACAATCTGGCCGCTATCCGTAGCCTGATCGCCTATCGTTCACTGCGTTACGGCAAGCATCTCGACCTGTTTGTTACCGACCAGCGGAGTTTCGCGGGCGAAGATCCTAGCAACGTCGAAGACGTTGGAAAGATCTTCGATCCGGCGTTTCGAGGCTACTTTTCGGAAGAAGCGATGATCGCTCTCGACGCGGGTAAGGCTCATGACAACGGAAAGCCGCCCGCCGAACTTCAATTCCGGGATGTGAAGATCCCGAACCCGAGCAAGAACAAACAGCCGCGGACGATACTCGGCGTCGAGCAAAAGGCTTGGTTTAAGACAGAGCTTCGCAAGTCGAAAGCGACGTGGAAGATCTGGGGGAATTCGCTCGGAGCTCTCGACAATCGCGTCGACATGCAAAATCTGCCCGCCGGGATGGTGAAGAATCCGTGGCCCGCCGACACTTACGGCATAGGCAGGACCGACGACTGGGGAGCCGCCTATGCAGAACGAACGGAGATCTACGACCTCGTGCGAGATGCTAAGATCACGGGATTTGCGATAGTCTCGGGCGACCGTCACGCCTTTTGGGCGGGATATGCCGCAGCAAATCTTCCGCCCCGCAAATTCGAGCCTGTGGGATTGAGCTTCGTGGGTGGTTCGCTGATAAGCCCAGGCGGAATGGAAGCCTTAGAGCACGGTCTGCGCAAGGATCACCCTTTGCGAGCCTTGTTTCTAGCCGACCGGCCTAATGGAGCTAAACCCGCGTGGACCTATAATATGCTGCTGCGGCATGGTGTTCGCTCTGCCATCGAATATGCAAAGAGCTTTAATCTAAAACGAGCGAAAGAGCTATCGAACCCGCAGCTCGCGCCGCACCTCGAGTTCATTGATCTTGGCGGTCACGGTTACGCGAAGGTCAGCCTCTCAAGCAATGAGATGCGCACTGAGTTCGTCTGTATCCCGCGACCCATAACCCGCAGTGAGCGACCGGATGGCGGGCCGCTACGCTACCGCGTCTCGCTTACTTCCAAGCTCTGGAAACCCGGCGAGCGTCCGCACCTCGAGGTTAAGGTTCTCGAAGGCGACGTGGAACTGTCGATCTAACAAAAAAGGGCGGCACGATGGCCGCCCTTTTTCAATTTGATCTGCAATTTTTCTAGAACGACTCGCTAAAACTGACCTCGCCGGCCACAGCGACCTGATATGCCGAGACGCGGCGTTCGAAAAAGTTAGCGAGTTCCTGTACGTCCTGCAGATCCATAAACGAGAAGGGATTTTTTGCTCCGTACACTTTCTGCATCCCGAGCATCGCCAGCCGCTGATCGGCGATGTACTCAAGATACTGCCGCATATCACCCACAGACAATCCCGAAATACCGCCGCTCAAAATGTCCTGGGCAAACTGCATCTCGCAATCGACTGCTTCGTCGATCATTGCCGCCACGCTGCGTTCGAGTTCCGCGTCAAACAACAGGGGCTCTTCTTTTCTGACCGTGTTGACGACCTCGAGGGCAAATTTCATGTGAGCCGATTCGTCACGAAACACCCAATTCGTGCCAGCCGCAAGCCCGTGCAGCAAACCTTTTGACCGCAGAAAATAGACATATGCAAACGCGGCGAAGAAAAACAACCCTTCGATACACGTTGCAAAACATATCAGATTGAGCAAAAACATCTTGCGGTCGCCCGGGCCTTTTAGGCTGTCAAGATCGTTGATCGAATCGATCCATTTGAAACAAAACTCTGCTTTCTTGTGAATCGACGGGATGTTGTCAACCGCCGCAAATGCCTGTTCGCGCTCAAAGTGGTCGGGGATATAGGTGTCGAGCAGCGTCAGGTAAAACTGTACGTGGACTGCCTCTTCATACAACTGCCGCGAGAGATACATACGGGCCTCGGGCGAATTGATGTGCTTATACAGATTTAGCACAAGATTGTTCGACACGATTGAATCGCCGGTCGCAAAAAACGCCACCAGACGGTTGATCATATGCCGCTCGGACGCGGTCATTTTGTTTTTCAGATCCATCACATCGGTCGAAAAATCGACCTCTTCGACGGTCCAAGTATTCTTGATGGAGTTCCGGTACATTTCGTAAAAGTCCGGGTACTTCATCGGGCGAAGTGTTAGATCAAATCCAGGGTCTAAAAGCATAATTTCCTCTACTGACAGGCTTCACAGGCTTCAGGGTTTTCGAGCGAGCACACTAACGCTTCCTCATCGGTGTAACCCTTTTTCGGCTCATCGATAACCGTTGCAATATTATCGGCGGCGGCGACTTGGGCGATACGCGTCGCGGGCCGCGAGCGTAGGTAATACGTCGTCTTTAGGCCCTTTTGCCACGCATACATATACATCGACGAGAGCTTGCCGATATTCGGGCTCTCCATAAACAGGTTGAGCGACGCCGATTGGTCGATAAATGCACCGCGGTCGGCCATCATGTCGATAAGCGAACGCATTGGGATCTCCCATGCGGTGCGGTAGATCAGCTTTAGCTCATCGTCAAGTTCTTCGATATCCTGCACCGAACCCTCGGCGAGCTTGATCTTGTTGCGGATCTCGTCGGTCCAAAGTCCGGCGGCCTTTAGCTCGAGCACCAGATATTTATTGATCTGAACGAAATCGCCCGACAGCGTCTCGCGTTTGAACAGGTTCGACACCTGTGGCTCGATGCATTCGTAGCAACCGGCGATCGACGCGATCGTCGCGGTCGGGGCAATGGCGATCATCAGGCTGTTTCGCAGGCCCGTCGCCTTGATCTTTTCGCGGATCGCGTTCCAACGGCCCATGTCGTCGGGCGTGACGCCCCACAGGTCAAATTGCAGATCGCCCTGTGCGGCTCGGGTCTCGATAAACGCCGGATGTGGACCTCGTTCAATGGCAAGATCGCTTGAGGCGTCGAGGGCTGCGTAATAGATCTCTTCCTGTATTTTCGCCGAGATCTTGCGAGCCTCATCCGAATCGAATGCCAGTCGCATCTGAAAGAAAACGTCCTGCAGACCCATCAGCCCGAGCCCGATGTTACGCCAGCGGTTATTCGAATCGGCCGTGCTCGGTATCGCGTAGTAATTGAGGTCGATAACCTTATCAAGCTGACGGACGGCGAGACGCACGTTGCGGTGCAGCTTTTCGTAGTCAAACTGGCCGTCTTTTACATACCGGCCGGCGTTGATCGAACCGAGATTACAGACGGCGGTTTCTTTGTCCGACGTGACCTCTATGATCTCGGTGCAGAGATTTGAAAGATGAACAACATTCTCGGGCCTGCCAGTTTGGTTCGATTTACGGTTGCTCGAATCTTTGAACGTCATCCAGCCGTTGCCGGTCTGAGCCATTGCACGCATCATCTTGGCATACAGATCGCGAGCTTGAACCTGCCGCATAAAGAGGCCCTCGGCTTCGGCCTGGGCATATGCGGTTTCAAATTCCTCACCGTAGAGATCCGGGAAATGCGGCACGACCTTTGGATCAAACAGTGACCAGACGCCGTCATTTTGGACCCTCTTCATAAAGAGGTCGGGTATCCAGTTTGCGAGATTTAAGTTGTGTGTGCGTCGGGCATCGTCGCCCGTGTTTTCGCGAAGCTCGAGGAAATCCTCGATATCGGCATGCCACGTTTCGAGATAAACACAGCAGGCACCTTTGCGTTTGCCGCCCTGATTTACCGCCGAAACCGACGAATCAAGCGTCTTGAGCCATGGCACAATGCCGTTCGAGTGGCCGTTAGTGCCGCGGATCAGCGAGCCCTGTGAACGGACGCGGTGATAGGCGATTCCGATGC
The DNA here is from genome assembly GCA_002360555.1 of Chloracidobacterium sp. UBA3360. GTDB lineage: Bacteria > Acidobacteriota > Blastocatellia > Pyrinomonadales > Pyrinomonadaceae > OLB17. Next base: position 208,466 of record DEQS01000105.1, read on the forward strand.
CGCCGGAAAACTTAGAGAGCATGGCGACATCGGAATATTTTTTGTAGATGCTATCGAGGCTATCCTGCGGGCTGTCGAGCAAAAAGCACGACGATAATTGCTCATGCCTTGTGCCCGAGTTGAAGAGCGTTGGGGTCGACGGTACGTACTCAAGCGACGAAAACAGATTGTAAAGATCGATCGCCTCATGCGGGCTCTCGGCCAGACCGCAAGCGACACGCATCCAGAAAAACTGAGGCGACTCGATCACGTCACGCGTCTCAGGGTTTTTCAAAAGATAGCGGTCATATAATGTACGCAGGCCAAAGAATTCAAATTTTGCGTTGCGCGTCTGATCGATCGCATCATTAAGCTTGCGGCTGTTCTCAGTTACAAACTGAGCAACACGCTCGCCGATCAATCCTTCTTTAACGCCAAAGGCGATCGATTGTGAAAAAGAATGTATCTCCTGATTGCGAACCTCTTTCTCGATATATTGATTGAGCAGCCGGGCCGCAACACGCGAATATTCCGGTTCCTCAAAGATCAGGCTCGCCGCCGTCTGGATCGACAGCTTGTCGAGCTCGCTAGTTGTCGCTCCGTCATACAGTCCGCTGATGGTCTTGGTCGCGATCCGCATGACATCGACATTTGGCAGCGTCTCGGTGCAGCGCGAGATGGCTCGGACGATCTTATTTATATCGACCGGCTCGAGCGAACCGTTTCGCTTTTTGACCTGCATCGTTGTCTGGGTCGAGTTATCGGTTTGACGGGCGGCGGCGGTTCCTGTTTGTGGTGAAAAATTATCCATATCGAGTCGTCAATTCTCCTCACGTCGAACTTCGAAAAAAGGTAACGCTTTAGAGTCGGTCGGGGCGAAAAATGAGGCAGAAAATTCTACCTCCCTGCGTGACGAAAGCGGCAAGCAGGGCCGTGTTTCACACCATGATTTTTGTGTTTTTGTAGGCGGGTCTTTGGATAAAAAATCAAAGGCTTTTCCTACAGTGTTATAGACTATATGGTAGTCAAAAGCCTTTGTCAACACAAAATGTAGTGGTTTTGAAATAAAATTCTAAACCCTGTTTTTACAACATTTACAGCGCGTAGGGTGATGTAACGCCTTAAAATCGCAGCGCTGAAATGTGCGAAATTTATGCAAGTCTAATCTTCTCAAGAATTAAACAAAAATTAAACACTATGCAACACAAAATTCACTGCAATTTAAGGTTGTTTTTAGGCTTGTTCGACAACTAATTGGTCAAAAGCGAACTGTACATTGTCGGGCAAGAGCCGCGAATCTCGTTCGTGTAGGATGTCGTGATTGAGGTGCGTGAGATAGGCTCGTTTTGGCTTTAGATCCTCGATGATAGCGAGAGCTTCTTCGAGGCAGAGATGTGTCGAGTGGGGTTTGATGCGAACACAATCCAATACCAAAACGTCGAGATCACGAAGCCCGTCCATCGATGCAGGCGGGATCACCTTGAGATCTGTCGCGTAGGCAAAGTCGTTAAACCGGTATGCAATGACCGGCAGTTTACCGTGGATCACTTCGAGCGGTGTGATCTCGAGATCGTCGCCGATGCAGAACGGAGCATTTGAAGTGACGGTGTGCGGAACGAGCTGCGGCAGGCCGCCGCCAAAATGTGTCGGGTTAAAAATGTATTGAAAGATACGCCGCAGGTCGGTCCAGGCGATCTCGTTTGCATAGACGCCCATCGCCCCGTGCCGAAAATTGAGCGGCCGGATATCATCGAGCCCAAACACGTGATCGACATGACAATGCGTTATCAATACTGCATCGAGATGGCTGATCTTTGCTCTGAGGGCTTGCTGACGAAAATCGATCGAGGTATCAACGAGGATCTTTTTGTCACGATGCTCGATCAAGATGGAGACGCGGAGACGCTTGTCACGCGGATCATCGGAAAGGCACGTCTCACAATCACAGCCGATCGAAGGAACGCCGGTCGATGTGCCTGTGCCTAAAAAAGTAAGTTTCATTAGGAATATCAGCCACAGAGAACACGGTTTTCTCTGAGATTATGTCTAATTCTAATCTTGCTCTGTGATCTCTGTGGCAAATTCTATTTCTTGCCTAAAATGTCCGCACTGGAGAACTGCTGAGCTGCTTGTGCCTTTAGCTTTTCCTCGGTCGCACGGACGAGTTGGACGTACTGCAGACGCAGGTCAGCGAGCAGGCCTTCGAGTAGGCGGTCTTCTTTTGGATGCAGATTGCCCTTGGTTTTATCGCGGATCATCGCGAGCACATCGAGCCAGTATTTGCCAGTGTCGAGGTCGAGCGAACGTTTGCCCGTCGCTGGATGCGGAACTGCCCCGAGCGAAGCGGCGGCGTTGGTTGCGAGGGTCGAGAGAAAATTAACAAAACTCGCCGGATCGTCGGCTCCGGGAATGTCTTCGCCATCGGCTCCGGGCGAAGTTTCTGCCTCTTCGTCCATCGGGTCAGTAAACGTTTCCTCGGCTACGGTTTGAGGTTGAGCGGTCGGTTCAGCCGCCGGTGCAGGCGTTCTTACAGGCTCCGCGTCCAAGGTCACGCCCTCGCGCAAACTGCCGTCAGAGTTGAATTTACGCTTGTCAGCGACCTTATAGTGAACTTCTTCGTCGTTATCGTCGTGGCCGATCATATGTTTTTTATCCTGTTTCGATAGTAGCATTTTGGCTAAAAAGAATTCAAAATTTAGGCTATGTCCAAATCCTTTGACGAACTTGTTGCCGTGATGCAGCGGCTGCGTGATCCGGGCGGATGCCCTTGGGACCACGAGCAAACTTATCAGTCTTTGTCCCAATATCTGCTCGAAGAGGCGTATGAGACCTTTGACGCGATCCAAGAGGCGGACGCGACGGGCGACACGACGAACCTGCGCGAAGAGCTCGGCGATCTTTTGCTGCAAGTAGTTTTTCACGCAACCATCGGCAAAGAGCGCGGTGATTTTAATATCGATGATGTCGCGGCCGGCGTCACGCAAAAGCTGATCTTGCGCCACCCGCACGTTTTTGGCAACACAAAACTTGAGCGTGCTGAAGACGTTCTCGACAACTGGGACAAGCTCAAGGCGGACGAACGTGCCGCTTCGGGCAAGGTTGAAAAGGAGAGAGATTCAATTCTCGACGAAGTGCCGATCCATTTTCCGGCGCTGCTTGAGGGGCTAAAGCTGACCAAAAAGGCAGCTAAGACGGGCTTTGACTGGGAAAATGCAGATCAGATATTTACGAAGCTCGACGAAGAAACTGCAGAGCTGCGAGCAGCGATCAAAAGCGGGGACACTGCCAACGCAGCCGAAGAGATCGGCGATCTGCTGTTTGTTGTGATGAACCTCGCCCGTCATCTGGATGTCGAGCCCGAGACGGCGTTAAAGAAAACCAACCGCAAATTCCGTGAAAGATTTAAGTTTATCGAGGATGAATTAAAGCGAAAGGGAACGACGCTTGAGGAAGCAAGCCTCGGTGAAATGGACGCTCTTTGGAATGAGGCTAAGGTGGCGGCAAAATAATCTTGGCGTGTTTCGTTTCACCTCACACCAGTGAAAGAAACTATTCAGTAAACATTTCCTGTAGGCGTTCGAGCGTCGCTTTTTGGGCTGCTTTGCTGATCTCGCCGATCTTTTTTACAAGCCTGACAGTATCGACGACGCGTATCTGATCGAGGACGATCGCGCGTTCGCTGTTTAGAAACGTGACCGGGATGCGGGTCGGATATTTTGGCCCGGCGGTCGAGAGCGGGGCGATGATGACATTCGTGATGTTGCCGTTCATCTCGTTTGGCGAGACGACGACGCAGGGCCGTGTGTTCTTAGCATCCTTAGAGGCATGCTCGTCTAGATTGACAAGATAAACTTCAAATCGTTTTACCATTGCCACTCCTTTTTCTCGAAAGCCGTCGGGGCGTTGCCGTCCGGCAGCTCGTCATCCTCATTTTCTGCCATCCTTTTGAAAGCATCGTCCCAACCCGCACGCGCCTTTTGCGTATTGCGGATAAGGATGCCGTCAGGGTGCAGTTCGAGATCGACCTCACCGGTGATGCGGGTTTCTTCGAGCAGCACTTTTGGGATGCGAATCCCCTGTGAATTACCGATCTGGATGATCTGGGTTTTCATAATTACATCGTAATTACATCCATTATCTTCGTCAACCGATCTTGGTGACGCCATTCATATATTTGTGCAATATTTCGGGCACGAGAATGCTGCCGTCCGCTTGCTGATAATTCTCGATTATCGCGATCCACGTCCGTCCTACGGCGAGGCCGCTGCCATTGAGCGTATGAACAAACTCAGGCTTAGCTCCGCCCGCACGGCGAAAACGCAGATTCATACGTCGGGCCTGAAAGTCACCGCAGTTTGAACAGCTTGAGATCTCACGAAATGTCTTTTGCGAGGGAAGCCAGACTTCGATGTCGTAGGTCTTTTTCGCTCCAAAGCCCATGTCGCCGGTCGAGAGAACTATCGTACGGTATGGCAGCCCCAAAAGCTGCAAGATACGCTCGGCATTGGCCGTCAGTTTTTCGTGCTCGTCCTCAGAATTTTCCGGCATCGTGAGCTTTACCAATTCGACCTTTTCAAATTGATGCTGGCGTATCAGGCCACGGGTATCGCGTCCGTAGCTGCCCGCTTCGCTGCGAAAACACGGTGTGTATGCGGTGTAATATTTTGGCAGATCGGCCGCGTCAAGGATCTCTTCGGCGTGGTAATTTGTCACCGGAACCTCAGCGGTCGGGATCAGCGCAAACCCGCGGTCGTCTTTGATATGAAACAGATCTTCTTCAAATTTCGGCAACTGGTTTGTACCAAAAAGCGCGGTGCGATTCACGAGAAACGGCGGCAGAGTTTCGGTGTAACCATGCTCGGTCGTGTGGACATCGAGCATAAAATTGATAAGCGCACGGCTCAGACGCGCTCCGGCTCCGTTAAGGATAGCGAAGCGTGAACCGGCGATCTTTGTCGCTCGTTCAAAATCAATGATGCCGAGAGCTTCACCCAGATCGACGTGGTCTTTTGGCTCAAAATCAAATTCGCGAATCTGGCCCCGGCGGCGGATCTCTTGGTTTGCAGATTCGTCCGCACCGACCGGGACGTCATCCGCAGGCAGGTTTGGCAGCCCTGACAGCAGCTCACGCATTGCAGCGTCAGCCTCGTCGCGTTTTGTTTCGAGGTCAGTTTGTCGATCTTTCAACCCTGCGACCTCGGCCTTTTTCGCCTCGGCCTCATCGCGGTTTCCGGATTGCATCAACCCACCGATCTCTTTGCTTGCTGCGTTTCGTGCCTGATTGATATTGTCAGCCTCGACTATGACGCGACGGCGCTCGGCATCGAGTTCGACAAATGTATCGAGAGCGTCCGCAGGGAAATTACGGCTCGCAAGAGCCGTGCGAACGGCGTCAAGATTTTCTCTAACAAAATTTAGATCCAACATAGAAAAATGTAGCTACAATGTTATCACACGTCGAGCCGCGCTGGTTTCTGACGTAACAATGGTTTGTTTATCAGCCGCATTTGACCTAAAATCAACAATTCGTCGTCTGCAAAAGACGTTACGAATTTAGCAAAGTTTAGTATGCCCAACAAAATTCGCAAAGCTGTTTTCCCCGCCGCAGGTTTAGGAACCCGGTTTCTGCCGGCGACAAAATCGAGTCCTAAGGAAATGCTCCCGCTGGTCGATAAACCGCTCATTCAGTACGCCGTCGAAGAGGCGGTTGCGAGCGGCATCGAGTCGATCCTGATAATCACTGGCCGTGATAAGAGCGCGATCGAAAATCATTTTGACATTTCATTTGAGCTTGAGCAGTTGCTCAAAGAGCGTGGCAAGGACGCAATGTTTGCCCAAGTGCGGGCAGTATCGGACATCGCTCAGATCAGTTATACCCGACAGAAACAAGCTCTCGGTCTCGGCCACGCGATCTATCAGGCAAAGGATTTTGCGGGTAATGAACCATTTGCCGCTCTTCTGGCGGACGATATTGTTGACAGCGAAAAACCTGCATTGAAACAGATGGTCGAGGTGTTTGAAAAATACAACGCTCCGGTCATAGCGACGATGCAGGTTGACGGCGAGGCGATCTCACGTTTTGGCGTCATCGACGCGGTCGAGGTCGAGCCCGGCGTTTATAAGATAAATGACATGGTCGAAAAACCGGCCTACGCCGATGCCCCGTCGAACTTGGCGATCATCGGCCGTTACATCTTTACGCCGGATATTTTTGAGGCGATCGAACAAACTACTCCCGGCTCGGGCGGCGAGATACAAATCACCGACGCGATGCGGCTATTGCTAAAAAAACGTCCCTTTTACGCCGTCAAACTCGACGGCACACGCCACGACGCTGGCGATAAACTCGGATTTCTCGTCGCCACAGTTGAACTTGCGCTAAAGCGGCAAGACCTTGGAGATGAGTTCAGAAACTATCTGAAATCGCTCAACCTAAACGCCTGATCACACAGCTTGTCGGTTTACTTTTGCTCCCAAGCCGATCTGTAAGACGATAAGCAATACCACGCTTATTATCAGCACATACATACCTGAATTAAGACTGCCCGTGCGGTCGGAGATAAATCCGATCAGCCATGTCGAGCCAGCGGCTCCGATCGTGCCCGCGATAAATAGCGGCGACGAGCGGCGGCTGGCGGCGGGGCCGAATGTTTTGTAGAACCGCGAGACGTTCGTCGGGAATATCCACGACGTGCCAAATCCGGCGATGGTCGCACCGAGGCTTAGGCCCAAAACAGTTCCGGCTGACAGAACGACTACCATCCCGATCAATATTAGCCCGAGGCCGAGCAGGAGCATTTTGTTTTCGTTGAGAAAGCGAAACAGCACCGGAGCAGCACCGCGACCGATCACAAAAAACAAAAAATAAAGCAGCGTTGGAGAGACCCAATGGACGAGCGGTTCGCCCTCGAGACGGCCGGTATATGTTGTCAGCCAGCCGCCGATGCCGCTTTCAAATCCAACGTGGATGAGGTTGAACAGCGCGATAAGCCACGCGATCGGCTGCCGCCAGATCGGCGTTGTCTCACCGCCGTCAGCCTCGGTCGTCGTTTGATGGATCGTCTCAAAATCACGGTTTACGAACAGCAACAAAAGCGAAGCGATCAATATTGGAAATGCGAGAATAACGGTCGTCGCACCGATGCTCTCGGGCGTGCTGAAAATATCGACAAACGGTTTACAGACGATCGCTCCCACGCCCCAGCAAAAATTTAGGATGCTAAGAGCCGACCCTGAACGCTCAGGGTTCATCTCGAGCACGAGCATATTGATCGACGGCAATGTCATGCCGATGCCGATGCCGTTTATCAAAAAGCCGACGAGACAGATTGAAAACAGATCGACGTTCATGAGCAGGATTCCCACAACCATTAGGACACCGCCGACTATGGATGCGGCGAGATAATTGTTGCCGCGGGCAAACCGGCTGGTAAAATACGTGCCCATTATAGACCCGGAAAATTGCGCCGGGAAAAAGTAGCTGACCTGTAGATCGCTAAGAGAAAAATGCCTTGCAAACACAGGCAAAACCTGCCCGATCAGCACCGTGACGATGCCCGAAAGGAAAAAAAGTATGTGCAGGACTAGCCTAAGAAAGCGATGCGTTTGCGGCATAAAAAGCTATTGTGACAGGTCGAAACCGCGTGTTAAAGTCTCGAGTTGTTTTCGTCCGCAATCGACCTTTGGTCCGGTCCGGACCAGGTGGACCAGGGTGGACCAGACGCGAACGATCTAATATTCGCTTAAATCACGCTGATTCGATAAAATCTAACCAATATGTCCGTTACGGCGCATGAGTTCGCCGGTTTTGAGTAGATAAACCATGCCGCTTTCCACTATCGAAGACGCCGCCCGCGACATTCGCGACGGCCGCATGATCATAATCGTCGATGACGAAGACCGCGAGAACGAGGGCGACCTCGTCTGTGCGGCCGAAAAAGTCACGCCCGAGATCGTCAATTTTATGGCGGTGCACGGCCGCGGGCTGATCTGTATGCCGCTGACGGAAGAGCGTTGCGATGAGCTGCAGCTATATCCGCAGACGACGGAAAACACTTCGAGCATGGGCACGGCTTTTACGACTTCGATTGAGGCTCGCGTGGGCGTGACGACCGGCATCTCAGCTGCCGATCGTGCAAAAACTATATTGACGGCGGTCGATCCGGCGTCGAAAGCGTCTGATCTAGCTCGTCCCGGACACGTTTTTCCTTTGAGGGCGAAACGCGGCGGGGTGCTTGTGCGAGTCGGCCAGACCGAGGCGAGCGTCGATATTGCCCGCATCGCCGGTCTGCAGCCGGCGGCTGTTATCTGCGAGATAATGAATGATGACGGCACGATGGCGCGAATGCCGGAGCTAGAAGTTTTTGCCGAAAAGCACGACCTGAAGATCGTGTCTGTTGCCGACCTTGTGCGCTATCGCATTGAAAAAGAAACGTTGGTTCGCCGCGTGGTCGAAACAGACCTGCCGACGGCTCACGGCACGTTTCGGACGATCTTGTTTGAGAACGTTATTAATGGCGAAACGCACGTCGCTTTGACCCTCGGTGACGTTTCGAGTGCAACCGAGCCTGTGCTTGTTCGCGTCCAAACTGAGAACGTCACGTTTGCAATGTTTGGCGCCAGCCTTGGCGAAGCCGCCGCCGCTATGCAGGCTTCGCTCAAAAAAATATCCGACGCTAAGTGCGGTATCATACTGTATTTACGGCAGAGAGAGAATAATCTAGATCTGGTAAATCAGCTCAAAACTTACGCGTTGATGCAGGAAAGACAGGTTGATTTTGCCGCCGCCCGAATCGAGACCGGTTACGGAAAGGTCCACGATTACGGGATCGGTGCACAAATATTAAAGGACCTCGGCGTGAAAAAGATAAGTCTTTTGACTAATCATCCGCCAAAGATCAGCGCTCTTGAGGCGTACGATCTGGAGATCGTAGAGACCGTAGATCTGACTTCCTAATAATGGCCAGCAGCGACAACGAAAAAAGTGAATTGGCGAGCGACCAGCCGACCGGCAGGAGCAGTTTTTTCAGGCGGCGAAATGTGTTTGTCGCTATGGGCGTCGTCTTGCTCGGCGTACTGCTCACGGTCGTGATCGCGGTAATAATGTTTCGTGCTGGTGTTTTCGACACATATACTAAGAACCAGTTCACAGCAAAACTAGCTAACATCGGTATCGATTTTGAGGCCGACGTTTTCCGCGTCAGGGCGTCTCCGCTCGAACTCGAACTTAAAAACGCAACATTTAACGACAAAAAGACGGGTGAAAAGCTCTTTTTTATCCGCGACGCTCATCTTGGGATGACGATCGTCGATCTTTTTGCGCTGAGGATGAGTCGTGACATCAACATCGAAAAGACCGACATCAGCGGTGCCGAGGTTTGGGTCAAGTTTGATGAGGACGGCAGGTCAAACTTTGCAAACCTCAAGATCGTCGAGGACCAGGCGGGTTCGGCGGTAAATTTTAAGTACGACTCGGTCAAATTTTCGCTCACCGACAGCGTCGTGCATTTTGGCGACGTAACGCGAAAGATATCGGCGGATGCGAACAACATCGCCTTTTTGCTCTCGCCGATGGAAATGACGGTACTGGGCGACCCGAAGCGCTACAGGTTCGACTTTACATCGACAGATTCCAATTTCGTTTACGACACTAATAAGGTCGAGCAGGTCAATATCAAGGCCGTTGGGATCGCCGACAACAAAGGTGCCGAGTTGACGAGCCTCGAACTCCGCACGCCGATCGGCGAATCATTTCTGTCGGGAAATCTGACCGACTGGGCGGCTCCAAAATACAATTTTGACATCCAGTCGTCGGTCGACATGACCCAGGCGTCGAGCATCTTTATGAGCGGCACGCCGATCGTCGGTGTCGGTAATTTTAAGGGCAAGGTCACTGGCGAAGGCGAAAATTATCATATCGAGGGCAATGCCGATGCGGCCAGTTTGCGTGCTGCCGGAATTTCGCTAAAGGCTCTGAATGTCTCCGCGACGGTCGAGGGGACGAATACAAATTACACGGCGAACGGCACCGCGATCGCCGAGATGATGACCTTTGATGATTTTCGCATCGATCTCGTCAAGATGGCGGGTAACGTTCGCGGCAGCGGGACGGATTTTCGCTGGGTCGGCGAACTGCAGGCGGCGGCGGCAAAAACCAAGTCAATGACCATCGGCGGATTGTATCTGTCAGACGCTCTGGCGGAATACAAGGACAAACAGTTTCGTGCCGAGGTCGGCAACGGGCGGGCGAAAAAGTTTGCGATCGGTGATACCGAGTTTGCCGATCTGACGGCACGAAACCTACGCCTTTCGACGCCTAATGGCGGGATGAACCTGACGTCGACAAGTGCGGCGGCGAGGTCTTTTTCGACGCCCGATTACAAACTAAATGGTGTTACGGGCCGCAATGTCCGCGTTAAGAACGGCAACGGTAGGACGAGCGTCGATGTCGATGCACTGCGTTCCGACAATGCTGAGTTTAAGGGCAACAGGTTAAAGAACGTTTCGGCAGACAGATTTAACTTTACCGACCTGCCCAATTCGACCGAACTAACGGCACAAAACCTGCGAGCCGATCGTCTCGATGCAAACGGGGTTGTCATCGGCGGGCTCGATGCGCCGATGGTCGAGCTAAACGACAATGGCGGCACGACGGTCATTTACGCCGACAAGCTGCGGGTCGCAAAGATCGACGCGGGCTCGGCGATACTCGGCAGCTTAAATATCGGCGGCGTCCGTTTGACTATCCGTCAGGGCCGCGTCGAGGGGCGGACGAATGACATCGACGCCGGAAAGGTGACACTGACAAAATCGAATGCTTTGAAGGAAGGCGGAACGCTGGATGGGGTCAAGCTGACGAAACCCGTGTTTATCCTTGAGCCGTCAGGTCGATATCGGGCGTCAGCCGACATGAGCCTTGGCGGTGGTGCTGTCGGAAGCATTGCTCTCGGAGCCGCAACTGCCAAGGTCGATGTCAATAACGACCGCGTTGCGTTGAACGAACTGACCGCCGCCGTGATGAATGGCAGCCTAAACGGCTCGGCCGCGATCGCGTTTAACAACCGCACACGATCAACATTTAACGGCGATTTTGCAAATCTTGACATCGGCAAGCTGCTCGCATTACAGGGCAGACGCGTGATACCGCTTGAGGGCGAGACTACGGGTCGCGTCGATATTACTTTTGCTGGGACAAATTTTCGCACGGCGAGCGGCACCGTCAATGCTGACATTAGAGCCAACGCCGGAAACGCGAGCGGCGGTTCGATACCGGTCAATGGCCAAGTGAAACTTACAGGTGTTGACGGACTATTTAATGTAGATCTCGCCGACCTTAATACGACTAGCAGCAAGCTGACGGCGACCGGTAAATTTGACCTTAAGGACGAGAATTCCGATCTGACCGTAGCGTTGCGTTCGACGGATGCCAATGAGATCGACCGGCTGATCCGCGTTCTCGGTGTATCGTCCGAACTGGAAAATCAGCTCGATTCGATGCAGGTGCAATTTGCCGGTAATCTGACGTTTGATGGCAAGATCACCGGCAATCTGACCGATCCCGATGTGGACGGGCGTGCGTCGCTGGATTCGCTGGTGATGCGCGGACGTAATGTCGGCAGCGTCTCGACCGACATCCTTGTAACACCACTCGGTACCGATCTTAAGAACGGCAAGCTCCGGCAGCCGGACGGCGGCAGTGCTGTTTTTGCCGTAAATATCGCGCGTCTTATTCCAAACGCTACGACGGTAAACGCAACGCTGACAGGCGTCAATGTCGGCAATCTGATCGCGGCGCTGCCCATCGAGCTGCCCGAACGCATTCGCGATCTCAGCGGCAGCACGACGGGCACGGTCGCTTTGAGTGGGCTGCCTGACCAGGCTCAGGGCGAGGTTAATCTCAATGCCGCAAAGGGTGTCATCGCCGGACAGGCGTTCGACGATCTGATTGTAAAAGCGGTCTTTAGCGGCACGACGATCGATCTGCAGAAGGGCGATATGAAGATCGGGGCCGGGCGGCTGACGGCAAAAGGAACATACGACCGCGGGTCGACCGCATTTAATTTTGACCTTGGCGGTAATGCGATCCCGCTCCCGCTGCTGGTGGCTTTGGCTCCGCCGAACGACGCGATACCCGTGATCACGGGCGATGTCGATTTTACGGCAAAGGCGACGGGAAATTCGAACGCAACATCTACATACAACGTCAATTTTAGCGGTTCGGCGCCGAATGTACTGGTCAGCGAAAGCTCGATCGGTAGTGTGAACTTTAAGGGCACGACGGTCAATCAGATACTCACGGCCGACCTGACCGCCGATCTGAACGGCAACCCGCAGGTGATATCTGCCCTCATTAATCTCGGCAACGACGATCTACCGTTTATCGTGACTACTGATTTTAACCAGAGCCCGGTCGCTCCGTTCCTGGCGTTTATCCCGCAGCTAAAGACCGTACCGATCACTGGTATTGGAACGGGCCGCGTCGAATTTGGCGGCAACCTGTCGCAGATCGACGATAAGGGCAAACGCGTTTATTCGGCCGCGGGCTTGAGCGGAACTGCAGCATTTTCGCAGCTTGCACTACAAATACAGGACACGCCGCTGTCGGCGGCCGAGCCGATAATGATCCGGTTCAACACATCCGAGATCAATTTTGAGAACGCCAAATTCTCGGGTGGTGGTTCTAACATGACCATCGCGGGAACCAAGGCCCTCAGTGAGAACGGAACAAATAATCTGTCGATCGATGGCCGGGTAAATATGAATCTGGTCAATCTGTTTACCAAAGACACGTTCTTTTCCGGCTTTGCCGACGCGTCAATTAGGCTCGTCGGGCCAAATGCGACGGCGAGGCTTTCGGGGACGGCAAACCTCGTTAATGCGTCCGTCGCGGCATTTCTCGGTTCGGACAGATTTACATTTGACCGCGTAAACGGACGGGTTATCTTTACGACAAACCAGTTTGAGATCGATGAAGCCTCAGGCTATCTCGGTGGCGGTAAATTTATTGCCTCCGGGGGTGGCCTGCTCGAAGGGTTAGCAGTTACGGCGTACAATTTTTCACTCAACGGTACTAATGTCACCGTCCCTCTGCCAAAAGATTTTCTAACAACGGGTGATGCACGGCTTGAGATATCGGCGCGCCGTGAGCCGGGAACGACCGCACTGATACCGACGATACGCGGACGCGTGTTTGCCCGCCGCAGTCTTTACTCAAAAGATATCGACCTTGCAAATATCGTCAGCGGACGCCGTGATGTCACACTCTCATCGAGCTCCGGTTCGGGGGCCTCGCCAAGGTTTGATCTCATTATCGAAGGCCGCGATGCTCTCGTCGTTAGAAACAATGTCGCCGATCTGACGGCGTCGGTTTCGCTTGTGCTGACCGGTGATGCGACTGATCCGCGGATCACCGGCCGCATTACGGCAAATAGCGGCACGATCTTTTTCCGCAAAGACCGCTATGTCGTTCAGCGAGGAGTTTTAGAGTTTCCGCCCGACACCGCTTTTGAACCGATCATCAATCTACAAGCCGAGAGCGATATCGGCGGTTATCAGGTCTTTGTCGATCTCTCGGGGCCGCTTAAAGATTCCGAGCAACTTACGGCGACGGTCAGGTCAAGCCCGGCTTTGCCGCAAGCTGATGTCGTGTCGTTGATAACAACCGGCAACCTTGCAAATACCGGCGGCGGCATACCGACGCTGGCGCAGGGCGGCATCAATACGGCGGCTGAGATATTGACCGATTCGATCATCAATAATCCGGTGCGAAAGGCGACGGACAAGTTATTTGGCCTGAATGTTTTTGAGATCGACCCGATCATCTCCGGCCAGCGGGCAAACCCGACGGCTCGTCTGACGGTCGGACGCCAGATAAACAACAACCTGCGTGTCACGTATTCGACCAATCTGTCGCAGGACCAAAATCAGGTGCTCGCGTTTGAGTACCGCGTGTCAAACAAACTGTCGTTCGTAGCTCAGTATGAGCAGCGGCCGCTGAGCAATGTCACGCGGGCACGTAACAATTTTAGTTTTGAGGTTCGATTTAGAAAGAGGTTTTAGCAAAAGCTGCGGATGAGTCTGAGCGTCAAAAACATGCCGAACACGCTACGTCTTATAAGGGCGTTTTTTGGCGTGGGCGTCATCATCATCTGCTCCATCGCGTCGTTTGCTCAGAGCCAGTACGACAAGCAGCGCATCGATAACATCGAGATCAATTTTGGCAGCACACAGGCAAACGTACCGCTCGCCGACCAGTATCGCCTGCTTGTGAAAGATGCTCTCGGGCCGGTCTATTCCGCACCGCGGATCCGCGATGCGATCGATGCTCTTTACTCAACACGGCGTGTCGATACGATCACCGTTGCGGCGACGCTCAATAGCGCAGGCGGCGTTGACCTGAGGTTTGACGTCAAGCGAAAGACACAGGCCGAAAAGGTAACTGTCGTCGTCGGCACGACCATCGGGGATAAGGTGCTTGAGCAAGACCTGCTGTTCAAACTCAACCTGCTCACTCCCGGAACAGCGATCACCGATCAGACCTTACGCTCGAACGCCGACGAGATACTCGATTACCTGCGCGAACGCGGCTTTTACCAATCTGAGGTCGCATACGAGCGGCGGCCGCTGCAAAACGAGAACGAGGTCGGCGTGACGTTTCGCGTGATGCCAAACACCCAGGCAAAGGTCGAGACCTTTGACATCAAGATCGACGGCTACACCAAAACCATCAAACCCGGCGACCTCAAACTAAAGATCGGCGGCAACTATTCGCGTGAGCGGTTGGTCGCCGATGTCGCAAAGATCCGCGAAATCCTGCGAGAGGATGATTTTTTTGCACCGCAGCTCGATGAGCCCCGCGTCGTATATGACGGCGATAAGAACGCCGTCGCGATCGAGCTCAAGGGCAAGGTCGGTCCCGCCGTCACCGTCAAGATCGAGACCGAAAAAGGCAAACCGAGCAACTCGACGCTCAATAAACTGCTGCCGATCAAACGCGACGGGTCGCTCGATTATGCAGCGATCGTCGAGGGCGAACGCCGGCTGGAGAATTACTATCAGGAGCAAGGATATTTCTTTGCCAACGTCACGCCGTATTGTTCGGTCGAGCCGGGACTC
Source organism: Chloracidobacterium sp. UBA3360 (assembly GCA_002360555.1). Classification (GTDB taxonomy): domain Bacteria; phylum Acidobacteriota; class Blastocatellia; order Pyrinomonadales; family Pyrinomonadaceae; genus OLB17. Next base: position 223,559 of record DEQS01000105.1, read on the forward strand.
AACGATAACGAAAACAATCCGCTCGCAAACGGTACGACATTTTTGTGCTCATTTCTCGGCAGCGAAGACCTGATGGGCCGCGCGGTCGAGGTCACCTACAAGGTCGATCTGGACCGCCGTTTGACGCTGTCCAAGATGCGCGTTCGCGGCACGGACAAACTGACGATCGAGGATATCCAGACCGTTTTGGGCTCGCGTGTTGCTAGCCTGCTCGGTGTCGTGCCGCTGCTGGGTTACGGCCGAGGATACACAAGCGCGGCGATACTTGAGGAAGACGTGGCGACCGTCAAATCGCTAATGAACGAGCTTGGTTATCGCGATGCCGTTGTTTATGCAAATCAGGGTGTTTCGACTAACGGCGAGGATCTGATCATTACATTTATGGTCGAAGAAGGCTTGCCGACCGTAGTCAGCGAAGTTAACATAATTGGCAACACCGCGATCGACACGGCCCGGCTAATGGGCGAGTTACCGGTGCTCGCGGGGCGAAATTATTCGCGTGCCCGCCTGCGCAACGCCTTGCAAAAACTGTCGCAATATTACTCGGCACAGGGTTATTACGACGCCAAGGTCACGTCAAAATTTGTCGACACGCCGACCGCACCCGGTGCCGACAAGCGTGAGGTCAAGATCGAGTTCAATGTTGAGAACGAGGGGAAAAAGGTCCGCATAAATGAGGTGCTGATCAACGGCGACGGCCGCACCAAGCGATCAGCGATAATGCGTGCTCTCACGCTTCAAAATGGTGAGCTACTGCGAGCGACCGATATCTATACCAGCGAGCAAAACCTATATTCGACTGACGCATTTTCGCGCATCGATATTAAACCCATTTCAAAGGGCGACGGCCCCAACGGCGAACGCCTGACCGATGTCATCGTCAACGTCGAGGAACAGCCCGCGCGGCTCGCGACCTACGGCGGCGGCTATTCGACCGATGTCGGGGTCAATGGCTTTTTTGATATTCGCCACGTCAATCTGTTTGGCAATCTGTGGCAGGGCGGAGCCCGCGTCAAGATGAGCCAACGGCAACAGCTCGTGCAGTTTGACTTTATAAATCCGCGATTTTTACGTGACGGCGAAAAGCGTTTTACGCCGCTCACGTTAACTGCCCAATACCAACGTGATACGACAGTGACCCGGTTTTTCCGCTCGGCTTTCGACAAGGGCACATTTGGCATCGTCCAGCGGCTCGACGCCGACGGCAACCCGATCGATGAATACGGTGCCAACGTCGACAGCCCGACGCTCAACCGTTTGTCGCTGTCCGCCGAGACTAGCCGGACCGTCAGCCGCAAAAATCGCAGCCTGGTATTCCTGCGTTATCGTTTTGAGGACGTACGGCTGTACAACATCGAGAGCCTCCTGATCAAAGATCTGCTTGAACCGGATTCAAAGGTTCGTATTTCCGGTTTTGGGCTGACGTTTGTCCGAGATACGCGCAAAAATTGCTCGGTCAAATATTCGCTACTTGACCTGATCGCCAAGGGTGAACCGTCCGAGCCGTGCCGTTATAATGCCAGCGATCCGACAAAGGGGGCGTTCCTCACGGCTGACTACAACGTCTCGCTGCCGCAGATGGGGGCGAACATCGGTTTTCACAAGTTTCAAGCGAGCTACAATATTTACCACACCATCCGACAGCTTAATAACACCACGTTTGCCGGACGTGCATTGATCGGCTTAGCGACTGTGTTTTCGGGTGGTGACCGTTTTACCGGCTCACAATATCCGTCGCTCAATGGCCTATTGCCGATCAGCGAACGATTTTTTGCCGGCGGTGCAAACAGCTTGCGCGGATTTGATTTCGAAGAGGCGGGGCCTCGTGTCGCTGTGGTCCCGACCGGCACATATCGTGATAGCAACGGAAATCCTATCTATCTTGAGCCTTTCACCGTGCCGTTTGGCGGCAACGCCATCGCGGTCGTAAATCTCGAGGCTCGCATACCCATTACCAGATCGATCCGTGCCGTGCCGTTTTACGACGGCGGTAACGTCTTTCGCCGTGTGAGCGACATCTTTAAGCCGCCTACATATCCGCCGGGCAACGTCGAGCTGCAAAATCAACGCGCCGTTTGGACGCACACCGTGGGCCTCGGCCTGCGGATCAAAACCCCCGTCGGCGGCGAATTTGGCATCGATTACGGCCGTCTGCTAAACCCGCCGCGTTTCTTGATCCCCCAGACCGTCCCACCAAACGCGATCTACCAATTGCGTCAGGACCACATCCATTTCCGGTTCTCACAGGCTTTCTAGTACGAGTCAGTGATCCTTACTTTTGAGCCGTTCGGAATGATGAAACCGCTCGAAGAAGTGATGAGTGATGAGTGATTAGTGATGAGTGAGGAGGGAGAAAGATTTGAAAGGCGCATGGCGGCGGTTGTTGTTTGGTCGAGGGAGGTGACGATGTGGATGTTGTAGTGTTCGGCTTTTTGGAGGAGGCTCCAGGCGGTTTGGCCGTTGACTTGGTATTTATTGCAGAGTCGGGCGGCTAGGTCGCGGCTGTTTGGGGCTGAGAACCAGTCGAGAAAATCTTCGCGGCCGAGGCCGTCGGGGCATTCGGCGACGAGGATGATGGTTCCGCCTTCGTTACAGGCGTGCGAAGCGGCCTCTAGCGTTTTGTGTGCCTGGATCAGGTTGATGTCGTGTGGATAGCCGCCGCAGCCGGCGATCACGACGTCGCGTCGGCTGGCAATCCGGACGGTGTGGCCGGCGGCGTATGCGGCACACGCGGCCCGGTGTGAGGTGACCCAGTCGCCGCAAAATATGTCGGTGGCCTCGCCCGCTTCGTTTGTGATGGTGTTTATGGCAAATGCCGGATTGATGGTGGCGACGGCCTCCATAAAGGCTTCGTGGACGGCGTTGCCATCGAGCACGCCGGTGTCGACACCTGCTCGGCGGTCGAGCGTGTCGCAATCAAATGCGAGTTTGTGTGTGCCGGACACCGTTCGGGTCGAGGCGAGCCCCGGGCAGATGAGTTTGCGTCCGCCGGTAAAGCCGGCAAAGTAATGAAAATTGACTCCGCCGACCAGGATGACGCGGTCATACATGGTGAGGGCACGGTTGAGCTCGATGGGTATGCCTTGGCTCGTCTCGCCGAGCCGGATGATCTGCGCAAGATCGCGCGGGTCGTGGTCGAGCGTTTTGATACGCTGGGCGATAAACGGCGTCAGTATCGACTCTTTTTCGGCCTGGGTCACGCGACGGTGGATGCCGGTCGCAAAGATGATGTTGATCTCGTGCGGGGCCGAGCCATTCGCGATCAGGCGGCGGACGAACAGATTGACGATCTGTCCGGCGGCGGTCCGGCGGGTGGCGTCGGGTACGACGACCAGGACGGTCTCGCCGGGTGCGACGATGTCTTCGATAACGGGCGTGTCGATGGGCGCGTCGAGCCGGGCATTGATCTCGGCGTCGGTGAGCGGCGGCGGTTCGGCGGCGGTGGAGAGGATATCAAAGCGGGCGGGATCGTATTCGATGGGGATCGAGGTGTGGCCGTATTTGAGATCTATCGTTGGCATAAAAGAAGTTTCCCGCAAAGACGCAAAGAAGTTTTCCCGCAGAGCCGCAAAGAAGAGGTCAATAGCGTCTGAGCACGGCGCCGTTGCGGAGGGAGATGATAAATCCGGTGCGGTTGCCGCGGTCGTCGCCAATCTCGACCGCGACCTCGATCGACGGGGTTGATATCTGCAGCTTAAAAGCTCCGTCCGGCCCTGCAAAAGTATCGCGTCCGGCGGCCCGCACGATCATGCCGGGACGTGTGCGGCCGGTCAGGATGTGGACGTTGCCGCCCACGCGTTCGACCTTAAAATCGGTGGCGTCGATCGCCTGGCTTTCTCCGGCACGCACGACCATAAATTTCCACGCGTCGTTCCAGTTGGTGACCTGGCCCGAGACGGCGGTCGCTTTGATACGCCAATAATATGTGCCGGGCGAGAGGCCCGACAGGCGAAACTCTCGTGCCGTCAGCCCGCTGCGGTCAACGAGGATCGAATCGGATGCAAAGATCGGCGAACGTGCGACTTGCACGTAATAACTTTTTGCCGGGTTGCCCTCAGCGTCCTGCCAACTAAATGCCGTGCTCACACCGCCGCCGGTATCGACTATCTGGGCGGAGTTTGACGGGGCAAGCGGACGCGGCGCGGCCATGAGGCGTTCGCGGGCGGACAGCTTACCGTTATTGACCGAGGCGAATTCGTTCTCGCCGATCAACGTCTTTTCGCCGCCGATCGTTGTTTCGACACCGCCGCGGCTGATGCGGATCTCACCGCCATTCACCCCGTCAGCGTTAAAACTCGCGTCGGTTTTTGGCAACAATTGGTTTTCAGAATCGGCGACCTCGACGATGTTTCGCGCGTCCGCCGTCTGGTCGTCGGTGCGGACATTTAGCTGGCCGTCATCGAGCGATACGCGGACGTTTTTGCCGCCAAATAGCGATGTCGTATCTTTGACGACGACCGTGCTGTTTGGCCCGATCTTGTACGACGAGCCGTCGATCATCTGGATCGAAGCACGCCCATCGGCTTGCGTCTGGATGGTGTCGCCTGCCATTACAAACGTCTCTTTGGTAACCAGTATCGTCTCGCGGGTTGCGGCACGGGTGACGCGGACCTCGCCTTCGAAAGAGATGATCCGTGCGGCGTCTTTTGGTATTTCGACGTTTTCCTTGGGGATAAACCAATTATTGCGCGACGCGTACCACAAACCCCCACCAAGCGCCGCCAGCAAAACAACCGCCGCGATCAGTCCATAGATCGTGCTTTTGCGGATGTTCCACCAGTCGACGTAAAATTTGCGGTAATTATTGTCGTCCATTAGAACGGGAGTTTATTCGGCGACGGTCTCGGTGTCATCCGCATCATGTTTGTGCGGAAAGATCAGCGACAATATCACGGCGACGACTATCGCACCAACGACGATCCCGAGCGAAATATTAATAACCGGCTGCTCAAATTCGTGATTAAGATACCGCCTGACAAATACCGAAAATGCCCCTTGGTCCTCAGCCCCTAACATCAACACCGACGCGTGTGCGGCGAGCGGCAGCAGCATCTTGATACCAATAAAACTTAGCACAAAAGCGAGGCCGTATTTCAAAAAATGAAACCGGTCGGCAAGATCGGCCAGCAGAAAGAAAAACGTTCGCAGCCCGAGGATGGCAAAGATATTGGATGTGTAAACGATAAACCGGTCGGTCGTGATGCCGAGGATCGCCGGTATCGAATCGACGGCAAAGACCAGATCGGCGACGTTGATGACGATCAGCACGAGCAGCAACAGGGTGCCGGTGCGTTTACCGTCAACGACGACGAAAAATTTTTCTTTGTCGTAATGCTTTGAAATCCGGACAAATCTTGTCGTCAAACGGACGATCGCACTGTCCTCGGGTTCGAATGATTCGTCCTCGCCAAACATCTTGAGGCCCGTGTAGATCAGGAACGCGCCAAAGAAATACAGCACCCAGTGAAAACTCTCGACCAGCTCGACGCCCGCAAATATCATGACCATGCGCATAACGAGGGCCATGAAAATGCCCCAAAACAGCACGCGGTGACGGTACTTTTCGGCAACCTTGAAATAGCTGAATATCAGCAAAAAGACAAACAGGTTATCGATCGAGAGCGACATCTCGACGAGATAACCGGTGAAAAATTCTTTCGCTTTGATCGCGGCCGCGGCCGGGCCGTAGGTGCTATTGACGAACCAATAGACAAATCCGTTAAAGATCAGAGCGAGCGATACCCAGATAAAGCTCCAGACAAACGTCTCTTTGCGCGTGGGTTTGTGCGATTTGCGGTTGACTATGCCAATATCGACAAATAGCGCCGCGAGGACCAAGGCGAAAAATGATATCCAGACCCAATATGGAAATTCGACTATTGTCATAGGTTAGCTAGTGCTTGTGTGAATCTAAATAAATCTCTCGATCGTTTTGACGACGCGGCCCAGGCCGTCGGCATCGGTTTGCGAAAAATCGTCCAGTGTATCGCTATCGACATCGAGCACACCAAAAACGCTGTCGTCGCGGCTAATAATCGGCACGACGATCTCCGATCTTGACGCTGTCGCACAGGCGATATGGCCGGGAAATTCGTCGACGTTTGGTACGATCACAGTTTCCCGCGTCGTGTAAGCGTGGCCGCAGACGCCCGCGTCAAACGCGATGCGAGTACATGCAAGCGGCCCTTGAAACGGCCCGAGAACAAGCTGGCCGTCCTTAACCAAGTAAAAACCGACCCAGAAAAAGCCAAATGCTTCGCGCAGCACCGCTGCGATGTTGGCGAGATTTGCGACGACATCCCTCTCACCATCAACGAGCGAGTCGATCTGAGGCACGATCTCGTCGTAAATGATTTTCCTGTCAGCATTTGCCGTGAACGCGATGGATTCCGCCATAAACAGCAAGTTTAGCCTGTGCTTGCTAAGGTGTGCAAATGATTTAACTGTCCGGAAAATGTATAATTTCGGCGATGGAAGCTGCTCTCAAGATATTTGCGGTCGGCGTCGGCGGTGCTTTTGGCGCCGTGGCTCGTTATCTGGTCAATATCTCGCCGCTTGCGGGGCTGTTTGGCAAATTTCCATTCCCGACATTTGTCATCAACATCGTCGGGTCATTTCTGATCGGCTTTTTGATGATCGTGTTCGCGGACAAATGGGCGGTGAGTGAAAACGTGCGGATCGCCGTGATCGTTGGCTTTTTAGGAGCTTTCACTACGTTTTCGACTTTTGAGCTAGAGATCTATTCGCTTATCCGTGACCACGAATTTATGACCGGATTTCTCTATCTTTTCCTCAGCGTGCTTGTCGGTTTTATCGGCGTCGTAGCCGGCATCGAGTTAGGCCGCCGGGTTTAGCTGCTCGCGGGCGGCACGTACGATCAGGGCAGCGTCGCTCGCCGTATCAGCAACCGCCGTCAGGTGCCCCATCTTTCTTCCTTTTCTCGGTTCCATCTTGCCGTATAGGTGCAGTTTAATGTTCGGATCGGTAAGAGCGGCCGACCAGTCGGGTTCGCCGTTTGCCCAAACATCCCCAAGCAGATTTGCCATCGCCGCCGGGCGGTAAAACTCAGTGGAGCCAAGCGGCAGTCCGCACACGGCACGAAGCTGCTGTTCGAATTGCGAGGTCACGCACGGTCCAAATGTCAGGTGGCCCGAGTTGTGCGGACGCGGGGCAAGCTCATTTACAAGCAATTGCCCATCTCTTGTCAGGAAAAACTCAACGCAGAGCGTGCCGACGTAATCTAATGTTTCGGCAATACTTTGCGTGATCTCAATAGCGTGTTTGTGCGTGCTTTCCGAAACGTTAGCCGGCGCCAACGAAACGTCAAGGATGTGGTTGGCATGCTCGTTTTCGATCACGCCGTAGTGTGCAAAGTTGCCGCTTTGGTCGCGGGCACAAACTACCGAAACTTCTTTTTCAAAATCAACAAATGCTTCGAGTACGGCGTCGTTGCCGTTGAGCGCCGCAAACGCCAGTTCGATATCATCGGCCGTCTTTATCTTGCTCTGACCCTTGCCGTCGTAACCGAAACCCGCAGTTTTTAGAACGCACGGTGTGCCGAGTTCAATGACGGCATTTTGCAGATCGTCGAGAGTTTTTATATGGCGAAATGGCGTTACCGGAAAGCCATTTTCAGACAGGAACGTTTTTTCACGCAAACGGTTTTGTGTGGTGTGGAGTATCTCACCTTTTGGAAAAACATCGACGAACTCAGCCGCCGCTTGCACGCATTCGGACGGCACATTTTCAAATTCAAATGTCACCACATCGAGACTCTGAGCAAACAGTCTGACCTCATACAGGTCGTCGTATGCCGCGACCGTCTCGATATCCGCAACCTGTCCGGTCGGCGTGTCGCTCTCCGGCGAATAGGCGTGCACTCGATAACCCAGCTTACGCGCCTCAATGGCAAACATCCGCCCGAGTTGCCCGCTCCCGAAAACGCCGATGGTTGAATTTGGAAGGATCGTTTTGGTCACCGATATCTCTTATTGTGAAGCAATAGATTAACCCAACTTGTCTAAGATATGAATTCGAATTTTGAATATGGAAGCGTACGTGCCCGAACTACTTAATTATGGCTGGGCTGGAAAGACCGACCGAACATTTTTTGGGTGGAAATTGAGGCTTTTTTAACATAGTATAAGAACAACTCAAAGTTACTTTTAGGAGCGAATTTTATGCTCTCACGATTTTTCCGCAAACATTTTGGTTTAGGCCTTTTATCGATCTTTTTGCTTTCAGCGGTGACTGTGATGCTCACGTTCGAGCCTAGAGTTAGTGAATGAGTTTTCAGGTGAGCCGTCGGGTGACGCAGCTAAACATCATCAGTTCCCCGCCATTGAAAACCCTTCGCCCTCCAAGACTACGGCGGTCGTGACTTGGAAAGGAAGTCAAGACAATCGTTGGAGTAATCCCGGCAACTGGGAAGGCCGCCGCGTTCCGGGAACATCGGACGTGGTGCGATTCGCCGTTGGCTCAAACTCAGCGGTGTTGGACACCGGTGCTCCTGGCGTTGTCGCCGGACTTGTTCTGGAATCGGATTATGAAGGGACAGTTACGCTTCAGCGCGACCTGACGGTAAGTAGCGATCTGATGCTCGCTGGCGGCACTCTCAGTCAGGGGAATTACCGTTTGAGCCTGAGGAATTACCGTCAAACGGGCGGCACATTCATCGGCGGAGACGCGAGCATGATCATCCAGTACGAAGCCATCGTGAGCGGTGGAACACTACTTAGCAGCAGGTCGATGACCGCGCGATCGCTGACGATCAAAGCTCCCGCGGTTGTGACGATGGCCGCGAACAGCAAGCTCGACCTAACCGGTGACGGCGAGCCGCTCAGCGGCGATGGCTTACTGGACGTAAAAACGAACGGGCCCAACAGTCTCGAATACACGGGAAGAGCAACGAGCGATGTGACAACCGCTGGCCCTTTGAGGGGGGTACTCGGAGCTGCGGTGTCTGCCAAGGCTGCTTCGCCGTTCGCCATTCGAGACTCGAACCGATCACTTGGAATTGATCCCTTACGATCTCGGATCGATCCCTCAGTTTGGGGGCTCACACCCCTTGAACCGAGCCGGGCGTTTGGTAACGAGGGCCCCGTTCGATCTCAAAAAACTTCCGTGATCCAATCCCTTTTGCCTCAGGAGCCAAGCCAAGCCCTTTCAGGTTCGTTCAGCAGAAGTGCGGCATTGAGGCTAACCCAAATTGAGGTCCCGAACGCAGCCGCAATTGACACCGTTAACGGTTTTGCTTACTTTGGCACTTCGACCGCGGCTGGCCCCGGCGGTGTGGTAAAGGTCCGTCTGTCGGACGGCAGCCGCGTTGGAGCGCTGGTTCTCACCGGTCAAGACGATGCCCCTGGCAGCGCAGTGATCGACACCGCTGGCGGCTTCGTCTATTTTGGCGGGTACAATGGCGACATCATCAAGGTTCGGCTTTCCGACTTCACTCGTGTCGCAGTCATCGAAACGGGTACCGGATTTCAGTCTGCTGCATTGATCGATACGAATAATGGCTTTGCCTACTTCGGCTCCTTCACAAGTCCCGGAGGCGTTTTTAAGGTCCGACTCTCGGACTTCACTATCGTTGATGTCCTGCTATTTAATACAGACGAGATCGGAATTCTTTCGGGTGTGATAGATACGGTAAACGGCTTTGCGTACTTTGGCACCTACAACAACAACAACATCAACAATCCCACTTTCATAGTAAAGGTCCGCCTTTCAGACTTTACACGCGTCGGCAATTTACAACTACCTGCTTACCCGGCCGGAATGAATCCGACCTGCGGAGTGATAGACACGGCCAATGGATATGTATACTTCGGCCTCTTTGATAGTCACAGCATTATTAAGGTGCGACTCTCTGATTTCACTCTGGCCAGCACGATTACTCCGAACGGAACTCCGAACGGAGATGTGCAATTCCTCCGTTCGGCTGTTATCGACACTGTAAATGGTTATGCCTACTTCGGTGATGTTGCCAATAAGGTCGTAAAGCTGCGCCTGTCGGATTTCTCAGTAGCGGGGGTGCTAGATGCAGCGTCAGATGACCTATTCTGTGCCGCCATTGACACCTCTAACGGCTTCGCCTATTTTGGCGGCACCACGCCGCAGGGCGTTGTGAAGGTACGCCTCTCGGACTTCTCGTCGGCGTTCTTTACACCCTTTAGTTTCGGCGAGGACAACCTAACGGCTGCGGTCGTCGACCCAGGCAATGGCTTCGCATACTTTGCGACAGGAAGAAACCCGGGCATTGTCAAGGTACGACTCTCAGACTTCACCCGGGTTGGGTTGTTGACGTTGCCGCAGGACGGTACTAGCTTGTCCACCGGTGTGATCGATACGGCTAACGGATATGCCTATTTCGGAACAGACACTACGCCTGCGAAGATCGTCAAGATACAGCTCTCGGACTTTACGCGAGTCAGTGACTTGAGACTGAATTCCGGCGAAGGCGACCTGTTTTCGTCGGCCATCGACCTAGTTAACGGCTTCGCCTACTTCGGATCACTACGTTCACCGATAGTTGTCAAAATTAGACTTTCAGACTTCGCGCGCGTTGGCAGTTTGACTCTCAATTTCAACGAACGGCCGCGCTCGATGGTGATAGACACGATCAACGGTTTTGGCTATTTCGGCACTTATGGCGGGTTTGTCACTAAATTTCGGCTCTCGGACTTTACTCGGATTGGCAATATTCGGCCGACTCAAGATGATTTACTCTCAGCCGTCATAGACCCCGTTGCGGGCTATGCTTACTTTGGTACCCTTAATGGCAGTGTTGTCAGAGTGCGTCTATCAGACTTCACTGGAGCGGGCACCGTGAGTATGAGCGAAGAGAACCTACAGTCCGCCACGATAGACACAGTTAATGGCTATGCTTACTTCGGCACTCTCACTAGCCCGGGCAGGGTAGCGAAGATTCGCCTCTCAGACTTTGTCCGCGTCGACGGCTTGACTCTGAACGCGGGAGAGGACGCCTTGACTTCCGCCGTGATAGACCCGGCTAATAGTTTTGCTTACTTTGGCACCGGCACCCGGCCCGGCATAGTCGTAAAGATCAACCTTTCGGTCGCCGTGCCCTACTATATATCGGGACGTGTTCTAACCCCCGAGGGTAGGGGAGTGAAAAATGCTGTGGTCACTCTCACCGATCCGCAAAACGTAACTCGTCAAACAAATACCGATCCGTTTGGCAATTATAGTTTTACTGAAGTTCTGTCCGGTCAGACTTATGGTCTTTCCGTGTCGCCGACCCGACGCTTCAGCTTCACGCCACAAAATGTCAATGTGACGGGGAATTTAACTGGAGTCGATTTTGTGGCCCAGACCGGAATGCGCGAAAAGGAAAATAACGTGAAGATGTTCCAAACGGAACCCCTAATTCAGCTTGGTTTTTAACACTACCCGGGTCTGTTTCGAGCGAAATTTGTGTAGTTTCTGCCGCAATTCAGGCCGAGAATTTGCGAGGATCGCGATCGCGAGCAACGCGGCGTTTTTTGCGCCCGGCTGTCCGATCGCAAGCGTCCCAACCGGAACACCCGCGGGCATCTGTGCGATCGACAGCAGAGAATCTAGCCCTTTTAGAGCTTTGCTTTCGACCGGCACGCCGAGCACTGGCAACACAGTCTGCGAAGCACACATTCCCGGCAGATGCGCCGCTCCGCCCGCTCCGGCGATGATGACCTCGATGCCACGTTCCTCCGCAGCCTTGGCAAACTCGAACAGCAGATCCGGCGTTCGATGAGCCGAGACGATCTTGGTCTCATGCGCAACGCCAAATTCGGTCAGCGCCAGGGACGCGACCTCCATCGTGGGCCAGTCCGATTTACTGCCCATGATGATCGATACAATTGGTTGTTTTGCTTTCGCGGTCATGATCTAAAAGGAAACTATAACAGCGACGAAACGGAAATAGGAGAGGAAAAATGCAATTTTAGCATCTTTGCCGCCAATTCTTCGCCGTCAAAACAGATGGTGTGCGTCGAATAGCCTTTTGCCCGAAAGCGACCTAAAATAGTCTTAAATACACGAGTTCTTGTGTTGTAGCAAGGCTTTTGCCTGTGATCAAAACCGTGTAATAAACATAATAAAATGACAGACAAATCAAAGATCTATTACACCCTGACCGACGAGGCTCCGATGCTCGCGACGTTTTCTTTTTTGCCTATCGTCAAGGCGTTTACGCGATCCGCAGACATCGATATCAAAATTCCGGATATCTCGCTATCAGGACGGATTTTGGCTAACTTTCCCGAATATCTGAAAGACGATCAGAAAATTCCGGATGCACTAGCCGAATTGGGCGAACTGGCGACAAAACCCGAGGCCAACATCATAAAATTGCCAAACATTTCTGCTTCTGTACCGCAACTTGAAGAGGCGATCAGTGAACTTCAAAAACAGGGTTACGCAGTTCCTAATTATCCGGTAGAACCTAAAACGGACGAAGAAATAGCGATCAATAAAAAGTACGCAAAAGTGCTGGGAAGCGCGGTAAATCCTGTGCTGCGCGAAGGAAACAGCGACCGCCGAGCACCAAAAGCGGTAAAGAATTACGCCAAAACAAACCCGCATCGTATGGGTGTCTGGGCATCCGATTCTAAAACCTCGGTCGCACATATGACGAACGGTGATTTTTTTGGAACGGAAAACTCGACCACGGTCGAATCGGACGGCAAATTTAGGATCGTTTTCTACGGCAATGACGGTTCGTCAAAAGTTTTGAAAGATCTGTCGCCGTTAAAGGCTGGTGAGGTGATCGATTCGTCGGTGATGACGCTCTCCGCGTTGAGAGCTTTCGTAAAGGATGCGATCACTGAAGCTAAGGAAAAAGACGTGTTGCTTTCGGCCCATCTAAAAGCGACGATGATGAAGATCTCGGACCCGATCATCTTTGGGGCGATCGTCGAAGTCTATTTCAAAGACGTGTTTGAAAAATACAAAGACACTTTCGCCGCGTTAGATATTAATCCAAATTACGGATTGGCAACGCTTTACGAAAAGATCTCCGGCCACCCACAGGAAGCCGAGATCAAGGCTGACATCGCAAAGACCATCGAAAATAGTGCCAAGCTTGCGATGGTCAATTCGGACAAAGGGATCACCAATTTTCACGTTTCGTCGGATGTGATCGTCGATGCGTCGATGGCGTCCTTGGTTCGCGGCGGCGGGAAAATGTGGGATGCGGACGGCAAAGAGCAAGACACTGTAGGCATGATCCCCGACCGGACGTACGCGGGTTTTTACGCTGCGATCATAGACGACATGAAGCAAAACGGGGCGATCGACCCGAAGACTTTCGGCTCAGTTCCCAATGTCGGCTTGATGGCGCAAAAAGCTGAGGAATATGGCTCGCACGACAAGACTTTCCAGATCTCAGGCGAGGGAACCGTGAAAGTCGAGGATGAAAACGGCAATGTTTTGCTCTCACAAAGCGTGCAGAACGGCGATATTTTCCGGGCTTGTCAGACAAAAGACGCTCCGATCGGCGACTGGGTCAAGCTAGCTGTTAACCGTGCAAGGCTTTCCGACACGCCGGCCATTTTCTGGCTTGATAAAGACCGTGCACACGATGCCCAGATCATCAAAAAGGTTGAGGAGTATCTGAAAGATCACGATCTGACCGGCCTCGATATTCGCATCATGGACGTGAAAGATGCCGTGCTCGAGACGCTGAAACGTGCCAGAGAGGGCAAGGACACGATCTCCGTTTCGGGCAATGTTTTGCGGGATTATCTGACGGATATGTTCCCGATCCTGGAGCTTGGAACCTCGGCAAAAATGCTGTCGATCGTTCCGCTAATGAATGGCGGCGGGCTGTTTGAGACTGGTGCCGGTGGGTCTGCACCAAAACACGTCCAGCAATTTCAGCAAGAGGGTTATTTGCGGTGGGATTCGCTGGGCGAATTCCTTGCTCTACAGGCAAGTTTTGAGCATCTGGCTCAAACTCAAGGCAACAAAAAAGCGCAAGTTTTGGCCGATGCACTCGATGCGGCAAATGCAAAATTTCTGGCGACGGACAAATCGCCCTCACGAAAGGTCGGCGGGATCGATAACCGCGGTTCGCATTTCTATCTCGCGATGTATTGGGCAGAGGCACTTGCCAACCAGACCGACGATGCCGAGATCGCCGCAAAATTTGCCCCTGTCGCGAGTGCGATGCAGGAAAACGAGGCCAAGATCAACGAAGAACTGATCGCCGCCCAAGGCAAACCTCAGGATGTCGGCGGCTATTATCATCCGGATACTGAAAAAGCCTATGCCGCGATGAGGTCATCGGCGACGCTAAATGCGATCGTGGACGGGATCTAGCCCAAATTTTGGTCCGGTCCGGACCAGGTGGACCAAAGTGGACCAAACCAAAAAGGCTTCGCACATCGCGAAGCCTTTTTTCTATTAAACAAAAACTAGTTTTGCCGCTCTGACGGGAAAACGGGTCTTGTGGTGTCGGGTTTGTCGGGTGATGTGTGGCGGTGGGTTATTTTCCAGTCTTTGCCGACGAGTTTATAAATGAGGGTCATGCGGCCGGACGAATCTTCGAGCTTGCCGTCATATTCCTGTGACTGCCGCCATTTGCACGAAACATAGGCGGCGGTCTTACTCATCATCTCAACACGCAGGCCGGTAATGTCCATTGTGACGTTCGAGACTTTGGCATAGGTGGTTTCGACGTTGGTCTTTACAGTTTCCCAGCCAATTGTCGCGGTGCCGTTGTTGTTAAAGATGAGCAACCGGTCGGATTTTTCGTACGCGGCCATTACCTTTTCGGCGTCGACCTGTTTGATGCCGTCGATCAGGCGGTCAAAAGCATCGCGGACGCCTTTGGACGCATCGACCTTTGACGCGCCCGCCTTTTGGCCAAAACCGGCCACTACAAACATCAGAATAAATAGCGAAATAAATGCAGTTCTTTTCATATCAGTAAAACCTCTAGAGAAATGTTAGACGGAAACGCGGTTTCCCGCAAAGCCGCAAAGGGCTCGAAGAAAAAGCAAATTAAGAAAAGAGCTCCGTCATACGCACGATTTGGTAACGAAAGCGTAGATTCTGCACGATTTAGGCGTCAGCCTCGGATCACTGTCTAGTTGCGAGTCAATAAATACGGTTGTTTGAGCATCGCAAACCGCCAAGTATCCGAACGGTATAGTTTTTGCTGTAGATATGGTCAAAAGGCTGTGATCGTAGGTTCCAGCCGCTTTCCCCAAGGATAAAAAATTTAATGATCAGATCGGAGGGAACTCTTATGCGTAGGTTGGCAAAGATGTTTTGGCTCGCCATTTTTGCGGTGACGAGTGTCAGTTTTGTGTTTGGTGCGAGTGCGTCGCAGAACTTAAATTTGCCCGAGGGCGGCCGAGATGCCGTGGTCGAAGACGACACTGACCCCGAGGTGACGGACCGCGTCGCTCGTATCAGTTTTGTCAGCGGCGATGTCAAGATCCGCCGCGTTGGCAGCGAAGATTGGGAAAAGGCGGTGCTAAATCTACCGCTCATCGAGGGCGATCAGATCGCGACCGGCGACGATGCGCGGGTCGAGATACAGCTCAACAGCTATTCGCACATAAGGCTCGATCAAAATGCGTTTCTAAAATTTTCAACTTTGAAATACGACGGTATCGCCGTCAGTTTGTCGCAGGGAACGATGGCCGTGAGGGTCACCGATCTTGAAAAATCGGGCGGATTTTTTGAGATCGATGCTCCGAACACGACGGTCGCGATCCAAAAAGCCGGTTCGTACCGCATCGATGCCGGACAGTCCGGCGATCAGGATCTGCGCGTGAGTGTTGGGAGCGGCGAGGCTCGTGTTTATTCGGCCGACGCCGGATTCACGCTAAAGCGCGGCCGTGCGGCGAGAATATTTATCGACGGACCAAATGCCGGCGAGTGGGAAACTCTTGATGTAGCAAGGGTGTCGGATGATTTTGACAGTTGGTCGCAGGACCGCGATGCTACTATCGCAAAGCGTCTGAGCAATGCATATTACGATAAATATTACGATCAGGATATTTATGGTGCCGACGATCTCAACGGCTATGGTGACTGGGTGCATACCAGCAATTACGGCTATGTCTGGCAGCCTTACAATACGTCGATCAGCAATTACGCCGATTGGTCGCCGTACCGCTATGGGCATTGGCGTTGGCTGGGGGCTTACGGCTGGACGTGGGTCAACGATGAGCCTTGGGGCTGGGCGACGTATCACCATGGACGCTGGATCTATCACAACGGCCGCTGGGTATGGGCCCCGTATGGTTATTACCGTCAACGCCGCAGTTGGTGGTCACCGGCGATGGTCGTGATAAATATCATTAGCACCAACGTCTATTGGTACCCGCTGCCGTATAACTGCCATTTCTACGGCTGGAACCATCGTCCACGTGGTGGAGGTTGGGGCGGCAACAACAATGGGAACGGTAACGGGAACGGTAACGGAACGACTCGCGGGCCTTGGGTCGGTCCACCTATTCGCGTACCGGGCGGCGGTGGATCGACGACTGGCCAGATCGACCCTAACGCGAAAGGCGGCGGTCGGCTAAATCCTGGTGACACTCCGCCGATCGGCGTTATAACCGTGTCCGAAGACGATTTTGGCAGAACCGCAAAAGGCGGACGCCGGGCTCCCGACTTTATCGCCAAAGAGATCTTAACAAAAGATCCGGCGGAAATTTCGAACGTCAGGCTGCCGGATCCTACTGAGCGAAAACGGCCGTTGGACCGGGAGATCGTTGCAACGAAACCGCGTTTTGAACCGACCACAAAGATCGGTGCCGCTGAGCGCCAAAACGACAAACCGCTCGATCAGGAGCTACGTCAAAAGCGGATCTATGGCGAGCGTTCGCCGGTTGTGATCGGCGATCGCAAACCTGTTCAGGTGCAAAACGGCGAACAGACGGACAAGCGTCCCACTGGAGCGGTCGAGCGGCAAAAGCCGGTCAAGCGTGATGATACGACAGTTATCACTAGGGAACCGGTCTATACGCCTCAAGAAAAACCGCGTGAGCGGCAGCCGAGACCCGAGGTTGTGCCGGAGTATAAACCGCCAGTCAGGCAGTCGCCGAAACAGGATCCGCCGGTCTATTCACCACCGATCCGTCAAGAACCGCGGAAGGATCCACCGACACGGCAGCCGCCAACGCGCAACGATCCGCCGACCAAGAGTGAGCCAAAGCCGACGGACAAGCCTTCGCGTCAGCCGGACAGCGACAGGAAAAAGGACAACCGTTAGAACAAAAAAAGCTCCGTGGGACGTAAATTCTCACGGAGCTTTTTTCATTGAAAGGTTCGTTATTCAGATACGACAAAAATACTGCGGTCGATCTGTGCCGGGTTACCGATGACGACAAAGCGAATATTTTTGAAATACGTCTGCGACACCCGTTGGACATCTGCGGGTGTAACACTGCGGATACGGTCGAGAAAATTCCCCGAATTACGCCATCCGCCGCCGATCAGTTCGTAGGTGGCTAGTTCGGCAGCCTGGGCGGCGTTGGTTTCCTGTTTGATATAGTATGTGGTCAAAAAATATCCGCCGGTCTCCAGAATATCGGACCTTTCGATCGGGACGGTTTTGAGCTTATCGATCTCCGATAACATCAAACTAACGGCGCGATTGGCTTCGATCGCAGAAACCGATATGTTAGCGGTATTTGCCGCCATATTGCTCATCTCGGCACCCGGGGCATATGAGAGATTATTTTTGACGCGTACCTCTTGGAAAACGCGGCCGGCTAAGACGGAAACAGCCACGCGCATCGCATAATAATCAGGACTGCCGAGCGAAGGGGCAGCAAAAATGCCCTCAACATAATTTGTCTGCAGAGCCCTCGATGTCACGTCCAACGTTGGTTTGCTAAAACTAATCGCCGGGACGGGTTTTGGCTTGTAAGTGCCGCGGGGCAGTTTACCGAGCGTGTCGGCAACGATTTTTTGCACGCCGGCGGCATCGACGTCGCCAACGATTATCAGCAATAGCTGCGACGTCTGCATTATTTTTTGATGATAGGCACGTAGGTTCTCAGCCTTGAACCGGCTAACCGTTTCGATCGTGCCGGATGGGTCGTTGGAGTAGGGGTGACCAGCATAGATGACCTTTTCTTCGAGTGAGGCGAGTGAGCCTTCGGGTGAGTCGTCGGAACCGCGCAAGCCCGTTAAGATCCTCTCGCGGACCAGCTCGACATCGTCGGGGGCGAAACTCGGATTCATTGCAAGATCCGCAAAAACTTTCCAAGACCGCTCAAAATTTTGTCGGGTCGACGCCATCGACATCACACTATAGTCTTGATTGCTGCCGGCTCCGACACTGCTACCGGTACTCGACATCTCCTTACGGAGAGCCGCTCTGGGATAAGTTTTGCTGCCCTCAGCCGCAACATTGAGCGTCATATTTTCGATCCCGGCGGTGGCGGCGGTCAGGTTTTGAGAGCCGCCCCGAACGAAAAGCCCTGCTGCGACGGTAGGCGAGCTCGGACGGCGTTTGACCAAAACCTTTAGGCCGTTAACATCAACCTCAGTCACTGCGTCGGTCGACGATCTTGTAACAGGAGCGGTCGTTTGGGCCGCAACGTTGTTCAGGCAAAAACATAGTGCAAGCAATAAAGCGATGCTGAAATTAAACTTTTTCATTATTTACCCCCCGTCAGGTCGGCCGGTGTTAATTTAGCAACCTTCTGCGATTCGCTTGAGATAAGAGCGACTCCGATATGCGGCTTGTTTGGAATGTAGGTTTTGATGTAACGGTCGATGTCCGCACGCGTGATAGCCCTCAGATTTTTGTGGTATCCGCGAAAATAATCAACGCCGGTCGATGACCACCAAAAACTGAGAGTGTGCGAATATTCGCTCAGCTTTTCACGGCGATACAGATCCTCGGATTCGAGCAGGGTTTTGGCGTTTTCGAGCTCTTCGTCGGTGAAATACGTGGGATCGGTAAATTTATCGATCTCGGTGTATAGCGTTTTCAGCGCCTGTTTGGCTTTGTCGGGCGATGTTACAAGTGTGATCCGGATCGGCCCGACATTTCTTTGGGTGTAATAATTCACCGATGTTGCCACGGCGAGATTTGAATCTATCATCGTTCGCTGCAGACGCGAATTAGGTTGTTCGACAATGTACGAAAAAACGTCGGCGGCATAGGTCGACTTGTCATCTACGCCGATCGACGGGCCGTGCCAGCCGATCTGCATAATGACATTGCTGACGGGTTGCTCGACGATCACGCCTTCGCTCTTTGGCAACGGCGGATGCTGAACCATCGGAAACTGTTTGAAAGGGTCGGGAGCTCGCTGCCAGTCCGAAAAAAGTTCTGTGGCAAGCGCGAAAACTTTTTGCGGATCAACGTCGCCGGTCACTATAAGGGCCGAATTATTTGGGACGTAATAACGCGACTGGATGAGCCGCATTTGATCGGTCGTCGCGGCCGCAACCGTTGTGCGCGTTCCGCCGGGCTGTTTGCGTGTTGGATATTTGTAAAAAAGCTTTTCCATCATCGCGTTTTCCAGATACAGCCCGGGCTGCGATTCCTGGCGGGTCAGTTCGGCTAAAACAACCTCGCGCTCACCCGCAAATTGGTCTTCGTCAAACACCGGGAAACGGATCGAATCACGGATAAAACGCATCGCCGTCGTCAGATGGGGCTGCGTGGTGGTGAAATAATAGTTGACCACCTCTTCGTGCGTTTCGGCGTTGTTGACGATGCCGATCTGGTCGATCTCTTCGAGATAACTGACATCGCCGATCTGCGATTTTAATTTGAGCTGCGGGCCGCATACTTGCTGGCCAAGCGTGCTCAGGCCGCCCTGACGCATTGCCGCTTCGCATTGGCCGATCATCCGGGCACTGTTCGGTTTGAAAAACATATGCTCGTAAAGATGCGACAGGCCGTTTAGCTCAGGCGTCTCGGTAAATGAACCGTTGCGAACCGCGATCTCGACCGTCACCAGCGGTATCGAACTGTCCGGCAAAACGATGATCTCAAAGCCGTTTGGCAAGACCTTGTTTACAAACGGTACCTCGATACCCTTTTGCGTAACGGCAGCCGCGGGTGGTTTCGATTGTGCCAATCCGGCGTTTACAAAGCTCGCTAAAATTAAAAATATTGTTATTGTTCTTTTCACGTAGGACCTTTTTGGCCGCTTGAGAGGAGCGGCATTTGTTAATGTCAGTGTCGTCTAATAATCTACCACAAGGAGTAAATAACTATGGAACGCGATAATTTGATGCACGGCGCCCGCACGGCGTTGAATACAGATATGGACACACGAGCCTGGGCGGAGAATTTTCTCAAAGAAAAAACACGCTCAGAGAATACGCAGATGAACGACGAAGAGTTTGAAAAGTACTGGAAATATCACAAACCGGAGATAATGCACGCGGGAGCGGCTCTTGCTATGGAAGCCTTTCGTAATGCTAGACGAGAGACGGGAGACTAGAGACGGGAGACAAGAAACTCTTCGTGATACAGATCATAGGGGAAGCCATTTTTGTGGGTTGTTTTCCATTGCGACAAGCATCGAAATAATTTCGTCGTATTCGATGTATAGCGTCTTTGCCGCTTCACGAATTACGTAACCGCATCTAACCGATACTTCAAGCCATGTCTGCGTTTCGGCGGCCTCGCCTTCTGCGTCATTTAGTTTGCTGATGAATGCGGCTTTATATCGTCGTTTTCGCCAGGCTTCGGCAATATTTGCGGGGACAGATCGGGAAGATCGACGGATCTGATCCGTAAGTGAGTAAGTCTCTTCTTTAGGAAAAGACTTACTCTCCTCGAATATCTCCATCGCAGTTTCGATGGCTTTTTTATATACGAGCAGGTCTTGGTGTCTCAGGATCTTTTCACCCATTTCTTGACCCCAGTCTCTAGTCTCGTGTCTCCCGTCTTCCTACACTCCCGGCATTGCCTTCTTCAACGGCTTAAGGATCAAGAACAGGATCACAGCCATAAATAGCGCCATACAGGCTAGTGCGAGGAAGAACGACGACTGGAGCCAGATGTCCCAGTAGATGCCGATCATTGTCAGCTTGTTGCCGATGGCGGTTGCGACGAACCAGCCGCCCATTAGCAGGCCGCGTTTACTGATCGGAGCAACTTTAGACACTAGCGAGAGCCCCATTGGCGACAGCATTAATTCGCCGAGAGTCACGATCGCGTAGGCCAGGATCAGCCAAAACGGCGATACGCGGAAAAGATAGGCGTTTTGCAATACTGCCGCTTTATTCTTATCGCCTTCGCCCGGGGCGGCAGCGTTGATAGCGGCGATCAATTGTTGTTCGCCGGATGTTTCGACCTTTGTTGCTTCGTCAGTCTTTTTAGAGAATTTCACGCCAAAGATAGTTGGCTTTCCGTCCGGACCCTTAGCATTTTGGATCTTGTCGAGCACATCTTTTGATACGCCGGCAGCCCCAAGATTGGTTAGGACACGTTCATTGACACGGAAATCGCCCTTGGATATTTCATCAGGCCCTTTGGTCATCTTCTCGCCATAGCTCGCCCCGAGAAATAGCACGAGGAACGACAATCCCGTCAACGTCATACCAAATGCCATCTTGGTAGGCGTCGAAGGTTCCTTGCCGCGTCGGTCGAGAAATCCCCAAAACCAAACGAGCGGAAATGTTAGCGTCAATACCCAGAACGCATTGATCGAATTAGAAATTGTTCCTGAGACATTCCACGCGGTATTATCGTCCGCCCAGTATGTAAGGGTTGAGCCATTTTGGTGAAAGACCATCCAGAAAACGATAACGATCAGGAACACAACGATCAGCGCCATGATGCGTCTGCCGTCAGAAACAGTGTTCATCAGGGCAGATGCCGCCGATGATTTATCTGCCGCTGCTCCCGTTTCCTCAGCCGATTTGCTGTCAGCACCCTCGACGAGATTCTTAAAGTACCAAAGAATACCGACCGAAATGACCATTCCAAACGCCGCGACCGCAAACGCCGGGTGGAATCCAAATTTTGATCTGACCAGCTCCATCACGATCGGGGCGATAAACGCACCGACGTTAATGCCGAAATAAAAGATGTTGTAGGCACGATCCTTGAGGCTGCTGCCCTCGGGATAGAGGTTTCCGACCATCGTTGAGACGTTTGGCTTAAAGAAACCATTACCGATGACCAAACACGTCAAAGCGGCATAGACGGCCCACATTGTCGGGATCGAGAGCAAACCGTGGCCGGCCATAAAGAAAAATCCGCCAATCATCACGGCTTTGCGATAGCCGGTTATCTTGTCCGCGATCAGGCCGCCGATGAGCGGGCTGGCGTAAACGAACATCAAATAATTGGCGTAAAGCCCCGTCGCCTCGCCTGCGGTCCAGCCAAATCCCTCGGTCGAATCACGTAAATAAAGCGTGAAAAGTGCCAACATTGAGTAGAAGCTGAACCGCTCCCACATCTCCGTCGCGAATAGTACGTATAGTCCCTTGGGGTGTTTGCCCGATGCAGTTGTTGCCGGTGCGTTGATCGTTTCTGCGTTTGCGCTCATCGATTTTATTCCTTTTGGATGTTTAAATTTACGGAAGAGTTAGGCAAAATATAGCAGATATCTCAAATAACGGAAAGAAAAACTATGCGGAAATCAATTTTCTCGATGCTTGTCGTCTTTGGGATTACCTGTGTGTTTGCTGTCGCGGCAAGCGCGCAGACATCGCGCTCGAGCGTGTCGGCGGCTGAGGTCAACGGGACTTTTCGGATGAATTTTCAGGGAAAATTTCGCAAGTTTTCTAATGATGTCAAAATACTCGACCTCGGTGGCGGCAAGATCCGGATAGCTCTCGATCTGGTTTATCCCTACACAACCCGCAGCGGTGAGCCGTCCGTGAACATGGGAGGGCTCGACGGCAAGGCGGCTATCGAGGCTGATGTAGCCAAATACACCAGCGAGGACGGTAAATGCACGATCACGATCAAATTTGTCAAAGCCGGGACGATCAAGGTCACACAGGACGGCACGGACGGTGAATGCGGCTTTGGCCACAATGTCATGGCGGGTGGCACGTATACGAAGGTCAGCAGTAAAAAGCCGACGTTTGAACAAACAAACTGAGGGTAATGCCAAATGTTATTTACAATACTTGCGATATGGTTCGGTTATAAGAAAGGCCGCGATTCGGGCCGCAACGGCGTACTGTGGGGTGCGATCTGCGGAGGAGCATTCATCGGCACACAACTGTTGGTCACCTTTGGCGCGGGTATATTTCTCGGCTTAGGGATAGCGTTTTGGGGTTGGAGCGAATCGATATTTGACGACTATCAGATATTTATCACCATAGCCGCGATCATCGCGAGCGTCGGGACGCTGTTTTTCATATTCAAATACCTCGATCGTATCCCGGATGAACCGGTTGAGACGGCACCGCCACCACCGCCCACATTTGACGGTAACGAATAATCAGACATGGAACTTTTCCAAAAATTAGGCAGAGAGATCGAAAGTCTCTGGCTCGAACAAAATTACAACGAAGATCTTTTTCCGGCGATCGCTAAAGATGCTCTGGAGCGTGCGGATCTGCCGTCAAAATTGTCGGCTTGGGATGTGGTCGAATGGGCACTGTCGGAATACGAACTGCCGCGGCAGCATGATCTCAGGGCTAGTTTTGCCGATCCGCCGATCACAATATTCTCCGGGTTGCGATTCAATATCGACGTCTATTTTTGGTTCGAAGGGACGACCGCGACCCATCAACATTCATTTTGCGGAGCGTTTCAGGTGCTTTTGGGGTCGAGCATACATAGCTGGTACCAATTTGAAACGCACGAAACCATAAACGCATTTACACAGACCGGCGAAATGCGGCTCAAGGAATGTCAACTGCTAAATGTAGGCGACGCGCAGGAAATATGGGCCGGTAACCAGTACATCCACGCCCTGTTTCATCTCGACCAACCGTCGGCGACGATCGTCGTGCGGACGGATCGTTCACCGCTGCATCTGCCGCAGTTGTCGTATCACAAGCCGGGTTTTGCTATCGATCCTTTCTTTGAACAGGACACGATTATTAAGAAATTGCAGGTGATGGGGACGCTCATCCGTGCAAAGCGCGAGGACGCCGATGTGATTATCAGCAAGATGTTGGCAGCAAGCGATCTGCAAACCTCGTACACGATCTTGTCGCACCTGCGGCGGTTGCTGAAAGCCAATCAGATCAGCCAGCTCTTTAAGCTGGCGGGGCCGAAAGAGAGGTTTGATAAATTCCTGCAGATCGCGGCCGACCGCCACGGAGCGGCGGGTGAGATGCTACGGGCGGTTTATGAACGGGATGATATGCTCGACCAGATCATCGAGCGGCGCAGTTTTGTCGCTGATCCTGAGCATCGCTTTTTTATGGCTTTGCTGCTAAATGTCGATGAACGTGAGAGGATCTATTCGTTGATAAACCAGCGTTTCCCGGACGTTGACCCGATCGAAAAGGTACTCGACTGGGTGTTTGACCTGTCGCAGACACGCGTTGTCGGGGTCGAAGTGTCAAACGCTTTAGGCATTCCGGATTTTGGCGAGACAGATATGTTCGTTCTCGAGAACCTGCTTCACGGAAAGTCCGATGCTGAGGTCATAGCAGCTGCAGAACCCGGTGTGAATGCCGACGATCTCGGCGCAAGCATCCAGAGGATCCGCAGTGCCGTCATTTTCCGCCCGCTGCTCTCATAAACAGCAACCGGTTTGCGCGTCGTTACCGATTAAATTAAACTTTTCCTTTGTGCCCCTGTAGCTCAACGGTTAGAGCAGCAGACTCATAATCTGTTGGCTGTAGGTTCGAATCCTACCGGGGGCATACTCAAAATATTACATCGAAAAACAGAAAAGGCTCCGAAGAGCCTTTTTTCTGTTTAGTTTGAGATCGGATCAGACCGCCGGGGCGTCTTTCTTTTCTTTTGCGTGGGCACAACATGCGCATGAGTGGCCTTTGCCGTCAGCTTTCATTTCGTGCTTCATGCCGGCATCCATTTTATGGTCGGCCTTGCCGTTCATCATTGGGCAGGACTCACCATTTTCCATTTTCATTTCGCCATGTTTTTTCTGTGCAGCATCACCTTTCATCATCGGGCACGATTCTGAGCCCTCCATCTTCATCCCGGCCATTGCGCCATCGCCTTTTTTCATCGGGCATGAATCACCACAGCAGTCACAGTTTTCATGTTTCGCTACGGTATCTGCCGTAGCATTCTTGTCCTTCATCGGACACGAATCGCCTTTGCAGCAACAGCTAGCAGCTTTAGCAACTGCATGTGATGTGTTTGAATTATTAAGTGCGTAAGCCGCGATCGCCAGTCCAAAGACGAGCACCGCAGATGCTATTACTAAAATTCTCTTTTTCATGATATTTCTCCGTTTCTATTGATCTTTGCGAGTCCTATCGGCCCGCGAAATATTCGTCATTAGGTGCGACCGTTGTCACACCCGAAACGGATCTTTAGATCCGGATCACACAATTAAGCAGCCTTTCACCGCGGTGGTCGAGAGGCGGAGGCCTGTAAACTGGGGCAGCAAGCTGTTCAGTTTTGACCGATAGCGGCGCTGGGAAACTGATAAATGTCTCGACGCTAGTCTCAACCACCTCAAACGATGGGAATACCCGATTTTCGACAGGTGCCGCAAAAAAGCTGACCGGCATCGAACAGCAAGTTGCCGCTCGGGCTTCGACACTTTTACTTTCTGCCGAGGGGTTTGCTGACTCTTTTGCTCTATCACAATGGTCGGATCGTTTTGCGAGAGGACAATGTTCGTTGGCGGCTTGAACCGCCTGACCGCAATAGGTCAGACACAGGACGCCGCCGACGTTGAGGCAGAGAAACAGTAAAACAAAAAGCGAGAGCTGTTTTGTACTGTTTCTAAAAAATCTCATCGCAATACGATAATACACCCAAATCGATAGGGCTGTTAATAAAAAACAACAACCCATCGTCAGCGTAGCACCGGCTATAATAAAGGGCGGTGACCCATATCACACCACTTAGACATTAAAACGAAAATCTACGACATCGCCGTCCTGCATGATGTACTCTTTGCCCTCGAGACGGGCGAGGCCTTTTTCGCTCGCTGCTTTGCGTGAGCCACAGGCGACCAGGTCGTCGTAGCTGATGATCTCGGCGCGGATAAAGCCGCGTTCGATGTCGGTGTGGATCTCACCGGCTGCTGCAGGAGCTTTGGTGCCGATCGGGATCGTCCAGGCTCTCACTTCTTTTTCGCCAGCGGTCAAAAACGACATCAGGCCGAGCATATGATAGGCCGCTTTGATGAGCTTATCGACGCCGCTCGACGCGAGGCCGAGGTCTTTTAGATATTCGTCGCGTTCGGCGGGGTCGAGTGCGACAAGCTCAGCTTCGAGCTTGGCACAGATGACGACGACGTCGGCATTTTCGCTGGCAGCGTGTTTCATTACGGCCTGGACGTGGGCGTTGCTTTCCGGGTTGGCGAGCGTTTCTTCGTCAACGTTTGCGGCGTAGATCGTCGGTTTGGTAGAGAGAAAAAACCACGTTTTGACGATCGCACGTTCGTCGTCGGTCAGATCGGCGGCACGTGCCGGGCGGCCCTCTTCGAGCAGCGGCAATAGCTTTTCGAGCATCTCAAGCTCACGTTTGGCGTCTTTGTCACCCGACGATTTAATGGCACGCGCGGCTTTTTCTTTTCGCTTTTCGGCGGACGTAAGGTCGGCGAGTGCGAGCTCGATCTGGATCGTCTCAATATCACGGATCGGGTTGACCGAACCCTCGACGTGGACGATGTTATCGTCATCAAAACAACGTACGACCTGAATAACGGCGTGTGTTTCGCGGATGTTGGCGAGGAACTGGTTGCCCAAACCCTCGCCCTTAGACGCACCGCGAACGAGGCCGGCGATATCGAGAAACTCGACCATTGCGGGCACGGTCTTTTGAGCATTATTTAGCTTTTCGAGGACGGCGAGACGTTCGTCAGGCACGGCCACGACGCCGACGTTTGGCTCGATGGTCGCAAATGGATAGTTTGCCGCGAGCGCCGCCTCTTGGGCGGTCAGTGCGTTAAAAAGGGTAGATTTTCCAACGTTGGGCAGGCCAACAATTCCAGCTTGTAACATAAGAGCGTTTCCCCGCGGGGGTTCAAAAACTCCAATTTTACAATTTATCGCCTCATTTGCGAAGAGTGCGTTCTATTTTCTCGCGTAAAACATACCGATACCAGTCAACCGGGCGGTATTTTGAGCGTTGAGCCAGCGGTGCTCTTTGACTGCTAATTGCGGTATTTCGGTCTCGGATATCTCGCCCGCAAGTTCGCGTTCGGCAAGCGAGTAGATAAAATACTCGGCCTCGCGGGATATCTTTGTTAATGCTGCGATCTCGTCAGGCGTGAGTTGCGGGTATTTTGCCAATATACGTTCATCGATCGGTTTGCCAAAGTTTTCGCCCCACTCGGTCGTGAGCTCGAGCGCAGCATTTAGGAGCTGAGCTGAAAAGCCAAAATATGTTTCGTCTTTTGGAGTTTCAACCAATCGGGATCTCTCCGGCAGCATGACTTTTTCGGTTTTTGGCTCGATCGGGACACATCGTTTGGCAAAGGACTCGGGAAAATGTTTGATAAATGTCAGACGCGCAGTCTCGCCGTCTGCCAACTCAAATATCGCCGCGTAAAAGCCTGGCCTCAGGTGGCCGATGTGGAGTCTGTACTGCAGATCTTCGTCACCGGGCGGGGCTTCGTAATGATCGGCCTCAAAGTCTCTAGCTCGGTCCAACACGTCGATCGACGAGATCGCCGACGGTGCGATCGGCACTTCGAGTTTTTGCCAATGTATCGTTTGATCTAGACGCACATCGCCCGGCTCTCCCGCACTAAATGAAGTGATCTGGACAGGACATTGCCCCGGCGGGACATTTTCGGCAAAGGGGTGACAATTTAAAAGAATCGCGGGGTCGAGCTCAATGCTCACGCCGTCGCCGCGATCGGGGAGCGTGTATCCCGCAAACTCGAACAGTGTACCTGCGGGAAAATATGGATTTTCTCTAAGCGCGATCAAGCGGTATGTCGAGTTATCGGTCATTTTGTTGCTCTCGCTACCGTGTCGACGCGGGATAGACCGGGACTTTGCCCGACGCGATCGAGTCGTGTGCCGGGATCATCTTTATCTCCGGGAAACGTTTGTGGATAGCGGCGATGCGGGCGATGTTTTCACGGACGAGTTCGTCGTTTTCGCCAAGGAGACGTCGGGAGGCCCATGGCCTTTCAGCCGGAATATCCACGCCCTCATTTTGCCAGACGAGATCACCGAGCAGTGCGTAGCGGGCACCGGTCGGCAGCGAGATGAACGCTATTATCGATCCCGGCGTGTGTCCGGGAGCCGGAACGAGCACTATCGAACCGTCACCCCACACGTCGTAGCTCGAGGGAAAACCTAAGTACGGCCCGTCATCAAAGTTGTATTCTTTGTAATTTACGTTAGGAAAACTATTTATTAGAGCGGTCATCGACGACCGCGAGGAGATAAATGTGCGTTCGGCACCCGACACCCAAACCAGGGTCTTTGGCGGCACGCTGTCGAGCCCGCTAACGTGATCCCAATGAGCGTGAGTCAGGATGACGCCGGCCAGCTTGTCCATCGGATAATCGCTTGACGCGAGCTGGTCGCCGACGCTGCGGCCGTTTTTGTAGGTGGTGATCTGCCGCATGAGCCAGGGCATCATTTGTGTGTGAGCCTCGATATTGCGGCCAAATCCTGCGTCAAACAGCAAATCACCTTTTGGGTGACGAACTAAGAACGAGGTCATCGAAAATTCGCGTTTGTTACTGAAACTGCCGCCACGATAGGCAAACATCGCGTTGCTCGACATCGACCCGGTCGGGAGTGCACTCATCGTCATACCGGCGGGCGGAGCGGCGACGGGCAGCGATTCGGCCGTAAGCGGTGTAAAATCGAGCTTTGCAGAGGTAAATGTCCACGCCAGTAAACCGAGGCCGATAACGACAATAACGCCGAAAATTTGTGCAAACCTTTTCATAAACTGGAGCGGCCGGCGGGAAGAAACGACTATTTCCGAAAAGGTTATACCAATTGCGAGTTTTCGACAAGCGGGGCAATGCGGTGTCGTAAATTGTGTTTTTGTACCGACTTAAAGTAACTTAATCTAGAGTTTCGCGTCTTTATGTTGATCTCTCTGACTTTAATATTACTCATCGTCCTCGGCGGCATGATGCTGACATATCTGGTCGCAGAAGACGAGCGGTTTATGTGGCGGCTCGCCGCCGGAAATATTGTCGGCTCGGCGATTTTTGGTCTGATCGCATTCGCCGCGGCGTGTCTTTTTGGATTTGGCCCGGCGACGATACTCGTTTCGTTAGGCCTAACGTTGCTGCCTCTTTTGTTATTGCAGAAAAAGGGTTTACGCAATAATTTTCTGAGCGACTGGGCAAAAGCCAAGGGTAAATTGCAGGGTGGCGGCGGTAAGCGGATCAAGAGTGTCGCCTACTACGCGTTTTTTATTCTGCTGTTTTGGTTCTTTTTTGACCAGGCGATGTACACGCGGCCGGACGGTATCTACACCGGCGGGTCAAACAATCTCGGAGATCTGCCGTTTCATCTCGGAGCGATATTTGGCTTTACCGACGGCAATAATTTTCCGCCGCAAAACCCGTCGTGGGCCGGTGCCAGATTTTCATATCCGTTTATCGCGGATTTTTTGACCGCGTGTTTTGTAAAACTGGGCGTCAGCGTAGAGACCGCGATGTTTTGGCAAAATTTTTCGTGGGCATTGTCGTTGCTGGTCATTCTCGAAAGATTTGTCGCAAAGGTAACGAGCAGCGAACTCGCCGGACGCATTGCACCGGCGCTATTGTTTTTCTCCGGCGGGCTCGGCTTTGTTTGGTTTTTCAAAGACTATTGGGAATCGGGTCAGAGCATCGTCAATTTTATCTGGCACCTGCCAAAGGATTACACCATCGGCGATCATTTCCGTTGGGGCAACTCGATGGTCGTGTTGTTTATCACGCAGCGGAGCCTCCTGCTCGGAATGCCGCTGGCGGTGCTCGTGCTCGGATGGCTGTGGAAAGTGTTTGCCACAGAGGACACAGAGAGTGCTGAGGAAAGATCAGCTCTTCCCCTTTTCCCCTTTTCCCCTTTTCTTCTTGGGCTGCTTGCTGGGATGTTGCCGCTCATCCATCTGCACAGCTTGGCGGCGTTGTTTGTCGTGACAGGGTTTTTGTTCGTGATGCAGCCCGCGAAATGGAAGACGTGGATCATGTTTGGCGTCGGCGTAGCTGTTATCGCGATACCCGAACTGCTCTGGTCGATGTCGGGCAGCGCGAGCGAGACGGGAAAATTTTTTGAGTGGCACTTTGGCTGGGACAAGCGTGATGATAACTTTTTGTGGTTTTGGATCAAGAATACGGGAATTGTCATCCCGGTGGTGATCGCGGGTATTTGGGTATATTTAACGCAAAGCCGCAAAGATGCAAAAGACGCAAAGGCCGAAGACCAAAGGCCGAAAACCCAATATCTCGTGTTATTTTATCTGCCATTCGCTGTCCTGTTCGTTATCTCAAACGCCGCAAAGCTGGCGCCTTGGGAATGGGACAATATCAAGGTTTTGATCTATTGGTTCGTTGGTTCGATACCGTTGATCGCGCTCGCGATCGCGTGGGCTTGGGAGCAGACGGGACTCGCGAAGGTCACAGCGGCGGCGTGTTTTGTTGTGCTGACGCTTGGCGGGGCACTCGATGTTTGGCGGACAGCGTCGGGGCAGATCAAGACCAGGGTTTTTGAACGCGAGGCGATGCAGGTAGCCGCCGGTATCAAACAAAAGACCGAACCTAACGCATTGTTTCTAAATGCTCCAACGTATAATTCGGCGGTCGTGCTATCAGGACGGCGTTCGCTGATGCGTTATAGCGGGCATCTGTCGTCGCACGGGATCGATTATTTGCCGCGAGAGGACGATGTAAAACGCATTTATGAGGGCGGCGGAGTGGCGGAGATCCTAATGCGAAAATACAATATCGAATATGTGCTCATCTCGCCCGAGGAGATAAATTCGATGAAGGCGAACGAGGACTTTTTTAGGAAATACCCTGTGATTGCGGAGGCCGGACAGTATCGGGTGTATAAGATCAAATAGTGGACGAAGAGAATATACAGATCGACGAGGAACAAAAGCCGGACAGTGTTTGGATCGTTTGTACTGTTTTGGTGACGGCGATCGCCGCTTTTCTGCGGTTTTTTTGGCTCGCCTTAAAGCCTTTGCATCACGACGAAGGCGTTAACGGTTTTTTTCTGACAAACCTCGTTCGCGACGGTGTCTATAAATACGATCCGGCAAATTATCACGGCCCGACGCTGTATTACATCGCTCTGCCCTTTGTTAAATTTTTTGGCTTAAAGACGATACCGATCCGCGTCAGTGTCGCGATATTTGGTGTGCTGACGGTTGTATTGGCGTTGTTTTTAAGACGCTACATCGGCAAAACGGGCAGTCTGTTTGCTGCACTTTTTCTAGCCTTGTCGCCGGGGATGGTCTATATCTCGCGGT
Source organism: Chloracidobacterium sp. UBA3360 (assembly GCA_002360555.1). Taxonomy (GTDB): domain Bacteria; phylum Acidobacteriota; class Blastocatellia; order Pyrinomonadales; family Pyrinomonadaceae; genus OLB17. Next base: position 255,054 of record DEQS01000105.1, read on the forward strand.
ATTTTATCCACGAGATGTTTTTCGTATTTCTCAGTCTGGCGGTGGTCGTTGCAGTCATTTATTTCATCGACAAGAGAAAGGCGGGGCCCTTTGCCACACTCTGGATGATACTGCTCCTGATGATGTGTTTTGTGCCGTCGGCACTTAATCTAGCTGCATACTTGGGTGGTGAGAGTGCGTACGCTGTGTGGGCGTTTTGCATCGCGTTTTTGATCATTGAGTCGGCTCTTATTTACTTTGTGATGCGGATGGTTCTCGCGTGGGACGAGGGTCGGCCGATCTATCTGATACTCGCGTCGGCGTCGGTCGCGTTGATTTTTGCGACAAAGGAAACCGGCTTTATCACGCTCGGCACGATGATGATCGCGTGTGTCTGCGTGTGGATCTGGCGTGGCATTGCCGCCGGAGATGCGTTTCAGAAACTTAAATGGCCGCTGATTGGCGGCGTGCATCTTGCGGCGTTGCTTGCGGCGATCCTGTTCCGCAGTGAACTGAAAGACGGTGCAAAATGGACGTACGAAAACTTCCTAGGCGAAGGCAAGATACAAGAGCCGTTCGTGTTTTACGCCATCGTCGTTCTCACACTGGCTGTTATTTTAGCGTGGGCGGTATTTCTCTATTTTTACAGACAGCCCGACGAGAGCACCCTCGCGGATGACGCAAGCCTGACCTGGTCAAATCTCGCTCTAGGCATTGGTCGCGGTACGGATCGGATGTTGATGATCGCGGCACTCGCGACGGTGTTTATCTATATCTCGGTTCTGTTCTTTTCGTCGTTCTTTACGTACGCCGAGGGTGTAAGCAAGGCGTTTGAGGCGTACACGATTTGGACAAAGACCGGCAGCAAGGACCATACGCAAAACGGATTACTCGCTTACGTTAGATGGGGCATCAAGGTCGAAACGCCGCTGCTGCTGCTCTCGGCTCTCGGTGCCGGGATCGCTTTGCTCAAGGGGAAGCACCGCTTTGCATTGTTTGCGACGCTGTGGTCGCTGGGGCTTTTTCTTGCGTACACGATCATCCCTTATAAGACGCCTTGGCTCGCTCTTAGTTTTTACCTGCCGATGTGTATCGTTGCGGGTTATGGCATTAACGAGCTGATAAATACACGCAACAAACTGCCAAAAATCGCCGGTGTTATTGTCGCTTTTTCCGCGACCGTGCTGCTCGCTTATCAGACTTACGATCTCAATTTTGTCCGCTACGACGACGAAGAGATGGCATACGTCTATGCCCACTCAAAACGCCCGTTGCTCGATATGGTCGCAAAGATCGAGTATTACGCCGACAAGAGCGGCAAGGGTAAGGACGCGACCATCGAGATCGTCTCGCCCGATTACTGGCCGCTGACGTGGTATCTTAACGAATACAGCCACGCAAATTTTCACGGGTCGCTGGTCGATGCAAACGTCGCCGAAATGATCGTCGCGAAAAAGACCGATCAGGACCGAGATGTGATCCAAAAATACTCGGCGCATTATAGATTTGTCGGAGTGTGGGCATTGAGGCCCGGCGTTGATCTGATGCTCTTAGTGAAAAAAGACCTCGCTGACAAAGACGCTCAGGATCTGTACCGCATACCGGAATGGGTCTCGCCTGAACTTCGCAGATAGTCCTCAAACAAAAAACCGATCTTAATACGTCAAGTATTTGACCGAAAACCTTTTTCGGTCACTGACGTATTAAGGAACAAATGAAGATCAAAAATTATCTGAACCTGAAATTTTTGGCTGTCCTCGTGCTCGCTTTATCTGCCCAGAGTGCGCGTTCGCAGACGGCAAAACCTGTGCTGGTCGTGCTCAATAAGGGTGACGCATCGATGGTGATAATCGACCCTGTGACGATGAAGGTCACGGGGGAAGTAGCGGTCGGCGACGGGCCGCATGAGGTGGTTTTGTCGGCGGACGGAAAGACAGCATTCGTCGCAAACTATGGAGGGCAGGCCGGGCCCGGCAGTACTCTTTCGGTGATCGACATTGCGACGGCAAAGGAGCTAAGGCGGGTCGATCTAATGCCGCTGATGCGGCCGCACGGGCTCCACTTGATCGGCACAAAACTCTATTTCACGGCCGAAACCAACCGCGCTATCGCGCGTTACGACACGGTCGCGAATAAGGTCGATTGGATCATGGGTACGGGACAGAACGGATCGCACATGGTCGTAGTGTCGGCCGATCAGAAAAAGTTTTACACCGCAAACATCGGTTCGGACAGCGTAACGGCGATCAACTTTCCTCAGACCGCCCCGCCGGGACCGTCGCAGATCGTTCATATTCCTGTCGGAAAACAACCTGAGGCGATCGATCTCTCGCCCGACGGCAAGGAAGTATGGGTCGGTTTGAACGCCGAAGGAATGGCCGAGGTCGTCGATCTAGCCACCGCAAAGTCGGTCGCCAAGATCGATATCAAGGGCCGACCGTACCGCGTTCGCTTTACGCCGGACGGAAAATACGTCATTTGCACGATGATACCGACTAGGGAGATCCTCGTCATCGAAGCGGCGACACGCAAAGAAGTAAAACGTATGAAGCTCGACAATATCCCGCTCGGTGTCGCATTTTCGGCGGATGGCAAGACACTTTTTATTACCGCCGGACGGCCTGATCCCAATTCCGCCGGGAACGACCAAGTGCTAAAGATCGATCTCGAAAAAATGACCGTTACGGGAAGTGTAAATCCGGGTATCGCTCCGGATGGGATCGCTGTATTTGGCCAATAAACGCTAAAAATATTTGATCTATATAGGAGTTATTTAATGCAATTATTCAAAAAACTGAGTGTACTTTTGTTCATGCTGGCCCTGACGGCCGGTTCGCCAGCGGTTTTTGCGCAGAAAGCCAAGTCAGCGCCAAAAACTGCGGCTCCAAGCTTTGGCAATGTCGAAGGCGTAACCGCCAAACAGCTCAAAGATTATCTGACTTTTATAGCGTCAGATGAGCTCGAGGGCCGTGACACGCCTTCGCGTGGGCTCGATATCGCGGCGATGTTTATCGCGCAGCATTTGGCGAGTTGGGGGATCAAACCGGCTGGGGATAACGGTAGCTATTTTCAAAAGGTGCCGCTTACGCTCGAAAAGGTCGTCGCTCGAGATACGCGAATGGAGCTTAACGGGCAAAGCTACGAATATGGCAAAGATTTTCTGACATCGATCACATCGGCGTCGATAAATAATGCACCGGTCGTTTTCGCCGGTTACGGCTGGGTCATTAAATCAAAAAATATCAACGCCTATCAGGGCATCGATGTTAAAGACAAGATCGTTGTCGTCGTCAACAGCCTGCCAAAAGGCATTACGTTTAATGACCTAAAAGGTGCTCCCGGCGGCGACTGGATGTCCCCTGCATATTACGCTCAGACAAATGGTGCAAAGGCCGTGATAAACATGCCGACATTTGGCAATCTGATCAACTGGGAATCAAGCCGCTGGAACCAAAGCGACAAAGGCTCGGTCTCATTTGGTAATCAGCCTACCCTTATCAACATACCGACGATAACGGTCAGTCCGAGAATGCTATCGACGCTGTTTTTTGGCGAAAAGGCGACCGCGACCGCGATATTTAACAAGACCCAGACCTTGGACGAACACACTCCGTTTGATCTGAAACCGGAAAAGCGTATCTCGGTCAATGTTGCCGTTAAGAAAGAGGCAATTCATACGCAGAATGTCGTCGGCATTCTCGAGGGCTCTGACCCTATTTTGAAAAACGAATATGTCGCGATCGGTGCTCATTACGACCATGTCGGTATGAATCCGTTCGCTCCCGGTCCGGACAAAATATGGAACGGAGCCGATGATGATGGCAGCGGAACCGTTTCGGTACTGTCGATAGCCGAGGCTTTTGCCAAAGGGAAAGAGCGGCCTAAGCGTTCGATACTCTTTATCTGGCATGCCGGTGAGGAAAAAGGGTTGTGGGGCAGCGAATATTTTACTAACAATCCGACCGTGCCGATCACGTCCGTCATAACCGAGCTAAACATCGATATGATCGGCCGCTATCAAAATCCGGGCGACGAAAATCATCCGCAAAACAAACGGCTGCCAAAACCGCACGAAATATTTACCATCGGATCTAAGATGATGAGTACGGAGCTCGGCGAGATCAGCGATTCGGTCAACAAGGCGTTTCTCAACCTCAATTTTAATCAGGAATACGACGGCCCGACGCATCCCGACCAGTTCTTTTACCGCTCAGATCATTTTAACTACGCCCGAAAAGGCGTGCCGATCATCTTTTACATGGACGGCGACCACGCGGATTATCACCAGCCGTCCGACTCGATCGAAAAGATAAATTTCGAACAGATGGAAAAGGTCGCAAGGACGATCATGGCGACCGGCTGGACGCTTGCAAATACCGCAAAACGCCCAACGGTCGACAAACCGCTGCCGGCGTCGGTGACGGGAAACTAGGTACTAGGTCGCCCGCACTTCGCGGAACAATTTCTGCGATGATCCGTAAATTACAGGTTCACTAAGAACAAATTTGAGAACGGAGAAAGATAATTATGTTGAGACGACAATTCGTGACCGGGGCATTAATGTTTGCTTTCCTATTGCCCGGTCTCACATTTGGCCAAGCCGCGACGCCCGCTGTTTACACGGCGCCAAAAGAAACCATCGATAAGATCCGTGACGAGGGAATGAACCGGTCGCAGGTGATGCAGACGCTGTCATACATGACCGACGTAATCGGAGCCCGGCTAACAGGCTCGCCTAATATGAAGCGAGCGAACGAATGGACACGCGACAAGATGAAAGAATGGGGAATGCAAAACGCCCATCTCGAATCGTGGGGGCCGTTTGGCCGCGGGTGGTCGGTAAGGAAATTTTCGGCAGTAGTTACTGAGCCGCAGTTTATTAACGTGATCGCGTACCCCAAGGCGTGGTCGCCTTCGACAAGAGGTGCGGTGAGCGGCGAGATCGTATTCCTCGACGCTAAGACACCCGAGGACTTGGCCAAGTATAAGGGCCTGCTTAGAGGCAAGATAGTACTCGTCTCAGCCTTAAGACCGTTGAAGCCGATCGAAAAAGCTCTCGTCAATCGTATGTCCGATGACGATCTTGTCAAACTTGCTGCGGCACCCGACCCAGCAGCTTCCGGCGACACCGGTGATCCGCCTCCGGCGATGATAAAGAACTTCGTTGACGGAATGAACATGCAAGCGAAAAAGATGAAATTTCTTATCGATGAAGGTGCAGCCGTCATGATCGACAACAGCAATCAAGGCAGCGGAGGAACGGTTTTCGTGCAGGGTGCGGGCGTTGGTGTCGAGATGGGTGAGATCAAGTCGATCGAAGATATTTTCGCCGCAGCGGCGTTTCAGCCCCAGAACAAGAAATGGGAGGCCAACATGATGCCGCAGGCGACAATGGCCACCGAAGATTACAATCGCCTAGTCCGTATGATCAATCAAGGAGCAAAGCCAAAAATGACGATCGACATCGATTCGCAGTTTTACGATGACGATCCGATGCAGTACAACACGATTGCCGAAATACCGGGCTCAGACCCAGTACTAAAGGACGAGGTGGTGATTCTCGGTGGCCACCTCGATTCTTGGCACAGCTCGACCGGGGCGACCGACAACGGCGCCGGTTGTGCGGCAGTAATGGAGGCGGCAAGGATCATACTTGCCTCGGGCCTCAAACCGCGCAGAACCATAAGGGTCGCACTATGGTCGGGCGAGGAACAAGGGCTTTTTGGTTCGACTGCTTATGTCAAACAGCACTTTGGTGAAAAAAAGAACGGCACGCTTGCCAAAGCTGCGGATTATGAAAGGCTCTCGGCCTATTACAATTTGGATAACGGGACGGGAAAGATCCGCGGTGTTTACATGCAGGGAAATAGTGCCGCAAAGCCCTTTTTCGAGGCGTGGCTCGCTCCGTTTGCAGATCTCGGGGCAAAGACACTTACCCTCTCAAACACCGGCGGGACCGATCATTTGCCGTTCGACGCTATTGGTCTACCGGGTTTCCAGTTCATACAGGACGCCGTCGAATATGATACTCGCACGCATCATTCGAACCAGGATAACTTTGACCGAATTCAGGCGGACGATTTGAAACAAGCGTCGACGATCATCGCCGCATTTGCTTATCAGACCGCGATGATGGACGGCAAACTGCCAAGAAAGACGGTTAAGTGAGTCAGCCGACAATTCTGGAAGTTTGGGGCTGACCGGAAACCATTTTCGGTCAGCTTTCGTATTATGGGGTAATTATGAAAAACGCCATCACATTAATTGCTCTATTTGCGTCTTTGGTATTTCCGGCATTTGGCCAGACGACGGCGTTCGTCGGCGTAAATGTCATACCGATGGATCGCGAACGAATGCTCACCGACCAGACGGTTATTGTCCGTGACGGCAAGATCTCTGAGATCGGTGATGCTGCAAAGGTCAAGGTGCCGAAGGATGCGTCCGTCGTTGACGGAAAGGGCAGATACTTGATCCCCGGCCTCGTCGATATGCATACGCATCTGCTGTCGGATGATGACGCATATCCCGACTCGATCGCGCCGGACGAGTTGCGTGTGATGGTCGCGAACGGCGTGACGACGGTGCGGTTTATGATCGGAACGCCGGAGCTATTAAAACTGCGTTCGCAAAGTGCGTCGGGAGAGATAATCGCACCGACGATCTATGTCGCCAGCCCGCATCTGACGGGACGCGAACAGGGAAACAACTTTGTCGTAAAATCCCTCGATGAGGCACGCGATGCGGTGCGTAAGTCAAAAGCGGCGGGGTATGACTTTATCAAGGTCACGACCTTTGTTCCTGGGCTGATCTACGAAGCCGCTGTCGATGAGGCGGCAAAGATCGGCATCCGTGTTGTCGGGCATGCGGACAGCCGTTTTGTCGGCGTCGAGCGGGCGTGGAAAGCCAAACAGCAGATCGAGCATCTCGACGGCTATATGGAGCTGCTGCTCAAAGCGGACGCCCCGATGAAAGGCTCGGTCTCTGATCTCTACATTTACAACGTCGATAACTGGAAAAGTTTTGACTACATGGACGAGTCAAAGATACCTGAGATCGCCCGCAAAACCGTCGCGTCAAACCCATTTTTTGATCCTACGCATCATTTTATGAAAAATTCTTTCGGCCGCCTGCGGACCGAGGACGAGATGCGTGCCCAGCCGGATTTCAAATTTTACCCGGCAAAGGTGCAGGCTCAGTGGTTTGATTTTTACAAGCGAAACCGGTTTATTAACACCGTGCCGCTTGAGAAACGGGCGAGATGGGTTGAGCTGCGTGAAAAGCTGATCAAGGCGATCGTCGATGCTGGCGGCAAGATGCTCACCGGGTCGGACACGCCGGAGTTTCTTTGGCTGTATGGATTTGGTTTGCATCACGAACTAAAAGCGTTGAAAGACGCGGGCGTTTCAAATTACACAGTTCTAGCCGCCGGAACCCGAAATGCTCACGAGTTTTTCGGTACGCTTGATAAAATAGGAACTGTTCAAAAAGGTAAGCAGGCCGATTTGGTTCTGCTCAATGCAAATCCGCTCGAGGACATCTCAGCGACCAAAAACCGTGCCGGCGTGATGCTCAAGGGCAAATGGTATACACAGACGGAGCTTGATAAATGGCTCGACGAGATCGCACCAAAGATCGCCGGGTCGTATGTTGAAAAACACTAGTATGAAAAAACACCTATTGGCAGTAGCCATTTTTATTGCTGCGGCAACAGCAATTTCTGCCCAGGACGACAAACAGGCCGCGATCGACGCCGTCGATCAACTCTTTGCCGGCATGAAAGCAAAGAGTGCAGAGCAGATCAGGACTGTTTTCGCACCCGACGTCCACTTTTTGGCAATTGACAAACCAAAAGACGGCAAAGGGTTGTCAAAAACACGTGTAATGACGGGCGAAGCCTTCGTCAAGATGATATCCGAATCGAAAGGCCCGGATTTTATCGAAACGATGATCTCGCCCGAGGCAAAAATTTCGGGGGACATGGCGGTTGTGTCTGGCCGCTATACTTTCTATGTCGGCGAAAAATTTTCGCACTGCGGCACGGACACCTTTAACCTGGTTCGCACTGAAGTAGGGTGGAAGATCGTGCAGGGTGCTTTCACGCTCGAGTTTCAATGTGAGCGCGATCTTAAAGCGATTGAGATCGCTCGGATCGATGCAGATCCGAAGGATGTTTCGACGCTCGACGGTATCGTCAAAGCGTTTTACGCGACTATCACCGGCCCGAAAGGGCAGCCGAGGCAATGGTCCAGAGACCGTACGCTGTATATTCCGGATATTCGGTTTATCAGTATGGGCGAAGCCGATGGGAAGATCAGGGCTGGAATAGTGAGTCACCAGCAATTCGTTAACGGAAATAACGAGTCCTTCGTCACCAACGGGTTTACTGAACGCGAGATCAATCGCGTCACGCGACGTTTTGGCAACATTGCTCATGTTTTCTCGACCTACGAATATTCGAGCGACGATGGCAAGGACAAAGGCCGCGGCGTGAACAGTATCGAGCTTTTCTGGGACGGAACTCGCTGGTGGATCGCCGCCGCGAGCTGGGACGACGAACGGCCAAACAATCCGATACCAACGGAATTTCTGCCAAAGGGCAAAAAATAATATAAAACTCCAAATATGAAACACTATCTGCTTATCTTGCTAGTTCTCTTGGTCGCGTCACCCGCCTGGGCCGCTGACATCAAATCCGGCGATGATCTGATCCCCGCAATGTATAAAAAATATGAAGGTAAGTGGTACAAGACGCTTACTTTTATACAAAAAACGATAACTCACAAGCCGGATGGGACGACAAGTTCCGAGATCTGGTACGAGGCGATGAGTGTTCCGGGCAAACTGCGGATAGACATCGAGCCGCTTGATAAGGGCAACGGAATTCTGTTTGCCGACGGCAAACTCTTTTCCATTCGCGACGGCAAGGCTGCGCCCGGGCGTACTTTCGTGCATCCGCTGATGACGCTAGGGTTTGATGTCTATCACCAGCCGGTCGCCACTACCATCGAACAGGTCAAAGGATTTGGCATCGACCTCAGCCTGATACATCTAGAAAAATGGCAGGGCCGCGATGTGTATGTTGTCGGGGCCGCAAAGGGCGACCTCAATAAACCACAGGTCTGGGTGGATAAAAAGAATCTGTATTTCGTTAGGCTGATCCAACTTGGTGGCCGTGATAAAAAGATTGTTAACGAAACGCAGTTCAACAAATACTTCAAAACGGGCGGCGGTTGGGTCGCACCCGAGGTCCTTTTTTTCGCGGACGGCAAACCGACAACGACCGAAGAATACACAGAGGTCCGCACAGGGATGACGCTCGACCCTGAGCTTTGGAATCCCGAAAAATGGATGAGCGTTGACCGTACGTATTACAAAAAGAAATGACGCGATCGATCCGGCAATTTTTCTTCGTTTTTGCGGCGGCATTTGCCCTCGCCGGGATGAGTTTTGCCCAGGCGACGGCTCCCGCAGTTGATCTAAAAAGCCAGATCCAGCAAAAGCTCGACGAGTGGCATAAGGCGGGCAAGTTTCCCGGAGCGACGGTCGGTGTCGTGTTGGCAAATGGCGAGGTGATGAGTTTCGCCGTCGGCTATTCGGACTCTGCCGCTAAAACGCCAATGCGGACCACGGACCGGATGCTCGCGGGCAGTACCGGCAAGACTTTTGCGGCGGCGACGGCGTTGCAACTCATAAAAGAGGGCAAGATCGGCCTCGATGACAAGATTGAGAAATATCTTGGCAGCGAGCCATGGTTTGCTCGGCTGCCTAATGCAAAAGACATCACAGTTCGCCAGTTGATGAATCACAGCAGCGGTCTGGTGCGGTATGAATTTAAGGATCAGTTCACAAAAGACCTAACCGCAAATCCTGAAAAAGTGTGGAAACCGCAGGAGCTGCTAGCATATCTGCTTGATGAAAAAGCCCCGTTTGAGGCCGGCAAAAGCTGGGATTATTCGGACACAAACTTTATCGTTTTGGGAATGATCATCGAAAAGGTTACGGGCAAAAAGTTCTACGACGTCGCGAACAAGCGTCTGATCAAGCCGCTTAAACTGACAAATACGATCCCGCAGGACGGGCTGAAGCTAAAGGGCGTGATACAGGGTTACGCCGGTGCGAATAATCCGTTTGGCGGCAAGGACGAGATGATCGCAAATGGCAAATTTATCATCAACCCGCAATTCGAATGGACAGGCGGCGGCTGGGCGACGACCGCTGAGGATCTCGCACGCTGGGCAAAAATGATGTACGAGGGCAAAGCCTACGATAAGGTGTTGCTGCCGCAAGTGCTCGATGGCGTTGCGGCACCGATGCTTGGGCGAGAGACAAAATACGGCCTCGGTGTGATCATCCGCAAAACCGCCGCCGGGACTTCGTACGGACACAGTGGCTTTTTTCCGGGGTACATGACGGACATGATGTATTTCCCGGAACAAAAAATCGCCGTTGCCGTTCAGGTTAATACAAGTGTCGGACAGAATTTAGGTAAGCCGCTCGGCCGCGTACTGGTCGAAACAGCCGACCTGATCTCAAAACAGACTGTCCGGTGATCTTATGATTGGAGAAACCTGATATGAATAGACGCTTTTTCTTACTGATTTTTTCGCTCGTTCTCGCAATTTCGTGTGGCTCAGCTGCTTTCGGACAGATCCCAAATCAATTAGCCCAGGATTTCGTCGCCGGTTCTGCTCCGTCGCCGGAGGAGGTCGCGCAGTTTGAAAAGGACGCGGCGGCCAAACCTGACGATCTGAGATTAACCCGAAAACTGGGCAAAGCGTATTTCTTTCAGTTTTTTGACGAGGGCGACCGGCCCGCCGTCCCTAAATCGCAAAAGACCCTCGAGCGGGCGTTGACCTTGGTCAAAGACGATCCCGAGACACTCGCATATCTCGGCGCACTACATGTTTTAAGGGGTGTCCGGCTCGAAAAAGGGGATGCTGCCAAACAGAAAGCGAGCTTTGATAAAGGCTTTGAACTACTAAAGCTTGCCGAGAAACTGGATCCGCGAAACGGAGCCGTGACATCCGTCGCGAGTGCGTCGTATCTATGGCTTCCCGATTCATACGGAATGGCCCCGCACGTCGTTGAAATGCTCGAAGGAATGCGAAAAGGCATGGGCCCGATGTTCAAAAAGTTCGCCCATCACGGACAGCAGCGTATCCTGCTGACACTCGGCCAGGCCTACGTCCGAACCGGCCAGCCCGAAAAGGCCCGAGCGGCGTTTGACGAGGGGCTCGCGGTCAACGGCACATCAGACGAAGCGTCGCTGCTGCGTTCAGAACTGGCAAAGCTCAAACAATAGTATTCTAAACCAAGACAATAATTAATACCCGGGACCGCGACAACCGTTCGTGGCCCTTACTGCATCTGAAACTTAAATCCGTAAAAGGAAGTATTGGTAGTTATGAAGGCACTATTAATTGTCGTTATTGCGTTGTCAGCATTTGTGACCGGCTTTTCTCAAGGCGTTGCAGGTTCGGGTGTCACTCCCGAAATGAGGGCCGAGGCGAATAAATATTACACGGCTTCGGACTGGACGAATGCTGTTACCGCGTACGAAAAGATCGTCAAACTCGAACCGGCAAACCCGAATGCCAACTACCGTCTCGGGTTGTCATTTCTAAATCTAAATAAAACTGCTGAAGCTCAAACGCATTTGGAAAAAGCGATGACTGCGTCTCCAAACCCGGTTTTCGCACTCGGGCTTGCCCGGTCGTATGCTCGTGCCGGCAACAAAGCCAAAGCATTTGAAACGTTGGAAAAAAGTACTAAGGCAGGCGGCATCGCACCTGAAACTCTTACGGCCGAAAAGGATTTTGCGCAGTGGAAAGACGATGCGGGTTTTAAGGACCTGGTCGCGAAGTCGGACATGGCGGTGAATCCGTGTAAAGCATCGCCCGAATTTCGCCAGTTCGATTTCTGGATCGGCGAATGGGATGTCAAAAATCCGCAGGGTGTGCCGTCGGGTTCGAGCAGTATCCAGTTGATATTGGGCCAGTGCATTATTTTTGAAAACTGGTCGGGCGGCGGCGGTTCGAACGGCAAAAGCTTTAACATCTACGACACTAACGACAAGAAATGGCACCAGACGTATGTCGATGACAAGGGCACATTCGCGCATTACATTGGCGGCTTTGTTAACGGCGAAATGGTGATCACGGCGGACACGGTTGTCGGCGGCAAAAAGACATTGGCAAAAATGACGTTTTCGAAATTGCCCAATGGCGATGTGCGTCAGCATGGCGAAAATTCGACTGACGAAGGGAAGACTTGGACGACATCATTTGATCTGACCTATTCGCGAAAAAAATAAACCGGAGAAAATATGAAAACCTCAACGCGAAGATGCCTTTCCGTTGTAGCCATCACGATCTGTGTAGCGATGGCATTATTTCTATTCAGCGGGAGCTCGCGGTTTGAAACGTCGATCTCAGCTCAAACAAATCCAACGCCGACGCCCGCAGTGGTGGAGTTTGACCAAAAAGCCGCTCTTGCCAAGCTGCGTGAGCAGATCAAGGGTAAGGAAAAAGAACCGTCATCGACTGTCTTCAAAAACATACAGACGATGAAAGACCGGCCCGCAGCGCAGCTTTTGGCTGTGATGGAATTTGGCTATTCGCGGTCGCTGGGTGTCACGTGCACACATTGTCATGTTGCGGATAAATGGGAATCTGAGGACAAACCGACGAAACAGGTAGCCCGCGAAATGTCTACGATGGTTGGCAAGATCAACGGCGAGATGCTCAAGGGTATCAAGAATCTGAAAAGTGCATCGCCGACAATCAATTGCACGACGTGCCATCGCGGACAGGTGGTGCCGGCGTTAAATCTGCCGACGCCAAAAGCCGAATAGCATCGCCCGCGTATTGAATTAGACGCAACTAAGGTTACAATTACAGACATTCCAATCCACCGGAGAGTAAAGATGAAAAGAATGTTTGCCGCGACCATTGTCCTTTTTTCGCTGATCGGCCCAGTTCTCGCCGTCGATATGAGCGACGAGATCAACGCTGCGACCGCAAAAGCGATGCCGCAGGTGATCGAATGGCGGCGGTATTTTCACGAGCATCCTGAGCTCGGCAATCGCGAAATAAATACATCAAAAATGATCGCCGAGCAGTTACGTAAGTTCGGTATAGAGACGCGCACCGGTATTGCTAAGACCGGCGTTGTCGGCATCTTAAAAGGCGGCCAGCCGGGGCCGGTGATCGGGCTGCGTGCCGATATCGACGGCTTGCCGGTGACGGAGCGCGTCGATGTGCCGTTCAAATCTGTCGCAAAGACTGAGTATAACGGCCAGACGGTCGGTGTGATGCACGCTTGCGGGCATGATACGCATATCGCAATGCTGCTCGGCACGGCACAGGTGCTGTCGGGCATGAAGGACAAGATCAAGGGAACGGTCGTGTTTATCTTTCAGCCCGCCGAAGAAGGTGCTCCTGCGGGCGAAGAGGGTGGTGCCGATCTTATGGTAAAAGAGGGTGTGATGGACGATCCAAAGATAGACGCGATCTTTGGCATTCATATAAACGCTCAGACTGAGATCGGCAAGATCGGTTATAAACCGCTCGGGTTTATGGCAGCAAGCGATTGGTTTTCGATCAAAGTAAAAGGCCAACAGTCGCACGGTGCATATCCGTGGCGCGGTGTCGATCCGATCGCGGTTGCTTCGCAGATCTATACGGGTTTGCAGATGATCGTCGCCCGCGAATCCGATCTGACGAGATCGCCGGTTGTTATTACCGTTGGAAAGATAAATGGCGGCGTACGTGAAAACATCATTCCCGAAGAAATGACCATGGCCGGAACGATCCGCACCCTCGACACTGAGGTGCAAAAAGACGTTCATAGAAAGATCAAATTAACGGCCACAAAGATCGCCGAGAGCATGGGGGCGACGGCCGAGGTGACGATCGACATCAAAACGCCGGTCACCTTTAATGATCCTGATCTGGTGCGCAAAATGGTGCCGTCGCTCGAAAAAGCCGCGGGCCGCGAAAATACACGGGAGATACAATGGGTGACCGGGGCCGAAGATTTTGCGTTTTACGGATCAAAAGCCCCGGCGTTTTTCTTTTACGTAGGCGGCATGGCAAAGGGTAAAGATCCAAAGGCCGTTGCCGATCATCATACGCCTGATTTCTTTATCGACGACAGCCGCCTCGATGTTGGCATCAAGGCGTTTTGTAATATTGTGTTTGATTATAAATAGAAGCTATTGCTCTGCCCGAGGCCGCCGGCCGCCGCCGCGACCGCCTCTGCCGGGAACAAAGTTGTTGCGTCCCTCGCCGCGAAATAGTGGGGTAAAGACCCATTTCGAGTGGTTTTCGATGCCGTAATAGGTGATGACCGATTTGCTGCGGTCCTGGCTGGCGACGCCGATGAATGGCGTGTTTTCGGTAAGTACCTCGGTGTCAGAGTCGTCCGGTGCTTGTAGATCGTCTTCCGAATCTGTGTTCAACGAATTGACGATGACCAGGCTGTAACGGTCAAATGTCGCACTCGTGTTGGCCGGTAAAATGCCGCCGTTGTAATCCTGTACGCGTTTTGCAAACGGCCCCAGCGTATTCACATCCGCCTTGATCAAACGCCAGCGTCCGTCTTCGCTCAGCGGGTCGATCGCTGCTGAGGCCCTTAATATTTGTCGTTTCTTTGTTCCCTGTGGCAAGCCGTCGAGCAGGTCGTCCATCGAACTTGGCAGTTTTGCACCGCGATAAAACTCGACGTATTGGCGGATGGCTTCGGCGACCTCTTCGCCGCGGCGGATCGACTCAAGCTCTTTTTCACGCTGAACCTCTTGTTGCACGACCGGGGCGACCGCGAGTAGAGCGACCGCAAAGACAGCCATGATCGCCATTACGGCGAGCAGCGTCATCCCGCGTTCATTTTTGCGATCAATAGCCGTCCCCATCTCCGTCATCGTTGTCGTCAACGTCCTCGTCTTTGCTCGGTGTCCGTTTGGGCTGCGGCGGAACGTAACGGGGAACATTGGTAGGTATCCCAGGAATGCCTGCAGGTACACCGCCCGGATTGCCAAATTGCGGAGAGCCGCCGGTCCCTGTGCCAGTTCCAAAACCTGTACCTGTCGTGCCGCCTGTTGTGGCAGCTTTTGTAAGCGGCAGCCGATGTCTAAAGCCTAGGCTTGTGTCCTCGAAAACCACCTCAACATTCGAAATATCGACCAGCCTAAAACGTCCGCCGACAACATCATTTAGTCTCGCCCCAAATGGCGCTGGCCGGCCGCCCTCGGTGAAATATGCAGTGTCGTTGTTATAACGCTTGCGCCCGATCATGCCGATGTATTGAAAGCCCGGACGCGGCGGTGCCTGGACGTTCAGCATCACCTGATTTGAATACTTCGTGCCGTCCGGCGTCTGGACGATTATCTGTCGAGCTCCCTCTTGCTGGATAAAGTTTGCGGGAACATCGGCCACGAGCTTTTGGCCGTTGACAAATATCGTTGGCATCTCGCTCTGGTTAAAGTAGATACGCGAATCGGCGGTGAAAAAATCGCCGTTCACCTCCATGCGAAATGCGGGCGAACCGGCATAGATCGCCTGTGGATTTAGCGACGCCAGTATTATTGGCGGAGTTGGTGCCGGTGTGGCTGGTACCGGAGTTTTTATCGGCGGCGGAACAGGCGTTGGGCACTCCGCGCCTTTGCAGGGCGGCGGCGGCTCGTAGAACGCAAAAATATTACGGCCAGGATCAGGAGCTCCCGATCCGCCCGGACGATAATCGACCGGCGTTGTTTGATACAAAAAATCCTGCTCGCCCACGGTTGGCAGCGGCCTTGTTGTGTCAACGTTTCGCGGCGTTACGCTTGGGCGGGGTGTCGGCGACGATTTTGCGGTTGGCGTGCTGCCGCCAAAAAAGCTGCGTCCAAAGGCAAGATACAGAGCTACAAGCGCGACCAGCCCGAGCAACGCGGCGGCGATGATCTTGTTTCTCTCGGTCGTTGATTTGCCTTCAAATAAAGCCATTTACTGTCCTGTCACGGGCGCCATCGGGGCGAAATCAGGGCGGCGAAAATACGCGGCCATCTCGATCTGTAGGCTCACAACCTCGCCATGCATTTTGCCTTTTGGCCGCGGTAATTGCGTGGCGGGCTCCACGACCGGTTGATTAAATCCCGGCATGCCACCCGCGATCGCGGGCGTCGTCTGTGTGTTCTGCGGTTTTTGCCCATCGGAGTCCGACGGAGCAAGTTCGACCGAGCTGACGATGATAAATTCACGTCCCGCCTCGATCTCGCGAATAAATCGGCGGAGATTTTGATACGAACCCTCAAGCGTCACCGTCACATAGACGCCGGGAAACAGGCTGCGAAACTTAGCGCGTCCGCGTTCCTCGTCGGTTGTTTGCTCGGCATTCTGATCGGCGATCTCAAGCGGGGCGTAATCCGGGCCTGACGTATTTACAAGCCCGTAGCCGCGGATGAGGCCGTTCAGACGTTGATAAAGTGCCGTCTGGCCGTTTGTTGTTGCCGGCAAAAACCTCGTCTGAAAATCATCGACGCTGGTCAAAAGCTTTGCGACTTGGGCTTCGGTTGTGGTTATCTGGCCGTATTTTGAACGGGCGGAGACGAGCTCGGCTTCGAGCCGGTCAGCCTCGGACCTATTTTTTGCAAGCTCCTGATTGGATGGCAGCACGAGAACGAAATAAAGAAAGCCCACTCCGATCAGCGTCATAAAACCGATCGCAACTGCGGCGATCTCAAGCGGCCCCCACATACCGCCATATACTTTGCGTGGGCGATTTGGCGGCACGGTTGGCGTCAAAATGATGGATTCCGCCGATTCGGGGGTGTCGACGGACTCGACCAAGATGGGATCCTGTTCGGCCATTATTGTCCACCTCCTTGCGGATTTTGGGCAATTTCCGTCGTCGGTGCGGCGGCATAGATGTAGGTCGGCGTATAGATAACGCGAAATGTATATTCCGTGTAAGTGACCCGCTCGGTTTCTTGTCTGTCCTGCCCGCGCAACTCCGCCTGAAACAGGCCGGAATT
>DEQS01000105.1:272114-316630 GCA_002360555.1 Chloracidobacterium sp. UBA3360
AGAGCAGGGCTTTTTGGTCGGGTGTCAGTAGCTGCTGAACCTTTTCACCCTCACCCTTAAGCCGGGCAATTTCGGTTTGACGTTCCTGGATCGCGGTCGTAAGCAACTCGTTCTGCTTTTTATTTTGGTTAAGGCGAGACAAGCAAAATACACCCACCACGGCACTTATGACGATCATCAGGCCGGCGAGCAAATATGGTAAAACCCTGTTGCGAAAGGGGTTAGTGGCGAGGTTTAGCTTAGTTATCACCTTAAAAACTGCAAATTACCAGACGTTGACACAAAAATAAATCTTAGCACGAAAGATTTATGATGTCTTTCACGTTCTAAGGCAGGTAAATGTTGCAATTTTTAGCCGCGTCTCGAGGGTAAGATGATCTCGGCAGAATGTGCCGGAAGTTCGCTGTAAACGGCAACGCTGTTGCGTCCGTCGTGTTTTGCGCGGTACAGCGCCGAGTCGGCCATTTCGACGAGCTCGATCGGGTCCGAAGAGTCGGTCGGAAATGACGAAACGCCGATGCTGACGGTGATGTGATGCGTCTCTTTTGATTTGCCCTGACGGACAATACTGAAAGGATATTCTTCGATAGTCGAACGTATGCGTTCGGCGGCGACGACGGCCTGGGCAAGATCGGCGTCGAGCAAAAACGCTGCAAATTCGTCACCGCCAAATCTGGCTGCCGCGTCGCCGCTGCGGAGGTTTGTCATTATCGCAAAGCCGATCTCTTCGATCGTCTTGCTGCCCGTTAGATGGCCGTACGTGTCGTTGACGAGCTTAAAATTATCGCCGTCCATCATCAGCACGCAGAATGGCCGGTTTTCCGCGGTCGCTCGACCTGCCTCACGCCGCAGCTCGGAAAAGAACGAGCGGCTGGACAACAATCCGGTCAGATCGTCGTGTGAGATGAGACGGTGTATCTGACGCTGATATTCGCGGTCGATCTCATCTAAGAGGTCAAACCGCAGGATAGTCTCGCCGATAGATATTTTGTCGCCGTTCTCAAGCACCTCGCGGCGGACGCGGCGTCCGTTTAGAAACGTCCCGTTTCGCGAATCGAGATCTGTAAGGATGTACTGAACCTTTTCGGTCGACGTATCCGCCGTGACCATCGCGTGTTTTCGCGAGACCTGAGTGTCGTTAACGCGGACATCTGCCTCAAGAGCGCGGCCCATGATGACCTCTTGGCGCTCGAGCGGGATAGGCACAGCGATCAGCTCGCCGCTCAAAAATACGAGGGCGGGCTTGATGTCGCGTCTGACTATTTTGGAATCGTTCATAGGGAGCCTCGGCGGCGGCGGGAGGGGCAACTTATAGAATAACTTAATCTTTGCAGTAATTTCCAGACTTTTTTGCAGCGGCAATTAGCCGTTTTGATACCGGAAAGGGCTATAATCTTTGCAAAACCAAAATGACGGACGGACAAATCTTATGTATTGCGAAAAATGCGGAGCGGATAACTCGGAAACAGCTAAATTTTGTCGAAAGTGCGGAGCAGACACAGACGTTGAATTAGAAACACGCGTCGCGGTCCGTGAGAATATGAGCGGTGAGGAAAGGGAAATATTTTCGATCAGCCCGACGCTTATGTTCGTTAAGGCCGGTTACGTGCTTGCGGCTATCGGGGCGTTATTTTTTGTCGCTTTGCTGAGTGTATTTTTGTGGTCGATCGTCCCGGTGTGGCTTGCGATCGTGCTGTCATTTACGCTCTTCTTGGTACCTGCTTTTTACCATTTCAAGCAAAAGCTCGTACGATACCGGCTGACCGATTCGACGCTGGAGATCGATTCAGGGTTTATTTCGCGCACGACGCAAAATGTACCGATCCGCCGGATACAAGATGTAACGGTCACGACCACGGTCTTGCAGAGATTGCTAGGATTTGGGGATCTCGTGGTTGATAACGCCAGCGAAGAGGGCGGAAAGATCGTCTTGAAAAATATCAACACGCCAAAAGAATATGCCGATAAATTGTTGGCCCAGATGAGGGAAAACGAAAGGTGAGCCAATAGCTCACCTTTTTTGTTAGACCTCAGCTTTTTCGTCCTTGTTCACATCTTCGAGAAAAGGCGTTTCGTCGCCGTCAGATTGTGAATAATACTGATAATATCCCGAGCCGTAATAATCATACTCCATCGAACCCGACTTGATACCGTTTAGCACGACGCCGTAAATACGTGCGCCGATCGCGTTGACACGCTGCTTGAACTGACGCATCAGGTGGAGCGAACTCTTATTAGCCATGGCGACGAGCACAACGCCGTCAACCAACGTCGAGAGTATCGACGCATCGGTAAATGAGATCGCCGGCGGCGAATCGATAATTATGTGCTTATAACGAGTGCCGAGAAATTCTAACAACTCTCGCATCTCGTTTGAGCTCAAAAGCTCAGCCGGATTTGGCGGGATCGGGCCGCTGGTAATAATCTTGAGCCGCGGAAGATCTTTATAAGGTCGGATGATGTTATCCGTATTTTTGTCGCCCGAAAGATAGTTGGTCAACCCCTGAGTATTCTCTAAACCAAAATGGCTGTGGAGCCTCGGACGCCGCAGATCGCAATCGATGATGACGACATCGGCATCACCCTGAGCTAGCGTGATGGCGGTGTTGATCGCCGTCGTTGTCTTACCCTCAGACGGCTGCGACGAGGTGACCAAAATAGTTTTTGGCGGTTTGCCGGCCGACGAAAAGAGCAGCGATGTGCGCAAATGTCTGTAAGCCTCGGCCATCGGCGAATTGCGCTCGTCCAAACTGATGAGCGCGGCAGACGCCGGGTTGCCGTTTCCGTTTCCATTTCCGTTCGCAATACCGGTGGTGAGCAGCTTTCGCTTTTCGTTGTTGAGATAATGTGGGATAAGGGCAAGCGTCGGCAGCCCAAGATGGCGGCTGACATCGTCAGACGTGCGGACCGAATCGTCAAGATAATCGAGCAAAAACGCGAGCCCGATACCGGCGGCGAGCGAAAGCATCATCGCGATAAAGATGTTTCGTGTCCGCTGTGGGCCGGTCGGCGATGTCGGCGTGACGGCTTTGTTTTGGATCTTGATATTGTCAGGACGGCCGCTGGTCAATGCCAGTTCTAGCTCTTTCTGACGCTGCGAATATGTGTTGATCAGCTCGCGGTTGTTTTTTAGCTCGTCTCGCAGGGAGGTGAGCCGTGTTTCCGCCTGTCCCTCGATATTTGCCTTGCCGGCGGCCTGTTCAAAAGCCTCACGCTGACGAGCCTCGCGTTGCTGAGCAGCGGCTAGTTGAGATCGCAGGCTGGCAAGTACTTCGCGTTCGGCGCTCTCGACCAGCTTGTCGCCCTCAGATTTGATCTTGTCGGTAACGTCCTTTTTAATACGTATCTTTTGAGCCTCAAGCTCTTTAATCTGTGCATCGATCGCAACCACGTCTCTGTAGTCCGGGGTGTAACGTACTAAAAGCGCTTTTCGCTTCTCATTTGCTTCGTCGATCTTTTTGTCGATGGCGTCGATACGGTTGTCGAGATCCATCTGACGCTTGAGGTTTTGGCTGCGGGCATCTTGGATAGCACGGTTATCAGGAACGACCGAGAGAATATCGCCGGTGCCGCGGGCATTTATCGCCGCGTTGTACTGGGCCAGTATCTTGCCGGTTTCCTCTTGAGCCGTACGATACTGTGTCAAAAGCGTCTGCAGATCGGCCGCCCGAACCTCACCGCCTTTATCCTGCAGCGGCAAATTGCTCGACTGCATGACCGTGATCAGGTCATTTTCCTGCTTGGTGATAGTTGCGTGCAGTTCCTCGATCGATTTTTGCAGATCTTCGTACGCCTGCTGTGTGCCGGCGGTCTCGCGGTCGGCGTCTTCTTTGATAAAAAGCTCGGCGACCTTATCCGAAATTCTGGCGGCAAGCGCGGGATTTGTATTGTCGACCGTGATATTTACAAGATTTGTCCGCTCGACCTGCTCGACGTTCAGGCCGCCGATGAGAGCGGCTGCGTACATTTCAGCCCGTTTGTTTTCCTCCGGTGTTAGTTGTGCTTCGTCCGACTTGCTAGACGTGACCGACGACTCAGTAATGACCGGCACGGCGTTGTCAGTTTCAGCTTTCTTTTCTCCGCCCGAAAACAACGAACGGATAGTAGCAAATATGCCGCGATTGCCGTCACCCAATAAATTGGCATCACGCTGCAAGCCGAGAGCGATAACGACGTGCTTCATCAGACCCTGATTTCGGAGCAGTTGGAGCTGTGTATTGTAATATTTTTGGTCGTCGCCAAAGTTAATATTGATCGCCTCTTTCTGAGTTTGCGGCGGCCTGCGCGGTTCGATAATGATCGATGTTTTTGCTTGGTATATCGACTGTTGGCGGTATGAGTAAAACGCGGCGGCGGCGGTCATCAAAATGGTGATCGCCAGGATGATCGGCAAACGCTTATAGACGATATTAAAATACTGTTTGATCGACCGCTTGCCGTCGACAGCATCGTCATAAACAGACGAATATCCCGTGCCAAAATCAATCTGGCTAACACTTAGATCGTTCGTAACCGGAAGAGGCGTAAGCCTCTGATCGTTTTCCATACTGCTAAATACTTCCTAACCAAAACAGCCGCCAAAATGCGGAGCAAACTTGCTTTATACCACATTAAAGGCGCTATTTCACCAATATAATATACAGTCTAGCATTTTGAATTGGGAAAGTTTAGCCCTTTTTGCACAGGCTTTGTCTGACGTGACTCGCGAATGATATATTTTAAGTTTACCCGCTGACTCAAATACCGGGTAAATGGAATGTGATATGACCGAAGTTTCTGAATTTGACCAACACAATATCGAGCTTGGTATCGAAGGTTTTAGTTTTGCCGAACTTTTTGACGCCGGACGCCTAAAAGATCTGGCCGACAAATTTTACGCCGATGTCGAAAAGCACGAGCCTTTGCTGCACGCCGCCCTGACGAAATATATCGCCGCTCGCGGAGAGGGTTTTGAACGCCGTGTCGAGTCAAAGATACTGACCGATGCCGCACCGATTCTTTCGGATTTTATCGCGCGGCTTTTTAAGATCACGGGCGAGAACAACGAGCTTGAGCACGAGATCACCGTCCAGAATCCTGTCTGGAAATACAAATTTTTTGTCCAACGCCGTGCGATCAAAAAATTTACGGCCGAGGATGCCCAACATCTGAACGAGACCGAACTCTGGCGAGCGGTAACCGAGCTGCGAAACGCGGGTTTTGACGAGACCCTCGTCCGGGACGAAGAGCTGTCGATCGCAGAGATGACATGTCGGCTGCTCGAAGCTGAGGAGGCCCTAGGAAAAGACGATGTTGAGAGTGCGGCTGCCTCAGACACGGCGGCCCGCGTTGAGCGATCATACGAAAAGCACCGCGACAGTTTTTTTGGCAAGGTCTATGCCCCGTACGTGTTGGCAGAGCAGGACGTTGAGGGCGATCTGCTGTTAGTGAAAGCTGCTTTGCACATTATCGAAGCGTGGTCAGCGGCGGCGTTTCATGGCAAAACCAGAAAATGGCACAGCTTTAAGGTGCCGCACGGCCTGGATTACCAAAATCTCGTTCACCTCATTCATCCAGAGCCAAAGCTGCACAACATTATGCGGGGCAGTGAGGACATCCTCAGAAAACGTGACGGATTTAAGCTGACCGATGATCGCGGCACGATGCGCGACGCTCTCAGCGAGATCGATTACTGCATGATCTGTCACGAGCGGGAAAAAGACGCGTGCCGGACCGGGCTTCACGAAAAAGACGGCACAGTCCATCGCAATCCACTCGGTATCAAGACCGAGGGTTGTCCTTTGGACGAACGCATCTCAGAGATGCACATGCTCAAGGCACAGGGCGACGCGATCGGTTCGCTGGCTCTCATCACGATCGACAATCCGATGTGTGCTGGCACGGGCCATCGTATCTGTAACGACTGCATGAAAGGCTGCATCTTTCAGAAGCAGGAGCCGGTCAATATTCCGCTCGCTGAAACCGCATCGCTTACCGATGTGCTTAATCTGCCGTACGGTTTCGAGATCTACAGCCTACTGACACGTTGGAATCCGCTAAACGCAAAACGCCCGTATTCATTGCCATATAACGGCAAAAATGTGATGGTCGTCGGCCTTGGGCCCGCCGGATATACACTTGCCCACTATATGCTAAACGAAGGCTTTGGCGTCGTCGGCATCGACGGGTTAAAGATCGAACCGCTTCCTGAACAGTGGACGGGCAAAAACGGCACGTCGTGCCCGAAACCGATACATGATCTCAGCGAGATCACTGAGGAGCTTGACGAGCGGATCCTTTCCGGTTTTGGCGGCGTTTCGGAATACGGTATTACCGTTCGCTGGGACAAAAACTTTTTGACGATGGTGCAGCTGATGCTCACGCGGCGTAAGCGTTTTCGTGCGTACGGCGGCATCAGATTTGGCGGGACCACTACGATCGAAGACGCTTGGGATTTTGGCTTTGACCATATCGCCATCGCGACCGGTGCGGGTCGGCCGACGATCGTCCCGATGAAAAACAACCTCATTCGCGGCATTCGCCAAGCGTCGGATTTCCTGATGGCGTTGCAGCTAACCGGTGCATTCAAAAAAGATACGCTGTCGAACCTGCAAGTTCGGCTGCCTGCGGTCGTCATCGGCGGCGGCTTGACGGGCATCGACACCGCGACCGAGCTTTTTGCCTATTATCCGGTGCAGGTCGAAAAAATGCTGCACAAATACGAGCAGATCGTCGAGGAATTTGGCGAGGAGCACGTGATGAAAGCCTTTGACCCCGAAGAGCTGATGACGCTGCCGGAATTTCTTGATCACGGCCGTCAGATCCGTGCCGAACGTGAACGTGCGGCGGCTGCTGGTGAGGAACCTAATTTTGTGCCGCTGGTCAAAAGTTGGGGCGGCGTGTCGCTGATCTATCGCAAGCGTTTGCAAGACTCGCCAGCCTATCGCCTTAATCACGAAGAGGTCCAAAAAGCTCTCGAAGAGGGAATTGATTTCGTCGAGTGTATGTCACCGACCGAGGCGGTGCCGGATGAATTTAGTGCCGTCAAAGCGTTAATTTTCGAAAGGCTAAACTACGACGCCGAGACTGGTAAATTTGATAAGACCGGTGAGATGCATGAGTTTCCGGCACGTACGGTCTGCGTCGCCGCTGGAACATCGCCAAATGTTATTTACGAGAAGGAAAAACCCGGCACGTTCAAGATGGACGAGTGGCAGCAGTTTTTCCAGCCGCATAAGGTTGCCACCAACGGCGACGGCAAACAGCACGTTGTCGAATCGCCAAAGGGCGAGGCGGGATTTTTCACGTCCTACGAAAACGACGGAAAATTTATCAGCTATTACGGCGACAACCATCCGACCTACGCCGGAAACGTTGTAAAAGCGATGGCATCAGCTAAACACGGCTATCCAAAGGTCGTCGAGATCTTTGCCGACGAGTTGGCAACGCGCGGCACGCTACCGCAGACCGAGCGTGACTCGATCTTTGATCACTTGGTTGCGACACTCGATGAGCAGCTGCGGGCCTATGTGGTTAAGGTCGATCGGCTGACGCCGACGATCGTCGATGTAATAGTAAAAGCACCGCTACAGGCGAGAAAGTTTGAGCCGGGGCAGTTTTACCGTCTCCAAAATTTTGAAACGACCGCACCTATCGTCGACGGCAAACGTCTGATGATGGAAGGCCTCGCGTTGACCGGAGCGTGGGTCGATGAGGAAAAAGGCCTACTGTCGATGATCGTTCTCGAAATGGGAACTTCGTCGCGGCTCTGCTCACTGCTAAAAGAAGGCGAAGAAGTTTTGGTGATGGGCCCGACCGGCACGCCGACCGAGATTCCTGAAAATGAGAATGTTTTGCTCGCCGGCGGTGGCTTGGGCAATGCGGTGCTTTTCTCGATCGCACGGGCCTTGCGTGCAAAAAACAACAAGGTCATTTATTTCGCCGGGTATAAGGACGGCGGTGACCTTTTCAAACGCGAGGAGATCGAAAATGCGACCGATCAGGTGATCTGGGCGACAGACTATGGCGTTGAGATCGCTCCCGACAGGCCGCAGGACGCGCATTTTCGCGGTAACATCGTCCAGGCGATGATCGCGTACGCCGAGGGCAAGCTTGGCACCAAGACCGTCGAGACCCACAGCGTTGACCGCATCATCGCCATCGGCTCGGACCGGATGATGAACGGGGTCCGCGAAGCCCGCCACGCAGCACTCAAGCCTTACCTCAAAGACGATCACGTCGCTATCGGCTCGATCAATTCACCAATGCAATGCATGATGAAAGAGGTCTGCGCCCAGTGCCTGCAACGCCACGTAAACCCGCACACCGGCGAAGAGTTTTTTGTTTTCTCATGCTTTAACCAGGACCAGCATCTCGATTTTGTCGATTTCAAAAACCTGAACGACCGTCTGAAAGCAAATAGTATTCAGGAAAAGCTGACTAATCTGTGGTTGGATCGGACATTTGGAAACGAAGAATTTAAGAAAGCTCACGGCCTAGGCTAGATCGCGAGATCAAAGACAGGAGCCACTTTTCCGACCACATCACCTCGCCGGTTTTTGATCGGCGACGGCGACAGGTCGGCAAGATCGTCTACTCCAAGAATACCCAGTTGGCGTAATATTTCGACGACGATCACCGGCCGTCCGCGATAATCGTCGCCATCGGCGACCTTTAGTGCGATGCCGAGGCCGGTTGGCCATTTATCGCAAGGCAATACAGCTCCGCACCATACACCATCCGCGCCAACCTTAGAGACCAATCTACCGGGAGCCGCTTGCATCAGCATTGTGTCGAGACGCTCGCTGCCGCCGATCAGTTCTGGATATTTCATCATTGCCTCGACCACGCGAGCACAGGCCGCTTGGATCGATTCGTGAAATTTTGTGGGCGACATCAGATTGATAAAACTCACGGCCATCGCGGTGAGGGGAATGGCAAAATTTGGAGCACAGCAGCCGTCGATTCCGGTGGCAATGCTGTCCTCTGGAATCTCTGTAAAATCGGCAATACATCGTAGGATGCGTTTTTGGATGCGGTTGTCGGCTTGGTTATAGGTATCGAGGTCGGCTCCGATGTGCTTGGCAAACGCCAGCATTGCGGCGTGTTTGCCGGAGCAGTTGTTGTGAAGCTGGGTCGGTTCTTCGCCAACGCGGAGCATATTTTTAGCGGCGCTTTCGTTAAACGGTATATGCACACCGCAGCGGAGGTCGGTTTCGGACAAGCCGATCTTTTCGAGCATACGACTGGCCAGCTCGACATGCACATTCTCACCCGAATGCGACGCACATGCCATCGCGATCTTGTCCGCAGTAAAGCCAAACGCATCCGCCGCTCCGCTCGTGATACACGGGATCGCCTGAAAGGCCTTACACGCCGAGCGAAAGTATGTGATAGTCGACGGATCGCCAATTGAGCCGACGGTGTTTCGTTCGCCGTCGAGAACAATAATATGTCCGCTGTGAACCGATTCTACAGTCTCGCCGCGGATAACGTGAGCTAAAACTTCTGCATTCATATTATTTGGCTGAGGCCAGCATTACCCGGGCGTTTTCGCGGGCTTGGTCGGTGATCTGCTCACCGGCGAGCATACGAGCGATCTCCTCGACCTGTTCAGTTTGGGTCAGAGCACGGGCCTTAACCAACGTTCGTCCGCTAACTGCTTCTTTTTCGACGATGAAATGATGATCTGCAAGCGAAGCGATCTGCGGCTGATGTGTAACGCACAAAACCTGTTGCGTTATGGCCAACGACTTGAGCTTGCGGCCGACGGCCTCAGCCACGCGGCCGCCGATACCGACATCGACCTCATCAAAAACAGAGGTCTTTTTGATCTCGTCAGATTTCGAAACCGTTTTAACCACGAGCATCAAACGCGATGCTTCGCCGCCGGATGCGACCCTAACAAGCGGCTTTGGCGATTCGCCCGGATTGGCTGAAAAGTAAAACTCGACACTGTCAAAACCCCGTGCGGTGAACGAGCTATCTGCTTCACCAGCCTCGATCCGCACCTCAAAACGGGCATTTTCCATCGCGACGGCTTTTAGGCTTTCTTCGACGGTTTTTTCAAATTTCACTGCTGCGGCTTTTCGAGCCTTGTGTAATTCCGACGCCTGACGAACATAAGCCTCACGCAGCTCGGAGAGCTTTTTGTTAAGCTCCTCTTCGCGAAACTCCGCAGTTTCGATATTTTGCAGACGGGATTCTGACACGGCGAGATGCTCGAGCACCGCATCGATCGAATCGCCGTATTTGCGTTTTAGCCGCGTGATCTCAGCAAGACGGTTTTCGATCTCATTTAGCCGCTCAGGCGAAAATTCCAGATGCGAACGAAACCCGCGCACCTCGTTCGCCAGATCGTCGATCACCGCGCGGGCGGCCTTTAACCCGTCGGCGTACTCGGCAAAACGCGACTCGAATTCGGAAAGCTCGGTGATCTTTCGCTCGGCCTTTTCAAGCGTCACGGCGGTAGATTTCGGGTCATCGTACAGCAGATCAAACGCCTCGCCGCTCAGGGACGTGAGCTTTTCGACGTTATTAAGCCGCAGTCTTTCTTCCTCAAGCTCGGTGTCCTCTCCTGCCTGCAAACCTGCCGCTTTAATTTCGTTCGTCTGAAAACGCAGGATATCTAGGAGCTGTAACTTTTCAGCCGTGTCTTTTTCGAGCGATGCGATCTCGGCCTTTACGGCTGACCAAGCGGCGAACGCAGCGGCCACCTTTTCTTTCAGCGACTCTACAATCGCAAAATCGTCGAGCAGCTCGATATGATTTTCGACATCGTAAAGTGCGGCCTGTTCGCCTTGGCCGTGGATGTCGACGAGAAAGGCACCGATGCTTTTGAGAAAACCCTGCGTAACGAGATGGCCGTTGATGAACACACGATTTTTGCCGGTCAGGGACAACTCTCGGCGGATGATCATTTCGTCACTGATCTCGACACCGCCGTCATCGAGCATCGTCCGCAGTTCGTCGCCGATTTTGACCGCAAAAAGGCCTTCGATCGCCGCCGCTTGCTCACCCTCTTTGATCAGATCATTTGAAACGCGTTCGCCCGTCAGAGCCCCGAGACTATCGACGATGATCGATTTGCCGGAGCCGGTCTCGCCGGTCAATAGATTTAGCCCCTCACCAAATTCAATGGTAAGTTCGTCTATCAGCGCAATATTTTTGATCTTGAGCAGTGACAGCATTTCTATTCAAAAGATCAAGGGCGGCGGCGGGGCACTAATTTTTCTCCCTTTGCCCATTTTCCGGCAGAGAAAACTGCATCCGGCGGAAATTGTTTTTCGAGCTCGGCCGATGTCCAATCGATGACCCGGTCTTTTTTATAAAAGAACAGTTCGGCCATCTCGCCGCTCTTTGTCCTGCCAAAACGCTGGAAGACGTAAAAGCTGCTCGCGTCATACTCCTCCAGCCCGGTTAGATTTCGCATATCTCCGACACCCCGGATCTTTGTCGAATTTAGAAAGCTAGCACGGCGGCGTTCGGCCACGGCCGCAATGTCGCCCACCATCATTTGTGTCATCGCGCCCGTGTTTACGATCGTTGCCGAGCGAAAAATGAGATCGACGAGCCCGCCGGAGGTGTTCTCAGGCAGATTGACATAAATTGAGGGGTCTTGCGTTTTTTCGCTGCCGGTCGCGATCGAATTTAGAGCGGTCAAAAACGCGATAAAATTCATCTTGACCAGATACATCTCGTCCTTGCCATAAAGAGCTCCGGTCTCGATCAGAATAGTCGGTGTTCCCCAAGCCGAAAAGTTATCGCCAAAGGCAGTCGGGGCCCACTCGTCCCCGTAGCGTCCGATATGGCCGGGGATGAATTTTTGCAGAGCCGTAACCATTGCAGATGCAACGCGCTTATTCCGCTCGTGGCCCTCATTGGTTGTCTTTGCGGCGTCACCGAATACTACGAGGAACGATATAGAAGCCTGCCGACGAGTGGGGCCGACGGTGGTCAGGGCCTGTTGATTGTGCAGATTAAAACCGATAGCGGGCGACCAGTTGTCGCGGAGCATTTTTAACAAACGTGCCTCCGGTGTTTTTAGGTCGACGGCGTCTCGATTGATATCGATACCTTGGAGATTGCGTCGCTGGTACAACTCTTGGCCGTCCGGGTTTAGCATCGGGACCGCGCGGATCGTCATCGTTTCGCCTAGCTTTTTTACCCAATCTTTATCTTTGTGAGTTTGCAGATAGGCAAACATATCCATCAGCGACGACGTCGCGGTCGGTTCGTCACCGTGCATCTGCGACCACATCATCACCTTGAGCGGGCCTGTGCCCCACTCGACCTGATAGATCTCGCGGCTGGCGTTTGAAAAGCCGACCTGCTCGACCTTAACCCCGAGGCCTTTGAGTTTTTCGAGATATTTCTTGAGGTCAGCGTGACGGACATCGGACGGAAATATAGTTGAGATGTGGTGTTTATCCCAGGCATCCGCAAGGGCCTCGGCGGTTTGTGAATAGACGCTCATTGATAAGGCTATCGCCAGTAAAAGTATCGAAAAAATTTGCCGCATACTCATAAGATAAACCGAATCTTAGATTTACGGCAAGGTTAGCGGGATGCCTAAAGATACGTTTTTTAACGCTCAAGTAATTTGCTGTACAAATTCTCGGTTCCATCGACCATCGCCGCGAGGCCAAATTTTTCGTGGGCAGTAACTTTTAGCTTCTCACCGAGCGATCGACGTTCGTCGGGATTTGCGAGAAACCAAGATATTTTTGTAGCGAGAGCTAAAGGGTCGCGGATCGGAACGATCGCGTTCTCACCGATCATTAGTTCTTTTGCTCCGTCGGTCGCTGTCGCTATGACGGGGCATCCGGCCGCCATCGCGTCGAGTATCGCGAGCCCAAAGCTTTCCGAATGTGACGGCGAAACAAAAATGTCCGCTGCGGCGAGCAATGGCCGAACGTCGTCGAGCCAATCGAGCCACAAAAAGTTAGACTCCATCCCAAGCACACGCACAAGCCGCTTTAGCTCGCGGCGAAACTTTTGATCTATCGAGTTATCTTTACCGGCAATGACAAACCGAGCGTCAGGGTGCTGTTTGACTACCTCATTTGCCGCCAGTACAAAATCACGCTGGCCCTTTAATACCTTTAGCTCGCCTAGTGTAACGATCAGCGGAGCATCCGCGGGAATCGAATGTAACGAACGAAATTCCGAGGTGAGCTTGTCGTTATCACTACCTGCTCCGCTACTGAGATCGATCCCGTTTGGTATCAGATGGATCTTTTCTTTCGGAAATATTCGCATCAATTGATCACCCACCGCAGACGAAACCGCAATTGCGGCGTCAACATTGCGTAGGGCAAATCGATGAAACGATTTCATCGGAAACATTACATGTCTGGTCAGGACGAGCCGGACATCTTTTGCAGAGCGAGCGGCAACACCCGCCGCGAGGTAGTCGCGGGCGACGTGTGCGTGTATGAGATCGATATTGTGCCGGTCGATAAATCGCACAATCTTTTTGGTGCTAAACATCCCAAACGAATTGCGGATCGAGACGTACAAAATATTTTCGGCTGGCAGGAAATCAAGCCGGCCCTGCCATTCGTTTGACGGCCTGAGCGCCACATAAACATCATGCCCGCGAGCGGTCAATTCGCGGCACAGATCGACTAGGTGACGTTCGCCGCCGCCAAATGTCTTCGCAGATGATATTTGCAGGATCCGCATTTGAAAAAGTTTATACCGAACGCGAAAACAAAAAAAGGCACGCTTCCCGAAAGAAGCGTGCCTGATGTCCCTGAACGGGAGCGATAGCCTAGAACTGGAAGCGAGCGGCAAACTGAATCTGACGTTCACGATACAGTGTGCTGTCGGTACCGGTGACCTGACCAAACGACGTGTTGTAGGTCAAGGTATTTCCGCTACGCGTATAAAGCGTATTGTTCACAGCAAATATCTGAGTTCGGTTGAAGATATTAAATCCTTCAGCCAACAGTTCGATATTGGTCGTTTCCGATGTCTTAAAGCGTTTGGAGATACGAAGATCCATATTCCAAAGTGCCGGCAGACGGTACGCATTACGAGGATTGAGCGGGAAGCGATTGTCGCCGCTTGAACCGTTCAAAGTTGTGCCGGAAACAGTCCCGTCATAGGCACGTCCCGAGTAGTACACATAGATCGGAGCGAACGACCAGCCATTTGCTAAGTACTCAGCAAACTTGCTGCTGCCCTTATACGGATTCGGAGCAAATACTGCACTACCAACAAACTTATGACGAACGTCATTGTTGCTAGGCCCTCTATCGTAGCTGCGGTCGAACACATCATACGGGCTGTTGTTCTGTGTGAACGTTGCCGAGTTTTGGTTTAGATCCGTAGCTTTTGCAAATGTATAGCTTACATTCCAACCAAATCCGTTGGTAAAGCGTCGCTTTGCCTGAATGACAAGACCGTTATACTCAGAACCGACATCACTAGCGATCTGTGTCAGCTGCGAGAATGCAGACAATGCTTTCGTATACAGAGGCAATGTGAACACTTGGCCGTTTGCCGGACCGCCAACAACGTTGTAGGTTGTCGAACCCGTCCTGACCAGATTGTAGTCAAGAAACGTCGGTAAGTTGCGGCCAAGGCTGCCGATATAGGAAGCCGATGCGACAATACCATTGCTGAACTGATGTTCAAGGATCATGTCATACTGATGGATCAGCGGAGCTTCAAAATTAGCAGCGAAATACTGAATTGCACCGGCCGCAAATGTCAGGCTCGATGGAGCCAGAATCTGCGGGAATATCGGAGCACACGGAACCGTCGCCCCGACAGTGACCGGGATACAATTGGTCGTCACGGTCGGTGCGATCGAAACCTGTGACTGGCCGCCTGAGTTTCCAGTATTAACAAGTGCATTGTAGATCGTCGAATTTTGGATACGTCCAAAATAGATCCCCCATCCGCCGCGGAGACTGGTTTTGCCGGTTCCAAATAGATCGTATGCAAAACCGACACGCGGGCCAAAATTGTTCTTATCATTCGGCAGGCGTGAAGTTGCTTCCGCCAGCGTACGGCCATCCGTTGGGATTACGGTCGTATTTGTACTCGCGAGGGTCGGCGTCGGGAGAGCTATGTATTCCCAGCGTAATCCCATGTTGACGGTCAGCCGCGGGGTGATACGAAAGTCGTCCTGAACAAAGAAGTTGTAATCCGTGCTCTTTAGCAGATAACCCGGATTTCCAATACCTTGCTGGTAGTTACTGGTATAGCAACGACCGCGGAGACGGGCCGCATTGTTGGTACAAGTAATGGCTGCGTTGAGCGTGTTGCCGCTCTGATAGTTAACGTAATCAATGATGAAATCGTTGATGTTGTTATATGAGAACGCACCTGCTTCGAAACGAAGGTTAGCGATATCATCGCTCACCTTATTAATATCAGCACCAAATTTAATGGTGTGACGGCCTTTTATCCAAGTGAAGTTATCGGCAAACTGCCAACGCTTTTCATCCGGATATTTTGCTCTTTCAAGGAACGTTGGGGTTCCAAATTCCAAACCGTTGGTTATAAATACGTTTGGAGACCTAACGCCACCCGTCGCGGTGCTCGATGTAGGCGGTTCGCCCGGAAGAGGAGCAGTACTCTTTTGCGATTCAAAATCGCGTCCGTACTGGAAACGAAATTCATTAAGCATCGTCGGCGAGAACGATGATTGAAGGCGGGCATTGACCGAATCAACTTCGACAAAGTCATCACCAAAATTCGAACGGCTGCGATTATTCACGGCCTGAGTCTGAATCCCATTAGGCGATTTCCAGCGGAGACGGTTATAGCTGATCGCGAATGAATTAGAGTCATTGATCTGCCAGTCAAATTTAGGCAGGAAAAGTGTCTGGTCGCCTTTACGCGGCGTTTCACCTGTAAACGAGTTAAGAATTCCAAGGACGTCGTTGACCTGAGTCGTTGTCAAGCCCTTTCCGCCGCCCGTACAACCTGAGATAACGGCTCCAACCGCACCAGTCAAGCACGCGGTGTTTGGAGTGCTTAGAAAGTTTGCCTGAGTGAAAGCCCCGAGCCCAGGGAAATTACGTTTTTGTTGATCGTAGCTAAAGAAAAAGAAGGCTCTGTCTTTAACGATAGGACCGCCGATCGTGCCGCCCCACTGTTGACGCAGGTCGATCGGTTTGGCAGGAAGTATCGTTGTCACACCGCCGATAAATTCTGAACGGAAAGCACGCGGGTTGCGGGCACCATTACGATTGTTACGGTTGTAATAAAATACATCGCCGTGAAACTCGTTTGTTCCACTCTTCGTGACAGCGTTAGTTACACCGCCGGCCGATCGACCGTATTCTGCTGAGTAGTTTGACGTGTTGATCTGAAACTCGCGAATCGCCGATTGGCTAATGACGTAGTTGATACGCGTGCGGCCGCGTTCTTCCGAAAAGAATGCTTGGTTATTGTCGCCACCATCGACCGTGTTGTTGTTCAACAGGCCTGATATACCGCGGAAACTGATCAGGCCAAACGTACCGTCAGGAACTGCACTCGGACTTAGAATGGCAAAATTGGACCAACGTCTGCCATTGATCGGACGCTCATTGATAGCTGTCTGATCATCATTTTGAGTGTTGGCATTGTCGCTGGTATTAATGACCGGGGCCTCGGATGTGACCTCAACTATGGCGGTAGCACCGCCAACGGTCAGTTTGAAATCTACATTGGTAGTACGACCAACCTCGACGACGATATTCTCAGCCTTTGACGGTGCAAAGCCGCTAACGGCAGCCGTCGTAACCCGATATACACCCGGCTGTAGGCTGGTGACCCTGTAGCTGCCGTCGCTGGCTGTTGAGACGGTTGTTGCATTATTAGTACCCGTATTGGTCGCTGTTACGCTTGCATTGGGAACTACGGCTCCCTGTTGGTCTGTAACGCTACCGCTGATCGCACCTGTTACGGTCGATTGGGCAAACATCTGTCCGGCACTCAATAACATGAGTAGCAGGAAAGGAAATAGCTTTATTGAAAATTTATTTATCATTATTTTGTTGACCTCATCTAAGTTAGATTGTCTAAAACATTATTGCTGTTTTAACTCAAAAACACAGACAACTTTCGGTTTTTGGATTTTTTTCTTAATTTTCGGATTTTGTGAATAAAACGATATTACGTTTAATCTGGAAACACAAGGCAACATCGCCTTTGAAAAGTGTATATTACACAGTAATTACATAGGTCTTGAGCATTGTATCGAGCATAAAATCACCAATTGCCCAAAACGAAAATTCACAAATACGAACTTACCGTATGAATAAGGCAAATCAAGTTCCTCAATCCCAAATAAGGATGGTCTCACGGTGCTCGAACTAACGCCTGAACTAAGTGTAAATTCTTTGTGAATTTAGAAGCCTCGAGCGGCTCGTGACGTGACAACTTAGAGATGCGGCCCGGCGGCGCTTATGTGCGGTTAAGCGTGAAACCGGCTGAAAGATCCTGCCTTTTGTAATCTTTTTTGTTACAAAAGTGTAAAGAAATGTAAATTGGCCGCTACGATTTCGCTAAAGTCTTTATACTCTTTGCTTTAGACTTTTCCGTAAAAACTTGACTTTTTTGTAATAATAGACTACATTTATGACGCATTTTACTTTTACGGGATAATTTCGTTATGTAGATGCGTAGTATGGATACTAATAAGGGGAATATAATGGCACAACAAGTAGAATTATCTACAACATCATACAAAACGCCATTGCATCATCGCATCATTGCGAGCATGCCTGTTAAGGCTAGCTGGATCGATTCGGTAACCGGCGAAACGGTAAATGTTGAGGGCTTGACCGAGAATCTGGGTGAAACCAGTGCTTTGGTCAATCTTGATACGCTGCCGCCAGTTGGTTGTGAAGTTCGTCTGAAATTAATGGACGAAAACAAATCGATCATCGACGTTACGACGCGGGTGATCAGGGTTCAACGCGATCCGGGTAAACCGATGGCCGCTCTTACCATTTTGGAAAATTTGAAGAAATGGAAAAATACGGCTATGACAGCTGCAGACGCTTGGGTGACGAGGCATTGGCAACTTAATTACGAAGAAGAATGGGTAAATTAATCACTCTAGATTCGTTATAATACCGAAGCGGGGAATTTCATTTTTGAATTTCCCCGCTTTTCGCTTTTTTACCCGTTCGATCGCGGCTTTGCTACAACGAATGTCGAGCCATAGGCATCATTTACTAAGATGAAGAAACTGTTTCTTGCCGTAACAATTTTTTGTTTGTTCCAAGCGGTCTTTGCTCAAACTGCTCCGTTGACCCAAGCTGAGTACGTAAAGATGCTCTATGCGCTGCAAAAGGCTCCGGAGACAAAAGCGGATATTATCGAAGCACTGCGAAAGCGTGGCATCGATTTTATTTTAACCGATGGCATTCGCAGTCTGACAAGGTCCAAAGGAGCAAACGATGAAGAGCTAAAACGCGCGCTCGAAGAGGCCGGTCGCCGCAAGCAGGATCCTGAGGGTGCAAAGTTGCCGTCTGCCAAAGAGGCATCCGAAGTGCTTGAAAATGCTCGAAAAAACACTCTTGAGGCAGTCGAAGAGATGCCGGACTTTGTCGTAAAGCAGCAAGTTCAACGGTCGTGGGCGTTTGCCGGAACGGGAAGTTATAAAAATCTCGACCGCCTCGTTGTGGCTGTCAGCTATCGCACGACCGGCGAGGAAGATTACCGGTTGCTCTCGATGAACGGAATTTTGCAAAATGATCCTAAGGCGAAAAGTTCATACGAAGAAGCGGGCGGGACGAGTTCGACTGGTGAATTTGTAACGATGCTTGCGATCATATTTAAGCCTGAAAACGAGACGAAATTCACTATTTCCGACAGCGACGTTATCCGTCAGCGAAAGGCGCTTGTTTTTGAATTTGAAACGATCCGCGAAAAGGCTCAGGAAAAGATAGCCTATAGCTCCGGCAGTGGCAGTCCTGCGACGACGGTTAGCGGCATCAAGGGCCGCGTTTGGATCGACAGAAAGGACGGCCGTGTGTTGCGAATAGAAAGCGAGGCGACGGAGATACCGGTGACATTTCCGATCACTAGTGCAAAGCGGATCATCGACTATGATTGGGTGACGATATCGGATGGAAAATATCTGCTGCCTTCGCTTTCAGACGTCCGGCTCGTCGCACGAGAAAGCGGAAAACTGATCGAAACCCGAAACGTGATCAGATTTAAGGAATATCAGAAATACGGTTCGGATGTGAAGATACTCGACGACGACCTGAAACCTGAGCCGGAGCCGAAAAAACCAAACTAAAACATGGTGTAATAGGCACTGGCAGCCGCAAGGCCGAGCCAAACAAGCCCCTTGCCGAGGAAAAATAGAAAGGCGATGATGCCCGCACGTTTTGTCCACTTACGGGCAGGACAGGTGAGTTTCTTTTCTTCGTCCTTCATAACAATTAGAAAATAACGTTTCTGCGTAGGTTTTTCAAACTTTGCTAAATATGACCTCAACTGAGCGGCGAAATACCGTTAGTAGATTTACGATTGCGGCGATCTGTTTTATCCTCGTTACTTGTTCGTTTGCCCAGACATCTCCGCCAGAAGAAGCAAATAAATTAGAGGCTCAATTGATAGAACTCAAGAAACTCGACAAATCGATCAAGCTGGACATACGTTATGCGACGGCAAACAATTTTGTCGGGCGAGCGGTATATCCCGAGGCTCGTGCATTTCTCCAACGCCCCGCCGCTGAGGCGGTTGTGCGTGTTCAGAAGTTGTTAAAGAAAGAAGGATTGGGCTTGGTGATATACGATGGCTATCGGCCATGGGCGATCACAAAACTGTTTTGGGAAGTCGTTCGCGTCGATCAGAGGCAATTTGTCGCCGACCCCGCAAAAGGGTCAAAACATAACCGAGGCTGTGCTGTAGATCTGAGCATTATTAACCTAAAGACCGGAAAGCCAATACCGATGCCGTCAGACTATGACGAATTCAATGAGCGTGCGTCGCCTGATTACAAAGGCGGTACCGACGAAGAACGGGCCAACCGCGATAAACTTCGACGACTGATGGAAGCCGAGGGGTTTACCGTCAACTCAAGCGAATGGTGGCATTTTGATTACAACGGCTGGCAGCAATACGCGATCTACGACATCTCTTTTGCCGAGGCCCGCAAAAAAAGTAAAAAGTAAAAAGTAAAAAGGCAAAAGGCAAAAATAAGAAAGGCAAAACCGGATGTGGGTTCCGATTTTGCCTTTTTACTTTTGCCTTTTTACTTGGCCGCAGGCTTAGGACCATTGGCTTCGATCTGTAGGACGATCTTTACATCATCGGACAGCATCGGAATGCCGTTTGGCATGTTCGTGCCGTAATTTACGCCGTAATCACGTCGGTTGATGGTCGTCTCAGCGGCGATGCCCATTTTTGCACCCGCCTTGTCCGTCGCATCGACCCAGCCAACGATATCAAACGGGAAGGTGATCGATTTTGTCACGCCTTTCATCGTGAAATCACCGGTAAGCAGATAACCTTTGCCTTTCTTCGCAACTTTGGTGCTCTTGAAAGTGATGTCGGCAAATTTCTCGACTTCAAAGAAATCTTTTGACCGGAGGTGATTGTCCCGCGGGGCAACGCCCGTATCAACGCTGGTCGCCTTTGCGGAAAATTCGACCGTCGATTTGGTTACGTCTTTGCTGTCGAAATTGACCGTTCCGGTAAAGTCACGGAAAAATCCCGGCACCTCGATCAGGCCCATGTGCCGGACCTTAAATCCGATAAAGCTGTGGGCTTTATCAAAGGAATAAGCACCCGAATCGCCGACCTTGTTGCCGGCAAATCGTTGGTCAAATGATACGTTGACGGCCTGTGTTCCGGTCTGTGAAAAAATGACAAAGGCAAAAAGGGCAAAGCCTATTAGCACTGAAGTTCGTTTCATAATGATCTACTCCCAAATCAAAGACTGTTTTATTTTATAGCTAATGTGATCGAAAACTTTTTAGACACATTCGATGTGGCATTTCGTTTTACAAAGATCATGTAATCACCGGTCTCCGGCACTTCAAATTCAAGTGTAGGAACGGCCAAGTCGGTGCTCTCGTAGTTTACATCCTCAATGTCCTGACTAAAAACACTGTACGAAAAATTGTCTGAGTCTGAGTTGGTTACGTAAACCTTTTGGCCTTTCCTGGCGCCAAAAACAAATTCATATTGCGAATCGCCCTTGAGGCTGCCGGTCAATACAGTACTGGATTTGCCCTTGGCGAATTTGATCCTGTTCGGTTCGGCCTTGCCGCCGCCTTGAGCAAATGACGAAACTGCGAATGCAAAAAATGCGATAACTACGAGAAAAGACGCTCTTTTCATTGTGATGGATTCTCCTAAAATTGTTTTGTTTATACTTATCAACCGCAATACGATGCGGATATCGACCGGCAAGTTTGTCTACTTAATTGTGATGGTCATCGAAAAACGCGAGACCCGCGGCCCCGCAATTTTTTTCCTGACGGTAAATAGATAATCGTCAGTCTCAGGAATCTCAAAAGTATAGGTGGACGAGCTGTCAAAATCTCCCTCGTCAAAATATTCTTCGTTAAAAACACGAAAATCAAAGATATTCCACGTAGCATTTTTGATGGTCACAGTCTGACCTTTAAAGCCCGCAAATACATAATCCTTCACCTGCCCGTTTCGTAATGTCCCTTTTAGTAAAGCACTTGAGTTTTGTGCCGCCAAAACTATTCTTATAGGTTCGGCTTTACCGCCTTGGCCGTAGGCCAGTGACGAGCCTATCGAAAAAAAGGCGGCAATTAGTAGTAGATACGATCTCATAAACTACAGGCGAGTATTTTCCCAACGACTCTGATAATATACCGCATTATGAACAGACCTGAAACGCACGAATTTGCTCCGTATTACAACACCTATATCTCTTTGATCGAAGACAATGCGGTCCTGCCTGTTTTAGATGCACAAACGGCCGAGATCCGCGCATTGCTTTCTGATCTGCCTGAGGAAAAAGGCACTTACGCTTACGCTGACGGAAAGTGGACTATCAAGCAATTGCTAAGCCATTTGATAGACGGAGAGCGAATATTTGCGTATCGAATATTACGCATCTCGCGCGGCGATAAAACACCGATCGAGGGTTTTGAACAAGACGATTACATCGAGACGTCAAACGCAAACAATCGTTCGTTCGCTGATCTGCTCGACGAATTTGACCATGAACGTCAAGCGAATCTGCTGCTTGTAAAAAATCTCACAGGCGAAGCCTCGCTTAGGATGGGCACAGCGAGCAACAACCCCGTTTCAGTGCGGGCGCTCGTGTACATAATGGCGGGCCACGTTAAGCATCACGTTGCCATTCTGCAAGAGCGGTACCTCTCATAAATGAACTTTGATGCCATCGTTATTGGCGGTGGAGCCGCGGGCTTGTTTTGCGCGATCACTGCCGGCAAGCGCGGCAAGCGGGTGCTGGTGATCGAGCACAACCAAGAGGTCGGCCGCAAGATCATCATCTCCGGCGGCGGGCGATGCAATTTTACAAACCTCAACGTTACGGCCGAAAATTTTATCTCCCAAAATCCTCACTTTTGTAAATCCGCCTTGGCCGGGTTTACTCCGCAAGATTTTACAGAGCTCGTCCGCAAACACAAGATCGCATATTACGAAAAAACTCTGGGTCAGCTCTTTTGCCGCGAAAGTTCGCGGCTGATCGTCGATATGCTGCTGACCGAATGCGACAAAGCAAAAGTCCAGATAAAAACGGGCTGCTCAGTCACGGGCGTGAGTCGCGGCGACGACTATCAGGTTGAGACCAGTCAAGGTATATTTACCGCCGCAAAAGTGATCGTTGCGTGCGGCGGGCTATCGTTTCCAAAGATCGGTGCGACCGGATTTGGCTATGACATCGCTCGTCAGTTTGGGCTGAAGATCGTCGAGACAAGACCGTCGCTTGTCGCTCTGGTGATGGAGGGCAAGGCCTACGCTCCGCTTGCCGGCATATCAATGGAGGTCGTCGCATCGAGCGACGATCATGCTTTCCGCGAAAATATCGTATTCACGCATCGCGGGATGTCCGGGCCGGCCGTTTTGCAGGTCTCAAATTACTGGCGGGCTGGAGTACCTGTTTCGTTTCACCTCACGCCTGAAACAGACGTCACGAAGCTCCTGACCGCTAACCGAACAAGCCGCAAGAATCTGAACAATATTCTTTCTGAGATATTTCCGCTGAGGTTTGCGACCGCTTTTGCCGAAAGAGAATTTGATAACAAGCCGCTATATCAAATGAATGACCGCGAGTTTGACGAACTGATCGAAAAACTAAATGGCTGGCAGGTAAAATTTTCTACGACCGAGGGCTATGACCGGGCCGAGGTGACGCTTGGCGGCGTCTCAACACGCGAACTCTCTTCGAAAACGATGGAGTCAAAAAAAATGCCGGGGCTCTACTTTATTGGTGAGGTTGTCGATGTGACCGGTTGGCTCGGCGGATACAACTTTCAATGGGCTTGGTCGTCGGGGTTTGCCGCCGGAAATGCGATTTAAAAAGGGCGGAGGCAACGTCTCCCACACCGTTGCCCCCTATTTTCGCGTCGCACACAGGGTGTGTGCGGTCGCGAAAAGTGATCTTTTTTCGTGCATACAAAGAATTGCTTTGTATATTTATCAATCGTTCGCTATACTCGTTAATTGAACGATTGTGTAAAATTTTACACAATCATTGAATCGTGTCAAGCGCAAATTCAATAATGGACAAGAATTCTGCATTCACAGCCAGATTCATCGAAGCCTGCGGTTCGGCTGAGCCATCCAAGGTTCGGCTATTGCTGAACATTTCCTATCAGGCAGCCAAGAATTATCTAAATGGCAGGCTGCCGCAGACCGAAGTCCTCATCACGATCGCCGAGCGGACATCATGCTCGATCGACTGGCTGCTTACCGGCCGCGGAAAAAAATTTCTCGACGGATCGCCGTCACAAGACACACCTATATCCACGGGCCAATTTGATGAATTGGTCAGGAAAGTAAAAGTGGAAGTAATCAACGAATTGAGCGGGAGCCAAAATGCGGGCGGACCCAAGATCGTTAGATTACAGCCAAGCGAGTTAATGTCGGAAAAGGTCGTAGACGAAGTCGAGACCTTGACCGGGAGTCAACCTTAACGGTAGCTCGGACCTATCGGACAATTAGAAGCCGATCCAATAGATCTCTTCTGCGATCGCCATGATGATATCGACCGAGATCTGACCATCGCCGGGTGCGGTCGTGGCAAAATCGCCCCCACAATTTTCCGTGCATGGAGGTGGACAAGTTTCTTGTCCGTTTTCGCACTTGTAGCCACCGCTACCTTGATTGCCGTCGGCAAGGACGGTCGCGCAGAACATCGATACGATCAAAAACAATTTAATAGTCGTTTTCATTTTTTTCTCCAATAGTTTTTAGTCTTGATGTGTAGGCACATCAGGCATATACTAGCAGAGAAATTTGTCGCGGCTTATGGAGACTCTCAACATTCGAACGGGTTCTGAACCGGTCGTTTTATTCCGCAAACTTAGCAAACTCGAACGTAGCGGTCGATACGCTGAAGCTTTAGGCCTGATCAGTGATGGTTGGGAAGATCTGTCGCGCGTGCCGGAAACTGAGCATCTCGATGTCGAGGACGCCGCAGAGTTGCGTCTTAGATACGGCAGTTTGATCGGGTTTTACGGGCACAATGAAATGATTGCCGGTGCGCAGGAACACTCAAAAAATATTCTTACGGCTGTGCGTGAAGTTTTTCAGAAGCTTCGAAATGTTGAAAAGATCGCCGAGTGTGAAAATCTGATCGCTCTCGCCTATTGGCGAACGGGTGA
The DNA here is from genome assembly GCA_002360555.1 of Chloracidobacterium sp. UBA3360. Taxonomy (GTDB): domain Bacteria; phylum Acidobacteriota; class Blastocatellia; order Pyrinomonadales; family Pyrinomonadaceae; genus OLB17. Next base: position 296,894 of record DEQS01000105.1, read on the forward strand.
ATATCGCGAAACGGATCTGTGGCTAGATATAGCACTTGACCATAACTTGCCCCGCAAATCTCTTATTAGGCTTCAATCTTTTAAGGTCCGCAGCCTCAATTTTCTCTCGCTTAAAAAGCACGAACAAAATATTGCTTACTGCCGCTCCGTCGAAGAGGATTTTCGCAAATTTGGCGATGCATTGCTTAACGCTTCTCTCTGCTCGAATATGGGCATTTCGCTCAAAGACACCGGCCGCAGCTCAGAGGCCCTTACTTATTTCACGCTGGCGAAAACCTATCACGAAAAATCGCGGCACCGCATCTATCTGGCGACCGTCGAAAACAATCTTGCGTTGCTCCACATGAATGAGGGCAATTTTCGGCTTGCTCATAGTTCGGTCGATGCGGCGATCGGGATCTATAAAAAATTAAAGGATAAAACTCGCGAAGGTTCGTCGCTTGAGACAAAAGCGCAGATATGCCTTGCGGAAAACCAACCCGATGCGGCCCTCAATTATACCGATCGGTCGATCGCCGTGTTGCGCAAGAGCGAGAATCGGGCATATCTTGCCGAGTCGTTAATGACGCGGTCAAAGACGTTGCTCGTTCTCGATAATTTCCAGGACGCGGTCCTGTCGATGATGGAAGCCGTTGATATTACTCGGCGGCAAACAGGTGAGGCATCGGCAAGAGAGCTGATCGACGAATTTCAATGCGTTCTCGACCCCGTTAAACAAACTACCAAAAGCAACTTTGCCGCTGACGCCAACGAACTTGAACTTGTCATCCCTGCTTCTCTTTCAAAATACAGTGAATACAGCGGTGTCTGGATAAACAACTCGCACCTCGACGATCTCGGTATCCCAAAAGGCTCGCTTGCAGTCACGGTTAATGAAAAAGTTAAACGCGGTGATCTGGTCGCCGCAATCGAGCGGGATAGTGGAGCTGTCGTCTGCGGCTATTACGATTCGGATTTTGGTATGGTCTGTCTGGAAAGCGGGTCGGGCCAACCGCATCTGTTTGACGAGAACGCCATCACGATCGAGGGCAAGATCGTTGGGGTCTGTCGCGACGGACAAAACGCCGACGGCAAGATGATCGTCGAGCCTATTGGTCTGGCGGCCTAAAATCCTTGATATCCATCCCAAAAGTTTCCTTTACATACTCTTCTTGAGCCCGATTTACACTTTTGAGATTTGTGAGCCGCCGCTCTGATTTTTTTATATGGACACGCGTGCGGTTTGCCATTTGAGCCAGCAGATCGCGGCCCTCAGCCATCTCCGCCTCAACTCTTTTCCTTAGGTCAAACAACTCCGAACCCTCGATCTCCGCCCGCTCGTTTACCAATTCGCCGAGCCTGACCTTGATCTGAAATATCTGACGGATCGCCCGTACGAGTTCATCGCCGATGGTGTCGCCGCTCACGAGATCGGGGCTGTTACGAAAATCTTCGACAAGTTTGTTGAGCTTTGTTTGGTCACCCGCTGAATACGCTGCGTTCAGCTCGGCCATCAGTCCGTGTCGTTTTTCTTTCTCACCGGCATCGAGCGCGAGGTCGGGATGGATGATGCGGGCGAGATTGTGATAGGCCTTTTTTGCCTCGGCCGTCGGGTTAAATTTACGGTCGGCGGCATCGGCATCTTCGGCGGCACGAGCGGCAGATTCCTCTGCACGGCGGCGCATCTCCTCAGCCTTTTTCTTGATCTCTTCGTCGTCGGGGACGAGCTTTACTTCTTCTTCGGCGATCTGTGCCTCGATATCGTCGAACTCAGCATAAAGGCGAGCGACGCCCATCGTATATTGGGCCTCAAACTGTTGTTGCAACGCCCGAAGATCGGTCATCTCCTCTTCGCGATCGGCAAGCCTGTCCTTTAACCGTTCGAGGACGCGGCGCTTTTTTTCGAGTTCGATCTCTTCGGGGGCTAAAGGGGTCATTGATCAGGAATAGAGATTCATCGGACGTGTCAGCAATTCAAAAGGGTCGTTGACGTTCAACATCTCGCGAACAAAAAATGGTTCACCGGCCGCAGCTCCGATCAACGAACCGTAATAACGCGAACGGTTTGCGATCTCATCGAGATAAGTTTTGCCCGTAAGCATTGTTTCCGGTTCACTCGAATTTGGATCGTAAAACTGTGAGCGATGTGCACGGAGAGCGTCCATTTTTTCTTCGAGAAAATCCGAGATATCGACAATAAATGAGGGGACGACGCGCCGCGAAAATACATTGTTAGCGACGATCGGCGGCGGTATTTTTTCATCGCCGGTTTCGGGGTCGTAATTTCGCATAGCCGCAAGCCGCGACGATTCGCGAACGAGGGTTGCGATGTGATCGTGATCCGCGTGGCTGTCGTTCTCTTGATGCGTGAGTATCAATCTAGGTTTTAATCGTCTCAATGCTCTGACTAACGCCACCCGAGCGTCATCCGTAACAAAAACATGCCCGTCGGGTAGCCCGAGATTGTCGCGGATGTCGAGCTTTAATATCTTTGCCGCATTTTCAGCCTCGACTGCACGCCCATCGACGGTGCCGCGAGTGCCCATTTCGCCGCGTGTCACATCGAGGGCACCGGTCCGGTAACCGAGAGCTTTCAGCTTTAACATTGTCCCGCCTACCGACAGCTCAAGATCGTCGGGGTGAGCAAAAATTGCGAGGATATCTACTTGGCTCATAGGCTTTAATCTACCATAACGGGAATTAAAACAGGATATACAAGATGGACAGGATCCTGGCTTATCTTGTTCATCCTGTTAATTCTTCCTGTTTGTTAAGATAGTAGCTATGAAACTCACCGTCCTCGGTTCCGGCACGTCGATACCGCATCCAAAACGGAGCAGCTCAGGCTATTGGCTTGAGACTGCGGGCGGCACGGCACTGCTCGATTGCTCGGCGTCGGCGATACATCGGATGACTGAAGAGGAGTTGGACTGGACTAGCTTGGGTGCGATTTGGATATCGCATTTTCATCTCGATCATTGCGGCGGGATCGCACCTTTCCTCGCCGGGACAAAACATTCAGCAGAGATGAGGCAACGGACAACACCGCTGCGAATATTCGGCCCAGTCGGCATAAAAGCTCTGCTCGCAAGATTTGATGCGGTAGATAACTATCGCCTGCTCGAACAACCTTTTCGCGTTGAGGTGGTCGAGGTCGAAGCTCTCGATCCGTTTGAGATCCTACCCGGCGTTGAGGCGGTCGCAATGAAAACGCCGCATACGGACGAAAGCCACGCGATCCATGTCCGCGATGCAGATGATAAAACGCTGGTTTATTCTGCGGACACAGGGTTTGATGAAACGGTAGCCACCTTTGCTAATCGCGTCGATCTGTTTGTTTTAGAGTGTTCTTTTGTCAGAGATAAGCCTGTTCAGAAACATCTTGAACTCGCCGAGGCGATGTACCTTATTCGAAAGGCTCACCCAAAACAAACGATGCTGACGCATTTTTACCCCGAGTGGGATGATGTTGATTTTAATAAAAAAGTCGCTGGCTTTAACCCGCCGTGTGACGTGGTCGAGGCGAAAGACGGCCTGCGGTTAGAGATATAAGTTACTCGCGACCTTACCTGACGTTTCGTTTTGCCATCGCCATTAATTCTTCAGGCATCCATTTTTCGAGATTCTTTTCTTCGGCATTAGCGATGCCTTTGTCGCGGTTACGCCACTCTTTTGAGGGGTCGTCTTCTCGGCCGGATTGTTTGGGGTAATTTTCGACCTGTTCGAGACTGATCACAATACCGTGGGCGACATCTTTCCAGTCTTCGTTTTGGATGCCGCGCAGCACGATCGGCAAGCCTGCGGTCCAGTCTTCTTCGGGGGCGATATTGTCGTATTCGGGTATCGTCAAATACGCCGTTTCGGGAAACGGTTTGTGACTGTATTCGCTGACGATACGTGCGGCAAGGTCTTTGTAAGAGCCACTTGGGTCGGCAGCTCTAATTTCCAGTGCCCTGCGAAAAATGTCTGATACGGTTGCTGTGTCGCTCATAGTATTAGCCACAGATTATCACAGATGGCCGCAGATTTTAATTCGCCCGCTAATGCCGCGATAGCTGCCAACTTTTTTCTTGATAAACGGCATCTGAAAAGATAGTCTTTAAAGTCACGAGGTCTTAATGAGAAATACTTTTTTTGCAGTTGCGGTCATTTTGCTAACGGTCATTTTTGCGTTCGGGCAAAACGAACAGGCGCCAATAGTCGAGAAAGAGATCAACTATAAAAACTGGACGTATAAAAGCGTTCGCACCGGCGAAGACACAAACCTGCGCGATCTAACGGTTGGCAAAAAGCTCGTGATCGTCGTGTACTATGCTCCGTGGTGCGGCAACTGGCGTTATGATGCTCCGATGCTGCAAAAGCTGTATGACAAATACAAATCCGCCGGATTAGAGATAGTAGCGGTTGGCGAATACGACCCGGTTTCTTCGATGCAGAACAATCTCACTTTTATGAAGATCACGTTTCCGGCCGTCTATGAGTCGGAAAACCGTTCTGAAAAGCAAAAGACCAAGCACTATGATTATCGCCGATCGACGGGCGACACGCGCGGCTGGGGTTCGCCGTGGTACATATTTTTGCAGCCGTCATTGATGGAGAAAAATGGCGATACGCTGACGAAAAAAACCTTTGTCATCAACGGCGAGATGATCGCGGACGAAGGTGAAAAATTTATCCGCGAAAAGCTCGGCCTGCCAGCTGTCGATGCAAAATCTGCAACCGCCAAAAACGGCGAGATCGAGGTCTGCGACCCAGCGGACAAGAAAGCGACCGAGCTGAAAAAGCCTTAGGCACAAACCCTATCCTTTCGTAACGCGAAAGTCAGTATAATTCCTTGCCACTATTTGGTAAGCAAATTAAAATAACGCGTTATGACAAAAGCAAACAAGATCATCTATTGGGTCGCGACCCTGTGGCTCGCGTTGGGTATGACATCGAGCGCCGTGGTGCAGTTGATGCGGATACCTGAGGGAGTTCAGGGCGTCACGCATCTTGGTTACCCGGCTTACTTACTGACAATATTGGGCACCTGGAAAATATTAGGTGTCATCGCGATACTCGCTCCTAAATTTCCGCTTGTAAAAGAATGGGCTTATGCCGGCTTTTTCTTTGTCACATCGGGAGCATTTATTTCCCACGTTACGATGGGTGATCCGTTCGGCGACATTTTCCCGTCGGTGTTGCTTATGACCCTGACAGTCGTATCATGGTATCTCAGGCCGGCGAGTAGAAGGGTCGCGTCGGGAGCGGTTGAGGTATGACAACACCTGAGAGTCAAGATGGCGTCATCGATAATGAGCGTGTATTGTCGGCCAGCCCGCGCGAGATATTTGAGGCGTTTAAGCAGCCGGAAAAGCTTGCCCGGTGGTGGGGGCCGGCTGGTTTTACAAACACATTTGAGCTGTGTGATTTCAAACCGGGCGGACGCTGGATCTATGTGATGCATGGCCCGGACGGCAAAGATTATCCAAATGAGTGCGTTTTTCGCGAGATCGAACCTTACGCCCGTATCGTCATAGATCACGTCGTATTGCCGTATTACACGCTGACGATAACGCTTGCCGAGAGCGGCGAGGGAACACGCCTGACATGGCGGCATGAATTTGAAAACACCGCATTTGTAGCGAGCATGAGAGATTTTCTTATAAATGCTAACAATGAAAATCTCGACCGGCTAGAGGCGGTTCTCGCTGGCTAACAGCAATCATCGCGCGTACGCGATCCATTAATGACCGAGAAACGATGAAAAAAGTAATTCAGACCGCGACGTTATTATTTTTACTGGTTGTTAGCGGCGGCACGTTCGCTCAGTCAAAAGCTGACTTGACGAAAAAGATCCAAGAGATCACCTTGGGCAAAAAGGCAGTTGTCGGTGTTGCGATCAGCGATATTAAGGGAAAGGAAATCCTTTCGATAAATGGCAGCAAACGCTTTCCGATGCAAAGCGTTTTCAAGTTTCATATCGGATTATTGATGCTGTCCGAGATCGATAAAGGCAAATTTTCGCTTGAACAGAAAATTGAGATCCCGAAAAAGAACCTGTTGCCTGGTCTCTATAGCCCGATCCGGGATAAATACCCGGAGGGTGCGACCCTGACAATTGCTGAGATCCTAGAATATACGGTTTCTAAGAGCGACAACGTCGGTTGCGATGCACTGCTGCTACTTCTTGGTGGACCTCAAGCGGTTGAGGGTTACTTTTCAAAAAATGGGTTTAAGGACGTTTCCATAAAGATAAATGAAGAGGTTATGCAGAATAATTGGGATCTGCAATTTCAAAATTGGACGACCCCAATAGCCGCGAACGAAGTTTTGGGATCATTCTTTTTCAACAAGAAGAAGTTACTCTCCCGCAAAAGCTATGACTTTATTTGGAAAATAATGAAAGAAACGGAAACCGGTATGGCAAGGTTAAAGGGACAATTACCGGAAAATACCATTGTAGCTCATAAAACAGGCTGGTCGGGAACTAACAAGGCAACCGGAATAACTGCTGCGGTCAATGATATCGGGATCGTTTTTTTGCCAAACGGACAACATTTTTTTATTAGTGTTTTTGTGACCGACTCGAAAGAAGACGCGGCAACCAACGAAAAAATAATCGCGGACATCGCCAAAGCGGGTTGGGATCATTTTGTAAGGAAAACAAAATAAACTCTCGCTAATTTCGGTTCACCGAAACAATTTTTACAGCATTTTATAGATCATGAAAAACGAAAATATCAGCAACGAATTACTGCCCGCAGACCGTGAGGAGCTGCTTAACGAATTAAAGACACGATTTGAGGAAAACACGATCCGCCATGAGGGACTTGAGTGGGCTAAGGTGCTTGCCAAGCTCGAGGCTGATCCGGCGAAACTTTGGTCGCTCAGCGAGATGGAACGAACAGGCGGCGAGCCGGATGTAGTCGGGTTTGATAAGGCGACGGGCGAGTATATTTTTTTCGATTGCTCACCGGAAACTCCGAAGGGCCGCCGCAGCCTGTGTTATGACCGGGCGGCATGGGAATCACGCAAAGAACATAAACCCGCAACCAGCGCCCAAGACATGGCCGCCGCGATGGGCATTAAGATCCTGACAGAAGCGGAATATCAAGGGCTGCAGACGCTGGGACATTTTGATCTGAAAACCTCAAGCTGGCTTGAAACGCCCGCCGACATTAGAGATCTCGGCGGAGCGATCTTCGGCGATTATCGCTTTGGCCGCGTCTTTATCTACCACAACGGCGCGGAATCCTATTATGGCGCGCGTGCGTTTCGTGGTTCGCTGCGCGTTTAGCTCAACTTCACAGCACTACTTCGTCGCCAGTATATCGCGGATCTCAGTTAGCAGAGCTTCTTGTGGCGGCGGCGGCGTGGCAGCTGCAAGCCGAGCAAAGTAGCCCATTGCTGCTTTAGCGATCAAGAACATAACAAAAGCTACGATCACAAACGTAATGACATCGCTGATCAGCTGTCCGTAGCGGAGTAGCGGAGCACCGCCCTTAACCGCAGCGTCGATCTGTTCGGGTGTCGCACCGGCGCCGAGTTTACCGCTTAGGTCAACAAACTTTGCTTTGAAATCGATGCCTCCGGTCACAAGGCCGACGATCGGCATTACCATGCCCTCGGTAAATGTCGTGACGATCTTGCCAAATGCCGCACCGAGTATCACGCCGATCGCTAGATCGAGTACATTGCCGCGTGCGATGAATGCTTTGAAATCATTTAACATATTTTTTCTCCAATTTCTGAATGTATTTTCGGAACTTGTCACCGAGTATAAATCGGTAAGGTATATTCGCAAAAGAATGGACGAAATAAATAGAGATCGGGATCTGCGTTGATACGCAAACCCCGATCCCGTTAGATCTTAACGTTATTAATAAGCTATTTAGGTAGTACCGCGAGCGTATCGGTCAGTTTCATGGCAATGTCGCGGAGCGGGTCTTTTGCGGCGACAAATCTTCCGGCTATGGCTGAATCCTCGGCCTGCGTTGCGAGGTCGGTGATCCCCTGAATGTTAACCAGATATTTTTGCAGCAGCGGTTTGGTGCGAAACTCCGATTCGAGTGCCGACAGGCCGTCTCTAAGATTTCGGATGGTTTGGATCGTAAATTTTTTGTTCGACGCGTGTTTCGTCAGGATCGCGTCTGATACGGTTTTAGTCGCAAACGCCTTGTCTAACAGCTCTAGAGCATCGGCTTTTGGTCCGTATTCATCCACAAATCGCTTTACGTTTTCTAATTGAACATCGACCTTTTCGCGCGCGGCACGGACATCGAGAGGCGGTATCGTCTTAACGACCGTCGGCTGTTTTGGCTTCTTTTTGGTGGTCTTTTTCTGAGCCGTGGCCGAAATGCTGGTGATCGCGAGGATAAGCAACGCGAATGCAAATAGTCGAAAATGTCTCATAACGTTCGTTCCTGTTCAATCAGTCATAAAAATTTTATCATAGAGACAATGTCTCAGCGTTATTTAGAGGTTCATAGGCTTGGGCGGGTTGGCTACGCAAATTCGCTTGAGCTGCAAAAAGAGCTTGAGGCCGAGGTGATCGCGCGGCGTGAAACTGATCATTTGCTGCTGCTTGAGCACCCGCATACTTTTACGTTGGGCCGTCGGTCAAAAAATGACGGCGTGCTTGCGACGGCGGAATTGCTAAAGGATCTCGGCGTTGAGGTCTTTGAAATAAACCGCGGCGGAAAGGTGACGTATCACGGGCTTGGCCAGATCGTCGGTTATCCGGTGATCTCGCTTTCGCCTGATCGCGAAGACGTGCATCGATACGTTCGCGAGCTTGAGGAGGTGTTGATCCGTACGCTGGCTGATCTGGGGATCGGCGCATTTCGTATCGAAGGGCTGACCGGAGTCCACACTACTGAGGGCAAGGTAGCGGCGATCGGAGTACATATCAAACGTTGGGTGACGACGCACGGGTTCGCGTTAAATGTGAATACCGACCTGAGCTATTACAATTGGATCATTGCCTGCGAAGGCGAACCGGTCACGTCGATCGAACGCTTGCTCGGCCGCGAGGTCGATTTGCGGGAAGTCGAGGATCGGCTGATCGAGAATTTTAAGGATGTATTTGAATACGAGACCGAGGCTGTGACATTTGCGTTGGTCGAGGCGGTTCACGCTTGAGGTAAAGATGATGAAAGCAATTATTTTATTTATCGTTCTGATTTCGGCATTTGTTTTTGCCGGTTGCGGCGGTGCGGCGAATAATAGCCAAAACGCACAAAACAGTAATACAAACAGTGCCAAGCCGACCGCCCAGAATCTCGCCGTGGGTGAGCGACCGCAAAAGATCAAAGACCTTATGGCGGGACGCGGCGAACAAGATGCGGCTGCTCCGACGATCAAAGTCTTAGAGCCAAAGGCAAACGCGACTTTCACAAGCTCGGTCGTAAAGGTAAAGCTTGAGATAGGCGGCGACCTGAAAGGCTATATGCCCGGGATGAACGAAGAAACGCACACCGGCAATCACATTCATGTGATCCTCGACAATCAGCCTTACGAGGCCTATTACAATCTCGGCAGCGAGTTTGAGCTGCGAAATGTAGTTGACGGCGAGCATACACTACGCGTTTTTCCGTCAAGGCCTTGGCACGAAAGCTATAAGAACGAAGGTGCGTTTCAGATCGTAAAATTTACCGTCAAGAACGGCGGCGGCGATAAGACCAAACCGACGACGACGAGCAACGGCAACACGATGGCAAACGCTAACGCTGAGCCAAAACCGACGCCTGAGGGCAAGGACATGCAAAATTCGACGGCCGGTCCGGTTGATGCTTCCAAGCCTCTGCTGACGTACAGCCGCCCTAAGGGCGAGTATAAGGGCGACGATACAAACGCTGTAATGATCGATTTCTGGTTGAGTAATGCAAAGCTAACGGGCGACGGCGGCGAGTATAGGGTTAGTTGGTCGGTCGACGGCGGCGAGCCAAAATTTATTGAAAAATGGGAACCTTTCTGGCTGACCGGCTGGGCAGCCGGGAAACATAAGATCGTCTTAACGCTGGTGGACAAGGACGGCAAGATAGTGGACAACGGCGGATTTAACGCCACGGTTCGCGAAATTACGATCACAAAATAGTAACTGGAGAAACATAAAATTAATGCGACGAGAGACGACATCGTGGTTTAGCCACAATTTGGGAATGGATATGCCGCTGGTGGCTTACGGACACGCGGGATATCCGCTATTGATGTTCCCCACGGCAGCGGCCGATTATCTGGAGTATGAGCGGTTTTATTTGGTCGATGCTATCAAAGAGTTTATCGAAGCCGGACAGATCCGCGCCTATTCGATCAATTCGGTCAATAAATATAGCTTGCTCAACCGCGAGTCGCACCCCGGCTGGAAAGTCGAAATGCTGTCGCGTTACGACAAGTACATTATGGACGAGGTTCTGCCGCTGATCCGCAACGAATGCGGTGAGGACGCAAAACCTTTGACGACAGGAGCGAGCCTCGGCGCATTGCTTGCGGCAAATACCTATTTCAAACATTCCGATAATTTCCGCGGAACGATCGCGATGAGCGGTAGTTATGACATTTATAACTATCTTGATAAGGGGTATTACGACGACAACGTCTATTTTAATAACCCTGACATGTACCTGCGAAATCTAAACGACGACTATCATCTACCCCGTCTGCAAAAGGCCGATTCGATCGTTGTAGTAACAGGGCAAGGGTCGTTCGAAGCACCGGACCGCAGCCGCGAGTTTTCGGGTTTACTCCATTCCAAGGGCATACCGCATCGTCTCGATATCTGGGGACATGACGTCAACCACGACTGGGTCTGGTGGAGGAGAATGTTGCCGTATTATCTTGGCGAATTTTTGAAATAGCTTTGTAGAAGAGGTGAGCAGGTGAAGAGGAGAAAAGGAGAAAAGGAGAAAAGGAGCATATCGATCATATTCGACGTACTCCTTTTCCCCTCTTCACCTCTTCTCCCTATTTTCTTATCCGTCTCCTTTTTTGCCTTTACGCTTTTCACCTGCCGGTTTCTCAACCGTCGGCTGCGGACGCGGGGTTGACTGGATGACCGGCGGCCTGACGATCGGCGGCCTGTCCGGTGTCGTATCTACTGGTTTTGTCGACGTCCCGGAATCCGTAATTGTTGTTCCGGTTGTCGGAATTTCCGCATCCGCTTTCGGCCCGGTTGTGATGATCGCCCCGCCTCTGCGTCCGCTAACATCAGCGTCCTGTAGAGACTCAAGCTCCTCACGCTTACGCATTTCCATCTCACGTTTTACATCAGACGGCATTGGCGGCGGATTTGGGAAAGATTCGCGCGGCTTGTTTTTCATGAAGGGGATCATGAACGCATTAAAATACGGCACGGCACCATGGCCGCCGGTCATGCCGGCTCCGAGCGATTCTTTGCGCAGCGGGTTTCCCATCCAGACGCCGGTCACATAGGTCGGCGTATAGCCAAGAAACCAGACGTCCGTTTCGTTGTTGACGGTACCTGTCTTTCCGGCCAGCGGATGGCCGCCGGCACTTGCACCTGACGCTGTTCCGCCGCCGGAGACAACGCCGCGCATCATCTGGACCATCGTTAACGCCACGTATTCGCTCGTTACTTTTGAGCTTTGGTTTTCGTACTGTTCCAGCAAGCTGCCGTCGCGGTTATAGACCTTGCGTATCAAATGCGGCGTCATACGAATGCCCTTATTTGGAAACGCCGAATAAGCAGCCGTCATCTCGAGCAGCGAAGCCTCGCTGGCTCCGAGAGCCGAAGGTAGGCTCGGTGCCATTGGATTTGTGATGCCAAATCGGCGGACCATCTGAGCGCCGGCCTGGATACCGACCTGCTCAAGCAAGTGGACAGCGGCGATGTTGTAGGATTTTGCGAGGGCGATCTTCATCGGCACGTTCGGATGGCTCGGGGCACCGCCATAATTGGTCGGAGACCAGCCTCCACGTTTTATTGGAGCTCCGCTTACGATCATGTCCGGCGTCATACCGTCCTCGACCGCCGCTGTATAGATGAATGGTTTATATGCCGAGCCCGTCTGCCGCAATCCTTGAGTCGCGTTGTTAAATTTATTGGTGTGAAAGTCGTAGCCGCCGACCATCGCGACGATCTCGCCGTTGTGCGAATTTATGCAGACGATCGACGCCTGAACCTCAGGTACCTGCATCAGCTCAACGTCCAGAGTCTGTTTCTCTTTATCGACGCCTTTTACAAGAAACTCAGCCAAAAAGCCCGGTTTTAGTTCGTCCTTTGGCCGTTTGCCACTCCGGCCCATATTGCCGGGGCGGACGATCGCCTTGAAACGCCCAAACCGCACGCCGACCTCGTCGGCATTGTTGTTCGATTTCATGACGAGGCCTTTGATGTATTCGCCCTCGGTATAATCGTCGCCGTACCAATCGGCGTGCTTGAACGAATTGAGCGTCTTGTCGATCTCCTTTTCATCGGTCATCGGCAATTCGTTCTCATCGAGCAGGATGTTCTGATATTCCGAACGCCATTTACGGCCCCTGTCGTAATCCCGCAGTCGCTGGCGGATCGCCTGGGTTGCGAGTTTTTGCGCCTCGATGTTGATGGTCGTATAGACCTTGAGGCCGCCTTGGGCGACGCGGGTAGTGTATTTTTCTTCGAGATATTTTCGAACATCCTCGACCGGATAATCCCACGCGGTCGATTTTGGCTGCGATTGGTAATAGGCCGTATCCGCGAGCGTGATGGGTTTTGCTTTGGCCGCATCGACGTCGGACTGTGAATATTTTGCCGGAAAATATTTGGTCATCTGGTCGAGCACGATGTCGCGGCGCATCTTTGCCTTTTCCATGTTACGGGTCGGCGAGTACTCAGGCGATTTTGGAATAGCTGCAAGCAGAGCCGCTTCTTCGAGGCTAAGATCTTTAACAGATTTGCCAAAATACGTCCGTGAACCCGCTTCAAATCCATATGCACCCGCTCCGAGAAATACATAGTTCATGTACATCTCGAGGATCTGGTCTTTTGTATAAAGCCGCTCGATCTGCAGGGCGACGGCCCACTCGTTGACCTTACGGGTGTAGGTCTGGTCTTTGTAGAGAAAGAGATTTTTGGCGAGCTGCTGCGTTATAGTCGATCCGCCCTCGACTTTGCCGGTCGTCAGGTTTTTGAAAATAACCCCGACGATGCGATACGGGTCGATGCCGATGTGGTCGCGAAAGCGATAATCTTCGACCGCGATCAGGGCGTCAGTGACTTTGTCCGGTACGTCCTGTATTTTGATCGGGATGCGCTTTTCGAGAGCAAACTCGGCGAGAATTGTTTCGCCGTCATCGGCGTAGATCGTCGTAACCTGCGGCGGACGATATGTCGCGAGTGCCGAGACCTCGACTGAGTAGCGCGAATTATTGAGGTAATACGATGCCAAAACACCGGTCAGAGCACCGGCGGAAACGGCAAGCAGCAGAGCGATAACAAGCATCGCCAAGGTCGAAAAACCGCTCCTTTTGCTACCGTTGGACACCGCTTCGACGGTCTTTAATTTCTTTGCATCTACAGCCACTTTTCTTACTACCTCCTAGTTCACAAAACGACGCAGCTTAACGCTGACCACAAATCCTATCGCAACAAATGTCGATAATAGTGCCGACAGTCCGGCGCTCATCAGCGGCAGCGGGACGCCGATCACGGGTAGGACGCCGAGCGCCATGCCGACGTTCATAAATATCTGAAACACCATCCCGCATACAATCGACATTATAACAAGCATTCCCGCGCGGTCGGAAGCCTCGCGCGCACCTGCGATCATGCGCGATAGTAATATCGCATAGGCGAGCAAAAGCGACACACAGCCAATAAAGCCTGTATTCTCTGCCGTTACGGCAAAAATAAAGTCGGTCTGCGGTTCGGGTAAAAACTTTAATACGCTTTGCGAGGTTTCGGTGTCGCCCTGATTACCGGCGAGCCCGCCCTTGCCAACCGTGATGGTCGATTGGATGGTGTGATAGCCGTAGCCACGCGGATCGACGCTGTCCGGGTCGGTGATGGCCAGGATCCGCTCCTGTTGATAGCGCTTGATCTTGCCGGTTTTGACTCCTACCGTCCACGCGACCGGGATAAGTATCGCCGCCGCGACCACCGTCAAAACGACGTAGCGGATCTTGATCCCCGACAAAAAGAACATTGCACCGAGGATTGGAAAATACGTGATAGCCTGTCCTGCATCCGGCTCTAGTAAGATCAACACTACAGGCCCCGCAAAGATCGCCCCGCCGATGAGCATTTCTCGCAGTCGCAGATTGCCGGCTTTTCTTGCTCCAAAATATTTTGCGAGCATCAGTACGGTCGGGATCTTAACAAACTCAGACGGCTGAAATTGCCCGACGATCGGCAGACGAACCCACGCTTTTTGCCCATTGACCTGTACACCAAGTGGCGTCAGCACGAGGAATAGCAAAATGAGCCCGCCGATATAAAATATCGGTGCCGAATCGATCAGTCGCCGATAATCGGTAAAACAAACAATAATAAAAGCGACGAGGGCGATGAGTATTCCGATGATCTGCTTTGACCAATAACCTTCGGTAGGTGTGGCATTGTGGATCTGCCAGACACCAAACGACGCGATCGCGATGGCCAGCACCGCTGTTAGCCAGTCAAAATCCTTAAGATCACGCTTTTCGATTATTGCTACCATCGGGGGTAAAAACTATCTTTTTGCCACTGTTTCCGGCGAGGCCGTGCCATTGTCATGAAGCGACATATATGTTTCGTACACCCCGCGTACGGCAGGGGCTGCGTGGCTACCGCCGAAACCGACGTTTTCGATCAGGGCGATGACGGCGATCTCAGGCTTGTATGCCGGGGCAAAGCTGACGAACCACGCATGGTCTTTTTTGTCACCGACGTCCTTGCCAAGCTCAGCGACCTGGGCCGTGCCGGTTTTGCCGGCGATCTCAAAATTTGGGATGCGGATGGCACCCGCAGTTCCGCCGCCGTTCACAACGCCCCACATACCTTTAATGACCAGATCCCATTGATCCGGGGTTGCTTCGAGTATCTTGGGTTCGGGATGGGCAAAGCCAACGGCCGGACGGGCAGGGAAATAATCGCTTTCGCCCTCAGTGCCCACGGCGGGGATCGCTTTGAATTCTTTGAGAAAATGCGGCGTGTACATCTTGCCGCGCATGCCAATACTCGCGACAGCACGGAGCATTGAGATCGGCGTTACGACGACCGTGTCTTGGCCGATGCCCGAATAGACGGTGCGGATATCGCTCCACTTGCCCTCGTTTTTAACGATGTAGGGCATCCACGATTTTGGCGTTTGCGGGACCTTTTCGTTTGGCAGATCGATGCCCGAGCGTTTGTCGTAGCCAAAATCCTCGACCATTTTAATAACTCCGTCGATACCCATTTTCAGGGCGAGACGATAATAGTAGCCATCGCAGGACTTAGTAATAGCGAAACTTAGCGGAGGCGAACCGTGGCTGCCCATACAACGGGTAAATTTGTTGCCGATCGTGATGCCGCCGCCGCAGACGAGATTTGAGTGTGCGACGGTTATCGCCCCCTGCTGTAGGCCGGCGACAGATTCGGGAAGTTTCCAGGTCGATCCGGGTGGATAACGGCCCTGGATCGCACGGTTGTAGAGCGGGCGTTTTTCGTCCTGCCAGTAGGCGGCGATAGCTTGGCGGCCCTCGGGCGTCGAGCTGCCCTTTACAAAAATATTCGGGTCAAATGACGGAGCCGACGCCATCGCAAGCATTTCGCCGTTGTTTGGGTCCATCGCGACGATGGTTCCGCGTTTGGTCGCCGATTCGGCCAACTGCTTTTCCGCACGGTTCTGGATATCCAGATCGATGGTCGAAACGAGGTCTTGTCCGGCCTGAGGTTTTACAATTTCCAGCTCGCTCTGGACGCGGCCTTTGCTGTCGACGAGTACCTTGCGATAGCCCGGACGGCCCCGCAGGTATTCGTCATAATACTGTTCGAGGCCGCCTTTGCCGACGATGTCGCCGGGGCGAAATCCTTTGTCCTGAAACTCGGGTTCCTTGAGCTGATTTGGACTGATCTCACCGACATAGCCGAGCACATGAGCAAGCGTGGTACCAAGCGGGTAAAAACGCTGCGGCTGCAGCTCGACGCGGAGCTCGGGAAACTCGAGCGAGTGTGCCTCGACCCAGGTGATATCTTCGATACCGACATTTTCTTTGAGAACCATCGTCTCAAATTCGTTTTGTTTTTTGATCAGGCTGAGACGCTCGACGACGAACTGGCGATCCATACTTAGACCGTTTGAATAGGTATCGACGCGGTCAGCTACATTGACCGATTTGAGCGGTTCGTTGGATAGAACGACGTTGTAGGTCGGCCGCGAATCGACCAGCAGTTTGCCGTTGCGGTCAAAAATTGCTCCGCGTGGCGCCGGAATGGGGATAAAGCGGACGCGTTGATTTTCGGCCCGTTCGCTAAAATAATCACCGCGAACAACCTGCAAATAATATAGCCGTACTCCTAACAGCGTAAGCAAGATAAAGGCGAGCACCTGGATCGTGCCAACCCTTAACCCGAGTTTTTGAACGTAATCACCTATTTTCATCTTTCGTTAAAGGTCAATCATTTGCCTAATCTAATGGGGTTTCGCCGTCGAGTTTGTCGTCGCGGAGCAAAAACATCGCGTTTTTTTCGTCGCGTTCGGTCACCCGACAAGGTCTGCAGCAACAGGTAAACGAGCGTTCCGGCGATGGTCGTGCCGATCAGCGAATAGGCGACCGTCACGAGAACATCGTTACCCGGCGGCTGGCCAAACAGCCTGTGCAGGCCGTAATAGATCATATCGTCAAGCAAACATGCACCAGCTATGACGGGGATTCGGAGGATCAGGTTGTCCATGTAGACGCGCCGAGTGATCTCGCAAACGATATAGGCGACGACCGTTTTTGAAAAGCCGTTTGCACCGAGCAAACCTCCGCTAAGAGCGTCGATGGAAATACCCGCGATCGAGCCAAAAAGCAGGGCCCGGATCGAATTGCGCTGGAGGGCGGCATAAACGACGATGATCAGCGGAAAGTCGATATACGCAAACCCCTCCCATACGTTACGGAGCGTCCATTGCAGGATTATCGCGATTATCAAGCTGATTGTTAATTTGACGCCTTCCACTTGTTTATAGTTCCGAGTTCAAAGTTCAAAGTTCCGAGTTCCGAGTTTAAGATCTTCTTTTAAATTATGTAAATTTTTTACCTTTAAGATCCCCGGAACTCAGAACCTACTTCTTCACATCCTTAGTTGCGTTTGGCAGTTTCTGCTCAAACTGTTCTCGGGTGGCGGCTTCGTAAAGCAAAATGCCGACCTCTTGCATCGAGTTGAGCTTTGCCGCCGGTTGGATAAGTATCACGTGCGGCGTCGTCGCCGAGCCGCTGACGACACTTACGATCTCGCCGACCTTTAGCCCCGCCGGATAGATGCCATCTTGGCCGGTCGTAAATACCGCCTGCCCGACCTGAACGGTAACCGTGCCCGCGACATAACGCATTTCGAGCAGATCGCCCTTGCTCGTTCCGCTGACGACCCCGAGAGCGTTAGATTCGCCAACCTGGCCTATAACAGCTCCCACGCCTGATTTGTTTCGCGTGACGAGGTCAACCTGACAGGTCAGTGGGCCGACCGCCGTGACGCGTCCGACAAGCCCGCCATCGGTAACAACCGGCATATTGAGTTGGACACCGTCGAGGCTGCCGCGATTTACTATCGACGAATCGAACCAAACGGACGGATCACGTCCGATGATGCGTGCCGTCAGCACCTTGTACTTGCTCGTTTCTTTTAGCTGGAGGAAAGCTTTGAGACGCGTGTTCTCGGCGGCAAGCTCTTCTTTCTGCTTTAGCTCCACCTCGAGTTCCTGCACCCGTTGTTTTAAAACATCGTTGTCCGTCTGCGCCGAACGCAGGTTTGAGATCGACGTAAAATAGTTTGAGATCGCGGAGGTGACCGAGGTGACGGGCGACTGAACAAAGTCGGCGATCGTCTGCGTCCAAGTACGCACGACACGCTGGCCGGATGTTATTTCTTTGGCATCGAACGCCATCAAGACAAAATTGACGATAAGGAGCGCGATCATCAGCCAGGGTGCCAGCCGCCAAACATCTTTTTGACTACGCTCAACCATTGTCAGTCGGCAGTTCGCAGTTGCAGTCGGCAGTCAGGTGATTTCCTGCTTACTGCCTACCGCCTACTGCTTACTGATTTAGCTTCCTGTCATTAATGAATTATCCCACTTGACGCGTTTTAGCAGCTCAAAATCTGAGAGCATCTTGCCGGTGCCGAGCACGACCGATGAGAGCGGGTCGTCGGCGATGACGACCGGCAAACCGGTTTCGATCATCAGGCGTTTGTCCAGATTTTTGAGCAGAGCACCACCGCCCGTAAGGACGATGCCGCGTTCGACGATGTCAGCCGAAAGTTCAGGCGGCGTGCGTTCGAGAGCGACGCGGATGGCGTTGATGATGGTCGAGATCGAATCTGAGAGTGCCTCGCGGATCTCTTCGTCGGTCATCGTAATTGTCTTGGGGATGCCCTCGATCAGGTTACGTCCGCGGACGTCCATTGAGAGCGGCTCTTCGAGCGGAAATGCGCTGCCCAGTGCGATCTTGATCGCCTCGGCGGTACGTTCGCCGATGAGCAGATTGTATTTTCGTTTGATGTACTGTGTGATCGACTCGTCCATCTCGTTTCCGGCTACGCGCACGGCACGCGAATAGACGATACCCGACAGCGAGATGACCGCGATGTCTGTCGTTCCCCCGCCGATATCGACGACCATGTTGCCGTGCGGCTCGGTGATGGGCAATCCGGCACCGACAGCTGCTGCCATCGCTTCTTCGACGAGATAGACCTCTGATGCTTTTGCACGATAGGCACTGTCCTCGACAGCCCGGCGTTCGACCTGAGTGATCTCTGACGGGATGCCGATGACGACACGAGGGCGGACCCACGATTTGCCGTTGTGTGCCTTGCGGATAAAATGCTGGAGCATCTTTTCCGTCACCTCAAAATTGGCGATAACGCCGTCTTTCATCGGGCGTATGGCGACGATATTGCCGGGCGTACGGCCAAGCATCTCTTTTGCATCGCGTCCAACGGCCTCGACCTGGTTCGTGACCTTGTTGATCGCGACAATCGACGGTTCAGAGACCACAATGCCGCGTCCCTTGGCATAAACGAGCGTATTTGCGGTGCCAAGATCGATCGCAAGGTCGCTGGAAAATAAACTAAATAAAGACTTAAATGCCATTTCAATTAACTAACAGTCCTAGATTCTGGTTTTAGATATCGTGTTGAACGGGGATGATTTCCGCACTCGGAATGGTCCGATGAGGAGTAAAAACGTGAGCACCGTCGCCCAAAATGTCTAACCACTTAGCATACACTTATTTATTAGCATTTTTCTAGTTTAATTACAGTATTTATTTTGCAAAATGACCAATTATTTTCATTACAAATAACCTACCGCCTTTAGAACAAAAAAAGGGCGGTCAAATGACCGCCCTTTCGAATTATTCTAACCGATAGATTGAAACTATTCGGGGACGAAATTAAGCTCCGCAATGTTGTCAGTTACCTGAATAACCTGCGGCTGGAAGTTAAAGCGTCGTGACGAGACCGAGACGATGTAGGTCTGACCGGGCTCGAGGTCATCGAATGTATATGTTCCACCCTTGGTCGTAGTGGTCGTCCTGACGACACCGGCTTGATCAGTCAGCCTTACAACGGCACCAACCAAACCTCGGCCCTCAGCCGATGTCAAAACCCGACCC
>DEQS01000026.1 GCA_002360555.1 Chloracidobacterium sp. UBA3360
ATTGACGATCTGATAGGCGATCTCTCGGACGGTCTTTATGACTTGCTTGACGACGATGACGTAATCGCGATTATCGTCGATAAGTGGATCGAACGGGAGGACCTCGGAGGCAAGACTCAGTCTGAGGCATTGAAACTTCTGTTCTTTGATGTCCGATCGGTCGTGACAGATAAAGCGACGCAAGATGAGATCTGGGCCAACTGGAATGAGAACTATGGCCAAGGTAACAACAACGATGACGATGAAGCTAAAAAACTCGTCGCTGAATGGTTAGCCGACGCCAAAAAGAATGAGGCTAATTACAAAGCTTGGTTTAAGATAGCCAAGATGGAAACGGGCTTTAACCCCGAGCGTGTGGCAGGTTTTTGCTTCAAAATGCTGTCCAAAGATCTCGACGACAAAGGTTGCTGGTCGATGGCATCGTTTCGGGGGCTCGTAGCATTTTTTCATATCGAAGGGGACAAGACCCAAGATGCGGACCTCAAGCGCGTCACTGACTTTGGAAAGATCGTCGCCGCGTGTAAGCCGCAAGACAACTGTGCCCGGTTAAAAGCCGATGTCGTTGATAAATTTGAAGAGTTTTACTTTGACGATCTCGCCGGACAGCAAAGAGACAAAATGTCTATCATGTTCAAGATCATAGGCACTGACAACGGATACGAGCCGGACAAGATCGGCGGATTTTGTTTGAAACAGTTCAATCCGCCTGATGGACAGTTGGGCGTTTGCGATGAATTTGTCAAAACCGCAATGTTCGGCTATTGGAAACTCTTTGGCACCAGTACCCGGACAACAGACAGAGCACGCCTAAGCGCGTTTTATGACAAAACCGTTCGCTGCCGGGCACCTAGGAATTGCGTTCAGATCCTCCGTGATCTGAAAGGGGCTGAGATCGCGGGGTTGCCAAAAGCGGCGGCCGACACACCGCTCGATACTGACGGCTATTACGATTACAAACGCGTCTACGCATCGTGTATGAGCGGCACATCCGTTAACGATGCTAATGCCAAATCTGCTTGCCTGACCACAACCGCACTCGGGCTTGCTTTCTGGTCGATCACGACCGGAAAGTTAGGCCCTGCACATAACGACTTGCGAGCCAAGGCGGTGATGGAGCGGAAAAAGGACGAGGCAAAACAATGGGCGAGATCGATGACGAATCTTCCCGCCCCGAAATAGTTTGATAAAGAGATCCGGTGGTTAATAAATGAAAAACATTATCATTTTGGTTGTAGTAACAAGTCTGCTTATCGCGATCGGATTTTCAAAGACCTCCGTCTCAACTGTCGTAGCAAAGCTCGCGACGCCAATGCCCGCAGGGACGCCCGAAAAGCCGCTTACCGAGGACGAGCTGTCCGGTTTACTGGACGAACTCAAGGGCGGATTGACTGATCTGGTCGGTGACGAAGAAAAAGTCACGGCGATCACCGAAAAATGGGACGCTCGCGAGGACCTAGCGGGAAAGACACGAAAACAGGTGCTCGGCCTGCTCTTTGCCGATCTGCGAACCGTTGTCACAGACAAGGCCGTACAGAATAGCGTTTGGGCGGCGTGGAACCAAGCAACTCCGACAGATCCTGAAACCTCTACGACCGATCCTCCGGTACAGAATCCGGATACGGCTGCGGACTCAAATCTAGAGCCATACATCAGCGGCCTGAGCTATGACGCTAATCGTCTTTTGTCGGTTCAGCCAACGGGTAGCGGATCGATGTTTGAAAAGGTGCTAAGTCGTGATGAGCAGCGCAAACCGGGCAGTGGAAATATTACTAAATGCTCCCGTACGACGAAAAGCTTGAGCCACAACTTTACCGATATCCTTGTGCTCCAACCAACTCGTGGGGTGATCTATCCCGGGTCGCTTTTGATCGCCGACCGCGGCCTCACTGACGGCGAACCGCGTGCCCTCGCGAGTCTGGCTCGTGCTCCGATCGGTTTGCAGATCGATCTGCCGGGAGCGGAAAACGACGGGAGCTTTACCGTTGGCCAGCCAAGCGATGGCAGCGTCGGGTCCGCTATTAATGGGGCACTTGGCGGTTGGAACAATTCAGGCAGTTACCGCGAAGGGCACGTTGACACCTCGCGGTCGGGCAGCAACTCGGCGGTGGCTTATAGCCGTGAGCAATTCGCGATGGGGCTGGGATTCAGCTCAGACTGGGCTCAGGGGCCGGTTTCCGGTTTGATCAATAACGTTTCAAATGGTGAGAAAAATGTTGTCGGCCTTGTCGTCAAGCAAGTTTTTTACACTGTTTCGGTTGACCCACCCGAATCACCCGCCGGCTTTTTTGCAGGCGGCGTAACCGCCGCGCAGGCAAGGGCCGCATTTTCCTCGAGCAGTGTTCCGGCATATGTCAGCAGCGTCAGCTATGGCCGCGTCATGATCTTTCAGATGCAGACCGAGAAAAGTGTCTCCGCCGCCGAGGCGGAGGAAGCACTCAAATACGCTGCCGGCTTAGTGACTGCAAGCGGCAACCAGAAAGCTGTGTATGACAACATCCTCGCGGGTGCGGAGATCACCGGTACGATGTTCGGAGCAGGCGGGCAGGTGACGACCGAGACGATCAGAGCAGGTAGCATCTCAGCGTGGATAAAAGGGAAGGCAATGACCTATTCCAAAGCAAACGCGGGCGTGCCGGTCAGCTACACGGTCAATTTCCTCAAAGACAACGCCGTTGCAAAGGTCGGCACAACCACCCAATACAACGCCGAGGACTGCCGTAACTTTCCAAATTACTGGCTTGAGATCCGCCAAAACGGTGCTTACATGGCCGATTATACGGTTACCTGGGATGAGCCCGGTGTTCCCGGAAAAAAGCAAGAGGGAAGATTCTCCGCCGGAAACAAAATGCAGGTCAACTTTGCCGGCGACGCGACCAACATCCGCATCCACCTAAGAACTATGTCCGACTGGCTGATCGTGAATAAGGTCCTCCAGCCGAACGAACTGAACAAAGCTTATCAAACCGGCGGACATGCGACGGGGCCGACGTTCAGTGTCGTGCAGAATTGAGCGATCCCTAAGCTAACTTTACCGGTAAAAAATATCAATATGAAAAAGACCACCGTTCTAATAGCGTTGCTGCTTGTATTCTCTGCTGCGATAAGCGCACAAACTTATAACAACTACACAAAAGATTACACACTCGTGTCGCAGACCGAGGCGGGGATCGAGGCGGATCGGACGCATCGGATGGTGTTGTGCGACTATCAGCCGTCGGGATTGTATGTGCGGCGCGGCGAGCGGATCGGGTTTGCTGTCAGCGGGCTTGATGGCAAGTATAGGCTGTCTTCGATGATCGGCTTTAAACCGATGTGGGGCAACCGCAACAAGACGCAGGAAAATGCTCTGCAAAACGGAGCGAACACCGTCACCGCGACGCAGGACGGCATTTTGTCGTTCATCTTTGTCAAAGCCGAGGGCTACGACACCAATCCATCAAGCGTCAATGTAAAGGTAACGGGCGGCAAGGCGTTTCCGCTCTACCATCTCGGCAGATCTAACGTTCTCAATTGGGAAAACGATCTAAAGATCATGAAAGACGCTAACTTTGTCCAGTTGATCTCGGACAAAGCTCTGTTGACCATCACCTACAAGGACTATATCAAAAAGCCGATCCGCGACCTTGCTGCGACTTTTCAGTCGATCCACTCGGTTATCATCTGGGAAGATGAGCTTGCGGGCTTTGACAACTCCACCCCGCAGAATAGGCCGACTCGCAACCGGATCAATTACCTGATCGATCTCTATTCAACCCCGAAAGAAGCCGAGGACTATTACATGTACGCCTCAAACTACTTTATCGGGATGAAACGCGACAATTACACCGACCTGACCGAAAAGCTCAAAACCGAATGGGGCATCTGGCACGAGACCGGACACACACATCAACAGCGTTCGTGGACGTGGAATTCGATCGGCGAGATATCGGTCAATCTGTTTTCGCTCTACGTGCAGGAAAAATATGGCCTGCCGACACGTCTCGGCACAAAAGAAGGCGGCGAAACGCTGACGACCTTTGAAAAGGCCCGTCGGTATGTCGCCGACCCAAACAAAAACTACCTCGTCTCCAACGAAGAAGCAGATTACAACGAACTATTCTCAAAGCTAGTGATGTTTCACCAGCTAAAGACCGCGTACGGCTGGGAGCCGATCAAGCGTCTGCACCAGTATTTTCGAAAGTCACCATACGTTGAGATCGACGGCGAGACTGATGCTGATCAGGCAAATAAATTTATCTACGCGATGTGCGTCGTAACGCAAAACAACCTGATCCCGTTCTTCAAAAAATGGGGCCTCAACGCAAGCGCCGCGACCACTAAACGGGTAAACGACCTCAGATTCCCAATGCCGTCGACCGATCCGTCAAAGATCTTTCAATAGAGAAAGCAAAATCGCGCAAAAATGGTCCTATTATGTTGGCGAGATAATATGAAAAATGCAGTCATCTTATTTGCGGTAATACTCTTTTTCACGTCCGGGATATTTGCCCAGCAGCAGCAGTATGCCAACGCCTATGCCTACTGGGACTTTGGCGACAGCGTCAACGACGTCTCAAATGTCGACCAGAAGATTTGGGTCGTTCGACAGGCTCCTTCATCGCAGTGGGTGATGATGTGGAGTTGGACGGCTGATCCTGCCCACGGCGGTTATTTTGGCTTTAACACCGACGACGAGGGCAAAGCTCAGGCCCTATTTTCGCTCTGGAACGCGGACAATGCTACCGGCGGGAGCTGTAAGGAGTTTGGCGGCGAAGGCGAGGGCTGGAGTTGCCGGATGCCGTTCGATCTGAGATCGGATGCCGAGTACAAGCTGCGTCTTGCAAGGACAAAGACGGATGGCGAAGGAGTCTGGTGGGGCGGCTGGATCTATCAGGAAACGGGCTCGGGAGCCCCGGCGGAAATTTATCTCGGCGAGATCCGCGTCAAAAAAGAGATGGATCGCATCCGCGGCAACTCGATCATGAATTTTAGCGAGTACTTTGGCGAGGTGGTTGAAAAATGTTCGAGCGTTCCGTTCTCGATCTTTGCCGTGGCCCCGCCGGCCGCTAATCGTGAAGCAAAGACCGGAAAATATCAACATCCGTCTAAAAGGAACGGTTCGACCGATCCCAAATCAAATCCGTGTCAGACCGGTAACGAACCACAGGGCAACCTGTTAAAGGTTGAGGACATTAACTTCGCGGGAGCGGCCTCAGCCGTGATCTTTCTTGGCGGAACGCGAAACGACCACGTCATGCCGAAAGGAATGTCGACTCCCTTGCCGCAGCCCGGCGTCAAGCCAGCGGCGCCGTCAGTCAGCCAGTTGGATGACATTATCAACAAACATATCGACGCACTTGGTGGCAGGGAGAAATTATTATCGCTCAAGACCGTGCGTAAGACCGGAGCGTATACCGTACAGGGGGTCGATGTTGCGAGCACCCTTACAATTTCGCACATGATCGGTTCGAGGACGGACCTTAACGTCCTGGGGACGGCGAATTACCAGATCGTGACCCCAACAAAAGGCATCAATTTCATGCCGGTGCAGGGAGTGAACGAGCCCGAAGAGCTGAACGCTAACGAACTTAAGGCCGGACAACCGGGGTTAGACATTCAGGGTCCATTGCTTGATCACCATGCAAAGGGAACCTCGGTGGAATTGCTGGGTACCGAGAAGGTGGATGGCGAAGATAATTTCAAACTCAAACTCACCTTCAAGAACGGCGTCGTCAACACCTATTTCATGAGCACAAAGACATATTTGATCACCAAGACCTTGCGCAGGGTCACGATCAACGGTGAACCCACCGACGTGGGAACAACATATTCCAATTACAAAAGGAATGCGGATGGCTATCTGTTCCCGTACACGCTCACCGTTGTGTCAAGCGAGACCAACTACGACAAGATCGAAACAAATATCGCTGTCGACCCGTCCATATTTAAGTAACAAAGGCTGGTTCTCATAAACAAAAGGCCGCGAGCGTTGGGTGGCTTTTTGGGTGTCGGGCTGATCATTGTTTGCTGACAAAGACAACAACCCGATCGGCTATTTCGAAATGGCAGCATCAGACGCCGATGGAGCGATCGAGCAATTAAACAAAAGCGGCCTACTTCGCCTATTTTATCCGTTTAGAAGTTTAGAGGCTGTTCTTAAGCCAAATAAGGAGAATTATGATGATCTATAAAGTTAAAGATTGGACCAAATTAGGATTGATTTTATCGCTGATGTTTTCGGTTTTCAGCCTTGTTGCGATGGCACAGGACAACCCGAACAAACCGGCGGACCCGGCAGCAGGAACTACAGACATCTCCACCAAACCCCAACTTGTTGAACAAGTGATCGTACTTACATTTCCTAAACACCCTTCTATCGGAATTGATTATTTGTTGGGAACACTTCCGGGAACTAAAGAGACTGAAGCCGCCAAAGCAGAGGCTCGAAAAAACAGGATCGAAGGGTTTGATGCCGCTCTGAAAGTGAATAAAAAATTAAATGCCGCTCAAAAAGCCTTTGTTCGAGCCAATTATGACAAATTGATCACGATCACGGACAAGATCACCACTGACGCGAAGACAAAGAATTTCCCAACCTGGGATTGGATCCGCGAGGGTTTGGGAAAAAGCTATTCGGCAGCATTTACGCTGACCGAACTTAATGAATTGTCCGACATTTTTTATGCATGGGAGGGACAACAGGTATTGCAATATCTTCAGCAGATACAGAGGACGGAAATCATCACCGGTAATGGCGGCAAATTGAAATATACCGAAGCTGAAAAGGCGGAACACGACAAATTTGTTGCTACGCCGATCGGGAAGAGATTTATGAAGGCATACTTAGATGACGCCATCGCCTACGAACAAAGTAAAGCAAATGCCGTCAGATCTAAGATCCCTAATGCCGATGGATCTGCGATCTACGAACCAGCGAATCTGAATGAGCTTTTTAACAAGTTCGTGAAAGAGAATTACAAAAAATGATCTCGAGACGAAAACCACAATAGGGGAAAAAGTATTGGTTTTCTGAACTCAAACGGATCAAAGGTATAGACGAGATCGGGTAATTACGAGTGATTGCCGGGAGTTTACTTCCGACTTTGATGTAGATGAGTTGGAGCGCGTATCGGAAGCGGAAAAATACGGTCAAGGGGGCAGTAGGGTCAGACCTGCGATCTTGCGATTCTGGCAAATGTGAATCAAAAATAGGAAAAAGGCTTCGTACAACGCGAAGCCTTTTTCTCATGGGCAGAAACGCGACCGTCAGGAAGCGTGCGGCTTTGGAACTGCACGCTCGTTCACACTCGCGTTTCTGCCTGATCAATCCAAAATATACGGCAAGAGCAGTTTCATCCACGAGCGTTCGGCGCGTTTGTATTCTTCGCTGCAGCGTTGGGCTCGCTCGCGTGGCAGTCGCGTTGGGGAAACCATAAATGAGTTCTTTTCGGGGTTGCTGCCGTAGACGAGGCAGATCATGTCGTAAAAGCGGGTCTTGCTAAACGAATGCTCGTCCCAAAACAGCATGTCGGCTTTGTCTTCGCTCTGCGACGAGATATCCCACAATAGCGAAGCATTGATCGCGCTCTTTTGCCCCTCAGGCGAACCGTCGAGCATTAGGATCATCGCCAGTTGGTCAACGGCGTCCTCTTCGCGGCCGGTGGCGGGCAATTCCCATACATCGATCAGGCAATGGCCAAGCTCGTGAAAGAAAACCTGAACAAACGCGTCAGAGACCATATCGTCAACAACTGCCTGTTTCTTTTCGATCGACGCAAACGCCTCTTCGAAATACGCAATGTACTCGTAGCACATCGTGATCTCCGATGTCTCACCGTTGTAAAAAGCATTTGGCTCGCCGCAGGTATCAAGATTTAGATAAACGTCGCGCGGCAGGGCGACCATACCGTTAAGTGCGACAGCTATACCTTCGAGTGTATCGCGTTCGTCCTTTGGCATCGCTTTCTTTGGCGTGCGTGCCTTTGTGACGGGCGAGAAACCAACTTTGAAATCGCCTTTGTCGAGCGGATGCTTAACGGCGGGCTTTGCCGGCGTCGCTGTGGGTTTCGCACCGGGCTGGGCAAACGAGTTTATCGCGGCGAGAGCTATGACGATCGCTGCAATGACGAACGAACGGGCGGCGTTGATTTTCATATGATGGGCCTTCCTTTTAGTT
>DEQS01000027.1 GCA_002360555.1 Chloracidobacterium sp. UBA3360
TTCCCGGTGGCGGGCAATTCCCATACATCGATCAGGCAATGGCCAAGCTCGTGAAAGAAAACCTGAACAAACGCGTCAGAGACCATATCGTCAACCTTTGCCTGATTTTTTTCGATCGACCTGAACGCCTCTTCGAAATACGCAATGTACTCGTAGCACATCGTTATCTCGGACGTCTCGCCATTGTAAAAAGCATTTGGCTCGCCGCAGGTGTCGAGATTTAGATAAACGTCACGCGGCAGGGCAACCATACCGTTTAGCGCGACAGCTATGCCTTCGAGTGTATCGCGTTCGTCCTTTGGCATCGCTTTCTTTGGCGTGCGAGCCTTTGTGACCGGCGAGAAACCAACTTTGAAATCGCCTTTGTCGAGCGGATGCTTAACGGCGGGCTTTGCCGGCGTCGCTGTGGGTTTTGCCCCGGGCTGGGCAAAGTTATTAGCGGTCGCGAGCACAAGCGTAACGATCAACAGTGCAAAGATTCGAACGGCAGATGATTTCATATGATGGGCCTTCCTTTTAGTTGTTTAAGATATGAACGCCAAGGGAAGTGTCGTTCGTAATAAAAGCTTTTCGCGTGAGTATAAGACAAATAACCGGCAAATGCATAACTGTAATTATCACTTTTAAGTTCTCACGAAATTTGGGCTACAATCCCTCGTGCGAGCTATTCAGATGCAAGACAAAGATGGTGCGATGCAGAGATTGTGGCGGGCTTTTACGCGGCCGGTTGACGCTCTACCGATAGATCTATTCCGCATCTGCGTCGGCATCGTCATGCTCGCCTATTTTATCCGCACATTCATGGAGGTCGCCGATTTTAGCGGCCCCGACGGATTGCTCGATCACGAGCTGATACTAAAGATGTATTGGTTCACCGAGATCGGGATATTCCGCCCGTGGATGGGAGCGGAGTGGTTTTATGCCGCATTTGGTATTGCGATAGCTTGCTGCATCCCGCTAATACTCGGCTATCGCGTCAAGCTATTCGCCGTAATTCTATACATCATCGCGGTCAGCACCTATCGACGCAATTTTATCGTCATGTACGTCGATGACGCGATCATGCATCTGCTGCTGTTCTGGATGCTCGTCCTGCCGGTCGGGCGGACGCTGGTTTTGGGTGAATGGCTGAAAGATCTTGGGGCCGCGTGGTCGAAATGGAAAGATGTGTCCGTGCCGGGAGCAGCCCTGCGTTGTTTCTTTTGGAACCTAATACTCCTCTACCTCGTCGCGGGCCTATGGAAGTGGACCAGCCCGATGTGGCTCGACGGCACGGCACTTTATGTGGTTTTCAAACTACCGGTTTCGTACTTTCACGAATTCTGGAACGCCTCGCACATGCCTCTGCTCAAGGTATTTAACTACGGAACGCTTGTTCTGGAGCCCTTGGTGCCGCTGATGTTCTTTTTGCGACGAGGTTCGAGGCTCAAATACATTCTGCTCGCAGCGTTCATTGGATTGCATATCCTCTCGGCCCTCACGCTCAATATCCCCTTCGCCAACATCGCCTGCGCCGCGACCGCGATCTTGATGTTTCGCGAAGAATTAATGACATATTTGCGAGGCGGAAAGTATGTGGGACCAGCCGGGAAACCACAGTTTGGCTTTGCCGGTGCGATCTCGCTGTTTATGGTGGTGATGTTGACGTTTGCGATGATCAGCGGCGTAACGATGATGAACTGGCGAACGCCGCCGCGTACCTTGCGATCGGATGTCGCAGATTCGAACCAGGTTTCGAACAAACCGCAGCTAGTTGATGGCCGCGCCGACGGCCTCGGAAGCGTGCAGATGAGCTTTTACAGCGTTCTGTGGCTCATGGGGATCGCACAGCAGTACCAATTATTCAACTGGATCGACGACCGAAACTACGCGACGCACTATCGAGTTGTTATTGACGGAAAAGAAGCCGATCCGGACACGATGTTCGTGCGTTCGCTTCGCGGCGTGTTGCTCGATTTTTACATCCACGATATCACTTGGATGAAAGTACCGCCGGAGCATCGCGACGAACTGCGTCAAAGTATATTGGTGAGAACGGCGAATCGCTATTGCCGCGTTGCAAAGCCTGTAGCCATAGTCGAAGCTCATTCTTCATTCGAACGCATCGACCCCAGCGGCGGCCCGGGCGAATTTGATAACTTTATGTTGATGAAATTTAGGTGTGACGGCGAACGGGCGGTGTTTTAGATATGTGCGGGATCGTCGCGATACTCAATAATGACAAACCTGTGAACGCTGACGCCCTAGGCCGGGCGATCGACGCGCTTATTCCGCGCGGGCCGGACGAACAGAGCAGTTGGGTTTCGCCGAACGGACGCACCGCTCTCGGCCACGCTCGTCTGAACATCATCGACCTCGTCACCGGCACGCAGCCGATCGCGAGCGAAGACGGTAAGGTTCATATTATCCACAACGGTGAATTCTACGATTTCGAACGGATAACACGCGAACTCGAGAACCGCGGGCATAAATTTCGCACAAAGTCTGACAGTGAGATTGCTCTGCATCTGTATAAAGAAATGGGTGCCGCATGTCTCGAACATCTTCGCGGCGAATTCGCTTTTGTCATTTGGGACGAGGAGAACGAAACGCTGTTTGCCGCACGAGATCGATTTGGAATAAAGCCCCTATTCTACGCGGAGTCAGCCGAAGGTCTACGGATCGCTTCCGAAGCTAAAGCCTTGTTCGCGAGCGGTGTTGAAGCAGCTTGGGATCGCGAATCGGTTTTTCAGAACCTGTTCTTTTCGTTCGATCAAGACCGCACGCTTTTCAAGAACGTCCGTCAATTGCCTCCCGGACATTATTTGATTGCTCGCAAAGGCGTTGTAACCGTCAAACGCTATTGGGACGTCAATTATCCAAAAGCCGAGGCCTCTCACCCGCACATCTCAGAGCCCGAATGTATCGAAAACGTCCGTGATTTACTCGACGAATCCATTCGTTTGCGGATGAGGGCAGATGTTCCGGTCGGTTGCTATCTTAGTGGAGGCGTCGATTCGTCGGCGGTGCTCGGGATGGCTTCGCGATATTCGGCAGGAAAGTTTACGGCGTTTACGATCACGTTCGATCATCCCGATTTCGACGAAAGCGGCCCAGCGAGACGCATGGCGGAGTTCGCCGGGGCTGATTTTCGGCCGATTCCTGTTAAAGGCGGTGATTTTGCTGACGTGTTCTATGACGCCGTTTGGAAAGGCGAGATGATCCATTACAACGCTCACGGTGCCGCTCGATATCACCTCAGCCGAGCAGTTCGAAACGAAGGCTACAAGACCGTCATCGGCGGTGAGGGTGCTGATGAATTGTTTGCAGGTTACGATTTTTCGAGCGCGGCTTTGCTTGGCGGTTCGTCGGGCGGCATCGGTAAGTGGTTGAAGATGTTCGGCCGATTGATCCGTCCTAAAACCGAGACCGAACGCCACATCGCCGAGACTTCGCCTTGGCTGGCAAGGCTCGGAAAAACCCTCGCGTTTCCGCCACATCTGACAGATTACGTCGCGGATAAGTTCACCTTTCTCCACTCGATCATCGCACCAGAATTTGCGATGCAATTTCCGAAACGCGATCCTTACCGCGAGTTCTTTCGTCAGTTCGACTACCGCAAAACTCTTTACGGCAGGGAACCCGCAAAGCAGATACTCTATCTCTGGATGAAATCTCTGTTTGTGAATTACGTGCTCGCCGCAGAAAGGCTCGACATGGCGAATGCTGTTGAGGTGCGGCTGCCGTTTCTTGATCACAAGCTGTTCGAGTTTGGCCGCTCTATCCCCGGATCGATGCTGGCAAAGGACGGCACCATCAAATACATCCTCCGCGAAGCCGCCAAAAATTACATCACCGATGAAGTCTATCGCGGGCTCAAGCAGCCGTTCCTCGCACCGCCGACGACCAAGCGAAACGACGACGCGATGTTCGTGATGCTCCAGGACATTTTGCGGAGTGACAGCTTCGCGAGCGTACCGTTCTTTGACCGAACAGCAGTGAACAAGATGCTCGATCGCATCAGCGATCTCGACGATGCCGCGCGTGCGTCGATGGATCCGAT
>DEQS01000047.1 GCA_002360555.1 Chloracidobacterium sp. UBA3360
AGGTTTCTAAATATGACTGGAGAATTTTGGTTCTAACTGAGGGTTTATGAGCATTTTTGCTCAACGCAATATTCTTTTCGTGTAAGATATTATCACGATGAAACGAATTTTAATCATCCTCTTGCTACTTTCAGGCGTTTCCGCGGCAATAGCTCAAGATAAAAGCGATCTGCAAAAGATCGTGGATACTGAGCACGCATTTGCTGCTTATGCCGCAGAACACGATACAAAAAGTGCATTTCTAGAATATTTAACTGCTGACGCTGTCTTGTTTCAACCGGACAAGGTCAACGGGCGCGAATACTGGAACGGCAGGGCACAATCAAAAGGGTTGCTGTCGTGGGCTCCAAATTACGCCGATGTTTCGACCAATGGCATTATGGGTTATACCACCGGAAATTGGGAGTACCGGCCAAAAGGGAAAGACGACACGCCTGTGGCGTTTGGCGAATTTATTACTGTCTGGCTGAGGCAACCGGACGGTAAATATAAGTTTGTCGTCGATATCGGCATCGGTCATGATAAACCTGCAAAATATTCTAATGACTGGGTCACATCACAGGACAAAAGCACAGATCCGAACACCAAAAACAGCTCCGCTGCCGATACAGCAAGCGGGTTTTACGAGACCGCGAGCGGGCAGAATCTGATCGCAGCGTACAAAGCATACGCGGCGGACGACATTCGCCTTTACCGCGAAAATAAAATGCCCGCGATAGGTAAAAAGGATGCTCTCAAACTCGCGTCTTCTGAAAGAGGTTTGGTTAAGCTCGCCAAAAAGAGCGTTTTCCTAGGATCAGCAAATCTGTCTTATACTACGAGCACATACACCCGTACCGACGGTGACAAAGTGATCGAAAAAGGCAACTATATGCAGGTCTGGAAATTCAAATATGGCAAATGGGTGATCGTCCTAGACATCTTCAAAGCCGTTCCACCAAGTGATAAATAAATTCGAAAAGGTCAAAGAAATACTGCGTATCGAGTCGGCGGCGATCGACCGAGCGGCGGCTAATCTTAATAGTGCAAACGTCACAACCGCCGTCGAATTGCTCGAAAACTGTGCGAGTAAGGTTATTGTCTGCGGCGTCGGTAAATCCGGTGTGATCGGTCAAAAGATCGCTCAGACGATGACGAGCACGGGCACGGTAGCGGTTTTTGTAAATCCGTCGGACGCCCTGCACGGCGGGCTCGGAGTCGTAGCGGAAAATGATGTGGTCATCGCTCTGAGCAATTCGGGTGAGACAGAGGAACTGCTTGCGATCTTGCCCGCTTTGCGACAACGCGGTGTCAAAATAATCGCGATCGTCGGTAATGACAGCTCGACGCTTGCCCGTCAAGCAAACGCCGTTTTGGATGCGTCGGTTGATAAAGAGGCGTGTCCGTTAAACCTTGCTCCGACGGCATCGACGACCGTTGCGTTGGCTATCGGCGATGCGATAGCGATGGCGTTGATGGAGGCCAAAGGTTTGACGCCTGAGGATTTTGCGGCAAATCATCCGGCGGGGCGGCTTGGCAAACGCCTAACGCTTACCGTCAATGATCTGATGCACGAGAGCCCTAATATTGATCCCAATGCAACGTGGCTTGAGGTTGTAAAAGCCATTTCGAAAAATGCGCTTGGTGCGGTGAATGTGGTTGGCGACGACGAAAAATTGATCGGCATTGTTACCGATGGCGATCTACGGCGCACGATAGAAAAGACCGACCCGTCAGGACTTGCGTCGCTTACGGCAAGCGATATGATGACGGCAGGGCCGATCACGGCGTCGCCCGAGATGCTGGCGTTCGATGCCCTAAAACTGATGGAAGACCGCCCGTCACAAATATCGGTGCTGCCGGTGGTTAACGGCAATGGTTCGTGCGTTGGGTTATTGAGACTGCACGACGTTGTCAGAAGCGGACTATAAATTACGCGAACAACAAACTACCCCGGTACATCATCAGACAAAAGTAGATTCCCGGATATGAGGCGAAATAATGCATAAACGAATGTTCGCCGCCTGTATGGCGGTTTTTTTGTTATTCACGGCGGCAAACGCCCAAAAGGCAGAGGTCACGGTCAGCCTTAACGAGGCGTTTTTTGACGCTTTGCTGGACTCGATCTATCAGAATTACGACGCGCCTGAGTTTCCGATCACGGAGAATAAGACATCGGGCTGTAATGAATCGATAAAGATATTAAGGGAATCGAACGGCGTTAGAACAGCGGTCCGCTATCGTGAAGGCAAGATCTATTTGCCGCTCGCGTTTTCGGGAAATTACGCTCCGCCCTTCATAGGATGCGTTGGTTTTGCGGGTTGGGCAGAGGCTGACCTCGATCTGGAATTTGACCAAAACAATCAACGTCTGATCGGCCGTGCGAGGGTCTTGAGCGTCAATCTAAACGGCACGGGCGGCGTCGGCGGGACGATGATCGCGAAGATGCTGCAAAGTTCGATCGACAAAAAACTCAATCCGATCGAGATACTCAGTCTCGACAAGGTCTCATTCGGCATCCCGATCCAGCGGACAGGGAATATCCGCATGCGAGCCACCGGCATGCGGCCGGAGATATCAAATGGCCTACTAAATATCCACGTGACATATGAGTTTTTGAAGGGATAGGTTTAATGCAATCCATTTGCTAAAATCAACCTTCGCTCATTATGAAAGCACCGCTCGTAGCCATCATCGGCCGGCCAAATGTCGGCAAATCAACGCTGTTTAACCGCCTCACTGGTTCGCGCAAAGCAATAGTCGGTGACGAGCCGGGTATTACGCGCGACCGTATGTTTGGCGAGGTCGAGTGGAAAGCGAGAGAGTTTAGGCTCGTTGACACCGGCGGCATTGTACCTGACGACGAAGCGATCATCCCGGCAAATATTTTCAAGCAAGCGTCGCACGCCATCAATGAATCGGTTGCCATCATCTGGGTGCTCGATTCGCGGGCCGGGATCATACCGCTCGATGAGGAGCTCGGCATCTTGCTGCGCAACACCGGCAAGCCCGTCATAATCGCCGCAAACAAATGCGAATCAAAAAACGTCGAAAACGAGGCGAGCGTGTTTTACCGCTTTGGGTTTGAGATGTCGCCTATCTCGGCTGAGCATGGAACCGGAATCGGCGACCTGCTCGACATGGTTTTTGATCATCTCGAATTTGAAGAAGAGGTCGAAACCGAAGCGTCGGACGAGATCAAGCTTGCGATCATCGGCCGCCCGAATGTCGGTAAATCTTCGCTGCTCAATCAGATACTTGGTGAGGAGCGCGTTATTGTCTCGCCCATCGCCGGTACGACCCGCGATGCGATTGATACGCATCTGACGGTCGACGGCCGCGATTATGTGCTCATCGACACCGCAGGCATCCGCCGCAAAGGCAAGACCAACGAGATGGCCGAAAAGCTTTCGGTGATAATGGCACGCAAAGCTCTCGAACGTGCCGACGTTGCGATCATGGTCATCGACGCTGTCGAGGGCGTGACAAATCTTGACGCAAATATCGCGGGCTATGCTCTCGATTCCGGCTGCTCGATCATCCTTGCCGTCAACAAATGGGACGCAGTCGAGGAAAAAGAAACCAACACGATTTACGAATTTGAACGCAGTTTGCGTGAGGCGATGAAATTTATCGACTGGGCCCCGATCGTGACCATCTCGGCCTTGACAGGCCAGCGTGTTGCCAAAGTTTTGCCATTGGTAGCTCAGGCATATGACGCTCGCAATGGCCGTCTGCAAACATCGCGGCTCAACCGATTTTTTGAAGAGGCGATCGAACAGCCAAAAGGCGGCTCGGCTCCGGCTCCGGTCAAAGGCGGTTTTTCGCGGCTCAAGATCCAGTTCATCACCCAGGCCGGTATCCGTCCGCCGCTGTTCATCTTATTTACATCAGGCGGCAAAGGCGGGCTGCATTTCTCATATCTGAGATATGTTGAGAACCGGCTTCGCGAAGAGTTTGGCTTTTTTGGAACGCCGATTCGTCTTGTCGAGAGACATAAAACCAAAAAGAAGAAGGGAGCCTAGATTGAAAACCCACGCACCGGTCAGATAGAATTTGGTTTCGATCAAAAGTCATGGAAATTTTTCTTTTACTATTAAGGCTTGCACTTGCCGGTTTGTTTGGCGTCGCAGGTATCGCCAAGATATTCGATCCCGAGGGTTCTAAAAAGGCGCTCGCTGAATTTGGTGTTCCGGCGTCTCTCGTGCGTCCCGCTGCTTTTCTGTTGCCGATTTTTGAACTCACGGTTGCGGGAACTCTGCTGTTTGTTCCAAGCTCTTGGTTCGGTGCGATCGGGGCCTCGGCCTTGCTGCTTATTTTTACGTCCGGAATGCTCTATCAGATGGCAAAGGGCAAAGCCCCCGATTGCCACTGCTTTGGACAGATCCATAGCGAACCAGTTGGAGTTAGCAGTATCGTTCGAAATTTGGTGATGCTCTTTCCCGCCGTGATCCTTGTAATACAAGGCCGCGGTCGGCAGGGTTTGGACATAATTAGGACCGATCAGGATATTTTATTTACTGCGGTCGGTTTAGCGGTCATTGTGTTGCTTCTCGCGGCGGTGATGTATCTACAGACAGTTTCAGAACAGCAAAAGCAGATAATGCGGCGAATTGAGTTAATGGAACTTATCGGCCGCGAAGTCGGCGACGTCGAACGCGAAGACATAGGCCATCCGCGCGA
>DEQS01000028.1 GCA_002360555.1 Chloracidobacterium sp. UBA3360
GATAGTCGCTGAATGTGTAGCCAATTGATGAGAAGTTACTCAAACCAAAAAAACTCCCGCCTGACGAGCTGTGTTTTGCGCAGTTCGGTCTTTGTGTTTCTGTTTTTCGGCGTATTTTTCACGGGGAGAGCAGACGCCCAATTGCAACCGACACATTTTAGAGTCGGCGAAAAGCTGACTTACACCATTTCTTTCGGCACTATCGAAGACAGTGGCTATATGGAACTGTATGTCGTGTCACGCGGGCAGCTTGGCGGCAAGGACTCGGTCGAGATCAGGTCAAAATTTAAGACTTTGGGGTTTGTCAGCGCGACTTTTGCGATGATCGACGAGACCCGCACCGTTTTTGCAGCTCCTGATTCGGGGCTGCCGATCTTTATGCGCCGGACGCAGTCCGACGGGCCGCTGCCGGTTGAAACGGTCAGCAATTACCTAAAAAATCCAACGTCAAATTTTGACCCGGTCACGCTTATCTATAAAGTTAGGCAAGCCGCTGGCAGCGGCAGCTATACATTTTACGAGGGCGAGCAGGTTTACACGGCGACATATGTCAGCGGCAAGGCCGAGCGTCTTAAGACGAGTGCCGGCGAATTTGATACTACGATCTCGACGGTGCAAAGTGAATTCCTCGCGGTCAACGGCATCAAAGATCTCAAAATAAATTTCACCAACGACGAAGACCGCGTGCCGGTGATGTTTAGGTTTCGGACCGCAAAGGGCGAATGCCGCATCACACTTGTTTCGTCTCACATGGACGAAACAACGCCAACCGTGAAACCTACGCCGACCGCTACTCCGACGCCCGTTGTCGTCGCGACGCCACGCCCAACAGCGACTCCGGCTCAATACGTCGAAAATCAACCGCTTCTTCCAGAACTCGGGTTCGGATTGGGTGAAACACTTTCGTACAACCTCTCCGACGGCGGCAAGCCTGTCGGCGTTGTCACGCTCGAGGCAAAAGAACGCAAATTATTTGAGAAAAAGGATAGTTTGCTCCTGACGGCGACCGTCACGGCGATCGAACCGGGGAATAAGACTTTTGCACTTGGCGATTCGATCAGGGCACAGGTCGATCCTGATACGCTCGCTCCAAAATGGTTTGAGGGCAAATTCGGCGGTGGCCTCAAAGCCCTGAATCAAACCGTCGTATTTGATCCGAGAACAGGGAACATTACATTTGGCGGCACGGCTCCGATAGATGGCCCCGTAGGAACGCACAGCTTGCTGTCGCTCATCTACGCGATGCGGTCGTTTAATCTGCAACGGAGCAACGTCGCGAGCAATCCGGTCAACGACACGCGCGTTGCAGTGTTTTGGGAAACGCAGCCGTACGTTTTCACATTACGGCCCGACGTACCCGCTGATCTTACGATAGGTGGTTCGAAGATATCGGCACAGTTGATCACGATCAATACCGGCAACCCCAAGCTCGATGCTCTCGGCATCAAAGTCTGGCTAGGAACGACCAGCCGAGTTCCAGTACGCATTTCCGTCGGCACATTTCAGGCCGATCTTATCATCCCGCCTAAAAACATTGTCCAATAGTTTACGTATCCATATTACTGCTATCGCAATAGCTGTTAAATGAAATTGAAATTGGTTTTCAATTAGGATAGAATTCAATTAGACAAGGAGTTTCAAATGCGACGTAATTTATTATTTGTTTTCTTGTTGATGGCCATCACGGCTATCTCGGCGATCGGTCAGACAGACGCGGACCGCGAGGCTATCAAACGCACGGCGTTGAATTATGCCGAGGGCTGGTATGAGGGCAATGCTGACAAGATGGAAAGTGCCTTGAGTCCCGATCTTGCCAAACGCATCGTCCGTACTAATCCGCAGGGCCAGAGCGTGCTTGGCCAAATGACCGCGATGGCACTTGTTCAGGGGACTCGGGGAGGTTCCGGAAAGCAATCCGCAAAGGCTGATCAGCAGAAAGACGTGACCATATTGGACGCGATGAGCAATTCAGCAACGGTCAAACTTGAAATGCACGAGTGGGTCGATTACATGCACGTCGGTAAGATGAACGGAAAATGGGTCATCATCAATGTGCTCTGGGAGATGAAACCCAAAAAAGATGAAAAGAAAAACTGATCGTATGACTCTGACCGAACTGCCAATTGGAAAAGATGCCCGTGTCATCGCCGTCAACGGCGAGGGCCGCGTGACCCGTCGTTTGCTCGAAATGGGCGTTATTCCGGGCGTGTCTGTACAGAAAATTAAGATGGCACCATTTGGCGATCCGGTCGAGATTCGCGTTCGCGGTTACAGTCTGGCGATGCGCCGGACCGAATCAGATGCGATCGAGGTTTCGGTTTAATAGCGAATTTCAAATTCGAGATTTGAATAGCCGCTGATGAATGAGCGACAACGAACAAAATAGTCATCTGACGATAGCTCTTGCCGGCAACCCCAACGCCGGCAAGACGACCCTCTTTAACTCCCTCACAGGCCTCAAGCAAAAAGTAGCAAATTACCCTGGCGTCACCGTAGAACGCAAAGAAGGTGCGTGGACTCTTGACGGAAAGACGGTTAATCTCATTGATCTGCCGGGACTTTACAGCCTCGACGTGACCTCGCTGGACGAACAGATCGCGAGCGATATCATTCGTGGCGATCAGGCTGGCGTGCCAAAACCCGACGCTATCATCGCCGTCGTCGATGCGACCAATCTCGAGCGCAACTTATATCTGGTTACGCAGATGTTTGAGTTTGGCGTGCCGGTCGTAATCGCTCTGACTATGATCGATGTCTTTGAAAAACAGGGCCACGAGATCGATATCGAGATGCTCGCGACTCAGTTGAAAACTCCTGTCGTGGCGGTTAATGCTAAGAGTGGACGCGGAACACAAGGACTGGCGGAGCAGGTGGCCGGTGTAATTGGAACGACGCCTGAGATCCCTTACGAATATCGCCAAGAGGACCCAAACTCCGGCCCGCACGGCAAAATATTTGCCCGGTACAACTTTATCGCAAATGTCGTGCAAGAATCGGTTTGGCACAGCGACCATCAGTCGCACCGCATAACGGACAAGATCGACCGCGTTCTCACGCATAAATTTTTTGGTCTCGTGATACTAGTTGCGATATTGCTACTTGTTTTTCAGACGATATTTTCGTGGGCAAGCCTGCCGATGGACCTGCTTGAGAAAGGATTCGGAGCGGTTGGCGATTTTATAAAAGCCGAGATGCCGCCGGGAATGCTGACCGACCTGCTGGTTGACGGGATCATTGCCGGAGTCGGCGGCGTTGTCGTGTTTTTGCCGCAGATCTTACTGCTGTTCCTCTTTATTTCGCTACTCGAAGACAGCGGCTATATGGCCCGGGCAGCGTTTTTGTTAGATAAATTGATGTCGCGTGTGGGCTTGCACGGCAAGGCATTTTTACCGCTAATATCGAGCTTTGCTTGCGCAATTCCGGGCATCATGGCGACCCGCACGATCGAGAGCCGACGCGACCGTTTTGCGACGATCATGATCGCACCGTTTATGTCATGCTCGGCACGTCTGCCGGTTTATACGCTCATGATCGGGGCGTTTTTTGGCGGAAAATATGTGCTCGGATTTGTGTCGGTCGGGGCGTTGTTGATGCTGGTAATGTATTCGATAGGCATCATCGTCGCGATCATTGTCGCCGCAATTCTGAAACGCACCTTACTGAAAGCTCCACCTCCACCGTTCCTAATGGAACTGCCGCCATATCGCCTGCCAAATTTACGTACGGTTTTACAAAACATGATCACGCGAGCGTGGTTGTTTTTGAAACGAGCCGGAACGGTCATCCTAGCGATCTCTATCATCCTGTGGGCTCTGATGTATTTTCCAAGAAGTAGTCAGAAGCCAGAAACCAGTAGTCAGAATGTTACCGCGGCAGTACCCGGAGCGGTGGCGACCGGGGAAGTCCCCGCCGAAGAATCTCAATTGCCCGAGAGCGAACAGCTCAAAAATAGTTTTGCCGGAAAGCTCGGCCATGCGATCGAGCCTGTAATAAAGCCGCTGGGTTTTGACTGGAAGATCGGCGTTGCTCTGATCGCGAGCTTTGCCGCACGTGAAGTACTGGTCTCGACCCTGAGCATTATTTACAATGTCGGCAAGGAAGAGAATGAAGAATCGGAGACACTGATCTCGGCGGTTCGTGATGCGAAAACCGACGACGGTAAGCCCGCTTGGACGCCGTTGACGGCGCTGACGCTGATGGTTTTCTTTGTGCTGGCGATGCAGTGTGTGTCCACCATCGCCGTCGTTCGCCGCGAGACGAATTCGTGGAGCTGGCCGCTCTTTATGACCGGATATATGACCGCGCTTGCATATATCGCGGCGCTAATTACATATCAAGGCGGCAAAGCGTTGGGTTTTGAATGATGTTGCAAACGATCATAGTAATTGCGATTGTTGCCGCCGCGTGCATCTACGCTGGGGCCATTCTATTTAAGAAACGGCGAGCATTTTCGTCAAAATCCGGGTGCGAAAGTGATTGCGGTTGCAGTGGAGCGTCAAAAAAATTACCCTCATAATTTGGGATCCAATACAACATTTCTGACACCCGGTGTGCGGTCGATGATGCTCTCGACGGCTTTTTTCTTTTTGGCGAACGTCTGCGTCAAACAGGTCGCTCACATTCCGGCGATGGAGACAGTTTTCTTTCGCTGCATAGTTGCCGGGTTTATTTGTGTTGTCGGGCTAAAACGTGCCGGAGCTAGCATCGTCGGCGAAAATCATACTCAGCTATTGCTACGCGGAGTTTTTGGTACGACCGCACTCTATTGCTTTTTTCTAACGCTGCAAAATATGCCGCTCGCGTCGGCCCAGACGATACAATATCTCTCGCCGATATTTACTACGATCATCGCGATATTTATGCTCAAAGAGGGCGTCGTGCCCGTGCAATGGCTATTTTACGCGGTCGCGTTTGGCGGGGTGCTGCTGATCGAACAGGTTGACGAACGCATCTCACCGTTTTACCTCTCTCTCGGCATATTGTCAGCGTTTTGCTCGGGTATGGCGTATAATCTGGTTCGTTCGCTGCGGGGAAAAGAGCATCCGCTGACCGTCGTCTTTCATTTTCAGTTGATCGGCGCGGTCGTAGGTTTTGCCAGTCTATTTTTTCAGTGGACGATGCCGACCGGTTGGGATTGGATGTGGCTGGTGCTGATCGGCATTACGTCACAACTCGGACAGGTTTTTTTGACCAACGCCCTGCAACGCGAAAAGGTCGCAGGGATCGCAATCGTCAACTACACAGGGCTGATCTACGCCGTCAGCATCGGTTGGATATTCTTTGGCGAGACCCAAGGACCACTTGCCATTGCCGGTATGTTGCTGGTCGTTCTAGGTGTTTTGATGAGTGTCATGTACGGACGGCGTAAGGCGAGAATGGACGAGATCCACGCAACGGCGGCATAGGTATCTAGAGAGCCGATGGAAAAAGTACTTATAAATGCTGCGGTCATAACTGTAAGTGACACGCGAAAACCTGAAGACGATCTGTCGGGCAACAAGCTGGTGACTCTCTTGATGTCGCTTGGAGCGGAAGTTGCAATTCGAAAGATGGTGACCGACGACCTCACGCATCTTCGCGACACCCTTAGTGCTCTCGCCGACAGGGAAGACATCAACCTGATCATCACAACCGGCGGCACCGGCTTTGGGCCGCGTGATAATACACCCGAGGCAACCCGAGCCATCATCGAACGCGAAGCTCCCGGATTGTCTGAGGCGATGCGTCGCGAGACGGCGACAATGCATCCGTATGCGATGCTCTCACGCGGTGTTTGCGGCATTCGGGGAACGACGCTTATTATCAATCTGCCCGGCTCGCCGAAAGGTGTTGAGGAGTGCTTTAATGTTATAACTCCCGTACTGGGGCATGCGATAAATCAAATATTAGGAGACACAAAACATTGATCTCAACGATCTCACAACTTTTGTTATTGTCATCGATAATTGTTTTTTCTTTCGTTTCGAATTTTGCCCAGAGCGGCGTAAGGATATCAACGGTAGAAGAGTTGATGGCTTCGGTCAAGTCTGGGCCTTGTAACAACAAGGAGCGTCTTGAAGCTGTAAAAAAGCTGTTCAAAGAAATGGGAGCCGCTGATGCTGATATTGCAGTTGAAAGTTTTAAGGACATTCAAAACGTAGTCATTACCAAAAAAGGTAAGTCCGACGACAAGGTGGTGGTCGGTGCTCACTACGATAAAGTTTCCGACGGCTGCGGTACGGTCGATAACTGGACAGGAATTGTTATCCTCGCAAATCTGTATCGAAGCATGGCAGCTGTCACACCGGAAAAGACCTATATTTTTGTCGCATTTGATCAAGAGGAGATAGGTTCGCGTGGATCTGAGGCGATGGCCAAGAAAATCGCAAAAGAGGATCGCCCGAAATATTGCTCTATGGTTAATCTTGACAGTTTTGGTATGGGCTATCCATTTATTCTGGAAAATGCATCGTCGACGCCGATGGTGAAATTCGCGAAAGAGGTCGCCGATGGCCTAAAGGTAAAGATCAGCAGTGCACCTATCGAAGGAGCAAGTTCTGACTCAGCATCTTTTAAGGGTAAGGATATCCCCGCGATCACTATCAGTGCTTTGTCAGCCAAATGGCCTGAGATCCTACACACGTCAAAAGATAAGATCGAAAATGTTATCGCCGACAGCGTTCGTATCGGATATATTTTTAGTCTGCAGTATTTGGTTAAGATCGATTCGAGCCCATGCGACCAGTTTAGAAAAAAATGAAAAGCCATACACGCGAAATACCCTAAACATACAAGAAAAAGGACGACCATACTTGATCGTCCTTTGGTGTTTTTAGTGTATTTCGTGGGCTTATCTTTCTTATTCGCCGCAGATGAACGGTATCTTAACCGTCTTTGACGACTTAGTTTTCTGGCCGGATAGTGTTGCGGTGATCTTGACATCCTCACAGAGCGATCCATAAACATAGACAGGGACGAGATAGAGGCCCTTTTCGCCGATGAGGCCGATCTGGACGTT
The DNA here is from genome assembly GCA_002360555.1 of Chloracidobacterium sp. UBA3360. Taxonomy (GTDB): domain Bacteria; phylum Acidobacteriota; class Blastocatellia; order Pyrinomonadales; family Pyrinomonadaceae; genus OLB17. Next base: position 6,998 of record DEQS01000028.1, read on the forward strand.
TCTGCGGGTCATCTTGATCTTTTTGCCTTCCCAAACGGTGACGTTAACCATCCGGCCGGGCTCGAATGAACCGACCTCGCCTTGTATAGCGACCCAGACAAATAGCGAAGTGCTCAGGTCGTTAAAGAATGACTTGACCTCACCGCCTTCGGGATTTGCGTCCGAAAGCACACCTGCCGCTTCGTCAAAAGCATTGACTTTGATCATGGCGATCGAGTAATCCGGTGCTTTGGGCGGTTTTTGGGCAAAGACGGCGGAAGTTGCGGCGATCGTCGTGAACAGCAGAGCGATGGTAAATGTGCGAATAATAGTTTTCATACAGTATTCTCCAATAATTTTTTGCTTGTGACCAACTGCGTCAGGGTAAAGACGCCAAAGTTGTGAAATGAGTTGTTCATCTTCTCGCCGAGCTTGAAATAAAGGCAGCGGCATCGTCGTGCAGCTTCTTTAACTGACGCGTGTCGATGTACATCATGTGACCGGCTTCGTAATACTCAAAGCTAATGTTTCGCCGCAAAGTCGGGTCGAGATTCATCGCCGAGACGGTGTATTCGGCTGCGTAAAACGGCGTTGCCATGTCGTAGTAACCCTGAGCGACCATTATTTTCATAAACGGATTTTTGCCCATCGCGTCCTTTAGCGAAATGCTCGTGTCAGCATACTGGTTGGTCACGTTGTAGTTCCAAGGAGCCGAGATGCCGCCGCCGAGGATGTAATATTCGGTGTCGGTCTTAAACCCGAGATCTCCACGAACATAGCTGTTAAATGCCGCCGTGTACGGCGGGCGGATGGCGTTCATCGACGGGTCGCTGTCCGGCCCGTCACCCGCGGCGTCGCGGTCGATACCCTTGAATCGGCTGTCGAGTCGACCGGTCGTACGGCGTTCGGAGCGGAGCAATTCTTTATTAAATTCGCCGAGATCGACGCGAAAGTTGTTTCGCTCGATAAAATCGGTCGATAGACCCGTAAGGGATGAATACTGAGCCGCAAGTGCCGAACGCTCGGCTGCGGTTAGATGATCCATACGCATCATCGCCCGGACGTACTCGCCCGATGCAAAGTTGCGGGCTTCGTCGGTTACCTGTTTGAGCGTTTTTGACTGCATCGCCGGCGTCAGACGTTTGTGATACCACGCAGTCGCGGTGTAGCTGGGCAGGATCAGGACAAGCGGGAGGTCGTTATTGTCCGCAAAACGAATCGTCTGAAAATTCATAACTGTCGAGACCAGGGCAATGCCGTTGAGAGCGATGCCGTGTTCGAACAGCCAGTTTGACAGGCCCGATGCCCGCGTCGTGCCGTAAGATTCGCCAACGAGAAACAGTGGCGACAACCAGCGTTCGTTGCGGCCGAGGTACATGCGGATAAATTCGCCGACCGATTCGATATCGCCGTTGATGCCAAAATATTTTGCCGCCAGCTCAGGCCTCGCCGCCCGCGAATAACCCGTCCCGACCGGGTCGATAAATACGAGATCGGTTTCGGCGAGCCAAGTATGCTGATTATCCTCCATCTCAAATGGCGGCGGCGGCATCGCACCGTCGTCCATCATCCTGATGCGTCTTGGCCCCAAGGCACCGAGATGCAGCCAAACGCTTGCTGAACCCGGGCCGCCGTTGAACGAGAACATCAGCGGCCTGTTCGCCGGAGGATTGTCGAGCGTATATGCCATGAAAAAGATCCGTGCCTCGGTGTCGCCAGTCACGGCGTTTTTTAGCGGCATAAAGCCCGTCGTCACCGTGTACGCCAGCGTCCTCGAACCAACGCGTACCGAGTGCTTCGTCACAGACGGAGCATCATCCTTAATATCGGCAGGCTTCGGCGGCTGAACGGTCGGCGTTTGAGCGGCCACAAATAACGGAAACAAAAGTAGTAACGAAAAAAGTGCTAATGCTCTCATACGGTATAGATCAAATTGTCTTGAATTGATATCGTGCGGAAAAAGATTAGCACAAACCGCTCATAACGCGGAACTGCCGGCTTGTGACTCATAACTGATCCAATTATTCGTCACGAAACAATCGTCGGCGGTGTTACGTTTATAGAAATAGTTCTATCTATACCTTTCGGACATTTTTATGAAGATATTTAAAATATTCTCTGTTATTTCATTTTTTGCGGTGGCGGCTACTGCACAGGACGATACGATTCGGGTGGCAACAAACCTCGTCACGCTCAATGTTTCCGTTTCGGACATAAAGGGCAAGGCGGCTACCGGGCTGAAGCTTAGCGATTTTAGGCTAACGGACAACGGCAAGGCTCAGGAGATCGAGACTTTTTCGGACGCGGCGGCCCCTGTTTCTTACGGTATTGTGTACGACCAGCATCCGACGACCGACGACCAGACAAGGAGCGTGCTTGCAGCCTTGAAACAGTTCACGTCAAAGCTTGGCGACTCGGACGACTTTTTTGTTACGGTCTTTAACGACCGGGGCAGCCTGACGACGGAATTTGTGCCGACCGTCGACCAGATCGGCAATCAGGCGGGGGGCGGGACGACATCGCTTTTTGACGCGATCTTCGCCGCGTCTGACCGAATGTCAAAGGCGCGTAATAATAAACGCGTTTTGCTCGTATTGACCGACGGAGCCGACCACAATTCGCAGCACAGCTATAAAGAGTTGCGAAATCATCTACGCAGCGTAAACCTGCCCGTGTACGCGATCACTTTCAGCAACCGCGACAGGACGATGTTCGGGTACTCGGACATTTTCCGTGACGGCCCGCGCGGCAGGATCCTCTACGGCGAAGCCGACGCTCTCGACCGCGGTGCGATCGCCGAACTAAGCAAAACCAGCGGCGGCCAGGCATACGACGGCAATATGCGAAACCAGGTCTATCTGGCTGCGGTTTGTACAATGGTGGGCGAAGAGGTCAAGAGCCAGTATGTGCTTGGGTTTTATCCCGACGCACTCGATGGCAAATACCATAAATTGAAGGTCACAGTAGTTGGACAAAAGGAAAAGAAACTAAAGGTCTCGAGCCGTAAGGGATATCAGTCACCAAGAAAGGGATAAGATCCGGCCCGTTACGCCTTAGGGTTGAGTGTAAACGACATCGGCACAAATTCCAGAGAGACGATCTCGCCGGCGGTCTTTAACTTTATGTCCATTTTGTCATTGTAGATAAAGACCTAGGATGGTTGCCAGGATGAGATTGCGCGGGTTTTTCATTCTCAAAAAAAGCACAGAAAGGCAGATATGTTAGGGGATCTCTTACGCAGCGAGCGACGTGACGCGGTGGGTTTCGTGCATGATGGGGCTATTTAGCAACTCATACAGTTGTTCCGCGGTTGCCGTGTCGTTGAGCATTGCGGCAAGGTCCAGGGATTGCCCGGCGATCTCAGGGTCGCGGTGGTTTATTGACCGGACGAGGGCGATCAGATCTTCGCGGGCGATGGTTTGATAGGTGCTGATCTTGTTTTTATTTCGGCGGGCAGAGCATCGGGCGGCGATCGCGGGATCGGCGATAACACCTATTTCGTCTAGGTGTGTGATATGATCAGTGCCAACGATCGAACTTCCGGCTTCGGTCAGTCCTGTGTAGCGGTAAAATATCTCGCGAAACTCAAATATCTCCGCCGAAGTAGCTTCTGCAAATGCCAGAGATTCTATCCGTCCGCGAATGTGCTCGACCTTTTGCATAAAGGTCTGTTCATCATAATTTGCAACCGCGATACGGTACGCGAGCCTCGGGGCGGCGGCCGGCCATGCGAAATATGCAAATGTAGTCCTTAACAGGCTCAGGCCGGTGAATTTGTCGGGCAGAGACGCAAATTTATAGACGCCGAGCGGAGTGCCCAGGGCGAGATAGATGATGACGATTTCTATGATGGTCATTTTCATTGGACAGCAACGCCCGCAAAAAAGATGCAAATAAAGAAATTAGGGAACAACTCTTAGAGGCATTCGTATATCTAATGCTTAGCAACCCATAAAGTTTTTAAGCCAAAGTTTTGCACCTTGCAATACATACTATAACAAATAATACCGGGCCGGACACGGCACCGATCAAGGTGGGGAAGATCAAATGACAGAGAAAAGTAAGATAAAAGTAGTAAAAAGGAGCGAGGCGAAAGCCAAACCCTCAAAGGGCAAACGCCCTAAAACCTCGCGTGCCGTCGCCCGCGAAATGGTCTCGACCGTCACCGAGTGGGTCACCGAACTAAAAGACCGCAAGAGCGTCGAAACCAAAGCCGCCCTCGAACTCCTCTTCGGCGGCACCCAACGCCCGCGGGAATCGTAAATTGCAATAATATTTTAAGCTGGTCGAATTGAAAGGCTTCGCATTGTGCGAGGCCTTTTTTACTTTTACACTACTATCTGCCATCTTCTCTAAGATCGCGGTTCCTGACTCCGATTCTCCTTACTGTTTCTTTACTTTTGCACACTTAAGGTAGTCATACTTTGACTCGGGAAAATAGCTGAAGGTCCGTATAGTATCGCTGCTTGTATCAACTGTTAACACGACTCCGTCCTTTTCGTTAGTATAAGAAACCAAATGGAGAGAGCCGGGATCGGGGTGCATTTCAAACTTGTTACGATCTATTTTCAAATCGGAAAATTTATAGGGATTTGGGTAGTCAGGACTGAAGTCAACGTTTATTACGGTTAGTTCCGGAATGTTCCACCCATGTGCCGGATCATTATTGCAAAGTCCTGTCGAGTACAAAACAAAGACCTCCCCGTCTTTCACTCTGTAGCCGGCTGCATACTTGGCAATACTCATTGGCTCTGGCTTTCCCAGAATCTTTTCAACGTCAGCTCTTGTTGACTTAAGAGGGATTATACCGTTCCACACATTACTTGTCTGAGAATTTGCAGGATAGGCAAGTAACAGCATCAAGATCAATTTATACATAACGCAAACCTCCCTGATAATAGACGGTTGGGGGCAGACCTGCGATACGACGATTTTTGCTTATTATCATTCTTCGCATGTGCAAATACTGGCACATCTTTGCCGGAATTGAAATCCTATTTTTCGGGGTTTGTCGGATTTTGCACGAAATGACGTATTTTTCGGGTTTGGTCCACCCTGGTCCATCTTGGTCCACCTGGTCCGGACCGGACCAAACTACAGAACTTACGGTTTGCCAGAGTCTGAGTTTCATTGCTATCCTAATTTCCACAACATTCCAGTTACAGATATATATGAGTGAAAAAGTGGCGGTGATTACCGGGGCGAGCAGCGGCATCGGGCGGGCGACAGCAAAGATATTTGCCGAAAAAGGTTATACGGTCGTGGCTGTCGGCCGCAACGAAAAAGAGCTGTCGGCACTCGGCACGGGGCTAAAATCAAAAAAAGGCTCGATCAAGATACACCTTGCTGACGTGACCGAGCAGTCGCAGATCGAGAGGATCGTGACCGAGACGATACATAATTTTGGCCGCATTGACGTGCTCGTAAATTCCGCCGGGATCATAATGAACGGCAATATTGAGAACACAAAGCTCGACGATTGGGATAAAATGATGCAGATCAATCTGCGATCGGTGTTTGTGCTGTCGCAAAAATGCGTGCCGCATCTGATCGAGTCCAAGGGCAATATTGTCAACGTCTCGAGCGTCGCGGGAACGCGGTCGTTTCCAAATGTGCTGGCGTATTGTGTATCAAAGGCGGCGATCGATCAGTTAACGCGGTGCTCGGCGCTTGAGCTTGCGGCTCAGGGTGTTCGCGTAAATGCTGTAAATCCTGGGGTTGTCGTTACAAATCTCCACAAACGCAACGGCATGGAAGACGAGGCATATGACGCGTTTCTCAAGCATTCAAAAGAAACACACCCGATCGGCCGTGTCGGGACGTCCGATGAGGTCGGCGAATTGATATACTATCTTGCGTCGGACAAGGCGGGCTGGATCACGGGGGCGACATACGAAATTGACGGCGGGCGCGGGCAAACTTGTGCTAGATAGGTTGGGGTGAAGATGCGTATCCAATTGCTTCCAAGTACGATCGACGAGAACGGGCGGGCATCCGCACGTCAGCATATGCTGACCCTCGTCATCGACGACCGCGTCACGATCGACGCCGGAAGCCTCGCGTTTGGCTGCACTGACGCACAGCGGGAAAACATCCGCGACATCGTCCTCACACATACACATCTCGATCATATAGCCGGGTTGCCGATGTTTATCGACGACCTGTTTGCTACGCTGACGGAGCCGATTCGCATCCACGCGACGCGTGTGATGATCGACATTCTCGAAAAACACATCTTTAACTGGTCGATCTACCCGAGCTTTTCCGAGCTGTCAAATGACAAAGGCCGTGTAATGGAATACGTCGAATACGAGCGCGGAGCGGCATTCAACGCGGCCCACCTGTCGTTCCAAAGCCTCGCCGTAAAACACGATGTTGAGGCAAACGGATATATTGTTTCGGACGGCGAAATGTCGATCGCGATCACCGGAGATACGGGCCGAACGGATGATTTTTGGCAGGTTTGTAATAGGACTGATGATCTGCGGGCGGTGTTTGTTGAGTGTGCTTTTCCGGATGAGCTGGGCGAGTTGGCAACTGTCTCATGCCATCTGACACCGAGCACGCTCAAATCTGAGCTTGAGAAATTTCACAAATCGGACTGCCCTGTCTATGTCATCAACCTAAAACCGGCATATCGTGAGACGGTTATCACACAGTTGATGGACGCTAACCTTCCCCGTGTCCAGATCCTCGATGTCGGCAAGGTCTACGAACTCTAAACTTTATCCCGCAGAAAATTTATCCTCTCAAAAGCAGTTTCGCGAAACTCGCCCGGAAAATCGTGCAGCCGCACGCGATGATTCGGCAGAACCTCCTTTATCCGATACGTACGCTCTTCGCGTTCGACTCCTGGCATGATCTCTGCGCGAAACGTCACGTTCATCTCAGGCCTTGCCCATACAAAATCAGGTTTTTCTCTCACAGATATCTCCGGTGGCTAATCATCCAGCTTTGGATCGTGCTTATGCTTGACCTTGCGCAGCGATGGATGGATCTTTTCCTCGGGTTTATCGCTCCCAAATTTTTGCGACGGCGGGGCGGTCGGCTTTCTGATCGAATCAAAAACCGGCCTCTTGTCCGCTGACTTTATCTTACTCCGTTTCACGCCTAGATTGTATCAAAGCTTGCCGGGACAATTTAGCGAAACGATTGACTTTACGAACAAAAAACCACAGTATTTTGCATTAAGGTTGATGCCTAATTACAACGACAGAAACGATATATCGCAACGCGACCGCCGTGCTTTTCAGGCGGAATATCACCGTCGGCGGCCATTTTGGGTGCCGGCGATGAGCTATTATGTGTTGGCGATGGCCGTTGCGGCGGCGTTCTTTTTTCTGGTTTGGGGCATACTGCACGACAACGCGGTCGAAACGCCTTGGGTAACCTCCGGCGTGAGTGCAAGCATCGTGTTGGCCGGTGCGGTAATACTACGCGAGGTAATTCTACGGCGTGCAAGAAACCGCTTTTTCCGCCATCAGCGGGCGATCGAAAATGCCAAGTCTCATTACGGCTCGGAGCGACGCGGGGAGAGCAAACTCACCATCGAGCGTAACGCCGCCATTATCAAACAGATACGGCAAAAATCGGACGCGGCAAAAGTATTGAATACGCTATCGGCCGGACATCGCGAGGTTTTTGAGTTGTGTGCAGAATATTTAGCTCTCGTCGATCGTGATCTGAAAACGATAAACGCAGGTTCAAAACGGCTCGAGCCACTGCTCAAAGGGCGCACTAAAGCGGTCGACTACCACCGTTTTCACATGCTCCACTGGGCCGAGATCGAGACGCGGACGTTGACTAATGAAGCTCTGACGCGGACGGACATCGACGAAAAAGTCAAAGGCGCGCAGGATGCTCTAAATGTGATCGACGCGGCTCTGACCGTATATCCATCCGAACAGGCGTTGCTTGATTCGAGAGAGTTGTTAGGTGAGATGGCCGTTTCGATAAAGGTCTCTCACTGGGTCGAAGAGGCAGAGCGTGCGGCGTTCAAGGGCGATTACGCCGGGGCAAAGAGCCTATATCGCGACGCTCTTTTTTATCTCGGACGCGATAATGTACACAATGCCGAACGTGAACGGGCGGCAATTCGGATCAACCAAGAGATCGAACGCATCCGATTGATGGAAGATAATCCGGCTTAGCCCGCGTCGGCCATTTGTGTAACATCCGTTTACATTGCAATATAGTTACAGATGATTTCCCAGAGATGCCCAAAATGTAAGAGCGACCGCATCAGACGCGGCTACCGCCCAACGTCGATCTTTTTCAAGATACTTTTTCGCTACAATTTATTGTGCGATAAATGTAACTGGGAATTTCGCGGCTTTGCGGTTCCGGGTACGGTAAACACTCGCTCTGGCAGCAGTAAAAAGAAACGGGCTGCGGCGACGGAAAGCAAATAAACCAATATTAGATCATCGTGAAAGAAAGCCGGCCAGTAATATGTTTTCTCTATTGCTGTCTGCTGATATTCGGCTGCTCATCAGTTTCTGCTCAGTCCCCGACGCCTGTGCCGCCAAGAAACGACGAGCTCGTCCATTTTGGCGACGTGCTCGATGTCGATTTCGTTGGGGCTTTTGAATACGACTGGCGCGGCACGATAACACCTGACGGCAATCTGGACGGGCTTGATAGCTACGGCGACCCGATACGGGCGCTCTGCCGCAATGAAACTGATATCGCCGCGGACATCTCTAAGGCTTATTCCAAAATTCTTCGCGACCCAAAGGTGGTTGTCAGGATAATCGACCGTTCTAACCGCGCAGTCGCAAGGCTAGATGGAGCCGTTCGAACGCCGACGCGGTTCAAACTGCAACGCGAGGTCAGGCTCCGCGAGTTGCTTGTACTTGCCGGCGGGCTGACCGACGACACGAGCGGCGTGATCTCGATCTTTCGCCCGCGAAATCTTAATTGCGTCGCCTCGCCCCAAGACAACGGTTCGCAGATGATCGCCATCAAAATCAGTGACCTTTTGAATGGTAAACCCGAGGCCAATCTGCCGATATTGAGCGGGGACATCATCGATGTTGTGCGGGCAACACCCGTTTATGTAATAGGGGCGGTAAACAGCCCGCGTCCGGTGTTTTCGACGGGCGAGATAACAGTTTCGAGAGCCGTAGCAAGTGCCGGTGGGCTCGCAAAAGACGCCGACGGAGGTAAAGTGACCATATTTAGGCGTGTCGGAGCCGAGTCAAAGGTTGAAGAGACCGATCTCGCGAAAATAAAACGCGGTGAATTAGTTGATGTGGTATTAAAACCATTTGATATAATAGATGTGGCGGGCAAAGGGAGCGGTAAACGCAAAAATCCCCCGCTTGCCATAAGCACAGTTAAAACCGAAAGACTTGAATTGCCGTTGAGGGTGATCGATTAGGGCGTAATATTAGGGAATACCATCCCGGTCGTGTTACGGTTTTATCTGCAAAATTTTAATTAGGAAACGTTCCGTAGTTTGTGCGGTAATCCTCAGGATAATAAATGGCAGAGAATAAAAGAAGATTTAGTAAGCGCATGGTCGCTTTGTTTTGGATGTTACTCGTTTCGATCGGTATCGGTGTTTTGATCGCCTACGAACAGATCTCGGTCTTGTATGTGTTGGCAACGCTAGCACTTACGGGATTACTGCTCATCGTCGCTTTTGCTGACCTTGAGTCGGTCGGGCGTGGTGACGGCAGCGATGCCGCCTAGTAAATTTTGATCGCCTTATGAAAAAGGTTTGGCTCATTTTTGGAATGCTCGTCTTGACTGCCGGAATATATGGCAGCTCGGGAGCACCAGTTCCGGGAAAAGTCGAGCCGCAGCGGATCCGCTGGAAAGGCCAGGTTATCAAAGTCGCGATCTCGACTTCGCTTACCCGCTCTAATCCAAACATCAAGATCGATAGCGACGTAATTGCAGCGATTCGCCGCAGTTTTGCTGCTTGGCAGGACGTTGCGGATATTGAGTTTCAAATCGATATTACTGATAAACAGGGCGTAAGCCCGTCCGGAGTTGCGGGTGACGGCGTAAGCCTGATTACCATCGCGTCTACGCCTGAGAATGTTTTGCTTTTTGGCAAGGATGCTCAAACGGTTTCGGCGAAGACGAGAGTGTTCTTCAACCGCAAGGGGTTTATCACCGAGGCGGATATCGTCCTAAACCCGTTCCAACAGTTTTCAACAGACGGTGCTTACGGCACGTTTGATCTGCAATCCACACTCACGCACGAGATCGGTCATCTGCTTGGACTGAAACATTCCGGTGTTTTGGGTGCGGCGATGTCCGAGAATCTTGGTAAGAATACATCTGCAGACACGGTGGATTTTGAATCGCGCGTATTGTCGGAAAGCGATATCGCCGCTGTACGTGACCTTTATGGCGTTGAGGACGAGGATTGCTGTCAGGCAGTTTCGGGCAAGCTAACGCTGTTGTCTGGAAAAGCGGCGAAAAACCTAAAAGTATGGGCAGAAGAGCTTGAAACAGGCCGTGTGATGGCCCAGGTTGACGTCGACGCTGATGGCAATTACCGTCTTGGCGGCCTGACGCAAGGGAGTTACAAACTTTATTGGAAGGTAAAAAGCGGTCCTGGCCGTTCCTCAAGCAGCGAACTCGACACGGTTGATGTCGAAAACGACGAACTAAGATCTCCGACTCAAAAGATCAACAGCGAGCCGACAAAGGTCGTTTTGGATTATATCGGCACAAACAGCCAACTTGCGGAATCAGCCGTTGCAGTGACACGCGGCCGCGAGCAGACGGTTTATCTCGGCGGTAAAAATCTCGACGCAAAAAGCATCAGCATTGATTTCAACTCGCCATATTTTACCGTCGTTTCGTCATCCCTGATGGAACGAGATTTTGGTCCTGATATCTCGGTTGTCAGCTTTGTCGTCGTGGTCGACAAAGACGCTCCCCGCGGTGTCTACAGTATCTTTGCTGCGGACGGAAACGGAGCAAAAGCTGCCCTTGTCGGTGCCCTCAAGGTGCAGTAACCGACCTATTTTCCCCCAATAAACACAAACTAATGTCATTAGTCGTCGACGGGTTGCGTTTTACTCTGTCGTGTGGATAATTGTGATGTTCACCTCCCGGTGAACATCAGACCATTTCCGTAAGGTTATGGTCCGGGGGCGACGGTGTGGGAGACGGCGCCCCCGTTTATTTTCTCTTTTTGTCCGACTTGACCTTATCGATAATCAGCGTAAAATTTATCTGATTCACCGGAAATTGCAGTTTGTCGATTTTCCGGTTTATGCAATTTGCGTATCCACTACTCAGACGTCATTTACAGAACCGCGTGTGTCAGCCACGGCGGTCTTTTGATTTTTACAGGGTATGAAGACTAGCGAATCAGGCTGGTTCAAGAAATGGCTTTACAGCGGCGTCCAGGAGATGGAAGGGCCGTCTGAACCCGAAGGCAAGCATCATCAGCACTCATGGTGGAAAGTAATGTGCCTAACCGGTGTGGACTATTTTTCCACACTCGGTTATCAACCCGGCATCGCATTTTTGGCGGCCGGAGTTTTGTCGCCAGTCGCTACACTCGTTCTCGTCCTGCTCACCCTTTTTGGGGCGCTACCGATCTACAGCCGGGTTGCTAAGGAAAGCCCGCACGGCGAAGGCTCGATCGCGATGCTCGAGGCACTATTGTCGCGGTGGAAAGGAAAGCTTTTTGTTCTTGTGCTGCTTGGTTTCGTCGCGACGGATTTTGTCATCACAATTACTCTCTCCGCAGCTGATGCGACGGCCCACATACTTGAGAACCCTTTTGTCCACACTAGTCTGCCATTTCTCGACCATCCGGTGATCGTGACTTTTGCGTTGGTCGCTTTTCTAGGCGTTGTCTTTCTCAAAGGTTTTAAAGAAGCGATCGGTATTGCCGTGATCCTAGTTGCGATATATTTGCTCCTAAATGTGGTCGTCTTGGCCCGCGCGATGATCGAAGTGGTTAATCACCCCGACCTACTCGCAAACTGGCGAACAGCACTGTTTGCATCGAAAATGTCGGCCGGGCCGTTTCAAGTCGCAGGCCTCGCAGCCATCGTTTTGTTGTCGATAACCAGTTTCCCAAAGCTGGCTCTCGGACTTTCCGGATTCGAAACAGGCGTGGCCGTAATGCCGCTTGTAAAAAGGCCTAACCGAATTGGTAATACGCGACGCTTATTGATGACGGCGGCGTTAATAATGAGTGTTTTGCTGATCGCGAGTAGTTTTGTGACGAGCGTTCTGATCCCCCAGGCAGAATTTTGTCCGAGGATCGATTGCGGCTCAGATGCTCCTGTTCACGCTCCTCCGACATATTGCGGATGTACGACCGAGCAAAAGGCGGCGGGTGCGAGCACCGACCCCGGCAAAGCTAACGGCCGAGCCCTCGCATACATTGCTCACAAGTACCTCGGCGATATTTTTGGAACGATCTACGATCTCAGCACTATTCTGATCCTTTGGTTTGCCGGGGCATCAGCGATGGCAGGTCTTTTGAACATTGTGCCGCGATACTTACCGCGATACGGCATGGCTCCCGAGTGGTCGCGTGCGACGAGGCCGCTTGTGCTTGTCTTTACCGGCATATGTTTTGCCGTGACGTGGATATTTGAGGCAAATGTCGATGCACAGGGCGGCGCGTATGCAACCGGGGTATTGGTTTTGATGTCGTCCGCTGCAATCGCCGTTTCGTTATCCGCACGCCGTAGAAAGAGCAAATGGACCCTTGCGTTTTGGCTTATTTCGGCGGTCTTTGTTTATACGACAGTCGCCAATATTATTGAGCGTCCTGACGGCATCAAGATCGCATCGATGTTCATCTTTGCCATTATTGCAGCGTCATTTATTTCCCGAGCGATGCGTTCAACGGAGATCCGGATCGACAAGATCGAGCTTGATGAGGCTGCACAGGCGTTTATCGATGAGATCAATGACGAGGGCCAGATACGCATTGTGACCAATCGTCGCGAGACTGGTGATATGACGGAGTACCGGTTCAAAGAACACGAAAAGCGGGTCGATAATCATATACCGTCATCCGACCCGATATTGTTTTATGAGATCGAGACAGGCGATGCGTCGGAATTTAAGGGCAAACTGTTCATCCGCGGAATCGACGTAGATGGATATCGTATCCTCCGTACGCAGGCGCCAGCCGTTCCTAATGCGATCGCCGGCTTTTTGCTGCATTTGCGCGATACTACGGGCAAGATCCCGCACGTCTATTTTGGCTGGAGCGAGGGCAACCCGTTGATGTATTTGGCGAGATATATTTTATTTGGTGAGGGCGATACTGCCCCTGTTACTCGCGAGATCTTAAGGCAGGCTGAGAGCGACCCCGAGATGCGGCCAAACGTTCACGTCGGTGGGTGATCAGGCATTTGCTCCGTTTGCGTGCCCGTTCTTAATGACGATATAGCAGTCCCGGCAATATACGGGGCGTCCTTGCGATGGATAGAATGGAACGGTCGTCGATTTAGAACAATTAGCACACTGTGCGCGGACATCTACCCGGTGCTTTTTACCGGTTGCGTGTGCGATCGCGATATCTGCTATCCGGCGAGTTTTAGCCAGCTTGCATGGTTTGCATCGTTTAGGCGGATTTAGCAGATCTTTTTGAGCGTAAAAGAGTTGTTCGCCTGCTGACCATATAAAATCATCTGAGCAACCGACACATTGGATCGTTTTGTCTTCGAATGCGGCGGTACTTGCCGGATGATCGTCCGGATCTTTGAGTGTCACTGAAAACTTTCTATCAGCCATAGCCGGACGGTTTTGTTCAGCTCAAACAGGCTCGTGGAAGTTGAAATTTCGAATCTTTAATTAGCGTCTGACTACGAGACCCAGATAGTCAAAATGCTTCAATTGATTCTGACATTACAACTATCGGTTTTTAGTGTCAAGAGCGTGGTATGACCAATTTGATTCCAGGGTCAATATTATGAATGTACTAGTCATCGGTTCGGGGGGACGCGAACATGCGATCTGCCGTACGTTCGGCAAAAGTTCGGGGGTAACCAGGCTTTTCTGCGCCAATGGCAACGCCGGAGTCGCACAGGTGGCGGAATGCGTTCCCATCAAACCGGATGATATTTTAGCCCTTGCCGATTTCGCAACCCAGAATGCCATTGACCTCACATTTGTCGGCGGGGAAACGTCGCTTGCCCTTGGCATTGTTGACGAATTTGAATCACGCGGCCTAAGGATAATCGGGCCGTGCAAAGAGGCCGCCCAACTCGAAGCGAGTAAATCATTTGCAAAAGATTTTATGGCTCGGCACGGTGTGCCAACCGCAAAGTTTACTACCTCGCATTCACCGGCGTTTGCGATCCTGGAGCTTGAAAGCGGTGATTTTGGTGACGAAAATTCACCTGTCGTAGTCAAAGCGGACGGGCTCGCCGCCGGTAAAGGTGTCGTCGTTGCTAAGAACCGTGCCGAGGCGGTCGCGGCGATCAACGATATGGCCAGTCTCGTCGGCACCGCTGCGGCTGAAAAGATCGTGCTCGAAGAATGTATGTTTGGCCGAGAGGTGTCGCTGCTGATGTTTGCCGACGGCGAGGATATTGCTTTGATGCCGCCAACCCGCGACCACAAACGCATCGGCGAGGGGGACACCGGCCCGAACACAGGCGGGATGGGAACCATTACGGATGCGTCGCTCCTCACAACGGACGAACTGCAAACCATCATTGATACGATGATCCGGCCGACGCTACACGGATGCGTTCGCGAGGGCTTTCGCTTTCGCGGGATCCTGTTTCTAGGAATCATGATGACCGCCCAGGGGCCGAAGCTGCTTGAATACAACGTCCGCTTTGGCGACCCCGAAACTCAGGCGATTCTCGTTCGGCTTGAGACCGACCTCGTGGACATCTGCGAAGCGATGCTCGATGGCACGCTTGGCAGTATTGATATCAAATGGAAACTGGGAAGTTCGGCTTGTGTTGTGCTCGCGTCCGAAGGTTACCCATCAAAGCCGCGAACGGGCGATATGATAAGCGGTCTTGAAAACGTCAGCAATGTTGAGGTCTTTCATTCCGGAACTGCTTTGTCAGAACCACCTGCTGGAGCGGGCGGTTCAACACAGCCGCAATTCATTACCGCTGGTGGCCGCGTCCTAGGCGTAACAGCGACCGGCGACGATCTTGCCACAGCACTATCAACTGCTTATTCGGCGGCTTCAAAAATTAGTTTTGATGGGATGCAGTACCGCCGAGATATCGGGAAATAAGGGCTAGATCTTCTTGACCGCTTCTGCTTTGCGGGTAAATTTCTCAGCCTCTTTCGTTAATCCATTCTTACGACAAAATTCGGCGAGGCGTGCATATCGTTCCGTAGGTTTTGTGTCCGATAGCCAACATATCTTTGCCGAGCATTCGGGACAGGCATCGATTGGCCGAGAATCCGTCTCGCCGAGATGGTTTGTCCCGCTCATCACGCACTCGTATTTTGTGCAGTGTTTCATCGAGAACATGTGGCCCGTCTCATGTGCGGCGATCTTTAGAGTGCGGAGCAAAAAGCCGCGTTCGTCGGTGTGATCGTCCAGCCGGAAAAGCGACCAGACGCCGACGCGGTTTTCAAGGCTCCCTTGGCCAAAAACATAATTCATCGACTCGTCAGGATAAAGGTCATCGACCGTAAACGCGATCAACGCCGCCGCGTCTCTTGGCAATATCGGCATGAGAACATCGTTAAGGATGTAACCGGTCTTGATCTGCCGTTTTTTTGTGAGCTGGTTTTGCCTTGTGTTTGGGGACCCGTCTTTAGGCGACCCGACTACGAGAGGTTTGGCGGCCATCTGCTCGACCGGCAGATCATAAAACGCCGCCAGATATTCCGTTGTCTGAGCGATCAGCTTTTGCTGTCTGGCATCGAAAGTGCCGAGCGGTAGGACATAGATCTTTTGCCGCTCTTTCGTCGGTTTGGTCGGGTCGGCATCCAGATATTCCTCAAAAGTCTGCCCCGCCTCGGTGTGCGACGCGAGCCAATCATTCGAGGCAGGTTTCCCCATCACCTTAAAAAATGGCTCGATCTTTTTGATCGAATCGCGAAGTTCCTTTATCTCTTTCTTGGCCTCGCGGGCGGCTGTCATATTTGACGCGGGTTTCTCTTCCGCCTTTAAACAGCTAAACGAGAGCGCGACCGAAAGTAGGATGAAGATAATATTCCGCATGCTACTTAGTGGCCGGTTTATAGGTTTTCGCCCAGTCTAGAAATGAGCGTAATTTAGTTTCATTGCCATCGATCCATCGTTTGGCCTCTTCATTGTTGCGGTCGTTGATAAAAATAACGATATTTCCAAACGCATCGATATGTCCGCTCTTTTTAAGGTCGACAACAAAGGGGATATAGTGTTTACCGACAAAAGTTTCCTTTAGCCTTTTGTCGTCCCCGAGCATTGTTATAACAGTTCCGATCGATTCGATGAACAACTGATTTGCCGTCTTTTTTCCATCGTCCTTGTCCTTGACTGTTGTCAGCGTCGGGAGCAACATTTCATACATTCCAAACTCTCCCTCGTCTTTCGGGGCAAGGAAATCAAGGTTTATAACGATGTTGCCCGTCTTGGCGTCTTTTGATGCCGGTTTCAAAAGATCAACAATCACACCTGCAGAAGCGACAGTTCGCTGAGTATTGAATTCGAGGGAAACTAATCTGGCCGCGGCCAGCATTCCCGGCACCTTATACTTAGTGCCATTAAAAACAACAGCTAACAGATAATGTGGGCTGGGATAGAGTGGGTCATCTGCGACAGCAGATTTTAAGGCCTGACGTGCATCGTTGTATTTTTTTTGCTTAACAAAGGTCACTCCGAGATTGTAATTCAAGCTAGAGCGATACTTGCCAAACTGGGTCTCTCCCTCCAGCAATTTCAGCCCGTCACGATAGATTTTAATAGCATCATCGGGTTTGCCTGCATCGTCGAGGGTGTTTGCGATCAGGACATAGAAGAGGGGAAGTTCGCTGGATATATACTTTGTGCCCTTGTATGCCAATTCAACTGCATCGAGCTTATCGCCTTTATTTTCCAGGGATAAAGCAAGTTCGTACATTGCAGCCACACATTCTGGATTTTCAGCCAAGATCGAACGATATTTGGCGATTGCTTCGGCATATTTTTTTGCGTCGTGTAATGTAACGCCTTCATTCAGGATTTTTTCCTGAGCCGCAGTAAGCGGACTTGGCGTCAGCGTCGGTTTGCCCAACTTCTGGCCGAAAGCTGTGTATGTCAACGCGAAAATAATTAGTGAGATGCAAAGTGATCGTTTCATAATGTCCTCTAACCGTAAACTTGAGATTGGTCCTTTAATATTTGATGCCGAACTCCAAATAAAGTTCCCACATTACCCGACATTTAAATTAATATCGACCCAGTGAGTCAAGATATGATAAGTAGTTCCGGTGCATTTCGTCCAACGAATCTCCCCCAAATTTTTCACGCATTTCGTTTGCTAACACAAAAGCTAGCATAGCTTCGCCGATGACTCCGGCGGCGGGTACGGCGGTGATGTCGGAGCGTTCAAATGCTGCGTCGCTTGCTTCTTTCGTATCAATGTCAACCGAGTGAAGCGGCTTGCGGAGCGTTGAGATGGGTTTCATATAACCGCGAACGCGAAGCTCTTCGCCGTTTGTAATGCCGCCTTCGAGGCCTCCCGCACGGTTTGTTTTGCGAAAAAAGTCAGAACCGCCTGCGTGAGCGGGCGACCAGTTTGTCGATTTTTCGTCAACATTCTGACCCTCCGCTGACGCAGAGGGTTCCGACCAGAATATTTCGTCGTGAACCTCAGACCCGCGTCGTCCGGCATTCGCAACACCGTCGCCGATCTCGACGGCTTTGATGGCGTGGATGGACATAATCGCCCGCGCGATGCGGCCGTCGAGTTTGTCTTCCCAAGATGTGTGCGAGCCGAGGCCGACGGGTAGGCCTTTTGCGAGCACTTCAAATACACCACCGAGCGTATCGCCGTCGGTTTTGGCTTTGTCGATGAGGGCGATCATTTCCTGCTCTACTTTTGCATCGGCACAGTTTAACGGCGAATCTGTTGGAATGGCGGCGATCTCTTCCCACGTCTTTTCAATCAAGGATTCAGGATGGCTGCCGAGTTTTACAACGTGGCTTTTTATTTCGATGCCAAACGCCGCAAGGAGCTGTTTTGCTATCGCACCACACGCGACTCGCGCGGCGGTTTCACGAGCCGAGGCTCGCTCAAGAATGTCGCGTAGATCGCGGGTCTGATATTTTTGCCCGCCGGCCAGATCGGCGTGGCCGGGACGCGGACGCGTAACATGACGCGGATTTTTCGGCTGCTCGGCCAACTCCTCCGACGACATCACATCTTGCCAATGAACAAAATCTTTATTTTCGATCGTGAGCGCGATCGGCGAGCCGAGTGCTTTGCCGTGACGAACGCCCGAGAGTATCTCGACAGTGTCGGTTTCGATCTTCATCCGGCCGCCGCGTCCATAGCCCTGCTGACGCAGCCAAAGTTCGTGGTTGATCGCGGCAATGTCGATCGGCAGTCCGGCAGGGACGCCTTCGACGATAGCGATGAGAGCCTTGCCGTGCGATTCGCCTGCGGTTGTGAATTTAAAGAACATAAGAAATTTAACCACAGATGGACACAGATAAACACAGATTATTTCTATTTCTTATCCGTATTGATCTGTGTTCATCTGTGGTTGTAAACGCCTCTTCCTAAACACGATCAAGCCAATGCTGCCGATGATGAGCAAACCACCTAATCCCGTTTGCGGCGGTAGAGTTTCGCCGATAGTTATCGCTCCTATCACGACTGCGAGTAGCGGCGTGACGAGCGAGATCATCATCGCTTTGGTCGATTCGATCTTGCCAAGTAGCCAATAATAGAGCCAAAAAGCCGCAATTGTGCCGGCGATCGTCAGATACAGAACACAACCGACGGCTTTCCACGTCCAGTGAAAGGTTAGCGGATTGCCCTCGGCGACGAGGCTGTAAACGATTATCGCGGGCAGGCCGCAGATCATCTGGCAAAACACGAGTGCCGCCGGATGGATCGCACCGCCTTTTGCCTTTACAAGGATCGATGCCTGTGCGGCAGCGTACGAGCCGATAACTACGCCCACACAGCCGAGAAAAGCCATAAAGCTCTGCACGCTCAGCTGATCGTAAAAGATCACACCGACGCCTACAATACCCATCGCGACAGCAAAGACCTTGAGTCTCGTGATCCGCTCGTTCGGCAAAAATATCCACGCTAGGATCAGGCCAAAGACCGTGATCATCGCCTGCAGCACTGCGGCGAGGCCGGACGTGATATATTGTTCGCTCCAAAAGACCATGCTGTAGTTGATCGAAAATTGGAGAACACCGGTGAGGGCGATCAGCCGCCATTGTTTTGCGGTTTTGGGCATCGGGATCTTTTGAACGCGGATAACGACATAGAGGATCGCGACAGCTAACAGAAACCTTGCGGCGGCAAATGTGATCGGCGGCAGGTCTTCGAGGCCGATCTTGATAAAGATCCAAGTCGTGCCCCAAATTAGACAAAGCAAGAGCCAGATGAATATTGTTTTCATTAGTCGCGTTCGTAAAAGCTGAGGCTAGTCTCACCTTGTTTGAGTATCCGCCAGCGGCGAAGTGACCCGACCTCGTCCGGGATATGTTTTTTTGAGTGATGTTCGACGACCAGCAAACCGCCGTCATTGAGCAGTTTAGAGCTAAAGCCAAACTCGTGCAGCACGATCGAATAATCAGCCTCATACGGCGGATCGTAAAATGCAATATCCCAACCCGTAATATGCTCGCGTCCGGTGAAGTTGTCAGCATCGAGACCGAGGATCTCGGTCGTATTTTCAGACACGTCAAGTTTGTCGAGATTTTCTTCGATCAGAGCACACGACTTTTTCGACCTGTCGACAAACGTCACAAACGCCGCTCCGCGTGAGAGAGCCTCAATGCCGATCGCACCCGTTCCGGCACAGAGATCGAGAAATCGCGTTTCGTCATCAATACGCGGAGCTAGGATGTTAAATAGAGTTTCGCGCAGACGGTCAGAGGTCGGCCGCGTTTTGTTGTCCGGCGGGCTTTTGAGCACGCGGCCGCGATAGATACCGGCGATGACACGCATAAACGATAGTGTAGGGAATCGTAGCGTTGCGGGCAAAAGCGGAGTTTATTTGTCTCAGCCGATGCTGCCGAGTCTTACATTTTTGTCGGAGCGGGCGATCTTGACGAGTTCAGATGTTTCGGATGAAAGACGCCGTTCGGTGAGATACAATTCTGCTTCCTTGCGGGCCGAGATGAGAATGTCGAGGTCCCGGACAATATTGCCGATGCGAAAATTTTGAATGCCCGATTGCCGTGTTCCAAGTATCTCGCCCTGGCCGCGTGTCTCGAGATCTTTTTCCGCGATCTTAAATCCGTCGGACGTCTGTTCCATTATCCCGAGACGTTCTTTTGCAACGGCGGTCCGCTTAAATCCCGCGAGCAGAACGCAGTAGCTTTGTTCGGCCCCGCGACCGACGCGTCCTCGTAATTGATGCAGTTGCGACAGCCCAAATCGCTCGGCGTGTTCGATGACCATCAGCGACGCGTTAGGCACATCAACGCCGACCTCGATCACCGTCGTTGAGACGAGGATGTCGAGATTGCCGGCGACAAATTCGGACATTATCTCTTCTTTTTCGGTGGGTTTCATCCTGCCATGGAGCAGCCCGACGGTGTATTGCGGGAAAATATTGGTGCGGATGTCCTCGTACATCAGGGTCGCGGCTTTGAGGTCGAGCTTTTCCGATTCTTGGATCAGCGGATAGACGATATAGACTTGTCGGCCGAGCTTTACCTCGCGTTCGATGCCGCGATAAACACCGTGGCGTTGGTCTTCGCCGAGCACGACGGTTTTGATCGGCGTGCGGCCTGGCGGCATCTCATCGATGATCGATACGTCCAGGTCACCATACACGGTCATCGCCAGCGAGCGGGGAATTGGCGTCGCCGTCATCACGAGCACGTCCGGATTAAATCCCAATGCCATCAACTGAGCCCGCTGGAGCACGCCAAAGCGATGCTGCTCGTCGATGACGGCAAGGCCCAGCTTTGAAAATCTGACAGCGTCCTGGATGATCGCATGCGTGCCGATGATGAGATCGATCTCACCGGCGGCAAGAGCTTCTTGAATCTTTCGTTTTGGTGCTGCTTTTGTGCTGCCAATAAGCAACTCTACCCGATAGCCGCTGTCGGCAAATATCTTTTGTGCATTTCGGAAATGCTGCTCCGCCAGTATCTCGGTCGGTGCCATCAGAGCGGCTTGATAGCCGTTTTCCATCGCGGCAAAGATCGCGAGAAACGCAACGATCGTCTTACCGCTGCCGACATCACCTTGGATCAGACGGTTCATCGGAGCATCTGATTTGAGATCGTCAAATATCTCGCCGATCACCTTTTTCTGAGCGCCTGTCAGCGTAAATGGCAAAATGCTTTTTAGACGCTCTTTGGTCGAATCTGTGATCTCGATGACCGT
Source organism: Chloracidobacterium sp. UBA3360 (assembly GCA_002360555.1). Lineage (GTDB taxonomy): Bacteria > Acidobacteriota > Blastocatellia > Pyrinomonadales > Pyrinomonadaceae > OLB17. The sequence goes on from DEQS01000028.1 coordinate 28,447, forward strand.
GCCTTTGGGCTCTTTTTGCCGTTCGCCCCGTAGCAATTGCATCGAGAACGACAGCCAAAAGAATTCGTCGAAGATCAGTCGCCTATGCGCCGGGCTGCGAAACATCTCATATTCCGCGATCGACGAATCCTCCGGCGGGAAATGTATTTCGGCCAACGCCTGTGCCCGAGTCGCAAGGTTTTGCCGCTCAAGCAGATCGGAGGGCAGCTCGTCGATAACGGATTTAGTATCTAGTTTTTGCAAAACGTCATAGACGATCTCGCGCAGGCGTTTTGTCTGCAGATCGCCGAGTTTGCGGTAAACCGGAACGCGGCGGGCGGTGTGGACGGGTGCAAATTCGGGATTGCCAAGGTCTTCGATGAGATTCTCGGCTGACACAAGTGGCGCGGCGTCGGACGGCAGTATCTCGATCTCGTCCGGTTTGTTGACCATCAGAGCATAGGTGTTGCGTTTGTCGTCCCACTCCCATTTGCCGTAGGCGACGAACCGCGTGCCTTGGCGGAAACGGTCGGTGTACCAATTAACGATATCGCCGGCGTTTCGCCCCGAGACGAACCATTTGACTATGACGGGCTTTTGCTGACGGGCAGCGTCTGCTCCGCTGATCTCAAAGAGGAACAGCGGCGGCTGTTTCGGGTGACGATTTTTACCGACGCGAAAGCCGCCAGAAACTTTTACATACAACTCGACTGCGGCTTCCATGTCGGGTTCGAGCTTTTCGAGCGACAGAAAATTTGAACGGTCCTCGTATCGGGTCGGGAGATAGTTGAGGAGGTCTTCGACGGTAACGTCGTCGGGCGAAGTCTTGTCGGCAAAACCTGCAAGAGCGACGGCGAGCTTTCGCGACAACGCGGCCGTCAATTTCGCAACCTCGTGACGCGGCAATTCAAGTATCGGCGTTGTGAGCGTTAATTTCATTGGCCGAAAGTGTTGCTAGGTCTTTAGAGTGAACGGATTAAAGTCGGTCTCGCGGTCGTAGTAGTCTTCGTGCTCAGCACGTTTTAGGAATGCGACGATCTTGTAGGTGAACGGCGTTGCGATGACTTCCCAAAATACCTTGATGAAATAATTGCCTATCATCACGCTAATGACCTGTTCGTTTGACCACGTACCGAGAAACGCGATCGGGTAAAAGATGAGGCTGTCGACCGCTTCGCCCGCAAAAGTCGAGCCGATCGTTCGCATCCACAGATATTTGCCGTTTGTCCACAGTTTCATCTTCGCGAGGACAAAAGAATTGACAAATTCACCCAGCCAAAATGCTGTAAGGGAAGCAATTACAATTCGCCACGTCTGCCCAAAGATAAGATTTACCGCCGCCTGCTGTTCCGCCGACATTGTCTTTGCCGCCGGCAAACTCGTGACGATATATGCCATCAAAGAGGCAAATATCAACGCACCAAACCCGGCCCAGATCACTTTACGCGAACGGGCGTAACCATATACCTCAGTAAGGATATCGCCGAAAAGATAGCTGAGCGGAAAGAACAAGACGCCGGTGCCGAAAATATATTCGCCGTAAAGCGGTAAGTTGACCGACGACACTTTGTGAACGCCGATCAGATTCGAGCATAAAAGCACAGCCACGAATGCCGCCATTATCAGGTCAAAATATTTGTATTTCTTTTGCTCCGCCATTTTGCGAATGATTTTAACAAAAAAAAGCGGACCGTGATATACGGCCCGCCTATTGTATTAAAGCGATCGATTGCGAGGTTAGAAACTATGCGAGATCATTAACATGTTTGGTGAGACGCGATTTATATCTCGCGGCTGTATTTTTATGAATGATGCCTTTATTGACCGCTTTATCGATCAATGAGACGGTTGGAGTGAGTAGCTCAACGCTACCTGTTTTGTCGCTACCGGCGACTGCGGTGCGAAGCTTCTTAATCGAAGTGCGCAATTTGGAACGGTTGCTGCGGTTGATCTCTTTGCGCTTGGCATTTTGCCTTACGCGCTTCTCTGCTGATTTATGATTAGCCATTTATAATTTCCTCGGAATCGATACAATAAAAACAAACTTTAGAGTATATGTTCCGATGTGCGGTCTGTCAAGGCGAGTCTTAGCGGTCAAACCGGGACGCCAGCGTGTGCATTAGGTCAACGAATAGCGTGACTATCGGCGGATAAAAGATAAATTCGGGCCGGAGCGTGTCCGCAAACATATTGGGCATCAACTCGGCGGCAAAATGTAACTGCCAGCCGATGAGCAATCCTACCCCAAGACACAGCATAAATCCACCGCTAAGGACGACCGCCGCAAGCAACCGCGAATACGGTTTCTGCTTGCGTTCGCTCTCATCGAGTATCGAATCGTGGATGTTATCGTCCGTCTCGGTGTACCGCTCAAAACCATCGCGGATGCGGCGTATGAGATTAATAATGCCGATGATGAACAAAGTCACAATGACAAGCCTGCCGATTACGGTCGACTCAGCGAATATTTTCGGGTGAAAAGCTGTGACCAATACTGCCGACACAAACAGAGCCACGAGCGGGTAGATCACCTTTTGAAAAGCTTCGGTCTCGCGGCGTTCCTCGGCCATCATCCGGTCGATGATGTCGTTATAACGCTTTTCATAGACCATCTGACGCCAACGTTGGGCATGCCGGTTGGTCGAACCCAAAACTGAATCGCTGCCGTTCATACTCGCCGTTACCTCAAGCATTCGCTTGTCGTAGCGGGATCGTTCGCGGTGATTGCCGAGCACCTCGTACGCCTCGGCAATGGCGGCAAATTTTAGAGCGGTTTCCTCCGAGCCTTGATGCGAATCGGGGTGCAGCTTACGCGCCAGACGCCGATACGCCGATTTTATCTCGGCATGAGTAGCCTCTGGTGACACTTTGAGGATGTCGTAGTAATTCACCATCGAAACAAAAATGTGGATGATTGAAGCGAACGTCCGGAGCCTAAAGACCTACGTCTTTTGACTCCGGAAGTATAACACACCGGGCGTTTTCGGTTAAATCAGTGGTCAGTCCAATCTGTCGATCTGCAAACTGATGGGATAAGCTCCAGCAAGCTTTGCTGCATCGACCACACGGGCGACGCTGCCGTAACTGATCGTTGTCGGAGCTTTGATAAACACGGTGCGTTCGATACGGTCGGACATAGGACGCTCAGGGTCGTCGCCAAAGGATTCGGAAATATTGCCGTTGGCAATGCGGGCGGCGAATGTGTCTTTTAGCAGAGCAACAAGGGCTGCGGATTCGTTAGTTGTTCCGACGGCTTGGTGATTGAGACTGAGGGTGGAATCCGAATTGACCGTCACGACCAAGGTGTAGGGATTGTCAGTTAGATTTTTATTGTTTTTTGGCTCTGAGGGAACTTTAGTTTTGAACGAGCTGGGTTTTAACGGAGATACGACCATGAAAATTATCAGCAGGACAAGCAGTACATCGATCAGCGGCGTGACGTTTATATTGGGTTTGTTCATCCAAATTCTCCTTTCAGGCTGGATTGAGGTCTGGAGGTTTAGACACCGCTAGGGAGCGGTTTGTTCCAAATGCGTTAGGAAAGTTTTCCGCCGATGGCGGCAAGTAGGGCTTTGGCTTTGGTAAGAGTTTCGACGTATTCGCTTTCCGGATCGCTGTCGATAACAATGCCGCCACCGACGTTAAAAGTCATCGTTTGATCGCGAATAACCGCCGTTCGTATCGCGACGCTCAAGTCGATGCAGTTGGGAATTCCAAATTTCAAATTTCGAATTGAATACCCGATCGCGCCCATTGAAAGGCCTCTTCGAGCGGTCTCGATCTCGTCAATGATCCGCATTGTGCTGATCTTTGGGGCGCCGGTGATCGACCCGCAAGGGAAAACGGCACGAAGTATTTCCGACATTTTTATGTTTTCACGCAGCTTGCCGTTAACAGTTGAGACAAGATGAAGAAAGGTCGGGTGCTCTTCCAGTTCACAAAGTTTTTCGACCTCGACACTTCCGTATTCACATACACGGCCAAGGTCGTTGCGGAGTAGATCGACGATCATCGTATTTTCGGCAAGGTCTTTTTTGCTGGTAAGTAATTCTTGTCGAAGTGCTTTGTCTTCGGCTTCGGTCGCCCCGCGTGGACGTGTGCCTTTGATGGGCGAGGTCGAGATCGTTCGGTCAGCATCGACCTTAAAAAATCGTTCAGGCGACGCAGACACAACAGTCGAATTCTGCCGTTTGAGAAATGCCGCAAACGGTGCCGGATGGTCGCGTCTTAGCCGCAAAAATATCTGTTGTGTCGAAAGATCGTCGGGCAGATATGTCGAAAGCTGTTGGGTCAGGTTTGTCTGATACGTATCGCCGGAACGGATGCGTTCTTTGATGGTTTCGATAGAAGCGATATAGGACGAGCGGGTGAAATTAAACGTTATTTCGGCGGCAGAAGTATCAGTGTCCAATCCCGTGTTTTCTATGCTCGAAGTCAGTTTTGACCAGATCGCGTCAAATTTGTCATCGTTTCCGGTCAGAAATGTCTTTCCCGTGTCGTAATCATGAAACACAAGTACGTCAAAACACGCTACGAATACGTCAGGTTCGGCTAAGCCGCCAAATTCTTTTTCACGGGTTTTCAATCCAAGCAACTTTTGCCCAAAGTCATAAGAAATAGAGAAGATACAGGCAAGATCGGACGATGTGTATTCATCGATCTTTGCCAGTGTTTCTGCCGGATCGTCATCTGATATTTCCACTGTTTCGACGGGATCGATCCCGGCGATCAGCAAATGAGAGCCGAGGTTGCCGACGCCGCAGCTGTCGAGCAGACAGACGCATTCCGTCTCGGAAATTCGGAGCAGTGACGCTACCAGTTCGTCAGCCGTGATATTTATCTCTCGCACAGCCGCGATTTTATCACGGAATAAACTTTCACTCGGACGGCAGTTTAGCGTAAGATGTTTGCCAGTCATCTCCTCGCGAAATATATGAATATTGACATCAGCGAACGGCAAACTTTGATCCGCGGCATCGGCCTGATAGCGGCGATTTCGGTTATTATCGGCAACGTTATCGGCACCGGTGTTTTCTTAAAGGCGCGTGTGATGACGTGTAACGTCGGTAGCCCGACTTGGGTGATCGTTGCGTGGATCGCCGCCGGGTTGCTTTCGCTCGCGGGGGCACTGACCTATGCTGAATTGACCGCGATGAAGCCCGAGGCTGGCGGTGAGTATGTGTTTTTACGCGATACTTACGGCAAACTTTCGAGTTTCCTGTACGGCTGGATGCAGATATTTATTGCACGGCCGGGTTCCCAGGCAGCAGCAGCAGTTGCGTTTGCGATCGGCCTAAATGATTTTCTCGATAATAAACTAGCGGCAACAATAGGAACCATTCCTCTAGGCAGCACGTCGATCGAGATCACCACGCTCCAACTCGTGGCGGTGATGGTGATCGTTATTTTTACAACGCTAAACTGTGCGTCGGTTACCTTGACGGGACAGATCGCGACGGTGCTGACGTTTGTAAAAATGGCATTGATCTTGTTTGTTTCGATCGGTGCATTTGTTCTGGTCAGCGGCAATTTCTCACATTTTTCGATGCTAAACAGCGGCGGCACGTGCGAAGGCGTCGCGGCGGCTGTGACGTTTGGTTCGCCGACTTATTCGTTCCTTGGCGGATTTGCGGCGGCGATGCTGGGTGCTTTGTGGGGCTATGACGGGTGGAATAATCTGACGTTTGTTGCCGGCGAGGTCAAAGACCCTAACCGCAATATCCCGCTCGCGATCATCGGTAGCACCATATTGATCATCGTCCTCTATGTGGTCGCAAACGTCGCATATTTTTACGTACTTGACCCGACAACTATCGCGTCAGTTTCGAAGAATTCATCGGTCGCCAAGGTCGTGGTAAGTATGTTCTTCGGCGGCAATGTCGCCAGCATCGCTACCGGGGCTGCGACAGCATTTTTCACGGTCGGCTTGATGCTGTCGTCGCTCGGTACGCTGCACACGTCGCTGATGTCGGGAGCTCGTGTTCCGTATGCGATGGCGAAAGACAGGCTTTTCTTTGGCACATTTGCAGAGCTTTCGATCAATAGCGTGCCCGTTTCATCGGTGCTTTTGATGGGCGGAATTGCCATTATTCTGGCAATGTCGGGTTCGTTCGACATCCTGACGGACTATGTCGTGTTCGGTTCGTGGGTGTTTTACGCGTTGGTCACATCGTCGATATTTCTATATCGCCGAAAGTATCCGGAGCTTGCACGTCCCTATAAAGCGTGGGGCTATCCGGTCGTACCAGTGATATTTCTGATCGTTGCGGGATGGCTACTTTACACGACGTTTTCCAACGACCTGCCGCTTATGACCGAAGGGTTAGCGAGCATCTCAGCCGGCAATGTCGGCGAAGGACTCAAATCTATCGGCAAGACCTCGTCATTTGCAGGCTCGTTGCTGATCTTGTTGGGATTGCCGGTTTTTTATTACTTTAATAGTAAGAGAGAGAATTTGCCCGAAGGAGAAGATCAGGCTTAATGTCCCAAGACAGACGCAGCGGCACCGAGCGCCGCGGTACAAATCGTTATCCGGTCGAAGTCGATGTTGAGTGGCAAGGAGCGGCAGGCCGCTCAATGGGCACGCTCAGCGATGTCAGTCTCGACGGTTGTTTTGTGCTGGGCTCGGGCGATGTGACGGACGGCGAGCAGGTGAAAATATTCGTGCCGCTCGCCGACGGGATGAAGGTGCAGTTTGACGGCAAGGTCGCCAATCATGTTTTCGAGATAGGATTTGGGATCAAGTTTGACCCGCTCTCGGCGGCACAGCGTGAGCTGTTGGTAGGATTGGTCCGCAAAACCGAAGGCGGTTAGGACTCTTCGCTGCGACGTGCAAGGGCTTCGAGGGCGATCTCGCGGTCGTCAAAGTGAAATTTATCGGCTCCGATGATCTGATAATTTTCGTGTCCTTTTCCCGCAATAATAATCACATCATCCGATTTCGCGGCGGCTATCGCACGATAGATCGCTTCGCGGCGGTCGGGGATCAATTCATAGACAGACGTTTTTTCTTTAACGCCCACCTCGATCTCAGAGATAATTTTTAGCGGGTCTTCGTTACGCGGATTGTCAGATGTTATAACGACTATATCACTGTGTTCACCGGCCGCCTCGCCCATCGGGCGGCGTTTTGAACGGTCGCGATCGCCGCCACAGCCAAAGACGGTTATGATCCGTCCGTCGGTTAGTTCTCGTGCAGTTTTTAGCGTGTTCAACAGAGCGTCATCCGTGTGAGCGTAATCGACAACGACAGCAAAATCTCCTTCATGCGGCACACGCTCAAAACGTCCCGGAGCTCCAACGCAGGTCGAAAGGCCCTTTACGATCGAATCAAGGCCATATCCTAGCTCCAACGCCGTCGCCGTCGCCGCGAGCATGTTATACACATGCGGCCGTCCGACCAGCGGGGAAGTGACCGCAACCTCAGTCGCAGATGTTTTCAGCACAAATGACGTGCCTTTGATCAGAGAGACCTTGATATCGGTAGCGGACAGGTCAGCATCGCCACGCTGCGAGAACGTTACTACTTTCTCGCCATCTCCTCGCAATTCATCCGCCAGCTTTACACCCCATTCGTCGTCGATATTGATGATGCTTGCACCCGGGCGTTCGCCAAGCCGTCCGTCGAATAGCTTTTTCTTCGCGTCGAAATAATTTTCCATCGTGACGTGGTGGTCGAGATGGTCCTGGGTGAGGTTTGTGAAGATCGCGATCTTAAATCGCAGCCAGTCGCAGCGGTGCAGATCGATGGCCTGTGACGAGGCCTCCATCACGGCGACGGTGCATCCGGCATCCACGGCCTCTCGCAAAAATCTATTCGTATCGGACGCCTCCGGCGTTGTTCGTACGGCTTCCTCGCTCTTTTCGCCGATGCGGTATTCGACGGTCGTGAGCATTGCCGGACGCTGGCCTGCGGCCTCAGCGAGGGCAAAGCACAGATATGTCGTCGTCGTTTTTCCGTTGGTGCCGGTTATGCCGACAAGGTCTAGTTGGTGCGACGGATCGCCATTGATTACGGTCGCGGCTTTGGCTAGTGCCTCGCGGGCTTTTTCTACCTTGAGCCACGCTCCGGCAAAATCGGCGGGCGGATCGTATTCTGAGATAATTCCGGCGGCACCGCGACGCATCACGTCTTCGACAAAACGGTGCCCGTCCATAGTCTCGCCTTTGATCGCGACAAATAGCGTGCCTTCCCGAGCCTGTCGCGAATCATGCGTTACGTCCAATGCGTTCGATGCTCCGTCGCCAAAAAGCTTGGCGTTAATCTGCTCTGCGACATCCTTGGTTGTAAGTTCTGCGATGGTCAAAATGGTCAGTTTCCCTATGAACGTGAATTATACGATAGCGGCAAAATTCGTGCGAACATCCCGCGGATGATTTCGTATAAACTGGCATAGTCGGAGGTAAAGCTATGAACATCATCAAACTCATTCTCGGTGCGATCGGGCTCGTTTTTGTCGGTATGTTGCTGCTCTGGGCACTCGGCTGGATCGGCACGCTGCTTTCGTGGGTATTTTGGCTCGGGCTGATCGGCGTGATCGGATACGGCGGATATAGGCTCTTTAGAAAGGCCGAAAACAAAGCTCTCGGCGGCGATCCTTACGGTGGTATTGGGACCGGCGACATAAATATGTCGTGGGACGAATACGATAAAAAGTATCTGCATAAATAGTCCGCTAGACAATACGGGCAGGATTCGGTAGATTCTTTACTTGCCATTATGCCGAGGTGGCGAAATGGTATACGCACTAGTCTTAGGAACTAGCGTCGAAAGACATGCGAGTTCGAGTCTCGCCCTCGGCACCAAAATCAGTAGTGAGTAGCCGGTGGTCAGTTGTCAGTTTAGGACAGCGGCACCGGCTATTTGCTCGAAAAGCGTTAGATAAGCTCAACAACTGTCCACTGACAACTGACAACTGACAACTGACAGTGCTATCCTTTTTCTGTAAATGAAAAGCGAATTAAAGGAAGTTTCACCTACTCAAAAAGAACTATCAATCGAGATCGACGCGGCAACGCTCAAGGCGGCGTATACCCGTGTCAGTCAAAAATATTCCAAAGGCGCGAATGTCCCGGGCTTTCGCAAAGGCTATGCTCCGGTCGATATTATCCGGGTGCGTTATAAAGAAGAGATCAAGGGCGACGTGCTGCAGGAGGTTATCCCGCAAGCTGTGTCTGCCGCGATCATGGAACACGAGCTCCACCCGCTGGCCGAGCCGCATCTTCACCTCGACGATCATGAAAATGTCGTCATCAATGGCTCTGTGCCGTTGAAAGTACACGCTCATGTCGAGGTCATGCCCGAGATCCCTGAGCCAAAATATCAGGGTATCGCCGTTACTCGTCGCGTAAAACCGGTCGATGAAAGCGAGATCGAAAACCTTATCGCCGAACGCCTGCAGCGTGAAGCCGCTCTGATCCCGGTCGAGGGCCGCAAGTCAAAGCTTGGCGATACGGTCATGACCGATATCGAGGGCCGATTTGAAGATCAGCCTGATGGCGACCCGATCAAGGCTGATGACCTCGAGGTCAAGCTTGGTGACGAGGGCATCGAGCCGTCGTTTAGCGAAAACCTCGTTGGCGTAAAAGAGGATGACGTAAAAGAATTTACCGTCTCTTATCCGGCGGAATTTACGTCTGAGGCTCTCGCCGGAAAGACAGTCCATTATAAAGCAAAGATCAAATCGGTTGGCACAACTGAGGTGCCAAAGCTCGACGACGCGTGGGCAAAGAGCCTCGATGAGGGCTACAAATCGCTGGCCGATCTTCGCAAACGCCTGCGTGCAGATCTCGAAAAATTGGCCGAAAGTGATGCCGATGCCCGCGATAGAAATAATGCGATCGCAAAGCTGATCGAAGACAATGCGTTTGAGGTGCCGGGCGTTTTGATCGAAAATCAGGCCCGCAACCTGCTCAATAATTTTGCTCAGGACATGCAGCAACGCGGTGTCGATCTAAATCAGGTCGAGGCTCAGTTTATCGAGATGGCATATGGCAATATGAAACAGCAGGCCGAACGTGACGTTCGCGGGGCGATGCTGCTTGATAAGGTCGCCGAGATGGCAAAGGTCGAGGTCGCCGACGCCGAGGTTGACGAAGAGATCGCCAAAATGGCCGAGTATTATCGTGCGACGCCTGCGGAGATCCGCGATTCGCTCGAAAAACAGGGCGGCGGAGTCGATAACATCCGAAACAATCTAAAGACCCGCAAAGCCATCGAAGCCGTCATGGAAAAGGCAAAGATCACCAAGGGCGAATGGGTCGATGAGTCGCTGGCACAGCCCGAGGCTGAAGAAAAGCCAAAGAAAGCGGCGAAGAAAAAGCCCGCTGCGAAAAAGGCGGCGAAATAATTTAACGCTTGATTTTTCTTTGAAAAGTTGTAAAATCGATTTCCGATATAGGCAATCGCCATATTTTCAACAACTTATCATCGTACAATTCAAGTATTGTCTAAAGTATTTAGTATTCCGGTAAGAGAGAAAAAAATATGTTAGTACCAATGGTTGTTGAGCAAACGTCGCGGGGCGAGCGGGCGTTCGACATTTATTCGAGGCTTCTCAAAGACAGCATTATCTTTATCGGCACGCCGATCGACGATCAGGTGGCAAACCTAATTGTCGCGCAGCTCCTGTTTCTCGAAGCCGAGGACCCCGAACGCGATATCAATCTCTACATCAACAGCCCGGGCGGTTCGATCACGGCCGGTATGGCGATCTACGACACGATGCAGTTCATTAAAAACGACGTGACGACGATCTGCGTCGGCCAGTGTGCGTCGATGGGAGCTTTGCTGCTCTGTGCCGGTGCACCTAAGAAAAGATTTTCGCTGCCCAACGCCCGCGTCCTTATCCACCAGCCGTCGGGCGGTGCTTCGGGACAAGCAACGGACGTTCGCCTGATGGCCGAAGAGATCATCCGTATGCGTACGCTGACCTCGACGATCATTGCCCATCACACGGGCCAAAAATTTGACCAGGTTGAACTCGACGTCGAACGCGACCGCATCCTAACGCCGATACAGGCGAAAGAGTATGGTTTGATCGATGAAGTGATAGAGCACCGAGAGAAGTAACAGCGGCAGTAAGCAGCAGCAGTAGGCAGGAAATGCCAAAACTGCCCACTGCCACTGCCTAGGGCCACTTATTTTATGAGCCAATTCCGAAGTCCAGAAGAGCTGCTCACTTGTTCGTTTTGTGGTAAATCGCAGAACGACGTTAAGAAACTGATCGCCGGGCCGGGCGTTTATGTCTGCAACGAGTGCATCGACATCTGCAACGAGATCATCAACGATGACGAGCAGACCAGCACGACCGCCGTGCGGACAAACCTGCCCAAGCCGCAGGAGATCAAGGCATTTCTGGACGAGTACGTCATCGGCCAGGACGAGTCGAAAAAACGGCTCTCCGTCGCTGTTTATCAGCATTACAAACGCATCGAGCTTGCCAAACGCCGCTCTGACATCGAGCTGCAAAAATCTAATATCCTGCTAATCGGCCCGACCGGTACGGGTAAAACTTTGCTTGCACAGACGCTTGCTCGCCAGCTTAGCGTGCCGTTCTGCATCGTCGATGCGACCAGCCTGACCGAAGCCGGTTACGTCGGCGAAGACGTCGAGAACATCCTGCTCCGTCTGCTCCAAGCGGCGGGCGGCGATATCGAAAAGGC